>DAOOUQ010000012.1:0-109037 GCA_035390825.1 Bacteroidales bacterium | reverse complement strand
TGCAAGAGGGATCATTCTTCCGGCATGACCGAGGCCCCATTCAAGAGGACAGATAAGTATGTTTCTTTTTGCTTTCAAAGTCAGCCCGACACGCTGGTTTTTATTCCCAGATTTTCTACCATGGCGGCAATACGTCTTAATTCGGAAACCGGGACTTTGACAAGCTGGCTCCCTTCAGGCGTATCCCGCGATATTGTATAGATCATGACCTCGGAAGGCCTTATCGATGCAATGGCTTTCAACCAGGCTTCAAGTTCTTCAGGAGTAGTGTTGTCGATTATCCTTCCGTCATGCCTGCCCCTGAGAAACAGTGTCTGAATTATAAGCTGACCCTTGAGGTCTTTGAGATTGCTGATCAGCCCGGCCACCCCGAAGCTGACTCTTGGCTGGTTGTGGACTCTGACAGTAAGGTCGAATCCTGAATCAAGCTTGAGGATGTTCTGGTCGACTTTAAGAAGAGCTTCCCTTATGCGCGGCACCGTGATGGTAGTCGAATTTGACAGCACGGCGATCTTTGAATCGGGGAAGTATATGTTCCTGAGCTCTATTGTGTCGTCTACTATTTCAGGGAAATCAGGATGAAGAGTCGGTTCCCCGTTACCTGCAAAAGTTATTACATCGGGATGGTGGTTTTCAGCTTTCATCAGGGCAAGTTTCTTGTCGAGAGCTTTCCGAACCTCTTCGCGGTCCGGGAATGAGCTTCTTTTACCCCGCGATGAATTCGTCCATCCGCATTCACAGTAGATACAGTTAAAATTGCAGACCTTCCTTGTTGTGGGAAGAAGGTTGATTCCCAGTGAAACTCCGAGCCTCCTGCTTCTGACAGGACCAAAAATGATTTTGTCGAATAGAAATGTTGACATTCAGAAAGATTCAGAAACGCCACAAAATTAGCACAAATATGGCAGTTCAGAAAGAATGTCAGACAAGCCTTCTCACATTTGTAGAGGGAAGGAGCCTTAACCTGGCGATATCGAGGTCTTTAAGCAGGAGAAGACCTGGTTTTTTACCTGTTTTTATCGAACCCAGCAACTCCTGTTCTCCAAGAGCTTCAGCTCCGTTTAGTGTTGCAAACCTTACCATTTCTTCAAGCGATACGGAAGGGAAATAATTCTGAAGAGTCCTGATCTCATCAAGGATGTTCAGCCTGCCGTTTGACGCGTAACTGTCGGTCCCGATAACGATTTTACAGTTTTCCTTCATTAAAAGAGTGAGAGGAGGGACTTTGTTCTCGATATAAAGGTTTGCATTCGGGCAGAGGCACCAGAAGAGGTTAGGGCGGCATTTCAACCTGTCGATGATATCCTTGTCTGCAAAGGTATTATGGACAAGAATAAGGTTTCCCGATTGTGTTATATGTTGAAGGACGGCTGTTGCATGATCTCTTACAAGGTCGGGTTTATTACTTCCCGTGACAAGTCCGGATTCCCTGTATGAATTCATCAGGGGACCTTCGGATTTTTCAAGAAGCATCTTTTCTGCTTCAGTTTCCATGAAGTGGACAGAAGAAACCTTGTTTGATTCAGTTTCGGCGCGCAACAACGCGAAAAGTTTAAGAGATATTGAGTAAACTGCATGAGGCACAATTGAATGTTCGAGACCTGCTGCTTCCGCTTCAGCGGCAAGATGTTTTATTTCATCAAGTCTTTTTTCTGCTTTTTCACTGTCGATTCCGAATAACTCAAGAAAATTCTTATACCTGATCCTGCTCTGTTTTTTTATTGCAAATGTGTGGTTTGTATTGCAGATATCCGCGCACATTTCTATGCCCCCAAGGTACATCTCTTCATCTGCAATTCCTGCTGCACCGGTTATTGTCCCGGTGTCAGCCGATCTTGCCTCGCGGAACATCCTCAGAAACTCCGCGAGACCCTTTCCGGGAGGTATGGCATTTTTCATATGGGAAAGTTCGAGATGGCAATGGCAGTTTACGAATCCGGGAACGATAATGCCATTGTGAAATTCCACGGATCTTTTTTCAGCCAGGTCGCCTCCGGAATCATGTATCGCGGTAATTATCCCTTCATCGGATACTGTTACAATGCCCCTTTTAAGAGGGGCCCCTTCATTTGTAAAGACATATTGAGCTGAGAAATGTCTCATTTTTCCAGCCTCTTTTGCGAAAGCACAATGTCGCGGATGGTGTAGTTGTGTTCTCTTTCGGGAGCGCTTTCTTCCAGGTTTATGAACCAGCCTTTCAGTCTTACCGGGGGAGGTAGCTTATTGGTTGCCCTCAGAATGTAGGTGTGAGGATATCCGTCTTTAAGATAAGGCGGGGCTTTGAAGAAAATCTTTTTTTCATTTCCCGAGGAGTCGGTATGCGAAAGGTAAAGATTCAGTCTGGGATTATATGTCCTGTCGTCAGGGAAGATCGTGATAGTGAATCGTAGATTGTATGATTCAAGATAGACCATAGGGATATCAAGAGGTTCGGGATCCTGTCCGGAAGGATCGGGATTTGCATAATATTCTCTGCCTGTCCAGATATTCTGGGCACTGGCCCTGAATGCAGGGATCTCCTTATCTATATTGGATTCCATTTCGCTGAGGCTGCCAAGAACTTTATCATAGATCTTTACAAGCTTCTTGGGCCTTTTGACAAAATAAAAACGCATTGTCCTGTCCATCTGTTGTTTGGTGTATCCATGGCTTTCAATGACATCGATATAGGAAGAAATTGAATCGCCGTAAGAGAATTTATAGTTTATGCCGGGCATCGACAGCAAGCCATCAGTTATATGAACATCCCGGAGTATCTTCACAAGGTCATTTTCAGGGATAAGATCCCTGCGCTCGGCTTTGCTTTTCCGTCCGGTGCATGAACCGGCAGAAATTGCAAAAGCAAGTACCAGTGGCAGGATATATTGAAGGGATAATCTCATATTGCGGATCATATTTTATCAGCGAGGTATTTTTTTGACAGGAATCTGACAGGATACCATGCTGCCCAATACCCAATAAGCAGTACAGTGGCAGGCACTATTATGAAATCCTTTATTTTCATCACAACGGGGTAAGCATCCATAACCAGTGAGTCACTTCTGAGCCTGACTATCCCAAAAGTCTGTTGTATCCAGCAAATTAAAAAACCAAGCAAAATTCCGGCAACGGCTCCCAGGATTGAAATCAGCCATCCTTCAAAAATAAAGATTTTCCTGATCAGGTCGTTATCGGCCCCGAGGCTCCTTAGTATTTCAACATCTCTTTCTTTTTCTATTATAAGCATTGTAAGGGAGCCGATTATGCTGAACGAAGCAATGACAAGTATCAGGGTTAGTATGAGGAATATGGCCAGCCGTTCCGATTTCATCACCTTATAGAATATCTCTTGCTGTTCATATTTGTTCTGAACAACAAAATCCTTTCCGAAGATTTTCATTACTTCTTTCTGAACCGCTGATTCCCTGGCTCCTTTGGTGAATTTGACCTCCAGTGAAGTTACCTCAGATTTATATTCCAGCAGTTCGCGTGCAAAATCGAGAGGCATAAAAACATACTTAGAATCATATTCCTGTTCGACCTGGTATATTCCCGAAGGAAATATGTAATTTCTGATAAATGCATTTTCGGGATTAAAGTCTGCGTCAGCTGTCCTTTTAGGCACATAGATATTCAGAGGTGTTATGAAATTAACTCTGAGCCCCAGGAAGTTTGCAATTCCGATCCCGGGGATGGCATATGGCCTTCCCTGTTCCGACCGGAGAAGGAATTCCCCGTCCCACATTGAACTGTCGATACCTGTGACTTCATTATAATGATCGTCGACTCCCTTTATTGTTGCAATATATTGTTTTTCACCGTATTTAAGAAGTGCATTTTCCTCGGCGCAGAGTGAATAGCATTCGACGCCGTTCACCTTCGAAAGCAGGGCCAGACGGGTGCTGTCGGGAACAAATGTTTTACCAGTTGCAGCAGTAATCATCAGGTCGGGGTCGAAGGTGTTGAAAATCGATCGGACAAGCGATTCAAGGCCGTTGAAAACTGAAAGCACTATAATAAGAGCCATAGTGCCCACGGCAACGCCGGCCACAGAAACCGATGAGATCACATTAATTGCGTTCCTCGATTTCTTGGCGAAGAGATACCTTTTTGCAATATATAAGGAGAGCTTCACTTTTATTTATCGGCTGTAACCAGGAGCCCGGTTCCTGATTTGTGTGTTAACAATATATCAAAAATATTGAGAATTAAAGCAAAAGGGAATGCCATCAGGTAATAAAAAGGAAGGATAAGATAAAACATCGGCGAAGCATTCAGCAGTTTAACCGGATACTTCATAGAAAGTTTCCAGGATATGTTTCCCGGAATGCCGTAGGTATAGCGTGCCCTGATATTCCTGAACCCTGACGCTGACAGTTTCCCTGTGATGTCATTGATGCCGTATCCATTTCTGACATGTTCATCAATAAAGGATTTATCGCTTTCATCATGAGCGTCAGATCCGCCCTTGTCGGATGGTGTCGAGATGAGGAGTACTCCGCCGGGCTTCATTGCGTTGAAGAAGTTCCTGAGGACAAGCTCGTCTTCCCTGATATGTTCCATTACATCGACTGAAAGGATAAGGTCATATGTTTCCTTTTCTGCAAGTCTGGTAAGATCGGCAGTTTCGCAGGTCACCCTGTCCGACAGGCCTGCCTTTGTAAAAAAATCGTTGTTCGCGCTTGTATGATCAGGGTCGATATCCACTGCCTTTATTTTCCAGTTTGCATTCATCCGGCTCATTCTCCATGTATACTGACCGAATCCTGCCCCGGCGTCGAGAATCACGGCCCTGAACGGGTTTTTCCGGGCGATCCGCTTCAGTGCTTTTCTCACGTGCCAGGCACGGAGGAGAAGCAGGTCGAGGCAGAAATAGAATGCTTTTCTCATGAACAGCGAGCCCGAAAAGAAACGGCCCACCCTCTTCTTAACAGGATCGTACTGCATGGCGTCACGATTTCAGGAGCCTGTCGATGTTATCAATATAATCGAGGCTGTCGTCGATAAAGAAGGCAATTTCAGGCACTATCCTTAGCTGTTTTCCAACCTTCCGGCCCATTTCGAACCGCATCTTCGGGGCATGTTCCTGTATGCCGCTGAGAACGTCATCCTGTCCCGCCGAGGGATATATGCTCAGGTAAATCTTTGCGAAGGAAAGATCGGGGCTTATCCTTACTTTTGTCACCGAGATCATTTTCCCGTGTGCAAATTCGCCGCCCTTCTTAAGAAAGATGTCGGCCATCTCCTTCTGTATGAGCCGGGATACTTTTTTCTGTCGCGTTGATTCCATGGCCTTTGGTATTGTGATCAGGCAAAGGTACTATTTTCGGAAAAAGATTTAATTTTGCGTGAAATTTTATTGAGCACTATCATGGATACTGTTGTGAGCGGGATAAGATCGACGGGAAACCTGCATCTTGGCAATTATTTCGGCGCGGTGAAGAATTTTCTTAAGATGCAGAATGAGAACAATTGTTTTTTCTTTATTGCTGATTATCATGCTCTTACAACACACCCTCATCCCGATGACCTTCATGGGAACATTAAACAGGTTCTTGCGGAATATCTTGCCTGCGGCATAGATCCTGAATCGGCTACCGTGTTTATTCAGAGTGATGTTCCGGAAGTAAGTGAACTTTATCTTCTTCTCAACATGAATGCATATGTCGGCGAACTTGAGAGGACAGCTTCATTCAAGGAAAAGATCAGGAAACACCCCGATAACATAAATGCCGGGCTTCTTACATATCCTGTTCTTATGGCAGCCGATATCATAATTCACAAGGCAAACAAGGTGCCTGTCGGCAAGGACCAGGAACAGCATCTTGAGATGACAAGAAGGTTTGCAAGGCGTTTTAATACAATTTACAATGTAGATTATTTTCCCGAACCCGATGCCTATAATTTCGGGAATGAACTCATTAAGATCCCGGGGCTTGATGGTACCGGCAAGATGGGAAAAAGCGAGGGGAACGGAATTTTCCTTGCCGATCCGCCCGAGGTAATAAGGAAGAAAGTGATGAGTGCAGTCACTGATGCAGGACCTTCGCAGCCAGGCCAGGAACCCTCCGAACCTGTAAAAAATCTGTTCACGATAATGAATGTTGTATCAGACCCGTCAACTGTTAAATATTTCACAGATAAGCATTCCTCGTGCGAGATCCGTTACGGGGATCTTAAAAAGCAGCTCGCGGAAGACATAATAAAAGTGACAGACCCCATAAGGAACAGGATTAAAGATATTCTGGCCGACAATGAATATCTTGCCAGGGTTGTCAGGGAAGGGGGAGAAAAAGCCAGGGAGAGCGCTTCAAAGACAGTCAGGGAAGTCAGGGAGATTATCGGATACAGGCCATTCTGAAAAATAAAAGCCAGGCTTTGAACCTGGCTGACTTGAAAGATCAAGTATATGTTTGAGATTGCCTTTGTTATTGTTCAGGGGCAAATTGCGTGCCAGAATTTTAACCTCTTTTTCTTAAATTTGTCATCAGCAACAGTAATTGATTTAATGTGATCAGGCGGAAAGCAATAGTAGCGGTTATTATACTTTTTACCGGGGTCCTCCTGCTGGGTTATTTCCTTAACAGGAACAGGAAGGATCTGATCACCGATCCGTACAGGGTAATTGGCACCGATGCCGCAATCGTTATTGAGACGTACGATCTCAGGAGCCTTCTGAATTCTTTTACAACAGGAAAGGGACTAGCCGGAGAACTTAAGAATGTAAAACAGTTTGAAAGATTTACCGCCGGTCTGAATTATCTTGCCGACCAGGTGAACAGGCCGGGATTTAAAAAGATTATGCAGGAAGGTACTGCCCTGATATCCTTTCATCGTTCAGAAAGAGGTGCCCTTGTCCCTTTTTTCTCAAAAGCTATTCCGTCTGAAACCGGGATAAGGCAATTAAAGGAAGCTTTTTCCTCCTCGGGAATAAATAATTTTCAGGAAAAAAAGACAGCCGGGAAGAAAATTTTATTTCTTCCATATAAAGCTGCCGGACGTGCAGATACTTTATTCATCGCCATTACTTCAGGCCTTTTAACCGGCAGCACCTCGGAAAACCTTCTGAAAAAAGCGCTTACTGAAACAGGCACAGGAACGGATATAAGGAATCTGCCGGGTTTTTCAAGAATATTTATGTCAGCAGGGAAAAAGGCGGATAAGCTGTTCCTTGTTTTTGACAACCTCGGAGATATCGCCGGAAAGATATTTGCCGGCGGTGAAAAATCTCCGGGCGCACGGATCTCAAAAGTGTCAGGCTGTGCTGGAGGGGATTTCTTCACGGATGAGAAAGGGTTTTCAATAAGCGGATACAGCGAAATCTCTGATTCATCATTGTCAATAAATATTTACAGCAGGGTACAGCCGGCTGAATTTCACAGTTGCAAAATACTGCCTTCGGCCACTTCATTGTTCAAGACGGCGGTATTTATTCCCGGCGTAAGAAATGAAAAAGCAGCAACCACTGCGGATCCGGAAATATCGGGCCTTGCCGATGAACTTACGCCATATATCGGCGATGAAGTCACCAGTGCATATATTGATATCCGGAACAATCCCGTAAGCAGGAACTCTCTTTTGATTTATGAGCTGAAAAACCGCATGCAATGTGAGACTGTAATGATGAGGCATCTGGGTGAAAGCCCCGGGATCAGATATTTCAGGCCCGACGATCAGACAAGCGTTCCGGTGTACACCCGGGGGTTTAAAGGCCTTGGTTCAGTTTTGATGCCTGGCTTTGCATCAGGCTTAACTGATTCATGTTTTACATTTTATGACAATTATCTTGTTACAGGAAATTCATTTGAAACCCTTACAAGGTTCCTGTACGACAATATGCTGAACAAAACACTTGCCAATGACATCTGGTACCGTGAATTTGAAAAGACAGTTCCAAGCCGGACGGGATTTCTCTTTTACTGCGTACCTTCGGGCTGCCTGGATTATCTTTCGGGATTTCTTGATAAAAGAATTGTTGATGCATTAAAGGAGAACAGTGGTTCGCTTGAAAAAATAGAATCAATTGGTTTTCAACTGGCCTCGATAAATGGGATGACATATAATAACCTGTCGGTCAGTTACAGGGAGGAAGCCAGGGAAAAGTCAGTCACTGAATGGGAAACGCTTCTCGACACGACGGCCGCCATAAAGCCGTTCTTCTTCACAAATCACAACACCGGGGCGAAGGAAATTTTTATCCAGGACATCAGGAACAACATTTATCTTATCAATACGGCAGGAAGGGTTTTGTGGAAGGTCGCTATACAGGAAAGGATCAACGGCACGATATACATGATCGACTATTACCGGAACGGCAAATATCAGCTACTGTTCTCGGGAAGGAACTACCTTCATCTTATCGACAGGAACGGGAACTATGTCGAAAGGTATCCAGTAAGGCTAAGATCGCCGGCAACGAATTCACTGGCGCTTTTCGATTATGATAATAACCGTAATTACAGGCTTGTCATTTGTGGTGAGGATAAGTTGCTCTATGCCTATGACAAGGCAGGGAACGTAGTAAAGGGATGGGAACCTTTCAGAACAGCTGGCCCCGTTGTCTCGGAAGCCGGTTACTTTAAGGTCTCGGGCAAGGATTTCATAGTTGTTGCTGATGAAGGTTCGATATATTTTCTCGATCGTTCAGGAAAGGAAAGGATGAGGCCGGGGGATGCCGTAACAAGGGCCAGGGGATCGGCCCTGAGGCTCGTTCCGGGATCTGAACCGGCGCTCGTATGCACATCGCCCGACGGCACGTTACAGACAATTTCATTTAACGGAAACGTTAAGAAATACAGCTTCAGAAAGTTCTCCTTTGACCACTCTTTCGATTTTTTTGATGTAGATGGCGATGGTTTTGGCGAATATGTTTTCATTGACAGCAGCTTCGTTTATCTTTATGATCACGATTTTAAGGAAATGTTTGCGAAAGATTTCAGTTCGGCAAAACTGGGTGGCCCCATAAACTTCACCTTTTCATCTCAAAACAGGAAAATTGGTGTGTTCGATGTTGATAAGGAACTTATCTATCTGATCGACGCCAGGGGTGAAATAATGAAAGGATTTCCTCTGAAAGGCGCATCAATGTTTTCAATAGGCAGACTCGGTCCTTCTGACGGCTGGAATTTGATTGTAGGCGGAACCGACAGGTTTTTATATAATTATAAACTGGAAACAGCACCAAATTAATTAAGACTGCCATGAAACCGAGATTGCTTTTTGCATTTATGTTTACAGTGATCGTTACCGGGAGTGCGGCTCAGAACAGCCAGGTAATGTATTTTATGAACCTGCCCCAGAATCATCTCCTTAATCCTGCACTGCGGCAGACAAATTCCATTTACGTCGGACTTCCGGCTCTTACAGGGATCAATGTAAATGTTACGAATAACTTTCTGGGTTTTTCCGATCTGTTTGTAAAAGGGTTGGAAATAGACAAAAACAATCTTGCATTCCTGCAATCTGACTTTAATGTCGACAGGTTCCTTGGCAAGCTGAATAATCTGAACTATATTGAACCAAAGGTATCTTTACAGCTGTTCGGGCTGGGGTTCACACTTAAAAACGGGACTTATCTTTTTCTCGATATAACCGATAATGCTGATGCCGATATTGTTATCCCACGTGATTATTTCCGGCTCGCCTTTCTCGGTAATGAACAGTTTGCCGGGCAGACATTTGATCTGTCAAATATGAAAATTGAATATAAATATTACAGGGAAGCAGCTATAGGGGCATCGAGAGAGATAACTCCAAAACTGAGATTCGGTGCCAGGGCAAAGGTGTTTTTCGGGATAACTGCCGGCACTTTGCAGAATTACAGCATGAACCTCACGGTGAACAATGATTATACAAATACTCTTCAGGCCAATATGGCACTTGATTTCAGCGGGCCTGTGCATGTTGTCAGAGATTCTGATAACAATATCACAGATTTTGATGTTGAAGATATTGAGGGAGGATCATTCTTCACAAACATGAAGAACACGGGCTTTGGGATGGATTTGGGCGCAGAATATTCATTGACCGATAAGATAATACTGTCGGCTGCACTGACGGATGTTGGATTCATTAAATGGAAAAGCGATCTTACAAATATTGAAGCGGTTGGAGACATAAAGCTTAATGGTCTGGATTTCAAAGATATTCAGGAAGGAAGGGCAACAATTGATGACCTTGCCGGCAGCCTTGCCGATTCACTGAAGCAGGCCTTTGTTGTGGTTGATGAAGAAAAAAGGTTTACCACGAAATTTCCTGTAGGCTTTAGCATGGGAGGGAAATATGTTCTGAACGACATCTTTTCTTTCGGACTTTTATCCTACAGCAGGGTGACAAGCCAGCAATTAAGGCAGGCAGTCACTCTTTCGGCAAATGTGAACCTCAGGAACAAATTCGGGGCCAGTCTTTGTTATACGGCATGCAATCATGATTACAGTAATATCGGACTTGGGCTTTACGGAAGGTTGTCAGTCTTCCAGCTCTATTTCCTTGTCGACCGGATACCGTTATCATGGAAGAGTACAGGAAGCGGCGGAGATTCTTTCGCGCTTCCCTCAAACTGGAATACCCTGCATACAAGGCTTGGCCTGAATCTTGTTTTTGGTAACAGGGAGAGAACGAGATGAATTGAATGAAATATTAACTTAAAATTACCGGGGAAGAATGGTTTTGCTTATTCGTGTCATTTTAATTGCCACAATTGTTTATCTGTTAGTCAAATCATTTGTTAACTTCTTTGCAGACGAGGCAGAAAAAGAAGAGAGACGTGAAAAGGAAAGCAGATCGCGGAGGAAGGGTGTCTCGAAGGAGGTGGGAGAGTATATTGACTATGAAGAAGTGGATTAGTTCCCGGGTTTGTTCCGGCTGAGTGTTATCCGGAGTTGTTTGGCAAGGGCATTTGCAAAAACAAAATCATTCAGGGTATTATTATCGGAACTTAATATATCCTTATTGTTCCCTTCCCAGCATTTTATGCCGTCGCTGAGGAAGATGATCTTCTCGCCGATCTTCATCACCGAATTCATATCGTGGGTATTGACAATGGTCGTCATTGCATACTCTTCGGTGATCTCCTTGATAAGATCGTCAATGAGAATTGCAGTAAGGGGGTCAAGGCCTGAGTTGGGCTCATCGCAGAACAGGTATTTCGGGTTAAGGGCAATGGCCCTGGCAATAGCTACTCTTTTTTTCATTCCACCTGACAGCTCTGAGGGCAGAAGATTGTTGGCGTTCAATATGTTAACCCTTTTAAGGCAGAAATTGACGCGATCCCTTTTTTCCTCGTCACTTTTTTCAGTGAACATATCAAGAGGGAATCTTACATTCTGTTCCACGGTCAGTGAATCAAACAGGGCGCTTCCCTGGAAAAGCATTCCCATTTCCTTCCGTATTTCTTTCTTGCCCCTGAAGTCGAGTTTGTTGAAAAGAACGTCGTCATACCATATCTCTCCGGCATCAATGTCGTGTAATCCCACGATTGATTTAAGGAGAACTGTTTTTCCCGAGCCGCTTCTTCCGATTATGAGATTCGTTTTTCCGGGCTCAAACGAAACGGAGATATCGGTTAGCACCGGTTTCCCGTTGAATGATTTATTGAGATTCTTTACCCTTATCATGACAGAAGCAGTTGTGTTAGTATTACATTGAAGAGCAGAATGAGCACGCTGCTGAAAACCACAGCTTTTGTGCTTGCCCTTCCGACTTCGAGCGATCCGCCCTCGACATTGTAACCCTCGAAAGCCGATACGCTGGTTATGATAAATGCAAAGAACAAGGTTTTTATGATGGCGTATGTCACATAATAAGGTATGAAGGCATACTGAATGCCGTACACATAATCTTCGGAAGTGATAACGCCTGCCGAGGTCCCGGCGATCCAGCCGCCGAATATGCCAACTGATATGCTGATGAGTGTGAGAACAGGGTTGAAAAGGAGGGTTGCGATTATCTTTGGCAGAATAAGGTAGGAAGCCGAGTTGACACCCATTATTTCGAGGGCGTCGATCTGTTCAGTGACTCTCATGGTCCCGATTTCCGAAGCAATGTTTGAACCTACTTTCCCGGCAAGGATGAGGGCTGTAATTGTTGATGAGAATTCAAGGAGGATGGAGTCGCGGCAACCAAGGCCGATAAGGTAGGTGGGGTAGATGGGGTTTTCAGTGTTATAGGCTGTCTGGAGCGTAATGACAGCGCCCATGAAGAATGATATTACAGTTATTATCCCCACTGAGTTAAGGCCGAGATAAACCATTTCATGCATTGTCTGTCTATAATAGACAGAAGCTTTTTCAGGTTTTGAAAACACCTTTTTGAGAAGCAGGAAATAGCTTCCTAACTGGGTTAAGAATCTTAACATGCTAGAATTTTAACTGGCTAAAATTACAAATATTTATGTTAAATACTGCACAGATGTTCAAAGCGGGTTTGGACAAATAAATTATATATTTGCATTACTTTAATCGGATAAGACAGCATCAATGGATAACAGGTATGTGATTATCATGGCCGGAGGGGTCGGCAGTCGTTTCTGGCCTTTGAGCCGGCAGGTGCGCCCCAAGCAGTTCATAGATATTCTGGGTACGGGAGAGACACTGATTCAGCAGACTTACAGGCGATTCAGCTCTGTCTGCAAAAAAGAGAACATATTCATTGTAACAAGTGCATTGCATAAAGATCTTGTTCTCAGCCAGGTCGATATAAATCCCGAGAATGTCCTTGCCGAACCTTTCAGGCGAAATACCGCGCCGTGTCTGGCATACGGTACCTTCAGGATAATGAAGGACAATCCTGATGCTGTGATTGCCGTGACCCCATCAGACCATCTTATAATAAAGGAGGAAAAGTTTTCTGATGTAATAAAGCAATGCTTTGATTTTGCAGCAAAGAACGACGCCCTTCTTACGCTGGGTATAAAGCCTGACAGGCCTGAAACTGGTTACGGGTATATCCAGGCGGACCGGAAAAAGAAGGTCGGCGGTTTCGAAAACCTTATGAAGGTGAAGACTTTTACCGAAAAGCCGGATATCGAACTGGCCAAAGTATTTCTTGAAAGCGGCGACTTTTTCTGGAATGCGGGAATATTTATCTGGAACATCAAGGCTATTATGAAAGCTTTCGAAAAGCATCTTCCCGACATGTTCTCAGCATTTGAGGAAGGGAAGGATTTTTACGGGACCAGGCAGGAAGCGAGTTTTATTGGAAAGACATATGCTGAATGCAGGAATATATCGATTGACTACGGGATCATGGAGAAAGCCGATAATGTTTTTGTGATGTGCACTGATATTGGCTGGTCTGATCTTGGAACATGGAGCTCGCTGCATGAGCATTCTGTGCCTGATTCTAAAGGCAATTGCAGAGTCAGGGGCGAGATCTTTACATACGACTGCAAGGGGAACATTTTCAATATAGCGCCTGGCAAAATAGCTGTGATACAGGGATTAAAAGATTTTATTGTCGTTGATGCCGAGGATGTTCTTCTTATTGTTAGAAAGGAAGAAGAGCAAAATATAAAAAATTACCTGGAGGATGTTAAGAATGCCACAGGTGAGAAATTCCAGTAGATAGGCAGAACGGTGAGAATGAAAAAATAACCGCAAAATGCGCTTATCTGGCGTATCTTGCGGTTGTTAAGGATTTTTATAATACCTGTTTCTTTATCTCTTAATATTCCCAGAGATCATGTTCCATGTTGAAAAGTTCATTCTTTATCTTTTCTGCTTCATACAGGGTATACTTGCCAACAGTATAGTCAGCTATCATGCGGTCGTCATAGACATTCGATTCGCCCCAGATTACACTGCTGAATTTTCTCTGCATGAAAAGATCGTCAAATGATATCCTCTGAGCATCATTACTGGCAATATATACTTCATTTTTTGCAAGTGCATCACGTACATCATCAAATTTGATCCAGAAGAGAGGTTTTCTGAGGGCGCGTCCCATCTGCTGGTCATAGCCCATCCAGAAAGGTTCGATCCCAATGATCCTGACATCCAGCCTTGATAATTTCTTATCGAAGAACCATTCCTCGTAGATCAGGAATTGTTTTACTTCTTCGGGTTTAGCCGACATCACAATAGTTGAGTCTCTTGTATTCCCTTCAGCGTCGAGCTGTATTGATTCAACCCTTGTTCCTGCTCCCATATTAGTTTCAATATCGGCATAGGTGGTGGGCATATTTGTGTCGAGTGGTGAGAAGGCGCTTACACGTCCCGACCTGATTTCTTCAAGCAGAATGCTTATTAAGCTTTTCCTGCCGTCCTGTGTGGGTTTGGTGGGGAAATACAGTGGCTGGTTCATCTTTTCCCGCAGATCGATAAGGCGCCAGATTTTCTTAGACCAAATTACATCAGCCTCACGGAGATATGGATAATTTATCTTCTTGTTATCGGGCATCGATTTCTGGTAAATATCGCCGAACGACTGAGCATTCGCCAAAGTACCAACTGCAAGGACGATAATTCCAAAAAAGATCTTCTTATTCATTTTCTTATTATTTATTTACTAGTCTATCTTCAAGATTATAGGGTTCAATTCCATTGTTCTCCCGTCGGGAGCAAGGCATTTGATATCTTTTATGAAGAGGTTTTTGCCGCGGGTAAGCCTGTTTATAAGATCCTTCTGTTTAGGTGTAAGAGCGCTGCTTGTACTCTTTTCTTCAAAGTCAGAGCCTTTTTCGTTATAAAGGATTGTGAATCCCGTGATCTTGTATACAAGGTCAAATTCGAAATCGGGCATTGAGGCAAATACGCCTGCCTGGGCAGCGGCAGTATTCTTTGGTATTGTTCCGGTATTTTTACCGGCAAATACGGCTATAGGTGCAGGAACAGGTTTCACCCTGAATTCAACGGGAGCATATGGAGTGGTCTTCCCTGAGGCATCTGTCACTGATACAATTATCTGTACATTCTGTCCGACCGCTGTCGGGTTTATTGACCAGTTTCCCTTGAATGCGACTCCCTTTGAGTTTTTGACTTTTTCATTGGAAACAGTACCGTTGTTGACTTTAATTTTTATTTTATCGGGACTTACACCCGGAACAGATACGTCGATGGGGTTCCAGATCCCTTTGTACATCACGTTCATCGCGGTGGGGGATACCACAACATTGGGTTCGCCCACATAATATGATGATTCGAACGGATACTCAACAGTTGCTCCCGAAGGGTTCTTCAGCGAGATGATGCCACCCCATTTTTTAGGGCCGGTTGATGTGGCACGGACCTTATAGACCCCCCTTCCTGACTCATCGACAGGAAGAGTGGTTCCATTCACTGTTACAACAGGCGACTGGGTCGAGTCGATGGCAGCGATAAATACTTTTGCTTCATAATCGCTGCCGGCTGTAACATAACTCGAAGTAGGAACTACGGTTGGAATGATTTTATTTACCTTGAAAGCGCCGGCATCGATCTGGGCATACAGATGGTTTAATACTTCGGTTTCAGCATTTCTGACATCAACCTGCATTTTTGACAATATGGTTTCGACAGCCACAAGCGGAAGCGTATGGAATGTAACTGTCTCCCATTTTGAAGGCTGTCCGTCAGGGTCATGTCCGTCGTCGGTATTGAGACTTTTACGGATTGCTTCCTCAGCAGTAGGGTTTTTCCCATCGAGAGTCGATATCAGAAATTCCCTGTAATCGTTGAGGAGAGCCTTCAGTGTGCTGGCTTTCCCATTATAATTGGCCCCGATCAGGATCTGTGAGGGGACATTGTTTTCATCAATCTTTTTTACTTCCTCAATAATTATTTCATCACCCTGTATAGCTTTTGTATCAGGCCCTTCGGCCGTTAAGATGATCTCCTTTTTCAGGTCCTGGATATAATTGAAAATTTCGTCTGCCCTGCTTTTCAATTCATATGCAGTGGTTTTGAATTTTCCTGCTTTTGTCGGATTCTCTGCAGCGGCCCTGTCGAATTCGGAGTATATAAGATTATTCTTTATGACATAGTTTGCCAGGGTTGTCGTCAGGCTTTTATCAACTTTCTTAAATGCTTCCACAGCTTCCTTCGACACGTTAAGTGCGAGCATGGCGGTCAGAATAAGATACATCATACCGATCATCTTTTGCCGTGGTGATAGCCTCTCGTGAGCCATTTTTCAGGTATTTTTGTTTTAGTTAAAATGTAATGTTACTTAACATTCATTGCAGCAAGCATATTGCCGTACACGTTGTTCAATGCTGTCAGATTGTCGTTAAGCCTGGCGATCTGTTCACGATATTTTTTAGCATCACCAGCCGATTCATTAAGGTCCTTCATCAGGTTCTGAATTCCTTTCTGGAGGTTATCCGATTCCTTAATATGTTCGTCAACGCCTTTCCTCTGAAGTTCATATACTGCATTAAGCGCGGAAAGATTTTTATTCAGGACCTCCAGTTGCTGCTGGTATGATCTTCCGCCTGATTCGATAACAGAGATTGATTCGGCCATTTTACCATAGCCCGAGTTTGAGTCGTTTATTATTCTTGCCGTTGCCTGGTATGTCTCGGAAAGTTTTCCAAGAGCATCGTTGGCAGAATTGATTGTATTCATGTATTTTGTTGAAGCTGCAGACACGTCTCCCATGGCGCTAATGTTAGAGGTGGCCTCGCCCAGTTTTTTCATGCCTGCACCAAGCTTCTGGAACAATTCGGGTGTAATGTCGGCCTTTTCAAGCAGTTCATCGAATTTTGAAAGTGCAAGTGAACCGCCACCTGCGCCGCCGCCGGAAACGCTTCCGGCATATCTGCTGCCGCCAACGGCCTGTGAACGAGGTTCTTCATCCTGTATCCCCGCGAGTTCGGGATAGACAAGTGTCCAGTCAACCTCTTCATGGAGTGGTTCAAATGCTGAAAAGAAGAATATGATCGCTTCAGTGAACAAACCAACAGTAAGCATTATACCGGCACCCTGCCAGTGCTGGATTTTAAACAAGGCACCAACTATTACGACAGAAGCACCGATACCATATAATTTGGCCATGAAATTCTTCCATCCGCTTGATTGTACTATTTCTGCTAGGTTCATATACCTGTTTATTTTAAGGTTATTTTAAATCTTTTGTTGCTTTTACTTTTTTACTGGTTTACGCCGATATAGGATCTTACATTACGGAACCCGATATAGGATTTGGTCGAATCCTGGTATTCATAGTCCCTTGAGCTTGTTTGCAGGAAATATGCAATATCCTTCCATGACCCTCCCCTGATGACCTTGCGTTTCAATACAGGGGGATCGTTTGGTTTTGCATTATATTCGTAGTTGGGGTTGAGATCGTGCTGGAAAATGTATGCAGAAGGATGATAGGCGCACAGAGTCCATTCCGCAACGTTTCCGGACATATCGAACAATCCGTACTCGTTTGGTTCATAAGAGCCTACTTTTGCTGTATAAACTGTGCCGTCGTCGATATAATTCCCACGTAATGGTTTGAAGTTTGCCAGGAAGCATCCCTGGTAGTTACGTGTATATGGACCTCCCCACGGGTACATTGAAAGGTCGAGCCCTCCCCTTGCAGCGTATTCCCATTCGGTTTCAAGCGGGAGTCTGTAAGCCTGTACATCTGCAACACCATTTTTGCGGAGGGCAGTGTTCATATAATCGGTTCTCCAGCGGCTGAAAGCATTGGCCTGTGGCCAGGACACTCCCACAACCGGATAATCATCAAATGAAGGATGCCAGAAATAGAGGTCAGCCTGCGGGTCGTTGAAGGAATAAGTGAAATCCCTTATCCAGCACAATGTGTCGGGATAGATATTTATTGTATCATGCCTTATGAAGGACGAGCGGTCTTTTACAGGAGTCACATTGCCATTGCGGTCGATAACCTGTCCTACGTATTTCCATGTATTATTTGCGTAATCGTTTACATATTTTGCTTTGGCTGCCTGCTGGTAGTCGACCCAGAAATAGGTATAGTTAAGTTTTCTGACGTCTATTTGTTTTTTCCCGTTGAATCTCTCTTCGGGAGGGTAGTACATCTCTTCCAGTACGGCGGCAGTTGTCTCTTCTTCCGGATCAATCCTTTCGTCCCAGTTCAGAACATGAGGTTCAATCGGATTACCATCCTTGTCCGTTACAAAATATTCACGGTCCGGCACCTGTGCTTCGCCAAGCTTGGTTCTGAGTATGGAGTCGCGGACATAATAAACAAACTGGCGGTACTTGTTATTAGTTATCTCCGTCTGGTCCATCCAGAAAGCCTCCACAGTAACTACTTTTGAAAGAGTGTTCTGTGCAAAAAATGCATCCTGGTCGCTGGGGCCCATGGTGAAGCTTCCGGCAGGGATAAATGCCATTTCAAAAGGTTCCGGTTCAAAGAAGTTCTTTCTGCCCGGGACTCCGGTAAGTTCACCATTGTTTGAAGTCTTACATCCGCTTAAAAAAACAATAACGACCAGAGCCGAAAGGATTACCTTTTTCATAATTCTTCAGAATTTTGTATTGCAAGTAAGAAGTTTAAAATCCATTTTATAAAAACCTTATGCTTTTGTATCTCATCGGGCTTTTGCCCATGCTGAGACTAAAACAATAATTCACAATAAATTCGTGCGACCCGCTTGTGCTTTTTCTGATATCCGAAGTCGGGAAATCGTAGGCATATCCGACCCTGATACCATTAAACAATTCTATCCCGACAATTCCGACCAGTGCATCTCCGGGTCTGTAAGAAACGCCCCCCCAAGCCTTTTTATTGTATCTTACTAAAGAAGTTGCAGAAAATTGTATTGCTTTTCCGTCACTCATGGCATAAAATGACGGAAGGAGTTCAAGAGCCGGGTTAGGCAGCTGGAGCACGTAACCTGCTGTAAAATAGTAATGACGGCTAAGATATGTCTCCCCTTTTGTGAACTTTATCTTAGGCTGGTTGATATGTGTTACTGACAGGCCGGCATAGTATTTGTCGGCGGTATAATAAACCCCGAGGCCGGCATCAAAAGCAAGAGAGCTTTCTTTAGATTCAGGTATAAGCGGATCGCCGGATGGGGGGGTGAAATCTCCGCCCTCCGGAATATACCAATCGGGATCGAGTGTCATGTTGAACATCCCGGCATTAATGCCTATTCCGAGTTTCCCCGGGCCCACATCGGCAATATAGGAATAAATAAGTTTAATATTGATATCCTTATCAAATCCCACATTATCGTTTTCCACGATCAGGCCAACCCCGCTGTTTATATTAAAAGGAGTAACAGGGGCGCTTATATTGAATAATGTGGTTGAGGGACCTCCCTTAAATCCCAGCCACTGCTGGCGGTTAAGTGCAGTTGCACATATCATTCCCGATGTTCCGGCATAACCTGGATTATATGTAAGGGTATTTAACATATAATTGCTGGTAATGGGATCCTGCTGGGAGAAGCAGGTGTATACCGATAATACTATGATAAGAGATGCACCGTAGAGTTTTTTCACGTGTTTAATATATAGGAATAAGCCCATTAATAGAACTCCTAAAATAATTAAAAAACTTAAAAGTATGCAAACCGGTAATCTGTTGATGGAATTTTTTGAACATTCCTGTTCATTTATCCACAAAGAATATTCCAATTATTATAAAAAACGTGAAAAAAGTCAAAATGTTTGAAAAATCAGGGCTTTAATCTTTCCGACGCTTTGACCCATCTGTCGGGAACTTCATTCCTGTTAGCCTTAAGATAGTCGTCGTGGGAGCAGGAAACGTAGACGTTTTTATTTTCGGCATCCGTGAGTTCCAGCCACCATCTTTCGGTAAGATTGCTTTTAACGAAGATAAGATCGTCGTCAAGATCTGTTATCCTGACGTGGTATTTCACAAAGCGTCCCGAATTACTTTCACTCAGCGACGGAGCCTCATATTGTTTCTGTGAAAATCCTTCAAGAAAAAACCAGATTATCTGAGCGGCAAGGCCGGAGGTCTGGTCCCTGTTGTCAAAACCAGGGTCGACATCAAAGAGGCCGAAGATCTTAAGGTTGTCGGAAATACCGGCATATCTCGAAAGGAGGCAAATCTCCTCACCATAAAAACCATTGGGTGATGGCAGCGCGGTGCCCGGAGCATCCGACTGCCTGACCGCTGAAATATCGAAAACCGCGGCATGTGAATCCCTGAACAGCGGCTCGGTAAGATATATAGCCTGCCTTACTTCGCCGATTCTTATAAGTTCTGAATTGCGTCGTATAAAGCGATTCAGTACCTGTTGATCGTTGAGGTATGTCTGATATCCTATGTTTATGTAGTGCTTTAAGGTGCTTCTGCTGTTTGAGTAAATGCTGTTCAGATAACTTAGTGATCCGGGTATTTCCCGTGAACTGTTGTAATCTATTCTCGGATCCACGGTGATGAGTGTGTAGTCTTCACGGAGATTTGAAAATGTCCTGTCGATGGCACTTACCAGTGCACTGCTTCCCCCGATTATCACCGGGAAGACATTTTCGCCCGATAATGTGCCCAGAACATCCGTAAGCCCGGCCAGTGTGTCGCCAAAGGAGGCCCCTTGTTTCATGTTGCCAAGGTCAATGATCCTGTTCTTCCCCGGTATCCTGGCCAGTGAATAAAGCTGACGCCGTATTGAGTCAGGAGCATTTGACGTGCCATGGCTTAATGAATTCCTTCCTTCAGGAACTCCCAGTATTGCAACCTTAAAACCGCTTATATCCTTCAGGGGATTGTTCTCGGTATGGATAAAGATATTATGCGGAAAGCCGGCATTGCCTGACAGACTTTGAAAACAGGGTCTCTCAATGCTTACAGGATCGAAATAATCATTCAGATCAAGCATGATTCACTCTTTACGTTTTTTTGTCTTTTCGGTGTTCTCGATAATCCTTATGCAGTCTTCCTCTGTAAGTTCTTCAGCATTTGTTCCTTTAGGCAGCCTGTAATTATTCTTGTCCCTTACAAGATATGGTCCGAAACGGCCGTTAAGTACTCTTATCGTCCCAAAGTCCTTAATGACTTTTTTCTTATCGCTTTCACTTTTTTCGCTTATGATCTCAAGGGCTCTCCCGAGTGTAACGGAATAAGGGTCATCGACTCCCTTTTTCAGTGAATAGAATTTGTTCATATACCTTACGTAAGGTCCGAACCTGCCGGTTCCTACCATGAGTTCATTGCCTTCATGAAATCCGAGCGACCTCGGAAGCCGGAAGAGGTTCAGGGCTTCATCGAGCGTTATTGTTTCAATAAGCTGGTTTTTGCCAAGGCTTGCAAATCTGGGTTTGCTCCCTTCCGTCTGTTCTCCTATCTGGGCTACAGGGCCGAACCGGCCCATTTTAACCGAGACCTGCTCCCCTGATACGGGATCGGTTCCAAGTATCCTCACTGCTGTTTTCCTTGTCTTTTTTTCAAGAGTATTCTCGACGGTCTTGTGAAAGGGTGCATAGAATTTCTTGAGCATTGCCGTCCATTTCAATTCGCCTTCAGCTATCCTGTCAAATTGTTGCTCCACTTCGGCGGTGAAATTGTAGTCAACTACCTCAGGGAAGTTTTCCACAAGGAAATCGTTCACAATCATGCCAATATCCTGAGGGAATAATTTTGATTTTTCCTTGCCTGCAGCTTCTGTTTTGACAGAGGAAGAGATCTTCCCTTTTGACAGGGAAACTATTTTCACCTGCCTTTTCTCACCGGGTCTGTCCTCCCTCATCACATAACCCCTGTGCTGGATGGTTGAGATTGTAGGCGCGTAAGTGGATGGCCTGCCGATCCCGAGTTCCTCAAGCTTCTTGACAAGGCTTGCTTCTGTATATCTTGGGGGAGGCGAAGTATATTTCTGAGCAGCTGTGATGTTATCATACCGGAGAGGCATGCCTTTCATAACAGGAGGGATTATTGATTTTTCCTCCTCTCCATTATCAATATCGTTTGATTCTGCATACACTTTCAGGAACCCGTCGAATTTTATCACTTCACCGGCTGCCGAGAATGTAACCTGCGAATTGTTCATGGCAATGCCAATTGTGGTTTTTTCCACTTCGGCATCAGCCATTTGTGATGCAATCGTCCTTTTCCATATCAGCTCATAAAGTTTCTTCTCGTTCTGGTTCCCTGTTATGGACGATGATTCGAGGTAAGCCGGCCTTATCGCTTCGTGGGCTTCCTGTGCTCCTTTTGATTTTGTCCTGTACTGCCTGGTTTTTGAATAATTCTCTCCGAATCCGGAAACAATAACTTCCCTTGATTTCGACAGTGCCAGGGTTGACAGGTTTGTTGAATCGGTACGCATATAGGTTATTTTACCGGCTTCGTAAAGCTTTTGTGCCACGGTCATTGTCTGCGACACCGAAAAGCCAAGCTTGCGGTATGCTTCCTGCTGCAGGGTTGAGGTTGTGAAAGGTGGTGCAGGAGAGCGTGTTCCTGGTTTCACGGTTACGTTTGCAACGCTGAATTCAGCAGATTTGCAAAGCTCAAGGAATTCCAGAGCATCCTTTTCACCCGGGAACCTTTTTGCCGCCTCAGCTTTTATCAGGTTGTTCCCGGCTATTTCGCTATCAGCGACAAAAATGCCCGTGACCCTGAATGACGATTCCGGCTTGAATGCGATGATCTCACGTTCCCTTTCAACAATGAGGCGGACGGCAACAGACTGGACCCTGCCTGCCGAGAGGGCCGGCTGAACCTTTTTCCACAGAACAGGAGATATTTCGAAACCTACAAGCCTGTCGAGTATGCGGCGTGCCTGCTGGGAATTGACAAGGTTCATGTCGACCTGCCGCGGATTCATAATCGCATTTGTGATGGCATCGCTGGTTATTTCATGGAACACTATTCTTTTTGTTGTTGCGAGATCTAGATTAAGCACATTTACCAGATGCCACGCAATGGCTTCTCCTTCACGGTCCTCATCAGAGGCTATCCAGATGTTTTTAGATTCAGTTGCAGCTTTCTTAAGTTCTCCTACAACTTTTGCTTTTTCTTTAGGGATTTCGTATTCAGGTGCAAAATCATTTTCAATGTCAATCCCGAGATTTTTCTTTTTAAGATCGCGGATATGGCCGAAACTTGAAACCACCCTGAAATCCTTTCCAAGGTATTTTTCAATAGTTTTTGCTTTTGCAGGCGACTCAACAATTACAAGGTTTTCGATCATATCAGATGGATTTTTCACAAAATATAAACACGGCAAAGTAAATCATTTAGGTTCCAAACTTCAAAATAAACCGTTAAGATTCTTTATTAATTACTATTTTTGGGCCAAATTCCGGAAGCGAATGAAAGCCAATTCATCAAACAAAAAATACGTAATCTGGTTCTGGTCATTGTTTTTTCTTCCCTTTGTTATCGTGGCGGTACTATTCATACTCATATCACAGGGGAGACTTGGACCAATGCCTTCATTCAGTGAACTTGAAAATCCTGAATATAATCTTGCAGCCGAAGTATATTCCGAAGACGGCGTACTGCTGGGAAAGATAAGCATTGAGAACCGCACCTGGACTGATTATGAGGAGCTCTCTCCATACCTTGTAAATGCTCTTGTTGCAACCGAGGATATCAGGTATTACAGGCACTCGGGAATAGATGTGAGGGGCCTGGGGCGTGCACTTGTCAGAACAATACTGCTCCGACAGAACACCGGTGGAGGAAGCACTATCACCCAGCAGCTTGCAAAACAGCTTTATCCCCGCGATACTGCCAGAACCTCTCCGTTAGTCAGGAAATTAAAGCTCGGCATATCAAAATTCAAGGAATGGCAGACTGCCGTTAAGCTTGAGAGAAGTTATACAAAAGAAGAGATCATTGCCATGTACCTTAATAAATATGATTTCCTTTACCAGGCTATAGGCATACGATCGGCAGCAAAGGTTTATTTCAATACAACCCCCGACTCACTTAAGATTGAGGAAGCCGCGGTACTCGTGGGGATGCTTAAGAATTCCAGTGCATTCAACCCGGTGAAATATCCCGACAGGATGCTGAAGAGAAGGAACATAGTTATTTCACAGATGGCGAAATACGGGTATATAAAGCCCGATTATGCCGATTCGGTAAAACAGCTTCCGCTGGTCCTCGACCTTAAAATGGAAGATCATAATACAGGCCCTGCCACCTACCTCCGGGAGTACTTAAGGAATATTATGAGAAGGCCCGAACCCGATCCTGCAAGGTATCAGCAGCAGTCATCATATGAGGATGCTTTATGGGAGTGGCAGAACAATCCTCTTTACGGCTGGTGCAACAAGAACAAAAAACCCGACGGCAGAAATTATGATATTTACAAGGACGGTCTGAAGATCTATACGACCATAAACTCAAGGATGCAGCAATATGCAGAGGAAGCTGTCACAGAACACCTGTCGAAAGAGGTTCAGCCCGATTTTTACAAACGTGCAAAAAATTTCAGGAATCCCCCTTATTCCAATGATATTACAAAGAAAGAGGTTGATGAGCTTCTTATGAGATCGGTCATTGAGAGCGAAAGGTATATCAGGATGAAAGCACGCAATGCTCCCATGGATTCAATAATGCTTGCCTTCAACACGAAGGTTCCGATGAGGGTTTTCTCATGGAGGGGCGAGATAGATACCATAATGACGCCTTACGACTCTGTGAGATATTACAAATATTTCGTAAGGTCAGCCTTCCTTGTTGAAGATCCACATACAGGTTATGTAAAGGCTTATGTCGGCGGACCTGATTTCAGGTATTTCAAATGGGACGCAGTGACACAACAACGGAAACAGGTGGGCAGTACAATAAAGCCCTTCCTTTATACCATAGCGATGCAGAACGGTTATACGCCCTGCGATGAAGTGGAAAACATACCACGCTCGTTTGACATTCCCGGTGACTCTGTTCCATGGATTCCAAGAAGCTCGGGTCCGAAAGAATATCATGGTAAAATGGTAACTCTCAAATGGGGACTCGCACAGTCGGAAAACTATATCTCAGCCTGGCTCATGCAGCAGTTCAGGCCATCGGCTGTAACAGACCTGATGAAAAAAATGGGCATCCGCAGTTATATCGATCCCGTTCCTTCAATATTCCTTGGAACATCTGATATAAAACTTGAAGAGATGGTTGGCGCATATGGTACTTTCGCCAACAAGGGAGTATATACCAGGCCGATGTATGTTACACGCATTGAGGATAAGAACGGCAATGTGATTTCAAAGTTCACCCCCAAAATAGAAGAGGTCCTCAGCGAGGAACAGGCATATCTGATGCTTGATCTTCTTCAGGGAGTGGTTCTTACCGGATCGGGAAACAGGCTGAGAAGAGAACCTTATATGCTTCTGAACCAGATTGGTGGTAAAACAGGCACTACGCAGAACCATGCCAACGGCTGGTTCATGGGGGTGACCCCGAACCTTGTGGGAGGTGTCTGGAGCGGATGGGAGGATCAGGCCATTCATTTTGAAACACTCAGCGAAGGCCAGGGTGCACAAATGGCCCTGCCGATTTTCGGAATATTCCTTCGAAAGGTTTACAATGATCCCCAGTTTGGTATAATGGAGTCAGACGAATTTGAGCGTCCTTCGGGATTCAATATTGAAACCGATTGCGATAAGGTTAAAAAGGAAAGTTCAAGAAGGGGGAGCTATTTAAGGGAGAAATATTAAGAGGAACAGGGTGCAGGGCGAAATGCACAGGGCAGGAATCAGCCGAAGAGGGAGCGGACAAGCGATTCTACCTTGCCGACCTGTACAATCTCGATGCCTGTTCCCTGTGCTGAAACGTTCCTGTGGAATTTTGAAATGTATATCTTTTCGAAGCCCATCTTTGAAGCTTCCCTTATCCTTTGTTCAATCCTCGATACGGGTCTTATCTCTCCCGACAGACCCACTTCTCCTGTAAAACAAGTATTCTTTACGACAGGGATGTCGAGATTTGACGACAGGACGGAGGCAATTATTGAAAGGTCAATCGCCGGATCATCAACCTTGATACCACCGGCGATGTTCAGGAATACATCCTTGACTCCAAGCCGGAAGCCCGCTCTTTTCTCAAGTACTGCAAGCAGCATATTAAGGCGACGGATGTCAAATCCCGTGGAGCTTCTCTGGGGAGTGCCGTATACAGCGCTGCTTACGAGGGCCTGTGTCTCGATCAGAAATGGTCTTAGCCCATCAATTGTCGCAGCTATTGTTATGCCGCTCAACTGTTCATCGTGCTGGTTAATGAACATTTCCGAAGGATTCGACACTTCCCTCAAACCATTCTCGACCATTTCAAAGATTGCAAGTTCCGAGGTCGGGCCGAACCGGTTCTTAACAGATCTCATCAGCCTGTAAATGTAATTGTTGTCGCCCTCAAAATAGAGGACCACATCGACGATATGCTCAAGTACTTTTGGCCCGGCCAGTGTCCCATCCTTGGTTATATGGCCGATAAGGAAAACCGGTATCCCGGTTATTTTGGAGAATTTCAGGAGCCGGGCGGCACACTCCCTCACCTGTGATACAGATCCGGCTGATGATTCCAGCAAACCTGTATGAATTGTCTGTATTGAATCGATGATTATTAATCCCGGGTTAAGGTGTTCAGCCTGGGCAAGAATGTTTTCGAGTTCCGTTTCATTTAAAATGTAACATAAGGGATTTGATTTCCGGAGCCTTTTGGCCCTGAGCCCTATTTGTTCTTCACTTTCCTCCCCTGAAACGTAAAGGATACATTTATCCCTTATTGCAAGGGCAAGCTGAAGAGCGATTGTCGATTTACCAACACCGGGCTCGCCGCCAAGCAGAATAAGTGAGCCGGCAACCATTCCTCCGCCAAGGATCCTGTCGAGTTCCGGAACCCCTGTTTTCAGACGATGCTGTTCGTCGGTTTTTATTTCATGAAGAAGTCCGGGTTTTTTGCGCTCACGATCTGCAATCCACGGACTTTCACGGGCAGGTGTGGCGGGGATTATCTCCTCATGGTATGTATTCCACTCTTTGCACGAAGGGCATCTTCCGATCCATTTCGGGGATTCGGTGCCGCAGTTCTGACAGACGAAGACTGTTTTGGATTTTGCCATGATTTAAATTTAAATCTATTTTGGAAAAAGCGGGAGAGGGATGACCGATTTCTTTTTGTTCATTGTGGCACATATTTTTTAACCTCAAAGGCAAAAAAGCATAAAAGCAGAGACTGCAAAGGAGAGAGTCTAAAATGAAGGAGATTCACTGCTGTTTTTCCTGAAGATCATGAAGAAGGAGAGAGTGCCCACTATGATGACTAACAGCATCTGCGACTCATGGGTAAGAAAGGCATAAATCAGACCATCTTCAATTTTAACACCTTTGACAAATGCCAGTCCCCGGGAAATGATGTAATGAAATGCCCCCAGTCCGCTTTGAACAGGGGCTGACATTGCCAATCCTCCTATTACAAGTAAAAACACACCGTCTCCCAGGGTCAGATGTGAGGTGGGATCAATTGCAAACACAACCACCCAGGTCATCAGGGTGTAATTTATCCATATGAATATTGTATGGAAGATGAATTCCCATTTATGGTTGAGGCTGATTATTGTCTTTAGTCCGTTTATGATGCCCTTTGCAAGGTCGAAGAATTTGGCGAAAAGCTTGTTTTTGCGGAGTTGTTTCCTGTGCCTGATTATCAGATAAGAAGCGGAAAGAAAAATAAATGCCAGAAGGATCCACAGGATCCAGGCAGCGCCGAAAACTGAAAACACCTTTTCCCTGAGCGGAATAAAAATACTGACTTTCAGGAACTGGTTTACCTGTTCTCCTCTTGAAAAAATGAGTCCTGTGAGAATTGACACCAGGGTCAGAAAATCGATTGTCCTTTCGATGACGACAGTTCCGATAAGCTGATCAACAGGAATCTTTTCCTTCCTGCCGAGTGCCACGCACCGGGTTATTTCACCAATCCTGGGCAGTGCCAGATTTGCCATGTAACCCGTCATGAGGGCATAGAATGTCGATGAGAAGGCAGGCTTGTAACCGAGAGGGTCGATGAGTATCGCCCATCGGCGGGCCCTGCTGATGTAGGCAAGCGTTGCAAATAAAAGAGAAAGGACAACCCATTTGTAATCTGCATCTTTCAACCCCCGGATCAGCCTGTTGAATTCCACGTTCCTGAACGCTATCCAGAGCAGAAATATACCTACAGCAAAAAAAACTATGAATTGTATGGTTTGTTTGAGACCTTTATTCAACTATACAAGCTTATTTGTGATTGTATCGGGGAAAACAATCAAGGGTTTGAATGATTTCGCCTCCTCGAAATCCATTGATGCGAACGACATAATTATAATGACATCACCCACAGCAACCTTTCTTGCTGCAGGTCCGTTCATGCAGATCTCTCCCGAACCCCGTTTCCCTTTAATAACATATGTTTCGAGCCGTTCTCCGTTGTTGATGTCAAGAACCTGGACCTTTTCGTTTTCAATAATACCTGATGCATCCATCAGATCCTCATCAATCGTAACGCTACCTATATAATTCAGGTTTGCCTCGGTGACGGTCACCTGGTGGATCTTAGATTTGAGTATTTCTATTAGCATCCTGATAATGTTATTTTTGAAGCCTCAAATTTAGCTATCCTTTTAATTGTTTACAAAGGAATTTCAATATTATCTATCAGACGTATTTTCCCTGCTCTGACAGCGATGCAGCCAAAATACCTTTTCCCGGGTTCCATTTCCTTCCTGGAGGCGACAGGTATTAATTCCCGGTCATCGACAATTTCAAAATATTCCAGACTGAATCCTTCCTTTGCCTCAATTTCCCTTTTTACAAAATTCTTAAGTGAAGGGATATCATGATCTGATATTTTTGCTGCCGCAGAAGAAATGGAAGCATAAATTACGGATGCTTCTTTTCTTATATTTGGCTCAAGCAGCTGATTCCTGCTGCTCATCGCGAGACCGTCCTTTTCCCTTATGATCGGACAGGCTGTTATTTTTACACCGGAACCCGTTTGCCTGACCAGTTCGCGGATTACAGCGACCTGTTGGAAATCTTTCTGACCGAAAAAGGCAATATCCGGATTTACCATATTGAACAACTTTGACACAACCTGGGCAACACCATTAAAATGTCCTGGCCGGTGCAGGGCTTCCATCACATTATCCAGATTGCCGAAATTAAATACTCTCTTATCCTCTTCGGGATACATTTCCCTGTCGTCAGGGGCAAACACTATATCATTTTCACGTAATACACTGCCGAGGAGATCAAGATCATCGGGAAGGCACCTGGGATAGTTAAGCAGGTCATTTTTATCATTGAACTGGGTGGGATTAACGTAGATGCTTACCACGGCAAGGGGGCATTGCGACACGGCATTTTCAACAAGAGAGATATGTCCCTGGTGAAGCGCTCCCATTGTTGGGACAAAGCCTACCGGAGATAATCCGGCCTCTTTTATGGATTTCGACAATTCGTCTTTTTTGCCAACGACTTTCATACATTAGAAATTTTCTGCAAACCTAAAGGAAAATAAGTATTAATAGCTGCACTTAACAAAATAATTTAAAACACAGGCAACTCCGAATTTCCGTCATTTGTGTGTTGGCAATTATGTCATTTTTTATTATTATCTTTGCAACTTGTTACGGAATGGTATATCCAGTCATGTAAATGGAAAGCAAAAAGGTATTATTCATTTCTCAGGAGATTACCCCCTATCTGGGTGAAACAAAACTGTCAAAAATAGGCAGGTATCTTCCGCAGGGCATTCAGGAAAAAGGGAAAGAGATCAGGACTTTCATGCCGAGGTATGGAAGTATCAATGAGAGGAGGAACCAGCTTCACGAGGTGATCAGGCTTTCGGGGATGAATCTTATCATTGATGACACTGACCATCCGCTGATTATTAAGGTCGCCTCAATCCAGTCGGCCCGTATGCAGGTCTATTTCATTGACAATGAAGATTATTTTCAGCGCAAGCATACAGTTGCCGATGCCAGCGGCAAGGAGTTTGAAGACAATGATGAGAGGGCATTGTTTTTTGCAAGGGGAGTGATAGAGACTGTCAAAAAGCTTAGGTGGGCACCCGATATTGTTCATTGCCATGGCTGGATGTCAGCACTTGTTCCTGTTTATCTCAGGAATATCTATAACGATGATCCGCTTTTCCACAACTACCAAATCGTTTATTCGGTATATAACAATGATTTCAAAACTCCCTTTCGTCCTAATTTTGCCGATAAGCTGAGGTTTGACGGTATCGACGGGGAAAGCCTGAAGCTTATCAAAACCCCTGATTTTGTCAATGTTTCAAAACTGGCCATCAAATACTCGGATGCGGTTATCATCGGGAGCGAGGAAATCAACAGCGAACTCCATAAATACATCAGGTCGCTTAACAAGCCGGTTCTGGAGTTCCAGGACGAATCAAGATATATAGATGCCTATAACGATTTTTATGACAGTCTTCATCCCTAATCATCTACTTTCTGTGTATCAGCAATAATTACATTTCTTTGCACGTTTTTTTACCTATGATATGACCTGATTTCATCAGGACGTCTTTTAACTTTTAATATTACCGGTTATGTGCGGAATTGTAGGTTATATTGGAACAAGACCGGCCCGCGAGATAGTGATCAAGGGCCTGAAACGTTTGGAATACAGAGGTTATGATTCTGCGGGCCTTGCCATTGTTAACGGAGAAACAAAAATCTTCAAATGCAAGGGCAGGGTTGCCGAACTTGAGGAGATGGTAAATCAGACTGATTTCAACGGAACAATCGGAATGGGGCATACAAGATGGGCCACCCATGGCGAACCCAATGAGTTGAATGCTCATCCTCAGGTTTCCCATAAAGGTAATTTTGTGGTCGTACATAACGGGATTATAGAAAATTATGCTCTTATTAAAAAGCACCTCCAGAGCAGGGGTATCCAATTCACCAGCCAGACTGACACTGAAGTACTTGCTAATCTGATTGAACATTTGTATCTTGAAGGGGACCTGACTGCTGAACAGGCTATTTCGCTGGCACTGAACAGGGTGGAAGGAGCATATGGGCTCGTTATCATCTGCACAAAGGAAACTGACAGGCTTTTTGCTGCACGGAAGGGAAGCCCCCTTGTAATAGGTGTCGGGGAAGGAGAAAACTTCATAGCATCTGATGCCACACCAATTGTTGAACATACTCAAAGGGTTATTTATCTTAAGGATGACGATATTGCCATTGTAAAAAAGGATGAGCTTATACTGAAGAATATCCGTCCGGGGAGAAGGGAGCCGGAGGTAAAACAGGTCGATCTGAAAATCGGGGAAATTGATAAGGAGGGTTTCGCCCATTTTATGCTTAAGGAGATCAATGAGCAGCCCAAAGCGATACATGATACGTTCAGGGGAAGAGTCCTTCCTGATCACAGCGGCATTATGCTCGGCGGGCTTCACAGCGTTCTGGAGACAATATCCCGGTCGGAAAGGATAATTATTGTTGCATGCGGTACTTCATGGCATGCCGGACTGCTGGGAGAATATCTTTTTGAAGAATACACGAGGATACCTGTGGAAGTGGAGTATGCATCGGAGTTCCGCTACAGGGACCCGATTATCAAAAAAGGAGATATTGTAATTGCCATAAGCCAAAGCGGCGAAACAGCAGATACACTTGCCGCCGTTAAACTTGCAAAGGAAAAAGGAGCCATAGTGCTTGGAATCTGCAACGTGGTTGGCTCGAGCATTCCGCGTGAGACCAATGCGGGCGTATATACGCATGCCGGACCCGAGATAGGAGTTGCGTCAACGAAGGCATTTACCACACAGGTTACGGTACTTGCAATGATGGCATTCGAAATAGGTTTCCTGAAAGGCATCATTTCATCCGAAAAATATAAGCTGCTGATCGACGAGCTTGTTTCAATACCTTCAAAAATTGAAAAGGCCCTTAAAATGAATGACCGGGTCTTTGAGCTTGCAAAGAAGTACCAGCAGACAAGAAATGCTTTGTATCTTGGCAGGGGATTCCTTTTCCCTGTAGCTCTCGAAGGTGCCCTTAAACTAAAGGAGATTTCTTATATACATGCCGAAGGTTACCCGGCTGCCGAAATGAAGCACGGGCCAATTGCACTTATCGATGAAAATATGCCGGTGGTAGTGGTGGCAACAAAAGATGATACATACGAAAAAATAATAAACAATATCCAGGAGATCAAGGCACGCAAGGGCAATGTGATCGCTATCGTAACCGAAGGAGATGAGCTTATCAAAAGAATGGCAGACTTTGTTCTTGAAGTGCCTGAAACTTTACCGGCTTTCTCGGCAATACTGGCGGTGATCCCGCTTCAGCTTCTGTCATACCATATTGCAGTCCTTAGAGGATGCAATGTCGATCAACCAAGGAATCTTGCAAAATCAGTCACTGTGGAATAAAAAACATCAGTATGAACCCTTCTGAAGATTACAGGCAGCTCACTCCTGAAGAGATCAGCAAGCTGCAGTTAAATGGTTGTTCCTGTGATGACTGGAACAGGATTTTTGTGAAAGAAGGCTTCGATCCCTCAAGATGTCACAATGTTATTTTTTCAGGCAATATAAAGCTGGGGACATTCAACAATTCCAGGACTGATGAGTCGGGAGTCAGCCTCAGGTCAGGCATATCAAATGCGCATATCCATAACTGTGTGATCGGGACGGATGTTCATATCAGCAATATCGGCGATTATATTGCGAATTACAGGATCGACGATGATGTAATAATTAAAAATTGCGGGAAGATAAATACAGAGGGGACAACTTCATTCGGAAACGGGACAGAGGTTGCCGTGCTTAATGAAACAGGAGGCCGTTCGGTAAGGATATGGGATCAGCTTTCGGCACACCAGGCTTACATTATGGCCCTCTACAGGCATCGTATCAAAGCCATCAGGAAGATGGAGGAGATGATAAATGAATACTCGGGAGCCGTTTCATCAACTTCAGGGGTAATAGGCTCCGGATCAAGGATTTTAAGCTGCCGCCATATCAGGAATGTCAGGATAGGGCCTTTCAGCCATATTGAAGGTGCCATCAGCCTCAATGAAGGATCGGTTAACAGTTGCATGGAGGACCCCGTACTGATAGGGCCCGGGGTGATCATGGAGCATTTTATCGTATGCTCGGGTTCAATTGTAACCGAGTCGACGCTTATAGATAAATGCTTTATCGGCCAGGGTTGCGTCCTTGGGAAACATTATTCTGCTGAAAACTCATTATTCTTTGCAAACTGCGGAGGATATCATGGTGAAGCATGTTCGATTTTTGCCGGTCCGTATACCGTCACCCATCATAAATCGACACTGCTTATTGCTGGCATCTTCTCATTTATGAATGCCGGAAGCGGATCGAACCAGAGCAACCATATGTACAAGCTGGGGCCCATACACCAGGGAATAATGGAAAGAGGATCCAAAACAACCAGCGATTCCTATGTGTTATGGCCGGCGCGCATAGGGCCTTACACCCTTGTCATGGGACGTCATTACAAGAATATGGATACTTCTGCCCTTCCATTTTCGTACCTTATTGAAAGCAATGATGAAAGTATCCTGGTGCCGGGGATCAATCTTAGAAGTGTGGGAACAATTCGTGACGCCCAGAAATGGCCGGTGAGGGACAGGCGAAAAGATCCTGTAAAGCACGACCAGGTAAATTTCAACCTCCTTAGCCCTTATACAATTAGGAAGATGTTTGAAGGCAGGGATCTTTTGCGAAGGCTGAAGGCCGTTTCAGGGTCAGTATCAGGATCATATTCATATAACAATATGATAATCAAGGGCCCTTCGCTTGAAAGGGGACTTGAACTATATCAGCGGGGAATTGATAAATTCTTAGGTAACTCCCTGATTAAAAGGCTCGAAAACATTGATTTCAGAACGAATGATGAAATCCGGGACAGGCTTAAACCTGACCAGTTAATGGGAAAGGGTGAATGGGTCGATCTGGCAGGGTTGATAGCCCCAAAGCAGGCCGTCAGCGAGCTTCTCGACGATATTGAATCAGGAAGGATAAATACTGTCGGGGGCGTCGCTGATGCCTTTAGGTGTATGCACAAGTCGTACTATGACTGGGAATGGGCGTGGGCATGGGAACGGATAGAGGAGGAAGAAAACAAGACTGTTAATGAATTCACTGCAAAAGATGTAATAAAGATTGTGGAAAAATGGAAAAAAAGCGTTGTTGACCTTGACAAAATGCTCTACGAGGATGCAAGGAAGGAATTTACACTTTCTTCAATGACCGGATTCGGGATTGACGGAGGTGATGACATCAGGAAGCAGGATTTTGAACAGGTACGGGGTGATTTCAATTCGAACAGTGTCGTGGCCGCCATACAGGATCACATCAGACAAAAAAGCGCACTCGGTGATGAACTTATCGGACGGATGCAGAAGATAGAAAAATGAATCCTCTATCTTCCGGAATACATTTTTTCATAATACTTTTCATAATCGCCTGATATAACTCTTTCAAGCCATTTTGTGTTGGAAAGGTACCAGTCGACTGTAAGTTCAAGGCCGGCGGCAAAATCGGATATTGGTTTCCAGCCAAGCTCCTTTTGAAGTCTTGAGGAATCTATGGCATACCTCAAATCGTGGCCGGGTCGGTCACTGACGTAAGTAATGAGTTTTTCAGATGTGCCTGAAGGCCTTCCAAGCTTTTTGTCCATTATCCTGCACAAAAGCTTTATCAGGTCAATATTCTTCCATTCATTATTTCCGCCGATATTATAGGTCTCACCTGTTTTTCCCTTATGGAAGATAAGATCAATTGCAGCAGCATGGTCCTCAACATAGAGCCAGTCGCGGATATTCTCACCCTTTCCGTAAACCGGTATTGGTTTATTGTTCTTTATATTGTTTATAGCCAGAGGAATAAGTTTTTCAGGAAACTGATTCGGGCCGTAGTTGTTAGAGCAGTTCGAGACCACCACAGGAAGGCCGAATGTATGGCCGTAAGCCCTTACAAGATGGTCAGCGCTGGCCTTTGAAGCTGAATAAGGGCTCCTGGGATCATAGGCAGTAGTTTCGGTGAACTTTCCTTCTTTGCCAAGTGATCCGAACACTTCATCAGTAGAAATATGGTAGAATTTTTTCCCTTCCTTGCTTTCTTTCCAGATATGGAGCGAGGCATTCAGAAGGTTTACGGTTCCGATAATATTTGTAAAAATAAAGTCATCAGGAGCTGAAATAGAGCGGTCGACATGTGATTCAGCAGCCAGATGGATCACTCCGTCGAAATTGTATTTGATGAAAAGGCCAGTCACTGCGTTTTTATCAACGAAATCTATTTTTTCAAAAATATAGTTAGGTGACGATTCTATATCTGTCAGGTTTTCCAGGTTACCGGCATAGGTCAGTTTGTCGCCGTTCACAATTGTATATTGAGGATATTTGGTAACGAATCTTCTGACCACATGTGATCCTATAAAACCTGCTCCTCCGGTAACAAGAATTGTCTTTTCAGTTTTCATTCCCATGGGTTTTTCTTATGAATTTCTCCCATTCCCAGGCTGTCTTCATGGCTTCATCAAGTGAGTTTATCGTCTTCCATCCGAGTTCCCGGTTGGCCAGGGAGGGATCAGCCCATATCTTTTCAATATCTCCGGCCCTTCGGCCGGTTATCCTGTATTTCACTTTAACTCCTGTTGCACGTTCGAATGATTTGATTGCTTCCAGAACTGACACTCCGTTTCCGGTTCCGAGGTTGAATATTTCGAAACCAGATTTATTCTTCTTCCCGATGAGCCTTTCGATAGCAACAACATGCGCTTTAGCCAGGTCGACTACGTGGAGGTAATCTCTTATGCAAGAGCCGTCCGGAGTATTATAGTCATTTCCGAAAACCTTAAGTTCATCGCGCAGGCCATATGCAGTCTGGGTTATATACGGGACAAGGTTTTCGGGGACGCCTCTCGGAAGCTCACCTATAAGTCCTGAAGGATGAGCTCCTATCGGATTGAAATACCTGAGGGCTATGGCTCTTATATTGGGATCGGAGGATACTGTATCCCTTATTATCTCCTCACCGATCTGTTTTGTATTCCCGTATGGCGATACCGCGGGCCGGATAGGAGAATCTTCGGAAACTGGCAGTTTTTCCGGCTGACCGTAGACGGTACATGAAGAAGAAAATACAAATGCAGGAATACCTGTTTTTTTCATTGAATCAAGGAGGTTCATCAGCGATACAAGATTGTTCCTGTAGTATTCAAGCGGTTTGTGTACCGATTCACCAACTGCCTTATATGCCGCAAAATGTATAATGCCATCAATATTTTGATGTTTCCTGAAAAATGATTCAAGGAGAGCGGAGTCGCAAAGGTCAAAGACCTCCAGCCGGGGAGTGACTCCCGTAATCTTCGCGATACGGTCAACGACCTCTGCTTCAGAATTATAAAGGTTGTCGATAATTACTGTATCATATCCGTTTTCAATAAGTTCGACAACTGTGTGGGAACCGATGTATCCTGTTCCGCCTGTAACCAGAATAAGCTTTTTCATCAGAGACTCCAATAAATTTGTTTTTTTATTTTCCCTCTAAGGGTACCTTTTACATCAACTATAATTCCATCCCTGTTCAGAAGGGGAGAGAAGAATTCTTCGCCAAGCCGGAGATATTCCTTATGGCTTACTGCAAGAATTATGGCATCATATTTACCTTCAGGTTTCTCTTTCAGTTCAAGACCGTATTCTTCCTTTACCTCATGGGCGCTGGCTCCGGGATCTATAACGTCGACAGATACGCTGAAATCCATAAGCTCTTTAATGACATCCACCACCTTTGAATTTCTGATATCCGTGACATTTTCCTTGAAGGTGATACCCATTACAAGCACCCGGGAATGTGTCGGATTTTTTCCCGACGCGATGATTTTCTTGACCGTAGTCTTGCCAATATATCTGCCCATGCTGTCGTTGGTAAACCTTCCTGAATCGATCATGTGAGGATGATAACCCAGTGCTTTGGCCTTGTATGACAAATAATAGGGATCCACCCCGATGCAATGGCCCCCGACAAGTCCGGGATAAAATTTCAGGAAATTCCATTTTGTCCCGGCAGCTTCCAGTACCTCGTAGGTATTTACTCCAAGCCGGTTAAAGATTATCGAAAGCTCATTCATGAAGGCGATGTTTATATCGCGCTGGGTATTTTCGATGATCTTTGCCGACTCTGCAACTTTTATTGAACTTGCCCTGTACACGCCTGCTTCGATGATAAGTTCATATACCCTGGCGATGTTTTCAGCCGATTCGGCATCGCATCCGCTGGTGACCTTCACGATCTTGGTAAGGGTATGGTCCTTGTCGCCCGGGTTTATTCTTTCAGGTGAGAATCCCACCTTGAAATCCGTTCCGCACTTCAATCCTGAAAATCTTTCAAGAACAGGAACACAGTCTTCTTCTGTACATCCCGGGTAAACTGTTGATTCATAAACGACATAATCACCTTTTTTGAGGATCTTTCCGACAGTTTCAGAAGCCTTCAGAACAGGAGCAAGGTCGGGGAGGTTGTAAATATTTGTCGGGGTCGGGACGGCGATAATATGAAAGGATGCCATTTTGAGATCACGGGGGTCGCTTGTGAAGAGAATGTCGGTGTTTTTGAAATCTTCAGATGAAAGCTCGTTGCTGGGATCTATTCCCTTTTTCATCAGGGACACCCTTTCGGGTTTAATGTCGAAACCCACGACTTTAATCTTTTTTGCAAACTCAAGAGCGATAGGAAGGCCGACATAGCCAAGACCGATCAATGATAGACTTGTTTCCTTATTAATAAGCTTATTGTACATTCTGATTATTTGTTTTTCAGCATTGGATGATAATCGCCCACAAGGCCTACAGGATTTGAATTCCTTATGGTGAAGGCAGTTATTACCGACTGACGGGCATCGGACAAACCAAAGCCCCTGCCATCAAGGATTTCCCTGTAGGATGTAGTATGGAGCTCGCCAAAACCTTCACTGAATTCGATTTCCTCACCTTCAACGGTTATTGATCTGAAGGTTCTTTTCCCGGATTGTTTAACTGATTCAGGCAGATCGTTATAGTCGATGCTCAGGAACCATCTGACCCTGGCATTTTCAAGTTCGAGGTAGCCGGCTGCCTTATCAGGCCGGGAGACATGGACAATGATTTTTGCAGTGTCACCGAAAATCCAGCCAAGCATATCGAAAAAATGAATTCCTATGTTTGTTGCCACTCCTCCTGACTTCTGGACGTCACCCTTCCAGGAGATATAGTACCAGTTTCCACGGCTTGTAATATATGAAAGATCGATATCGTAGATTTTGTCTTTCGGTCCGTTCTTTATTTTTTCACGAAGCTCGATGATCCTCGGGTGATGCCGAAGCTGAAGTATTGTGTAAATCTTTCTTCCGGTTTCGTTCTCTATCTCCTGAAGCGCATCCACGTTCCAGGGATTCAAAACGATTGGCTTTTCGCATATCGCCTCGGCCTGGTGTCTCAGTGCGAATCTGATATGTGAATCATGTAGGTAATTCGGTGAACAGATGCTTACGTAGTCAATTTTTGTCCCCATCCTCTTGAGCTTGTCGAAGTGCCTGTCGAATCTCTCGAATTCCACAAAAAAATCACTCTGCGGAAAATAACTGTCGAGGAGCCCCACTGAGTCGAACTTGTCGAGGCTTGCAAGAAGGTTATTGCCTGTTTCTTTTATTGCCTTAAGATGCCGGACAGCTATATAGCCCGCGACGCCAATCAGGCCAAAATTCTTCTGAATATGTTCCATTTATTTAAATTTCGAATCTAACAAATCATTGTACCTTAAAGACATTTCCATCCACAAGCCTGTATTTTTCTCCGCTTTCCGGGCAGGTTGCAAATCCCTTTTCATCGAACCTGAGCTTATGTCCGTATTCACTCATCCATCCAGTCTGCCTGGCCGGGTTCCCAACAACGAGAGCATAAGGTTTAACATCTCTGGTGACGACAGCTCCGGCGCCTATGAAAGCATATGAACCTATTGTATGGCCGCAGACTATTGTAGAATTTGCGCCAATTGATGCCCCTTTTTCAACGATTGTTCTGACATAGCTGTTTTTCCTCACTATAGCACTCCTGGGATTTACAATGTTTGTAAAAACCATTGAAGGGCCAAGAAAAACATCATCTTCACAAATAACGCCCGTATATATTGACACATTGTTCTGTACCTTAACATTTTTACCCAGCCTGACATCAGGAGATATTACAACATTCTGGCCTATATTGCAGTTTTCACCGATGACTGCACCTTTCATTACATGGCTGAAATGCCAGATTTTTGTCCCCTTTCCTATTGTGCAGCCATCATCTATCACTGCTGTATCGTGAGCGAAATATTCCTTTTCCATCTTATTTGTTTTCAAAAAAACCAAGGATCTTTCCTGCGATATATTCCTGCTGTTTCTGGTCGAGTTCGGTATGCATGGGTAATGAAAGAACTTCATTACACAATGTGTCAGAAACTGGGAAATCGGCATTCCCATACCCCAGGTATCTGTATGCCTGCTGCATGTGCAGAGGACCCGGGTAATAAATCATCGAAGGGATATTGTTCTCTTCCAGGTATTTTTTCAATTCATCCCTTCTCCCGTTCTTTACCTTTATTGTGTACTGATGAAAAATGTGTGAAGAATATTGTTTCCTCACGGGGAGAATAATCCCGTCGCATCCCGACAAAGCGTTATCGTAAAAACTGGCAGCTGTCCGTCTGGCTTTGTTGAAATCATCGAGGTACCGTAGTTTAACCCTGAGTATTGCAGCCTGCAGTGTGTCAAGCCTTGAATTCATTCCGATGTTATCATACTGATATCTTATTTTCATTCCATGGTTTGCGATGCTCCGGATTTTTGCAGCCAGCCCGTCATCATTTGTAAAGACGGCTCCTCCGTCGCCATAACATCCAAGGTTTTTTGAAGGGAAAAAAGAAGTGGTCCCGGCGGTACCTATTGTTCCGGCTTTTTTACTTTTGCCGTCAGCGAAAAAGTAATCAGCTCCCGTTGCCTGGGCGGCATCTTCAATTACATAAAGGTTATTTTCACGGGCAAGATCCAGTATGCCATCCATGTAGGAACACTGACCGAAAAGGTGAACAGGAACAATTGCCCTTGTTCTGGGGGTTATTGCCCTGGCGACATCACTGACCGATATGTTGAAGCTGTCTGATTCGGGTTCGACAATAACCGGTTTAAGTCCGAGAAGGGCAATGGTCTCAAGGGTCGCAACGAAAGTGAAATTTGTTGTGATCACTTCATCTCCGGGCCTAAGCCCGAGTGCCATCATCACGATCTGAAGGGCGTCGGTGCCATTTCCGCACGAGATGACATGCCTGACTCCGAGGTACGATTTTAATTCTTCCTCAAACTGTTTTACATCGGGGCCTTTTATAAAGGCCGAAGAGTTAATAACTGAAAAAATCGCATTATCGATTTCCGGCCTGATCCTGTCATACTGTGTTTTCAGGTCAACCATTTGAATTTGTAGCATAAAGCCGAGAATTTTTTAACTTACGAATATAATGCTTTTTCGGGTTGGATTGAAGGATGCCTGAAGCATGTTTGGACTGGAGGCGGTCAAAAAAAAAAATTACCAACAGGGTGTTGTTAAAATGTTAATAACATCCATCCGGATTTTTAGCTAAAGCCTGCCGGATGATCTTAATTTGTTGCGAAAATAAACCTGTTTGATTTGGATATAAGGGCAATTATAAGAGAGCTGTTATTTGAGCACGACTGTGTCATTATTCCCGGTTTTGGGGGGTTTATTGGCAATTTTTCACCTGCAAGGATCGACAAGGCAACCGGCATGTTCCATCCTCCGGTGAAGCAGATATCCTTCAACAGGAATCTGAATCATAATGACGGGCTTCTGATCAGCAAAATATCGGCGGTGACGGGGCTGAATTACGGTGACTCGCGAAGGCTTGTTGAAGAATTTGTAATGCTGATCACGGGAAAACTTTCAAGAGGAGAAAAGGTTGTTTTTGATCATATCGGCTGTTTTGTCAATAACCGGGAGAACAATGTTCAGTTTGAACCGGAAGCCAACATCAATTATTTTGCAGGGTCATTCGGTCTTGAATCGTTCCGCTGTCTTCCATTGCAGGGCTATGATGTACGCAAAAGGGTGGTCAGGCATATTGACAAGGAACCTTCAATGAATCAGCATACGGCAAGAAACCTGTGGAGGGCTGCTGTTATTGTTCCCCTTCTGGCGCTGCTTGTTGCGATCCCGTTGAAAACCGATCTTTTCAAAGCCAAAGTTGAAGCCACATCAATGAATCCTCTTGTAACTGCAGAATTTGAGAGCAACAGGAAAGCTGTTGACGCAGAAGTCGTTACATTGCCGGCGCCTGTTGCTGGCCCTGTTGAGGAAACGCCGGCCCCGGCTCCGGGCCCTGCTGCAGTTACCAAAGGTCAATACAGCATAATAACAGGGAGCTTCAAGTCGGAACAGAATGCCCTTGAACATGTTGATTTGCTCAGGGCTGCAGGGTTTACGCCTGAAATCAGACAGGCTTCAAATGGATTTTACAGGGTAACGGCAGCCAGTTGCAGGGATCTTGAGACTGCCATCTCAACTCGCGACAGCATAACAGGGAAATTCCCCGGTGCCTGGATCACCAGGCTATAGCCCTATTTTATTGTACTTCCGTTATTTACCTTCACTTCGGGCGAGACCATAACCAGTTTCCCATCCTTGTCCTCTGCCATCAGGATCATGCCTTTTGATTCAATACCTTTGATTTTGCGTGGCTCAAGGTTGGCGACAATGGATATCTGCCTGCCAATGATATTTTCCGGCTCATAGTACTCTGCAATACCAGATACTATGGTACGGATATCGAGTCCGGTATCAATTTTAAGTTTTAGAAGTTTTGTGGTTTTCGGGACTTTCTCGGCCTCGAGGATGGTGGCAGTGCGGATATCCACACGGCTGAAGTCGTCGAATGTAACAGGTTCCTTTGAAGGCAGCAATTTTGAAGAAGCCGCTTCATTGGCTTTCTTCGCTGATTCCAGTTTATCGATCTGTTTCCTGATTTCAGCATCTTCGATCTTTTCGAAAAGGAGGCCGGGCTTTTGAATAATATGACCGGGCTTTAAAATATCATCCCTGCCTGCATTGTTCCATTGAATCTTTTCAATATTTAACCATGAGCGGAGCTTTTCCATGGAAAAAGGAAGGAAGGGCTCAAGGATTATCGTCAGGTTGGCAGTGATCTGAAGAGAAATGTTCATTATTGTTTTAACCCGTTCGGGATCCGTTTTAATGACCTTCCATGGTTCAGCATCGGCAAGATATTTATTTCCCAGACGTGCAAGGTTCATGGCTTCCCTTAGGGCCTCGCGGAACCTGAATGCTTCAAGGCTTGATTCAACGTTTTCCCTTATTTTGTCTATCTCTGCAAGTACCGATTTGTCGGTTTCACCAGTCGCACCTCTTTCCGGTACCCTGCCTTCATAATAATTGTTGGTAAGGACAAGTGTCCGGTTCACGAAATTTCCCAGAATTGCAACAAGTTCATTGTTGTTGCGGGCCTGAAAATCTTTCCATGTAAAATCATTATCCTTGGTCTCCGGGGCATTTGAACAGAGTGTGTACCGGAGGACATCCTGCTTACCCGGAAAATCTTCGAGGTATTCATGCAGCCATACTGCCCAGTTGCGGGAAGTGGAGATTTTGTCATTTTCGAGGTTAAGGAATTCATTTGCAGGCACATTGTCAGGAAGGATGTATGATCCCTCGGCTTTAAGCATCGCGGGGAAAATGATGCAATGGAAGACTATGTTGTCCTTTCCAATAAAATGGATCATCCTTGTATCAGGATCTTTCCAGTAAAGTTCCCAGTCGGGAGTAAGTTCCCTGGTTGCTGATATGTAACCTATAGGAGCATCAAACCATACGTAGAGGACTTTGCCTTCGGCACCCTCCACCGGCACAGGAACCCCCCAGTCGAGGTCGCGGCTAACAGCCCTGGGCTGAAGACCCTGGTCGATCCATGATTTGCACTGCCCATATACATTGGCCTTCCATTCCTTATGACCTTCAAGTATCCATTCCTTAAGCCAGCCCTCATACCTGTCGAGAGGCAGATACCAGTGAAGTGTTTCCTTTAGCACGGGTTTGCTTCCGCTGACTGTTGAGTGCGGATTGATCAGATCATTAGGACTGAGTGAAGTGCCGCATTTTTCGCACTGGTCGCCATATGCATTCTCATTTCCGCAGTGAGGGCATGTACCCATAATATACCTGTCGGCAAGAAAACAGCCGGCTTCCTCGTCATAATACTGCCCGGTAGTCTTTTCAACGAATTCTCCCTTTTTGTAAAGGGTCAGAAAGAAATCAGATGCAGTCTCGTAATGTATTTTGTTCGACGTCCTTGAATAAATGTCAAATGCAATTCCAAATTCCTCGAATGCCTTTTTATTGAGCGAATGATACCTGTCGACAATTTCCTGCGGAGTTACACCTTCATTTCTGGCTTTAAGTGTTATGGGCACCCCGTGTTCATCCGATCCGCAGACTGATATAACATTTTCCCCTTTCATCCTGAGATATCTGGTATAAATATCAGAAGGTACGTAAACACCTGCCAGATGTCCGATGTGAAGAGGTCCGTTGGCGTATGGAAGTGCCGAGGTTATAAGATATCGACTAAATTTCTTCATGGCAATAGATGATCAGCTGTTTTTAAAATTGCACAAAGATAATGTTTATTCAACCAGTTGGACAGATTGTCGATTAGGATTATTTTTACATTTTACACGACCCTAATGTCAAAGATAAAAACAATACCGCCTTTCCTCAGGGCGGGGGATGAAGTCGCAATCGTATCGCCGTCATGGGCAATTGACGAAGATAAGATAGAACAGGCCGTTCGTTTGCTTGAAAGCTGGGGGTTGAAAGTGCACACCGGAAAGAACGTTTTGAAAAAATCCGGCCCTTTCGCCGGAACCGATGAGGAAAGACTCTCTGACCTTCAGTCGGTGACTGATGATCGTGACATAAAAGCAGTGTTTTGCTCACGGGGTGGCTATGGTATGCTAAGGATAATCGGACAGACTGATTTCTCATCCCTTAAAAGAAATCCAAAATGGTACGTAGGCTTCAGCGACATAACAGTTTTGCATTTATGGCTCAGTGAACTATGCAATCTGGTTTCGATACATGGTGAGATGCCGCTGCATTATTCTGATGCTGGCAGAACAAAGGCAACCTTCGACACCCTCCGCAATTCGCTTTTTGGAGGATATGAACCTGTTCGCTGGGAAGGGAATTTCATTAATCCGTGCAAGATCTCCGGCGAAGTGACCGGGGGCAATCTGTCGCTGATCTACAGCCTTTTGGGGACAAAAGCAGCGCCTTCGACAAAAGGGAAGATCCTTTTTGTTGAAGAAGTGGGGGAATATTATTATCACCTCGACAGGATGATGATTTCACTTAAACTGTCGGGCAAGCTTAAGGGCCTGGCCGCTTTGCTTGTGGGCGGCCTGACAAAAATGGAAGAAACAAAGATACCATGGGGCAGGAGTGCCGAGGAAATAATAGCAGATGCTGTCTCAGACTATGGCTATCCTGTGTTTTTTGGATTCCCGGCAGGCCATATAAATGACAACAGGGCTTTTTACATTGGCAGAGCGGCCACTATTATTGCTGATGGCAACTGTGCGGTTTTGAGATACGACAAGTGATCAGAATGCAGAGATAAGCAGATCGAGATCTTTGGATATTGCTCCGAATTTCTGGCCAAGAGTTTCGTTTGTCAGTATTCCGTTGAAAAGATAAACGCCGTTACGGATGCCCCTGTCATTCTTGATAAGCTGGATGATTCCGCCGGATTCGGCGATATTCTGAAGCAGCGGATTGAATATGTTGCTAAGAGCGATTGACGCTGTTCTGGCCACCCTCGACGGAAGGTTCCAGGCTGAGAAATGAATGACGCCATGTTTCTCGTAAACAGGATCTCTCAATGCACGGCATTCTGTTGTTTCAATGCAACCTCCACGGTCGATGCTGAGGTCTATTATAACCGATCCTTTTTTCATGCTTTTGACCATTTCCTCGGTAATGTAATACCAGGGGCGGAGATCTTCCAGCTCAATGGCACCGATCAGGACATCTGCCGATTTGATTGCTTTCTTCAGCACCTGAGGATGAAAGACAGAAGTCTGAAGACGCTGTCCGACAAGATTCTGGAACCTTCTGAGCTTATGAAGCGACTGGTCGAAGACTTTTACCTGTGATCCAAGGCCAAGAGACGCCCGGGCTGCATATTCCCCGGCTGTATTTGCTCCTATAATCACAACTTCAGTGGGAGTAACCCCTGTAATTCCTCCCAGAAGGACACCTTTGCCGCCGTGATGATTGCTAAGATAATCGGAAGCAATGAGGACAGATGTCACACCGCTTATTTCGCTCATTGATTCCATTACGGGCATAACGCCGTTGCTGTCCCTGATTTTTTCGAGAGCTATGGCGGTAACTTTTTTTCTTATAAGTTTGCCGAGGGTGTCCTCACTCAGTTGGAGAACATTGAGGAACGACATAACAATCTGGTTGCCTTTGAGGAAGTCGGCTTCCTGCAGCGTAAACGGTGCAACTTTTATTACGGCATCGGCGCTGAAAACCCTTGCCGGCGATTCAGTAATGAGGGCGCCGTTTTCTGCATAATCCTTATCGGAATAGTTGGCACCAGAGCCGGCTCCTTTCTGAACAATTACCTCGTTGCCACATTCCACAAGGATATTTACCGCTTCCGGAGTCAGTGCGACTCGTTTTTCATCATTTTTCCTGTCGCTTGGAATCCCTATTGTTATTTTTCTGTGTCTGACAGCCGTCTCAAGCAGCTCTTCCTTTGGCATAAAGGCAGTGTTCCCAAGATTCAGATTGTTGTTTTTGCCTTTTTCATTCATTGTCGGGATAGGGTTATTTTCCCAAAGTTAGCAAAATTGAAACACAGGAACAAAACGGGGGCTTTTATACAAAATCAAGTATCCTCTGTTCATCACAGTCGACAGTGACCCTTATTCTGACGGTTTCAGGGGGAAGTAAATCCTCGATAAGTTCCGGCCATTCAAGAAAGCAATAGGCGCCGCTTTCAAAATACTCTTCGATACCGAAGTCATACACTTCTTCCTTTTTCTGTATCCTGTAAAAGTCGATATGATAAAGCATTTCTCCCGACCGTGTTCTGTATTCATTTACAAGTGTAAATGTGGGGCTGGTTACTAAATCTTCGGCGCCAAGGGCATTACAGACAGCTTTTATAATTGTTGTTTTTCCGGCTCCCATTGAGCCATAAAATGCAATGATTCTTTTGCCCCGGGTCTTTTCGATGATCTTATGGGCAGCACCGGGAAGATGCTTTCTGTCTCTGATTATTATTTTTTGCATATCGGCGGCCTGATTAAGATACGGGTTCCAGTAAAGCTACAGGCAGCATTATTTCCTGCATCGAGATGCCCCCATGCTGGAAGGTATCCTTATAGTATCCGGCAAAATAGTTAAAGTTGTTCTGGTAGACGAGGAAATCCTTGTTTAGAGCAAAAATGTATTTTGATGTAAGGTTGGTTTTAGGAAGACCGGCTTTTTCAGGATACTTAAGTTCAAATACCTGCCGGGGGTTATAATCGAGGTTTCTTCCCATCTTATACCTGAGGTTTGATGAGGTTTTTCGGTCACCAACGACTTTCACCGGATTTTGTACCCTTATAGTACCATGGTCGGTGCTGAACATGATCTTTACCTGCTGGGTCGAAAGAGCCGTGAGAAGCTCGTAAAGCGGGGAATGGACAAACCATGAACGGGTGAGGCTCCTGTAGGCTTTTTCGTCGTTTGCAAGATCTCTTATCAGCCCAATCTCTGTCCTTGCATGCGACAGCATGTCGACAAAATTGTAAACGAGAATATTAATATCATTATCCAGCATCTGCCTGATGTTTTCATTGACCTTCCTGCCTTCCTGATTGGTAATTATCTTATTGTATGACCATTTGTATTTCAGACCTTTACGGGCCAGCTGGTATTTGAAAAGCTCTTCTTCGAAATTGTTCTTTCCTTCTTCTTCATCGTCCTCAACCCATAACTCGGGAAGGATGGCTGCAATTGCAGATGGCATAAGACCTGAAAATATTGCATTACGGCTGTACTGGGTTGCTGTGGGAAGGATGCTGAAATAGATATCTTCTTCTATAACCCTGTAAATACCTGCCAGTTCGGAAGCTATCATCTTCCACTGGTCAAATCTCAGATTATCGATAAGTATAAAGAACAAGGGTTTTCCCTGCCTGACATGGGGGAATATTTTCTTTGAAAAGAGGGCAGGGGAGAGAACCGGCTTCTCAGGAGCATCGGGATCAAGCCACGACTGATAGTTGCATGTTATATATTTAACAAAAGCATTGTTGGCATCGTTCTCCTGCATTTTGAGTATCTCGGTCATCCCCGGGTCGGTCGATTTCTCAAGCTCCGATTCCCAGAATGTTATTTTCCTGTATAGTTCAGACCAGTCGTTGTGATTCCTTGCAGAAGAGATAAGGTTTCCTATGCTTCCGAACTCCTGTCTGTAATTTGTTGTGGTCTTTTCTGTAACGAGCCTTTTCTGTTCAGTGATACGTTTTATTACAAGAAGTATCTGATTTGGCTTCACCGGTTTAATAAGATAATCGGCCATTTCTGATCCGATCGCGGCCTCCATGATTCCTTCCTCTTCATTTTTAGTGATCATTACGACGGGGATGTCGTTCCTTATTTCCTTTATCAGCCGCAGGGTTTCCAGTCCGCTTAGTCCCGGCATTGTTTCATCGAGGAATATAAGATCATAGGGATTATGCCGGACAAGATCAACCGTATCAATTCCATTTGTACATGTATCAATTTCATAGCCTTTCTCTCTAAGGAAAAGTACATGGGCCTTCAGAACCTCGATCTCGTCATCGGTCCATAAAATTCTTATTTTTCTCATCGCAGCAAATAGGTAATCAGAATGTAAAATTACCTATTCTTTTTTTCCTTTAAGATAATTTTCCTTAAAGAATAGGAAGTAACGTTCCGGATTTTTATCCCCATCGAGTGTTTTAAGATTGTCGCCATTAATGAGAAAGGTCATGGTTTCGGTACCTGAAACATTTCTGATTACCTTCTCAATGTTGAAAGAATTGTAATATTCCCATGCAAGTTTGTTGTCGGGGAAACCGGAAACGGTGATTTTGATGTACCTGTTGTCGGTAAGCAAACCTTCTGTCCGGAAATTCCTGTTTGTGTAATTATCGATATTATAACTTATCACATCAAATGAAGCCTGGTTGAGATTAAATGATGGGTTATTAATTATAATGACGAACGAATAAGGTGAAATAGTATCGGCCTTGTAAATTTCCTTTGCAACAGTAATCTCTTCTTCGATTTTCAGCTCGGGCAGTTTCTGGTCGAGATAAGAGGTCAGTTCTTCAGCTTTTTTGCCTTCTTCAGTTCCCGGCCATGATTTTGTGACGCGGGTGAGTTCTTCCCTGAAAGACCTTTCATCGCCGGTTCTTGCTACGGAATAGGCTTTTAGAAGCATGAATTTAGGGGCAAGATCATCGAGGGGTCTTGCGTTAAGAGAACTGTCGCATAGTGCGATGGCTTCATTATATTTCCCCGACAGGTAAAGGTTGTACGCTGCTTCATAGGATCTTTCTGATTCCCTGATTGCTGCCATTTTTTTGTTAAAGTAATCAGGATCCGAGATTATCTTCGCGAATTCGCTTTCGGGATATCTTTCAAGAAGACGCTGGCGGGCTGCTTCTGATTTCGGCGGGTTACTGTCCTTAAACAACCTGTAAAGGTCATACAATGCTTCAGGTACCAGCTCATTCTGAGGGAATCTCTTCAGCAGCATTTCAAATGATTCTGATGCTTTCCCGGGATCATTTATTTTATCCCGGAAAATCTTTCCCGCGTTAAAATATGCATTTGCAATCTTTTCATCCGATAATGCCATCAGCGAATCGTTAAGAGGAAGGTTTTTAAGATAGAATTCAGGCTTTCTGAAATCCGTCACGGCCCTTGATGTGTCTTTACCTTTATTCCCGTTTTCTTCCTGGCCGGCAGAAGGGGACTGAACATTCACCCTGTTCTTGTTGGATCTTCTCCAGTTGTCCTCGAGTCTTCTTTCACCCCATCGTCTTCTGAATTCAGTACGGCCGAAAGTCAATGCTGTCTGGTTATAAAAATACCATTTGCCCTCCTGGGCAATATTATCCTGAAATCTTCTTTCATTTTCATAGTACTGCCCTACATTGGCACGGTCGGAATATTCTGATGTTTTTCCGGAGGTTTCTGCCTTTTCGGCCCTGGAAATTATTCCGGCGATCAGGGTATTCCTTTCACTCTCAGGCATGGCAGCAACTCTCCGGAGGCTGTCCTCTTCCTGTATGATTGTAAGGTAACCTGCAAGTGCATTCAGATTTTGTGACTTTAATTTCAGCTCGTTATATTCAGGATATTTCTGATCGAGGAAAAACATGGCGCTGTCATAATATTTCCCCGACATGAGGTAATCAGGTTTATTGAAATAGAAATCTGCCAGGGCAAGATATGATTTTGCTTTCTGGTTCCGGTTAATGGTGCTTGAAGCTGCCGATTTCTTATAAAAATCAACAGCTTCAATATCTTTCCCCTCCTTTTTCATCAGGCTTCCAAGCGCGTAATATATCTGATCCTGGAAATCCTTGTTTTTGGAATCCCTCAGCATTTTACCCAATTCCTTCCTTATATCATCCGGATCGCCTGAGTTTATATCAAATACCCCGGCAATATTTATACGGGCATTGAATTCAACATCATAAGGGGGATTCATTTTTACCACATCCCTGTAGAGAGTTATCGCTTTTCCTGAGTTCCCCGTCTGTTCATAAAGCTGGGCAAGAAGATATGTAAACCTGTATTTTGAAAGTTTGCCTTTTATATACCCCAGCGAGACAGTAAGGGGTTCAATAGCTTCCTGATATTTCTTCTGTTTTATATAAAGATCAGCGAGGGTGGTGTAATACAATGCTTTAACTGATTTTGATGCAGATTGTGGTATTTCGGTCTCATTCAGGATACGGCTTGCTTCAGGGTAGTTTCCTTTTTCACTGTTTATCCTGGCAAGCCATATTGAGGATTCTGTTCTGATTACAGGGTCATTGGCCTCGGCAATGCAATATGTGAAAACGGAAGCTGCTTCACTGAATTCATGTCGGTAGAACCTTGCCAGAGCAATAAGATAATAGCTGTCGTCAACCCATTCATTGAATTCCTTTTTCTCAAGAAGGGCTTTCTCATTACCGGTAAGATCTCTTTTTGATTTGAATTCAGGTCTTGCCGTTATAGATTTCAGTGATATAAGTTTGGATGCTTTCTGGATGGCCCTGTCCATGTCGGAGGAACACAGAGCGGCAGTGGCAGGATCGCTGTTCATAAAGACCCTGAGCATCTCTGAAAAATCGTCGCTGTAGCCGGTTTCAATTTTAGCCACTCCCGCCTTAAAGCTTTCATAGCCATTGAAATATATATTGAACCTGGCTGTAAGGCCATGATAAAACCTTGTGGCGCCGGTGTTCTTTTCAACTGAGCAGTTTGCAAGGAACAACAGCAACCCAAGTAAAGTCAGGAATTTATATGATACTCTTCCGGAAGACAATAAAAGCTGTTTAATACTATAAACTTACTAAAAGTCGGTATAGTATTTCAAAGGTAAGCAAAATTGCAATGGGGCTTTATATCAGGCTGAGATCACTTTCTTAATTTCCGGTACTTCCTGTATTATCGCCTGCTCTACGCCTGCCTTGAGGGTCTGCATGCTGAAAGGACATCCATGGCATGCTCCGGTCAGTTTTACCTTTACAGTAAGATCTTCCGTTATCTCAATGAGATCTATGTCTCCGCCATCATTCTTAAGGTAGGGCCTTACCCTGTTCAATGCCTTGACAACTCTTTCATGAATAGTTTTCTGTTCTGCCATTTCTTATATTTATTTATTCATTTCAACTTTAATTGTCGGCCTGTGGTCCCTGTTTCTTATTTCAACTTTTTCGATGACCTTATCGGCAAGATCCATGAACGCATCTGCTGTTGCCGAGCCATCAAGTACCACCGGATTGCCATTATCGCTTCCCTCGCATATGCTTTGCACGAGGGGTATCTGTCCCAGCAGGGGCACATCCATTTTTCCGGCCAGATCCCTGCAGCCGTCTTTCCCGAAAATATAATATTTCTTATCCGGCAGTTCTGCAGGGGTGAACCACGACATATTTTCAACAAGTCCAAGCACCGGGACGTTGATCTTTTCACTTCTGAACATAGAAATGCCCTTTATTGCATCGGCAAGTGCAACCTCCTGAGGTGTGCTGACCACAATTGCCCCTGTCACGGGGACTTCCTGGACGAGAGTGAGATGTATGTCGCTGGTGCCGGGAGGGAGGTCAAAGATAAGATAATCAAGCTCGCCCCAATCTCCCTGTTCCATCAATTGTTTCAGGAATCCTGAGGCCATAGGGCCTCTCCAGATCACAGCTTCGGAAGGACTGACAAAGAATCCTGTCGAGAGGATTTTGACACCGTATTTCTCGAGAGGGACTATAAGGTCTTTCCCGTCTTTCATTATTACCTCAGGCCTGTAATCCTCTGCATTAAGCATCTTTGGAATGGAAGGTCCGAATATATCCGCATCCAGAAGTCCGACGCTGAACCCCTTCATCCCTATAGCTATGGCCAGGTTAACTGCGATTGTTGATTTTCCGACTCCTCCTTTTCCTGAGGAAACGGCAATTATATTCTTTATTTCCGACAGCAGTTCTTTTTCTTTTTTATGTTGCCTGGGAACCTGAACCCTTGGAATAACCCTGATATCCCTTACTGTCACATCCTGACCAAGGTTTTCCTTGAGGCTGCGTACCACTGAACTTCTTACTGAATTTATAAAAGGATCGTTTGATTTGTCAGGGGCAAGTGTGATTGAAATTCCTTCAGAATCACTGATTATCTCTGATACCAACCCCAGTGTTACAATATCTTTTCCCTTTTCAGGATGGATGACTTGTGACAGTGCCTCCAATATCTTTTCTTTACTATACATGAGGATTTGTTTCCTGATCATGCCGGACAGTGTTCCTGCAGTAAAGCAGTTCCGGCGTTTTTCAAATTAAAAGCGACTCTTTATTTTTAATTAAATTAAATATAAACAAGCTGCAATTTTAGCTATTTTTTAGCTTATACCAAAATTTGTTTCAATTCCTTTGAAGGATCCCAGAATTTTTCAGCAAAATTAACAATTCTGTCTTCTTCAACCACGAGTCCTTCATTTTCAAGAAGTTGCTGCATTGTTGAGGAATTGCCGAAGTGATGTTTTCCTGTAAGAAGGCCGTTGCAGTTTACCACCCTGTGGGCCGGTATGTATTCGGGCCTGCCGTGTGAGGCGTTTAGTGCCCAGCCAACCATACGTGCCGAGCGACCCGATCCAAGATACCTGGCGATGGCTCCGTATGAAGTTATCCTCCCATATGGGATCTGCAATGTTATGTCGCGGACCCTGCTGAAGAAGTCATTCGCTGATTTCAGTTTCCCACCCGTGGCTGATATTTTTGTTTTTTTCAAGTCTGAATGAGAGATAGTTTATCTTTAATCCCCTTTCCTTAAACTTAAGCTCGTAATGAGTTTTTATTGAATGGATTCCGGGAGAAATACGATTTAGGTAATCAGTGTCCTCAGGATCCGGGCAGAGGTTGCATGGAACCGGGATGTTATCCCGTCGCATTGAATCCATGTCATTTGAAGCGCAAAGGATCTCGAGCGAATTGTCAGTGACCAGTTTCAGGGTATAGTTGTAGAGTTCAGTGTTATCGGTCTTGAGATGAATTATCCCCTTGTCTTTCAGCAGTATGCGGTATTTATTAAGGAAAAACGGGCATGTAAGTCTTTTGTTTGAATTTTTTTTCCCGGGATGAGGGTCAGGGAAGACTATCCATATCTCATCAATCTCATCGGGGCCGAAAAAAGAACTTATGAATTCAATTCTTGTCCTCAGGAATGCCGTATTGTTCATTCCTTTTTCGGAAGCCGTTTTGGCACCCCGCCAGATCCTTGATCCTTTTATGTCGACACCGATAAAATTTGCACCGGGGAAGATCTGTGACAGGCCTGTCGTATATTCACCCTTTCCGCAGGCAAGTTCCAGAACAACAGGGTTATCGTTCCTGAAAACGTCGCGTCTCCAGTTACCTTTAAGGGGATCATCATCCCCGGGTTTTAATGACGGACCGGGCTGGATTACATTACGGAAGGTTTCAAGCTCCGCCCAGCGCTGAAGTTTATTTTTTCCCACCGCCGGAATTCTTTTTTGGGTTCTTTTCGACCCTCAGTCCGAAATCGTATACTCCCCTGAGGTCTTCCATTCTCATTCCATGCTGTATCATTACCTGCCATTCACCTGATGAGGGGAAGTATATATTTGACTTGTAAGGCAGCTTCAGCTCGTGAATATCTCCGGTTCCTTTCCCGTACCAGTTCCCTTTTTCATCAGCCAGTTCATACTGAAGGGTATCAGTAATCATTTTGTCTCCCGGAGCAATAGTTGTAACAAAAAGGTAAATATTCCTGTACGGAAAGGAGGATCCGGTCCGGATAATAAAGTAAATATTATTGCTGCTGAGAGTATCGGTGACCTGAAAGCTGAATGAGGCTATGTTGGCCAGGCCCCAGGTGTTTCCTTTCATTGCAACAGAATCAGTAAAAACAACATTGCTGTTGCATGATGTAAGTGCCAGGACCAGAATGACGAATGAAATGAACCTATTTGTTTCTTTTATCATTATATCTTCTGTTTTTCTTCCTGTGTGAATGTTTTGAATATGTTTTTTTGGGTTCCCGCGTATCGAACCTCGTAAGACTGCCGGTTTCAAGCAGATCAGTCCGGGAAGGTTCTGTGTCAGCAGAAGGTTCGGTGACCAGCAGTTTTTCAGGCTTTTTCCCTTTCCTGTTCATTGCCTGTATTTCCCTTACTCGGTCAACAGGGACGGCCGTAAGGTTGGCAGGGATGTCTGGATCAGTGCTGTACCAGTAAATGCTCTTGTGGACTTCCATTTTCATGAAATAGGCAGTAGAATTTGTCAGTTCAAGAGGTATATCCCTTGGGGGGAAAGACCTCTGGGCATCGACATAGCAGTCGAACTCAAAGTTTAGGCAGCATTTAAGTTTGCTGCACTGCCCGGCGAGTTTCTGCGGACTAAGCGACAGTTCCTGGTATTTGGCATGTGTTGTTGTTACGGAAATGAAATTGCAAATATGTGTGGAGCAGCAAAGTTCCCGTCCGCACGATCCGATTCCGCCTATTCTCCCTGCTTCCTGTCGTGCACCTATCTGGCGCATTTCGATCCTTACCCGGAACTCTTCTGCAAGTACTTTTATCAGTTGCCTGAAATCGACCCTTTCATCGGCGATATAGTAGAATATTGCCTTGGTTTTGTCGCCCTGGTACTCTACATCGCCTATTTTCATGTTAAGTTTGAGATCCTCGGCTATCTGCCTTGAGCGGAGCATTGTAGGCGTTTCGAGTTTCCTGGCCTCTTCCCATTTGATTATGTCAACAGGTTTGGCCTTGCGGTAGACTTTTTTCATATCTTCGGCAGAGGGCAGTATCTTCAGCCTTTTCAACTGTTCACGTATGAGGTTGCCGGTCATGGAAACCCTGCCGATGTCATGTCCCGGGGAGGCTTCAACTGCCACAATATCACCTATTTCAAGCCTCAGGCCATTTACATTTCTGTAAAAACCCTTTCTTGTGTTTTTGAAACGTATCTCTACAATATCATTTTCTGTAGGTACATAAGCAATATCCTTTAGCCAGTTGAAAGAATCAAGTTTGTTTAAGCCGGGTTTGTATGTAATATCAGGCAACCGCAGTTCTTCGCCCTGCTGTGCTGATAATTCTTCATTCTCTGTCATATCCGATCTTTATACAGATTTAATCGCGCAAAAGTAATGAATAAATGTATCACTGTCAAAAATCAGCCAAACCGTCACCTGACAATAAGCCGGGTGATCCTTAGGCCCAGGTCAAGGAATATTATGCGGGCATTGCCATTCGCCTCAATATGTGAGTAAGCTTTATTTATCTCTTCGCTGAATGAATAAATATTTTCCTGGTTGATAAAAGGGTGGAATTTGGAAGAGAATTCCGATTCCTCTCCTGTAAGGTAAACCAGGCTGTTCTTTTTCTGTCCCAGGGTGAGCATGAGGTTTTCCCTCAGAAGCCTGAGCGCGAATGAAAGGAAGCTTTTCTGGGGTTCCCGTCCTATTGCCGCCATTTCCTCCGACCAGTTTATTATTGAGACAATATCTCTTTTCCACGCAAAACGCATCAGTGTTTTGAAATAGTCAAGATTCTTCAGTGAAGTATCTTCGTTTTCGCAAAGTTCCACGGCACGTATGATGTTGCCATTTACCACGCCTGCAATATCATCTGCCTTTGCTTTGTGGATCCTGTATGTGTCAACGAGGAACGATGAGATCTCCTCACATCTGAATGACGGTATCTTTACCAGCTGGCATCTTGAAAGAATTGTCGGGATCACTTTGTCGGGTTCATCGGAAACAAGGATAAAAAGTGTCTTTTCAGGTGGCTCTTCGATGAGTTTCAGCAATTTGTTGGCAGATGAAGGATGCATTTTTTCGGGAAGCCAGATTATCATGATCTTAAAATCCGACTCAAAGGCTTTCAGGCTGAGTTTCCTCAGTATTTCAGATGCCTCCGATGCGAAAATAAGGCCCTGGGCATTCCCGACCTCAATTGAATCGAGCCATTTATTCAGTGTGAAATAGGGTGATTTTCTTACAAATTCCCTCCATTGCTCCATATAATTGTCGCTTACCGGTTCTGCTGAAGCCTTGTTCCTGATCACCGGAAAAACAAAGTGAAGATCGGGGTGGATAAGCTTTTCATATTTAATGCACGATTTGCATGTGCCGCAGGAATCGCGTGAAGTCTTGTTCTCGCAACTGATATACTGAGCATATGCCAGTGCAAGAGCAAGATTGCCGCACCCTTCGGGACCGGTGAACAGTTGTGCATGGCTTACCCTTTCTGTTTTAACCGAACCGATAAGCCTTTGGATGATTTCCTTTTGTCCGGGAATATCTGAGAACTTCATTTGAGGATCACCGTAACAGCAACTTTACAATGCTGCAAGAGCTGCATCATAATCGGGTTCAGTGGCAATTTCAGGAACAAGTTGTGAATGTACCACAATGCCGGTTTCATCAACGACCAAAAGTGCCCTTGCATATAGACCTTCAAACAAGCCATCAAGAATACCGACTCCGTAAGACCGGGCAAAATTTGTATCTCTGAAACCAGAAAGCGTTAACACATTTGTAATACCTTCTGTTGTGCAAAATCGGCCATGAGCAAAGGGCAGGTCTTTTGTTATTGCAAGGACAACCGCATTTTCCTTTCCGGCTGCAAGCTGGTTAAATTTACGCACTGAGGTTGCGCAAACTGAGGTATCGAGGCTGGGTGAAATGCTTAGTACAACTTTTTTGCCTCTCAGATCAGAAAGCCTGAGCATTCCCAGGTCGGATTTTACGAGGGCAAAATCCGGCGCCATGGTTCCGGCCGGTGGAAGTTCTCCGTATGTATTGACAGGATTTCCTTTCAGCGTGATTTTAGCCATATCTTTTTCTTCAAATATAAATATTCCCAAAAAAAATGTAGGTTTGTAAAGGAAAAATTCTTCAATTAATTTAAAATATGTGATCTATGAAAATGATTCAGGATTTCAATTTCAAGGGGATAAAAACCATTGTAAGGGTTGATTTTAATGTACCGCTCGATAAAAAGACGTTTGAGGTAACAGACGATACCCGCATACGTGGAGCGTTGCCCACAATAAGGAAAATCATCGATGACGGAGGATCCGTGATTCTCATGTCACACCTCGGGCGCCCTGAAGGCAGAATGGAGAAATATTCTCTGAAGCCGGTACTTCCGGTGCTTGAAAAACATCTGGGGAAGAAAGTCCTGTTTGCCGATGACTGCCTTGGCGAATCAGCAGTTGCAATGTCTGCGGCCCTTAAGCCCGGGGAAGTCCTTCTTCTTGAAAACGTGAGGTTCTACCCTGAGGAAGAAGGGAAGCCTGTTTTGCCCGAGAATGTTACAGAAGAAGAGAAGAAAGCTGCCAAAGCAGCGATGAAGTCAAAACAGAAGGAAATGGCTAAAAAGCTTGCCAGCTATGCCGAAGTATATGTGAATGATGCTTTTGGAACGGCCCACAGGGCACATGGATCCACAGCGGTTATCGCCGATTTTTTCCCGAAAGACAAAATAATGTTCGGGTTCCTTATCAACAGCGAGCTGGCTGCCATGGACAGGGTCCTCAATAATGCCCAGCGTCCTTTCACAGCCATCATGGGCGGTGCCAAGGTCTCCGACAAGATTCTGCTTATCGAAAACCTTCTCAACAGGGTTGATAACCTTATCATAGGAGGGGGAATGACATATACGTTCATCAAAGCCAGGGGTGGAAAGATTGGCAAATCACTCTGCGAGGAGGACAAGCTTGATCTTGCGCTTCAGATACTTGAAAAGGCAAAGGAAAAAAATGTCAGATTATATCTTCCGGTCGACAGCCTTAACGGCGACAGGTTCGACAATGAAGCTTCAACGAAACTGACTGCTGTTGATGCAGTAGATGACGGATGGCTCGGTATGGATATAGGAGAAAAGACAATTGAACTGTTTTCGGATGTAATTAAAAACTCAAAAACGATCCTGTGGAACGGACCAATGGGCGTGTTTGAGATGGAGAAATTCTCGAAGGGGACAACAGCTGTTGCGAAAGCAATTGCCGAAGCAACGTCAAAGGGAGCATTCAGCCTTATAGGCGGCGGAGATTCAGTTGCTGCAATAAACAAGAACAAGCTTGCCGACAAGGTTAGCTATGTTTCAACCGGCGGCGGCGCCATGCTTGAATATATGGAAGGCAAAAAGCTCCCGGGAATTGTGGCAATCAGGGGAGAATAGACGAATCCGGGATATGTCTGGTAAGGAGCTGTATTAAAGTTGAATTTTAAACGCCTGATTCACCGGGTTTGAGGGAAACACGCAAAACACCCCCTCTCCCGATTTTTATCCTTCGCGGTTAATAACAGCTTTTAATACAGCTGCTTTTTTCATTCAAATAGCCTATCTTTGTTCAATGGGAAAGAAGATTATCATAATACCATTGCTGGCCGTTCTTCTTGGCACTTCATGTAAAAAGGACGATACTCCCCCGACATCGGGAGTCGTGACAATCGATAACACAAGAACTCTTGGCCAGACATACTACGTTTACGGGTTCCTTTTCAGCGGTGCAAAAAAGGTGTCGACGCTTGATACCCCAAAGCCTGATATCACGGTCGACAGCGATGGCACCAACCTCCTGTTCATGACCGATAACCTGAAAGACAGCTTCTACAATGCCGGAGAATATCCCGATGCTGTGTCGGCAAAGACAGCTTTTGACAATCTGAAATCAGCCACTGTTCCGGCAGCTTCCTGGGAAGGGCTCGCTTCACCACTGAAAGTGAACCAGATCTGGATTTACAGGACCGGTCAGGACACCTATGCGAAGATTAGAATAATTTCGTTGATCGGTGAAATACGAAACGGAATTGATTATGCTGAATGTACATTCGAATGGGAATATCAGCCTGACGGAACTTTAACATTTCCCGGGAAATGACAGAGGATCTGGCCGGTCAGATTTTTACCATAAATGACGATGAATCCTTCTCCTGCCTTGCACTGGAGATTTTCAGATTCCAGGCTGAAAAAAACCCTGTGTACAGGAGCTTTGTGGAAAGCCTTGGCATCAATCCAGCGGTTGTTAATACATTAACAGACATTCCCTTTTTACCGTCGGAGATTTTCAGAACCAGAAAAGTGATCCTGGACGGTCTGGAGGAAAAGCTTGTCTTTGAAAGCAGCATGACTGCCGGATCTTCACCGTGCCGTCATTATGTTCATGATCCCGCACTTTATGAAACAAGTTTTTTAAAGTCTTTTAAAATATTCTATGGTGATCCTTCCGATTATTTAATTGCAGCTATTCTGCCATCCTATACCGAGAGGCAGAACTCATCCCTTGTCTATATGATGAACGGGCTGATCAGGCTGAGCGGAGACAAAAGCAGCGGATTTTATAAAGAAGACAGGGGAAAGCTTATTTACAATATTAACAAAGCCAGGCTGACGGGCAGGAAAACATTTCTGATCGGGGTCAGCTTTGCACTGCTTGACCTTGCCAATGACCTTTCCCCCGACCTTGCCGGGACTATTGTGATGGAAACCGGCGGCATGAAAGGCAGAAGAAAGGAAATAACGAGGGATGAGCTTCACGGGATCCTTAAGGAGAAATTCAATGTAGGGGCAATACATTCCGAATACGGCATGACAGAACTGCTGAGTCAGGCATATTCAGCGGCTAACGGTGTATTTTACTGTCCGCCATGGATGAAAATCTTAATTCGTGATACCCATGATCCGCTAAATGTGACAGTAAAGGGACGACAAGCCGGGGGGATAAATATCATTGACCTTGCAAACATTTTTTCATGCTCCTTTATTGCGACAGGCGATTATGGAAGGCTTACCGAAAACGGAGGATTTGAAGTATCGGGACGATTTGACAATACCGACATACGCGGCTGTAACCTTATGGCTGACTGAGATTTAGCATCGGTCTGTTTTCATCTTCTCTACAGGTAGACAATTCTTTTATTTCTGGCACTGGCATAAATTGCCAGTACAAGTTCAACGGCCTTTTTAGCTTCGATGGCGTCAACAGGCGGGGGCAGGCCCTTGTCGATCGACTGTATTATATCAAGGAGCTGCCGCAAGTGTCCGATATCGCTAATGGCTTTTGGGTCGGATACTCCGCCTCCCGACTGGTTGTTGCCCGAGTATTTTTCCCTTATTATCCTGTCGGAATCCCTTTCTTCATCAAAATTCCAGGCGATAAGCTTTTCCTCTTCGATAATGGCTGATCCTCTTGTGCCCAGAATTTCGATACGGCGGAAGAACCCGGGATGCACCGCCGTTGATGCTTCTATAACGCCCATGGCCCCATTTGCAAATTTAACGGTGGCCGTGGCAACGTCCTCCACCTCCAGGTTCTCGTGGCCCACGAGCCCTGTGAAGGCACAGACCGAATCGACCTTTCCCATGAACCATCGGAGGAGGTCTATTGAATGTATCCCCTGATTCATCACTGCACCACCCCCGCTTGTATTAAGCAGTGATCTCCATCGTACATCGCTGTAGTATTCGGCGCTTCTGTACCATTTTATATACGCGTCACCCATCACGAGCTTACCGAACCTGCCTTCATCAATAGCTTTTTTCAGTTCAATGTTCACCCTGCTGAACCGCATGGGAAATATCCCGGATACCATCACTTTGCGTTCGATGGCAGCATTTATTATCCTGTCGCATCTTTCAAGAGTTATTTCAAGAGGCTTTTCTATGACGCAGCCTTTTCCGGCATTTATGGCCGTAAGTGCCGGTTCAAGATGCTTTCCTGAGGGGGTGCAGATATTTACTATTTCAATTCTGTCGTCATTGCATAGCTGCTCGGCCGATTCATAAGCCCTGCACCTGAATTTTGTGCTGAAAGCCATGGTTTTATCCGGATCATGGTCATACACACCGACAAGCTCGGCATCCATGATAGTGTCAATAGCCCTTGCGTGGACCTCGGCTATTGCCCCTGTACCGATTATTCCAAAGCCATGTTTCATCTCCTATCTCAGAGTAGGATAAAAGGCGTTCTCTATGTGATCTATATCAAATGTGCCTTCCCTTTCTATTACGGTTATAATATCAAACCTGCTTTCCTTGTTAATATTGTACATCCTGATATACCAGTCGGCTGCAAAAATCACAGATCTCTGTTTCTCTCTTGTCACAGCATCCCGGGGATGAACCTGAAAATCAGAACTTCGTGTCTTAACTTCCACAAAAACAATAAAATCCTCATTCTCTGCCACTATGTCGAGCTCTTTCTTCCCTGATTTCCAGTTGCGGTTACGGATGGTATAACCCTTCTTTTTCAGGTATTCAGCGGCGTAATTTTCCCCTTTTTCCCCAAGGGACTGCGATTCACTCATGTCTGGATTAGTTTAGGGAGAAAACGGATTTATATCTCGATTAGTTTATTTTTTATCGCGAAAAGAATAAGACTTGCCGTATTTTTTGAATTTGTTTTTCCCAGAAGATTGGCCCTGTGCTTGTCGACAGTTCTTTTGCTTATAAAAAGCGTGTCGGCGATTTCCTGGTTTGACAGTCCCTCACAAATCTTCATAAGAATTTCCTTTTCCCTCTTTGAAAGGCTGGCTGACTTGCTTTCACTTTCCCTGTGCTTGATTTTCTGGATTACATGATACAGCAGTTCCTGGGAAAAATAGCTGCCACCCTTTAAGACTGTCAGAATGGCCTCTCTTACTTCTGAAATATCGGAATCTTTAAGTATGAATCCTTTTGCTCCGGCATCCACCATTTTGTAATAATATTCCTCCTCACCATACATTGATAGCGCGATGATATTGATCCCCGGGCACAGCCTGAGCCCTTTTCTGGTGGCTTCTATGCCATCCATCTCTGGCATATTGATATCCATAAGGGCAACATCCGCCTTGGTGTCTCTCAGAACCCTTATGAATTCCTCACCGTTTGATGCCTCTCCAGTCACTTCGAAATCAGGGAAAGCGTTCAGAAGGATTTTCAGACCATTTCGAAAAAGCTGATGATCATCTGCGATTATTATACTGATCTTTTCCATGGGTATGTCATTCAATAATCTTTATAAGAGCACTGGTTCCTTTTCCGGGGGTGCTTTCGAGAATGAAAACACCGTCGACAGACCTGACGCGTGTATCGATATTGGAAAGCCCCATTCCCTTTGTATCCTCTTTTCCCAGTGCAGAAGTGTCGAATCCACGGCCATTGTCATAAAACTGCAAGGTAATGAATTTTTCATGTTTATTTAAATCAATCTCAATCCTTGAAGCTCCGGAGTGTCTTATTGAATTATTAATCAGTTCGCAGGCGGCCCTGTAAACCACAACCTCCTTTTCTGTCTCGAGCCGCAGGTTTTCCATATTTGATTTGAAGTCTATCTCAATGGCTTTTGTCTTATTGACCTTTGCCACAAATGCCGAAAGAGCGCTTGACAGACCGAAGTTCGAAAGTATGTGGGGGCTGAGGTTGTTTGAAATATCCTTTAGCGTATTTATCGCCTCGTTGACAAGATGATTTGTATTGTTAAGGATCTCTGTACCGGTTTGATCAGTGATTCTTTTGTCGAGTGCCGAAAGAGACATTTTGACAGTGGACAAAAGCGGCCCCAGCCCGTCGTGCAGGTCCTTTGCAAATCTCTTCCTTTCTTTTTCCTCTGTGGTAATAATGGCATTTATAACCCTCTTTTCCGATCTGGCCCTGTCAATATCGGCCTTTTTGAGGTAATAAAAAAGTTCACGGATAAGTACTACGCCTACAATAATCATAAATGATATTAATACGCCAAGCCATTCATCTATCATTTGCCACATGTAAGAGGGGGTGCCCCTGAAATATTCAAAAAGCTGAATGAACTTCCTTACAGCCATTAAAGCGAAGGATAATGAAAGAAGAATCCACGACAGCCTGTATTTGGTCAGCTTCATGAAACGGAGGGCAATTGATGCGGCTGTTATCTGCAGCACTATCGAAATCATAAGGGCAATTAGTCTTACCATGATCTGAATATCTTTACATCACAAAAATAGGAGTAATTTGAATAGCAGGTAAGTGCCTGACAAACCAGGTCCGGATCGTTAGAGAATATGTTTGACGGCATGTATTTGATGCTTTGAGCCTTTTTTATACCTTTGTCGGATTCAGCCTGTTCCGATGAAATACTTATATAATATTGGCATATTGGTATATACGTTCGCCGCGTGTATTCTGAGTCCTTTCAGCAGGAAGGCCAGACTGTGGACTTCGGGAAGAAAGGGCTGGGAAAAGAGACTGGCTGAAAATGTTGACCCCGGGAACACAAACCTGTGGATACATTGTGCATCTCTTGGTGAATTTGAGCAGGGAAGGCCATTGATCGAAACAATTAAAAAATCAAGGCCTGGCATAAAGATAATTCTGACATTCTTTTCCCCGTCAGGGTATGAAATCAGGAAAAACTACAGTTTTGCTGATTATGTCTGCTACCTTCCGGCCGACACCCCCGGCAATGCTGCCAGGTTTATTTCATCAGTTAATCCTTCGGCAGTCATATTTGTCAAATATGAATTCTGGAACAATTATATTTCTGTCCTGGATAAGCTGAATATACCTTTACATCTTGTTTCAGGCATTTTCAGGCCGGGTCAGCATTTCTTCAGGTGGTACGGGAGTTTTTTCAGGAGAATGCTTTTGCGTTTCTCACATATTTTTGTTCAGGACAGCAGGTCGGCTGAACTTTTAAGGAATGCAGGAATTGAAAAGGTGACCGTTGCCGGCGATACAAGGTTCGACCGTGTTGTGGAGATTGCTGCTTCGGCGAAGGAGATCCCGGAGATAGAAAAATTCAGGGGGAATGAAAAACTTGTTATGGTTGGCAGCAGCTGGTGGCAGGATGAAGAGATCATTGCAAGGTACATAAGGGAAAATTCAGGGAATCTTAAATGGGTTTTTGCTCCTCACGAAATTGACATTCCGAATATCGAGCGGCTCGAAAGGCTTCTTGGATACGGTGTTGTAAGGTTTTCAAATTATGACTGGAGCAGCAACAGCGCCCGGATAATGATAATAGATAATATAGGTATGCTCTCATCTGCATACAGGTATGCTCATATTGCAGTGGTAGGCGGTGGGTTCGGGAAAGGGATACATAATATCCTGGAGGCAGCCTGCTGGGGAATCCCGGTGGTTTTCGGCCCGAACCATAAGAAATTCAGGGAGGCTGTGGAGATGATTGCTGAAGGCGGAGCATTTGCTTACAACAATTATGAAGATTTCAGGCGGATAATCGATGCCTGTCTAAATGATGAAAACTATTATCGCTTATCTGCCGGAATCGCGCTTGATTATGTCAGAAAAAATACCGGAGCAACAAACGTTATCGTGTCAGAACTTAACATAAAAGATATGAACAGGCCCTTTTCATAAGTTGTTAACAACTAATCAAAGTGCATTTGGAGGCCTTCTTTTAAAGAGGAGTAAATTTCCAATCCGGAATTTAAAATGCGAAAGAATAATAAATTCCGGAATATCAGTAATTAATGATTGTTGAAAAAAGAAGTTTTTAAACCTTAATCCTAAATTTATGATAAAACAAATTACCAGATTTTTTATGGTTTTGTTGTTTCTGCCGGTTTCTTATTCAGTATTGGGGCAGGGATCAACAACATCATCTATGAGCGGCCGCATTACCGACAGCAAGGGGGAAGTCCTGGCCGGTGCGACAATAGTTGCCACTCACGAGCCTTCCGGCACGAGGTACGGAGCCACCGCCAACAACCAGGGCTTATATTCTATCCAGGGGATGCGTCCGGGCGGCCCTTACAAAGTCAATATAAGCTTCATTGGCTACAAGAGTATGGACTATACCGACATTACCCTTTACCTTGGAGAGACTTTTAACCTTAACACCTCACTTTCGGAGTTTACTGCCGAGGTGGCTGAAGTAACCGTTGTCGGGGCAAGACCTTCGAAATTTAATACGACCAAAACAGGCGCTACAACCAACATATCAGGCGATGAAATGTTAAAGCTGCCGACTATAAACCGGAGCATAGGCGATATAGCAAGGGTTTCTCCCTACACAAACGGCAACATGAGTTTTGCAGGTGGCGACGGTCGTTCGACGAATTTCACTGTTGATGGTGCCAACTTCAACAATAACTTTGGCCTTAACAGCAACCTGCCCGGTGGCGGCAACCCGATTTCGCTCGATGCCATCGAGGAAGTGCAGGTTGTCATTGCTCCCTTCGATGTTCGTCAGACTAACTTTATCGGCGGTGGCGTAAATGCCATTACCAAATCGGGAACCAATACCCTGAAGGGGACAGCCTACACGTACCTGACCAACCAAAACATGCGCGGCAACAAGATAGGTGATCACGATTTCGGTGACAGGGCCAAGGAATCAAATTCGATCTATGGTTTTACACTGGGGGGCCCGATATTGAAAAACAAACTGTTTTTCTTTGGGAACCTTGAATATGAAAAGACTCCTCAGCAGGTTATCCGCTGGCGTGCTTCAACCGACGGAGTATCGGATCAGCAGACTATTTCGCGTGTAACAGAAAGCGATTTGCAGACAGTGTCGGATTATCTTAAAAATAAATATGGGTACGAAACTGGTTCGTTCAAAAGCTTCCCGGCCGACGAGTCAAACCTTAAATACCTTGCGCGTCTCGACTGGAACATTAACGATGCCAACAAATTAAGCGTCCGTTTTAACCATACGAAAAATACTGCATGGAACCCGCCAAACGGCAACTCGACCGACGGAAGTTACCGCGACCGCAACAAGGACCGGGTTGGTCAGTTTTCAATGTCGTATGCAAATTCGATGTATTCAATGGATAACATTGTCAACTCAGGAACGGTGGAACTGAACAGCAGACTCTCACAAAGAATGTCGAACCAGCTGCTGGTCACTTACTCAGATATTGAGGACGTCCGCGGATCAACTTCAAAGCCTTTCCCTTTCATTGATATAATGAGCGGCGACATTGCAACAGGTGCAGCAGCCCTCGATCCGTACATCTCCGCAGGATATGAACTGTTTACATGGAACAACGGTGTAAAGAATAAGATAATTACAGCAACCGACAACTTCACATATTATGTCGATGCCCACAAACTTACGGCAGGTGTAAGCTATGAATATCAGATGGCTGACAACAACTATATGCGTAACGGGACCGGTTATTACCGTTATGCGAGCCTGACTGATTTTCTCAACGGTGCTGCTCCTGTCGATTTTGCACTTACATACGGGACCAACGGCGAGCTCGTACCTTCAAATGCCGTTAAATTCAACCAGATAGGCGCATACATCCAGGATGAATGGATCCCTGTTCAGAATTTCAGGCTTACCATCGGTCTGCGTGCCGATAATCTCTCGTTCATTGATGATATTATTACCAACAATGCAGTTCTGAATCTCGATTTTGGCAACCGTCATATCGATACCGGCGAATGGCCAAAGGCAAAAGTCAACCTGTCGCCCCGTGTTGGATTTACATGGGATGTTAAAAGCGACAAATCGCTTGTAATACGCGGTGGAACCGGTATATTCACCGGACGGCTTCCTTTGGTATTCTTTACCAACATGCCTTCAAACGCCGGGATGAACCAGATCCTCATGAAAATTCAGACACGTTTCAATGCCGACGGCACCGTACGTTCACGTGATCCCAGACTTGACCTGCTTGCAGGTGATATTATTACAGATGTAAACGAGATGATTGAAAGACTTGATTTCCAGACTATTGTTACACCGGCTGACGGCAGCGTGCCAAGCTCTATAGCAGGCGTGGATCCTGATTTCAGAATGCCACAGGTATGGAAGTCTTCAGCAGCAATCGATTATAAAATACCTGTTAATTTCCCGTTTTCTGCAACATTTGAGGGAATTTTCACGAAGAACATAAATGCAGTGATGCTTGACAACTATGCCGTGAAGAACCCCGGCTTATCATGGTCGACATTTGCCGGGCCTGACAACCGCTATATCTTCCCGGCCAATTACCTGTATAACAGTACAGTTAAAGATGCCTGCGTCCTTATAAACACTAACAAAGGTTATGGCTATACGCTGAACCTTACATTAAATGCCGAACCTGTTAATAACCTTAATGTAATGGCAGCTTATACGAAAACTGAAATGAAGGAAGTGTCAGGTATGCCGGGAAGTAACGCGAATTCAGCATGGGTGGGCCTTGTAACGGTTAATGGTCCTAACAACGCTACCGTTCAGCGTTCACAGTATGTAATTCCGGATAAGTTAATTGCATCTGTTTCTTATCGTATCCCGTATCTCAGCGACCACATGTCATCAACATTCAGCCTCTTCTATTCAGGATACACTCCTTACGGAAATTCATTCATTTATACAAATGATATGAACGGCGACGGCGTTACAAACGACCTCATCTATATTCCAAAGCAAAGAGGCGAAGTGAAATTCGCCACAGCAGCCGATGAAAATGCATTCTTCGCTTTTATGGAGCAGGACAAATACCTGAGCAAGCACAAGGGAGAATATGCAGAAGCTTATGCCGCACGTTCACCATGGGTCAACAGATTTGATTTCCGCTTTGTTCAGGATTTCTCAGTCAAAGCCGGGAAAACAAGGAACACCCTGCAACTGAGCTTCGATGTTCTGAACGCGGGCAACCTGCTGAATTCAAAGTGGGGAGTATACAAGAACATGGCAGCAAGCAACTATGGAGCCATTCTTAAGTATGAGGGCCGCGACGAAGTTAACGTGCCCACATTCTCAATGGCCAAGGTCAACAATGAATACCCTGTCAAAACATATGATACTTATCTGAACATCAATCAATGCTGGATGCTTCAGGTAGGTCTGCGCTATATCTTTAATTAGGCTGGTTCACCACTGAATACTATTACATGGCCGTCTCAGCACACTTTATGGGACGGCCTCTTTTTTCCCCTTTCTGGTTTGATCGGGCTGCCTGTCACTCTTTACTCCGATTGTCATCATATTATTAAACACTTTTTAGGGCCGGCTTGCAAAAGCCCCATTGAATAACAACCCGGTAATTGTTTATTTCACTGCCATATAGATTTTATTCAATATCTGCATATCGTGTAAGATACAGATAAACAGCAATATAGCGGTTGGTTAATAACTCAACGGGCAAATGTTAATAAAGTTGAAAATATTGTCTTGCATCGGGCTTCATGCTTGTCTATTTTAGCAATTACCCGCTTCGAAAATTGCCGGTCGTTCAATCATAACAATATCAATAGTTAACAGATTTAAAGTAATAAAATGGGAGAGTTATTTGTCCAGGAGTCAGTCGTCAACTCAGATGTAGTAAATGAAGGACCATTATCTGAAAGCAAGAAAAAGATGAATGTGAAGGAAGTTGACAAACCAGTGGGAAAGACAACGGAAAAGATTACCTATTCTCACGATGAAGCTGTTGAAGCCAGTATCAGGTATTTCAACGGAGATGAGCTGGCAGCACGTGTATGGGCAAACAAGTATGCTCTTAAAGATTCTTTCGGGAATCTTTATGAAAAAACACCGGATGACATGCATCGCAGACTAGCAAGGGAGATCCGGAGGGTTGAGCTGAAATATAAAAATCCTCTTCCCGAAGAACTTATTTATAATATCCTAAAGGACTTTAAATACATTGTTCCACAGGGAGGGCCCATGACCGGCATCGGAAATGACTTCCAGATCGCCTCCCTTTCAAACTGCTTTGTTATAGGCAATGAAGGTGATTCGGATTCCTACGGAGGAATAATGAAGATCGACCAGGAGCAGGTTCAGCTGATGAAAAGAAGGGGTGGCGTCGGCCACGACCTCTCTCACATCAGGCCGAAGGGTACTCCTGTTCTGAACAGTGCCCTTACTTCAACCGGCGTCGTTCCGTTTATGGAAAGATATTCAAATTCGACCCGTGAGGTGGCACAGGACGGAAGGCGCGGAGCACTCATGCTTTCAATTTCAATCAAGCATCCCGACAGCGAAAAATTCATAGATGCAAAGCTTGAAAGCGGCAAGGTGACCGGGGCAAACGTGTCGGTTAAACTGACCGATGAGTTTATGAAGGCTGTCGAGTCAAAAAGCCAATTCAGACAGCAATACCCGATAAATTCAAAGAATCCGAAATTTTCCAAGGATGTTGATGCGGTGCAGCTCTGGAACAAGATAATACATAATGCATGGAAATCGGCCGAACCCGGCGTTCTGTTCTGGGATACAATAATCCGCGAGAGCGTTCCTGACTGCTATGCCGACCTGGGTTATGCAACAGTATCTACAAATCCTTGCGGTGAAATACCGCTCTGCCCGTATGACAGCTGCCGGCTTCTTGCGATCAACCTTTACAGCTATGTGGAAAATCCTTTCACAGCCAATGCTAGCTTTAATTTCGACCTGTACAAGGAACACGTCGGCCTGGCTCAGAGGATGATGGATGATATAATCGATCTTGAGCTCGAGAAAATAGATGCCATACTTGCAAAGATAGATGCAGATCCCGAATCGGATGAACTGAAAATGGTTGAAAGAAATCTCTGGAAAAACATAAGGAAAAAGTCTGAAGAAGGAAGAAGAACAGGCATTGGAATAACCGCCGAGGGCGACATGCTTGCAGCTCTGGGATTGAGATACGGAAGCGACGAGGCAACGAATTTCTCGGTTGAGGTTCATAAAACACTTGCGCTGGAAGCCTATAAATCTTCGACATATCTTGCAAAGGAAAGAGGCGCTTTTTCTATCTACGATGCGGAAAGGGAAAAGAACAATCCGTTCATAATGAGGATGAAAGAAGCCGATCCGGTGATGTACAACAATATGGTGAAATTCGGCCGCCGCAATATTGCTCTTCTTACAATCGCGCCGACAGGTACCACAAGCTTAATGACACAGACAACCTCGGGAATTGAACCTGTTTTCTCTGTTTTCTACAAACGCAGGAGGAAAGTCAATCCGAACGACAAGGATGTAAGGGTTACATTCAAGGATGAGGTAGGGGATTCTTGGGAGGAGTTCAATGTTTTCCATCACAAGTTTGTCGACTGGCTCAGGCTCAACGGTTATGATCCTGATGCCGTCACGAGGATGAGCGATGAAGAGATAAATGCAATAATCTCCAAATCACCGTATTACAAGGCAACTGCCAATGATGTCGACTGGGTTGCAAAGGTGCGTATGCAGGGGGCTATCCAGAAATGGGTCGATCATTCGATAAGCGTAACAATAAATCTTCCGGCTGATGTCAGGGAGGAGCTTGTGAGCGAACTTTATCTTACCGCATGGAAATCGGGATGCAAGGGAGCCACTGTTTACCGCGACGGATCAAGGAACGGGGTGCTTATTGCATCGGGGAAGAACGAGATAAGGGCTGAAAGACTAAAACGTCCCAAGGTCCTCGACTGTGATGTGATACGCTTCAATTTCAACGAGGAAAAATGGGTTGCCTTTGTCGGGCTTAAGGACGGAAGGCCTTATGAGATATTTACAGGTCTGGCTGATGAGGAGATCTTCCCTATTCCTAAAACAATAATCAAGGGCAAGATAATTAAGGTTAAGCTCGATGACGGCAGAACCCGTTATGACTTCCAGTATACTGATAAGTACGGCTATAAAAAGACAATTGAAGGTCTTTCCCACATGTTCAAGCCCGAGTTCTGGAATTATGCCAAGCTGATTTCAGGAGTGCTTCGCCATGAGATGCCGATCGCCGATGTTGTAAACCTTGTCCAGTCGCTGAAACTCGACAGCGAATCAATAAATAACTGGAAGAACGGCGTTGAAAGAGCTCTCAAAAAGTATATACCAAACGGGACAAAAGCCAAAGGGAAATGCGGCGAATGCGGGTCCGACAACCTGGTCTATGAGGAAGGATGCCTCATATGCAAAGATTGCGGATCGTCGAAATGCGGATGACGGCAGATCCTATTTTATCACGTTCAGTTCGCGGCCGATTTTTTCAAATGCCTTTATTGCCCTGTCAAGGTGTCCGATCTCATGAGCGGCAGAAAGCTGTACCCTTATACGCGCCTGTCCTTTGGGAACAACAGGATAATAAAAGCCTGTGACGTATATTCCTTCATCAAGGAGCCTGGCAGCAAAATCCTGGGATAATTTGGCATCATAAAGCATGACCGCGCATATTGCCGACCTGGTTGGCTTAATGTCAAATCCGAGGCCTGCCATCTTTTCGATGAAATATTCCGAGTTGCGGTGAAGCTTATCCTGCAGGTCATTTGTTTCGGTCATCATGTCGACCATTTTAATGCCGGCAGCCGCTACAAGAGGGGGTATGGAATTTGAGAAAAGGTATGGCCTGGATCTCTGCCTGAGAAGTTCGACTATTTCCTTTTTCCCGGTTGTAAATCCTCCTATGGCGCCGCCGAATGCCTTACCGAGCGTTCCTGTGATTATTTCGATCTTGCCTTTTAGATCGTAAAGTTCCGTCACTCCGCGGCCTGTTTTACCTACAACTCCTGCAGAGTGCGATTCATCGACCATTATCATCGCGTTGTATTTTTCAGCAAGGGCGGCTATTTTGTCGAGAGGCGCCACATTACCGTCCATTGAAAACACACCGTCGGTAACAATAAGCCTGAACCTTTGCTTTTCCGCAAGCTGAAGCTGTCTTTCCAGATCTTCCATGTCGGTATTGTTGTACCTGTATCTTTGTGCCTTGCACAGCCTCACACCATCGATGATGGAAGCATGGTTCAGAGCATCAGAGATGATGGCATCCTCCTCCGTGAGAAGAGGTTCAAAAACTCCGCCGTTTGCATCAAAGCATGCTGCATACAGAATTGTATCCTCGGTCCCGAAAAAGTCCGCAATCTTTCTTTCAAGTTCTTTATGGAGATCCGTAGTTCCGCATATAAACCTTACTGACGACATACCGTAACCGTGGTCATCAAGGGCCTTTTTTGCAGCTTCAATAAGCTTACTGTTATTTGAAAGGCCAAGATAGTTGTTGGCGCAGAAATTCAATACCTTTTGTCCAGTGTTTAGCTCGATCTCCGCTCCCTGAGGCGAGACTATGATTCTTTCATTCTTATAGAGTCCGGCTTCCCTGATTTCTGACAGGGTCTGAGCAATGTGTTTCTGATAATCTGTATACATAATTAAAATGTTTTATATCACTTTGTACCCTTTAGTGATCACCTTCGTGATCTTATGAGGTTCAGTGGTTTTAATTCAACCACAAAGGTGAACTGAGGTAAACGCAAAGGGGCACAAAGGGAATGTAATTGGTTTTAATCCCAGTTGAGTATCACCTTTCCGCAGTTACCGCTTTCCATGGCATCGAAACCCTTCTGAAAGTCATCGATACTGAAACGGTGTGTTATTACAGGGTTTAGGTCGATGCCACCTATTATCATTTGTTCCATTTTATACCATGTTTCCCACATCTCCCTTCCATAAATCCCTTTTAGAGTTATTGCCTTGAAAATAATATCGCTCCAGGGTACCTCAAAATCAGATGGCAGGATGCCGAGAAGCGAAATACTTGAACCGTTGTACATGTTGCTTATCATTTCAATAAAAGCTTTCGGGGAGCCCGACATTTCAAGCCCTATATCGAAGCCCCGCATGCCGAGTTTCTTCACTGCATCGGAAATCTTTTCACCTTTTGAAGGGTTGACAACCAGGGTGGCTCCCATAAGCTTTGCTATCTCCAGACGGTAATCGCTCAGATCGCTTGCAACAACAAAACGCGCACCGGCATATTTTGCTATTGCCACTGCCATGCTTCCAATAAGTCCGGCACCTGTTACCAGGACATCTTCTCCCAGGAGAGGGAATGACAATGCAGTATGTGTAGCGTTGCCGAAAGGATCCATTATGGCGGCCCATTCATCAGGAATCCTGTGATCGAGAGGAACCACGTTTGTGGCAGGGATTTTAACATATTCGGCAAATGCCCCGTCGATATTGACGCCAATACCAACAGTGTTTTCGCAAACATGTTCTTTCCCTCTTCGGCAGTTCCGGCAATGGCCGCATGCCAGATGTCCTTCTCCTGTTACCCTGTCGCCTGGTTTGAAGATTTTCACACCGGCTCCTGTTTTTTCAATATAACCCATGTATTCATGTCCGATAATCAGGGGTGTTTTTATTGTTTTTTGTGCCCATGGATCCCATTCGTAAATATGAAGATCCGTACCACAGATTGCTGATTTCTTTACCCTGATTATCACATCATTCAGACCTGGTTCGGGAACCGGTACCTCCTGCATCCAGATGCCCTTTCCGGGCCTGGCTTTCACGAGAGCTTTCATTGTCTTCATGTCTCAGTAATTAAACTGACTAAAAATAATACAATTCCATCTTATAAAAGCTGATTTTTGAAAGAGTGTTGTTTGAGCTCTTTAGCTATCTTTGTCTGAGGTTAAACCAATTTAGAAATAATGACCCAGGTACGAGTAAGATTTGCCCCCAGTCCGACCGGTCCCCTGCACATTGGAGGGGTAAGGACAGCCTTGTATAATTACCTTTTTGCAAAGAAGAACCATGGAGTATTCATTCTCAGGATTGAAGATACAGATCTTACGAGGTTTGTTGAGGGCGCCGAGGAATATATTATGGAATCACTGAAATGGTGCGGCATTGTTGTGGATGAAGGGATAAATGAAGGCGGAAGCTACGGCCCATACAGGCAAAGTGACCGCAAGGAACTCTATCGGCAATACGCTGACTTGCTCTATGACCGTGGTTATGCATACTATGCCTTTGATACTCCCGAAGAGCTGGAAGGCATGCGGGCAGATGCGGAAAAAAAGGGCGAGACATTCATATATAATTCAGCATCAAGAAGAAAGTTAAAAAACTCATTGACTTTAAGTGATGTGGAATGGAATGCCAGGCTCGACAGGGGAGATCCCTATGTTATCCGTTTCAAGATGCCTGAGAACGAGGAAATCCATTTTGATGATCTGATAAGAGGGCACATCGTTGTAAACACCTGCACCCTCGATGATAAGGTCCTTTTTAAGTCGGATGGCATGCCTACCTATCATCTTGCGCATCTTGTCGATGATCACCTTATGAAAATAAGTCATGTAATAAGGGGTGAAGAATGGCTGCCTTCTCTTCCCCTGCATGTCATGCTATACAGGGCGTTTGGCTGGGATGCCCCGTATTTTGCCCATCTCCCCCTGCTGCTTAAACCCGACGGAAAGGGAAAGCTGAGCAAACGCGACGGAGACAAACTGGGGTTTCCCGTATTCCCGCTTTACTGGCCTTATGGCGAAAAAGCAAGGGGCTACAGAGAGGACGGCTATTATCCCGAAGCTTTTATAAACATGCTGGCATTACTTGGCTGGAATCCCGGAACCGAGCAGGAGATATTTTCGATGAATGAGCTGGTGGATGCATTCTCTATTGAAAGAGTACATAAGGCGGGATCACGCTTTGATCCCGAAAAAGCAAAATGGTTCAACCACCAGTACCTCCAGAAACGGACAAACAATCAGCTGGCCATTGAGTTCAGGGAATATCTTCGCCCCAGGGGCTTTCATATTGATATTGTCCATCTTGAGAAACTGGTAGCTCTGGTGAAGGACCGTGTCAGCTTTGTAAAGGATATATGGGAACAGACTGATTTCTTTTTTAAGGCACCCGCGGAATATGACAAAGAGGCAATCAAAAAAAGGTGGCGGACAGATACGCCTGATATTCTGAAGGAGCTGGCATCCATACTTGAAGGCCTTGATGAATTCAGCCCGTCATCAACGGAAACAGCCGTCAAAGCATGGATAGCTGAGAAAGGTTACAACATGGGCACAGTGATGAATGCCTTCCGTCTTGTTATTGTTGGTGCTCTCCGCGGCCCTCATATGTTCGACATAATAAGCTGGCTGGGCAAGGAAGAGACCCTGATCCGGATTGAAAAGGGGATTTCCGCAATAGGAACCGGGCTGCAATGAACCTTCCACAACCAGAAGAATTCATTGATATCCATACTCACGGATCAACGCCCGTGAAGGGCATTTTTGCCGTTGAAAATCTTATGGCTCATGAAGAGCTTGTGCCGGAGAAAGTCACTGCTAAGATTTTCACTGTCGGCATCCATCCCTGGTACCTTAATGAATCAAACAAAATCAGACATATTGAATATGTAAAAGATATTTCATCTGAGCCGCGGCTTATTGCGCTTGGCGAGGCAGGCTTTGATAAACTGAGGGGTCCGTCGATGGAACTTCAAAGATCGGTTTTCATGGAGCAGGCGAAAATTGCCGGAGGCCTGAACAAGCCGTTGATAATCCACTGCGTGAAAGCATGGGATGAATTGCTTATTATGCACAGGCTGCTGAAACCTGCAGTGCCCTGGCTGGTACACGGTTTCAGGGGAAAGAGGGAACTTGCAAGCCAGCTTCTTTCGAGAGGAATGTATATATCTTTCTGGTTCGATTTCATTGTAAGGTCCGAATCTTCAGATCTTGTCAGGTCCATCCCCCGCGAAAGGATCTTTCTGGAAACAGATGGCTCTGACACTGACATCAGGGATATTTACAGCAAGGTGGCAAATGATCTCGGGATCGGTATCAGTGAACTGAAGAATATAATCATCAGGAATTTCAATGAACTGTTCGGAGGGCAAAAAGACTGAAGGGAAGGAAAAGGAAACTGACTGGCTGTCGAGGGCAAGACTGCTCGTTGGCGATGATGTGTTGGAACGGCTGAGATCATCTAATGTTCTTGTTGTGGGTCTCGGAGGGGTAGGAGCCTATGCTGCTGAAATGATCTGCAGGGCAGGAGTCGGTAAAATGACAATTGTTGATGGAGACAGGGTGCACACGACTAACCGTAACAGGCAGCTTATCGCACTCAGGAGCAGCGAAGGGTTACCAAAGGCAATGGTGATGGCAGATAGACTTATTAACATAAACCCTTCTCTTGATCTGACTGTGATAGATGAATACCTCAGGGATTCAAGAATGGTTGAAGTACTTGGTCAGGGATTTGATTACCTTGTCGATGCAATCGATACCCTTTCCCCCAAGGTTTTTCTTATATGGCATGCTGTAAGCAAAAAGATCCCTGTTGTCAGTTCGATGGGGTCGGGGGGCAAATTGGATCCGATGAAGATTTCTATTTGTGATATATCTGAGACCACCGGCTGTCCATTGGCAAGGATATTAAGAAAACGGCTCCATAAGCTGGGGATAAGAGAAGGGGTTACTGCTGTCTATTCAGCCGAAGTCATAGACAAAAAAAAGATCATTCCGGCAGAAGGAGAGCCTAATAAAGCCTCAATAGTCGGAACCATATCCTACATGCCTGCTGCCTTCGGGGTTGCCTGCGCCTCGGTCGTTATCCGCGATCTGGGCGGCATTTCCCGATAAACACCGTTAAGTGCCGTGATGTTTGTCAGGCATCTGTCTGCTCCCGGTCTTCCCGTTTGTCTTTTTAAAGACAAAATAGAATGGTATGCCTGTTGCCACTGTTAGAAGAGCAATTGACGATTCAGCTGGTCTCTCCATAAATGAAAGTACAAGTATCATGATCCCTGCAGCAACATAAATCAGCTGAGTGACAGGATAACCCTTAATTCTCAAGGCCTCGGGTTTCATTTTTCTGAGTTTCCATATTCCCATGATCGTCAGCACAGGGAAAATTCCCAGTGCAAATCCCATATATGTAAGCACCTGTTCAAAGGTACCTGAAAGTACAAGTATCACGGCGATAAGGCACTGGAGAAGAATGGAATTTGAAGGCACCTGGAATCTTTTGTGTATCCCTGCAACCCAGTTAAAGAAAAGACCGTCGCGCGCCATGGAGTAATAAACCCTTGGGCCAATAATAATAAATGCGCTAAGAGATGAGAACAAGGCAAAAGCAATTAGTATTGAAAAGAGTACTCCGGCTGAGTTTCCAAACAGATTCCCCATTGCCATCCCCCCGACCGAAATCACGCCTTTCATTGCTTCAGGTTCAATGCCATAAACATACAATGTGTTCAATGCAAGGTATAGAAGAAGAACGACAACAGTTCCGATGACAAGTGATCCGGGCAGATTCCGGGATGGATTCTTTATTTCGGCACCCAGATATGTTGATGCGTTCCATCCGCTGTACGCGAACATTATCCACATAAGTGAAAGCCCGATTGTCTTCCAGCCGGCAAGCCCTGAAGGCATTTCTCCGCCTAAGGAAAAATTTGAAAAGCTCCCGTTCCCGGAGGAAAACCCCGCTGTTAATAAAATAACAATCAGCAAAATCTTAAGCAATGTAAGGGCATTCTGGATGCGTGAGCCATATTTGATCCCCCTGTAATGGATTGCAGTAAAAACTAATATTACGGTTATCGCAAGAAGCTTATTAGTTGTTTCGGGCCTCATGATCCCTGCATTATCGAGCCAGGCTGAAAAACCAGGGAGTGCTCTTGTAAAGTATTCGCTGAATCCGAGAGCCGAGGCAGCGATAGGGGCTGAAAAGCCCACTATGAATGAGACCCATCCGCTGAGAAAGCCAAAAACAGGATGATATAATTTTGAAAGGAAAAGATATTCACCTCCTGCCCCCGGCATGGCAGCGCCCAGTTCTCCGTAGGAAAGAGCCCCGCAAAGCGCTATAATCCCGCCAACTGCCCAGAGCGCGAGCATGAGCCCCGGATTATTGAGACCGGTCATCAGGAGTCCGGAAGTTGTAAATATCCCGGCTCCTATCATGTTTGCGACAACTATATTGGTGGCGGGGAAAAGCCCCAGCTTTCTTTCAAGTTTTTCTTCAGCCATGATTCCGGGAATTATTTTTCGGATTTCTTGTAGCTTATAGAGACTCCTCCGCCGGCTGTATTTACTGTGGTCTCGTAATTATTAAGGCTTCTGACATATTCAAGAAAGGCCGACTGACCGCCATAACCTCCGTATCCCCTTCCGCGTTCCGATATATTATGGGCTGTAAAACAGCCTCCGACTTTTAATTTTGGATCAACATCAATGAAGTAGTTTTTGTACCAGTCCTTGTCGGCATCACTGAAAACAAAATCAAAAGGACCTTTGAGCTCCTTCACGATCTTATGAGCATCCCCGAGTCTTGCATCGATATAATCCGATAGCCCTGCCTCCCTGAAATTGTTGAGGGCTTCCTTATGACGTTGTTCATCAATTTCCAGGGTTATCAGCTTTCCGCCGGTTTTGCTCATGGCCCAGGCTATCCAGATCCCGGAATGGCCTGTCGAAGTCCCTATTTCCAGAGCCGATTTATAGTTGCCTTTTATTATCAGGTCGTAGAGAAGCTGGCCATCGACAGCAGGTACATTCATATCATACCACCGGCGCGAACGGTCATTGAGGAATTTTCTGACCTTTTCGTCCAATGCACTTCCCGGCTGAGCCGGCTGTGCACCCAGGCTGCCGCTCATAAGTCCGACTATGGCGACAACTGCCATAAACAGCAAAATCAGAATGTTCTTTTTCATGAGGAGTATTTTATTGATTACTGGCAACCATATAATTATATGACAATTAACAATTGTTTTATATTCCGCTTAAGATATCATTTTCATTTTATAATCCAATTGCAATTCTTTTTCTAACTTACCACATTTTTAAATTCAGATTTTAATCAAAAAAGGCTTTGTATGAAAAAGCGGTTCGGTGTAAACAGCACCACAATGGTAATCATCCTTCTGGCAATAATTAATGCAACAATACACCTGGTATTTTCCTATAACCTCGAATATCACCGTGATGAGCTCCTTTATTTTTCCCTTGGCCAGCATCCTGCATTTGGCTATGCCACAGTACCTCCCATGACAGGATGGGTGGCATGGCTGATGAAAAGCCTCTTCGGTTATTCAATATTTGCAGTCAGGATCTTCCCTGCCTTTTTGAGCATTCTTATGGTTGTGCTTGTATCGGAAACTGCCAGGGAACTGGGAGGCTCTGATTTTTCAAGGATACTTGCCGCAGTTGGATTTACAGTATCAATAATAGGGCTGAGAACTTACCTGATGTTCCAGCCAGTACATATCGACCTGTTTTTCTGGACACTTTTGTTTTACCTGCTTGTAAAGTACATAAATACAGAGAGGGGTAAATATCTTGTACTATTTGGGATCACGGCAGGATTAACCCTTCTCAACAAATATCTTGTCGGAGTCTTTTTCCTGTCTCTTCTCCTTGTTGTCCCGTTCACCAGGTACAGATATCTGTTCACCGACAGGAAATTCTGGCTGAGCCTTCTTGCAGCATTGATAGTTTTTTCGCCTAACCTGATATGGCAGATAGCAAACAAACTCCCGGTGCTAAACCATTTCTCGGAGCTTCAGAGAACTCAGCTTGTAAATGTCGACAGAGGCGCTTTTCTTTTTGAACAGCTCATGATGCCGGGAGCTGCCTCATTTCTTACAGTTGCCGGCCTGATCTTTCTTTACATGAATAAAAATATGAAGCCGTACAGGTTCCTTGGAAGCGTTTCAATCGGAGTGATCCTGATCCTTATGTTGCTTCAGGGGAAAAGTTATTATACGCAGGGAATCTTCCCATTCCTGATGGCCGCTGGTGCAGTGAGCTGGGAGGCGATATTTAAAAAAGCATGGTTACGGACGGCATTGGTTGTCCTTATTGTGGCAATGACATGGCCTGTCATTCCGATCGGTGTTCCCGTTTATAAGACTGAAGGATTGGTGAAATACTTCGATAAACTCAAGAGAGCATATGGAATGGACTTTGTCTGCAGATTCGAAGACAATTCAGTACACTCACTTCCCCAGGATTATGCCGATATGCTTGGATGGGAAGAGCTTACCTTAATAACAAACAAGGCATGGCAGATGATTCCTGACAAAAAGGCCGCATTCATTTACGCTGAAAACTACGGCCAGGCAGGGGCAATAACCGTTATCGGGAAAAAATACCAGCTGCCTGAGGCTGTATGTTTCAGCGAAAGCTTCCTTTACTGGTTACCCCGGGAATTTAATCCCGACATAAAATATGTTGTTTATATCAATGATGAACCGGGCCAGGACATTTACCAGGTATTCGGGAAAGTCACAAAAATAGGCGCCATTTCAAATCCTGATGCAAGGGAGTTTGGGACCGGCGTATATTTATGCGAAGATCCTGTGGCTGGCTTCAACGGATTCTGGAAGGAAAGGCTTAAACAATTATTTTGATCTTTTGTTAAATGTTAGTAGCAATAATGTTATTAACATAATATCTTTGAAAATTAAAAATAACCCTGACACAAATTGATTACATATGAACTTTTCAGACTTCATAAAAGATAACGGCAAAAGAGTAAGCAAGGAACACTATCTCCATCTGGTCCAGGTTTCGAGAGCTGACGGAAAGATCAACCCCGAGGAACTCGAACTGCTTCACAAGGAAGGAAGGAAATTCGGCCTTACCGATCCCGAAATTGACAGGATTATTGAACAGGAAGCCAAACATCATTACGATCCTCCTTACAGCCTTCATGACAAGTTTGAACATCTTTATAATGTTGCTCAGATGATCCTGGCCGATGAAGTCGTGTCGGAGGGTGAAAAGAAACTTCTGAAACGTTTTGCAATAGAGGCAGGGTTCAGCGATAAAACAGTTGCCAGGCTGATCGATCTTCTTATAACCGGAATCAGGAACGGGGATGAAGAGGAGGATCTTTTCAAAAAGTTCAAAAAAGATATTCTGTTTAAAGACTGAATTATTCCTTTAAATTATTGCCTTGGTTTTCACGATTTTACTAACTTATATTGGTCATTGCCTGACCTTACATTTAACAAGTTGGGAAAAGAGGATTATTTTAACCGGGTCTGTTGTTTTTATGATCTGGACATTTTTCTCACCATGGCTCTTTGTTGAAGTTCTCGAGCCTGCATTTAAAAAACCAGTTCATGAAGTGACAGTTCCCAGGCCCAAAGATAATGTGGCCGATTCATTCGTATCTATGCGCTGATGCCTGAGGACCTTGTTATCCGGCACGATTTTAACAGAGCCGGATTAAAACCTGATACAGAGACAGAGCCAGGGCTTACCGAATTCAAGAGCCGGCCCGTCAATCATCCTGAATCGGTTCTTGTTATTACGGGGCACACCGATCTTACTGGTGCTCCGGTTTACAATCAGAAGCTGGGGCTCGAAAGGGCTCGGGGTGCTTTCGAATTTTAGAAAGGGAAGGGATCCCCTGGATAAAAGACGACAGTTGTGTCGAACGGTGAACAGGAACCCGTGGCCGGGCTGAGGGGCAAAATCAAGGATCCCGACCGCAAAGTCGATGAACTCGATAAGGATGTTTCGGAAAAAGAAAAGAAAATATCTGAAAAAGCTGATATAATTAACGGCCTCGAAAATGAGCTGAAGGAATTCAGAAAGAAGGTAAAAGCCTGAATTTCTATTCTATCTCCGAATGATATTCCTGGAGTGATTTCACCTTATACTCACTGTTCTGCCTCTCCCTTATACCTTCTGTAGCCGAAAGGGCCGCGGAAGTTGTTGTAATATACGGGATTTTGTATTTAATTGCATTCTTTCTGATATAAGAATCATCATATTCGCTAAGCCGTCCTGCCGGAGTGTTGACAACAAGGTCGATCTCTCCGTTCTTTATGGCATCAACAATATTTGGCCGTCCCTGATGTACTTTCAGGATCAGCTCCGTCTTTATGCCATTCTCTTCGAGAAACATCTTCGTACCCCCGGTGCTGAGGATTTTGAATCCCAAATCCCTGAAGTTCCTTGCGGCTTCAAGGATCCTGCTTTTGTCCCTGTCGGCAATGGTAATAAGGACCGTACCCGAAACAGGCAGGGGTGATTGTGTGGCTTCCTGCGATTTGAAAAATGCCATCCCGTATGAGCCGGCCAAACCCAGCACTTCACCTGTCGATCTCATCTCGGGCCCGAGAAGAGGATCGATTGTCGGAAACATATTGAACGGGAACACGGCTTCTTTTACTCCGTAATGCCTTATGGTTCTCTTCTTAAGATTGAATTCGGGAAGCCTCTGGCCAAGGAGTATCTGAGTGGCAATTCGTGCCATCGAGATATTGCAGACCTTTGATACAAGGGGAACAGTACGCGATGCTCTCGGGTTTGCCTCAAGGATATAAACAGTGTCTTCATAGATTGCATACTGGATATTCAGAAGGCCTACAACCTTAAGTTCCATGGCGATTTTTCGGGTGTAGTCATATATAGTTTTCTTGTGTTCCCTGGATATGACAACGGGAGGGATCACACAAGCTGAATCGCCTGAATGGATACCGGCATATTCAATATGTTGCATTACTGCCGGGACAAACGCATCGGTTCCGTCTGAAATAGCATCGGCTTCCGATTCAATTGCATCCTCGAGGAACTTGTCAAGCAGCAGAGGCCTGTCGGGGGACACCCCTACAGCTTTTGCAACATATTCTTCGAGCATCTGTTCGTCAAGAATTATCTTCATCGCCCTCCCTCCGAGAACATAAGACGGTCTTATCATCAGAGGATATCCTATTCTTCCGGCTACACTCAGTGCTTCTTCCATATTGGAAGCCATTCCCGATTCGGGCTGAGGTATTCCCAGTTTGTTTATCACATGCCTGAACCTGTCGCGGTCTTCTGCCAGGTCGATTGTGTCGGGAGTAGTTCCAAGGATCTTTACTCCGGCTTCGGCAAGCTCCTTTGCCAGGTTCAGGGGAGTCTGTCCCCCGAACTGGACTATTATGCCTTCGGGTTTTTCCTTCTCATAAATGCTTAGGACATCTTCGGCAGTAAGAGGTTCAAAATACAGCTTATCTGATGTATCGTAGTCAGTCGAAACTGTCTCCGGATTGCAGTTTACCATTATTGATTCATAACCGGCATCCTTAATCGCAAATGCCGCATGCACGCAGCAGTAATCGAATTCAATCCCCTGGCCTATCCTGTTTGGCCCCCCACCGAGAACCATTATTTTCTTTCTGTCGCTTACCCGGACCCTGTCGGGAGCATTGTAAGTCGAGTAATAATATGCCGCATTCATTACGCCACTTACCGGAACCGGCTCCCAGGCTTCCCTGAGGCCAAGAGAGATCCTTTTTGCCCTTATCACTTTCTCGTTAATACCAAGTAACTGAGACAGATATCTGTCGGCAAAACCGTTTTTCTTTGCAGCTATAAGCAGATCGTTTGGAAGCATCATCCCCTTGTAAAGGAGGATTTTTTCTTCCATCTCAACCAGTTCCTTCATCTGGTTTATAAAGAAGGTCTTGATATGTGTTCTCCTGTGAATTTCTTCAACATCAGCGCCTTTCCGCAAGGCCTCATACATTATGAATTGCCTTTCACTCGATGGGGAATTGAGCATGTTGAGCAATTCTTCCAGAGGTTTTCTGTTGAAGTCTTTTGCAAAACCAAGGCCGTAACGTCCTATTTCAAGTGATCTGATGGCTTTCTGAAAAGCTTCCTTATAATTTTTCCCGATGCTCATAACTTCGCCCACTGCCTGCATCTGAGTTCCCAGCCTGTCTTCAAGACCTTCGAATTTCTCAAATGCCCACCTGGCGAATTTAACAACGACATAATCGCCTGATGGAATGTATTTGTCGAGTGTGCCATTCCGCCAGTAAGGTATCTCATCGAGGGTGAGACCGCCGGCAAGCAGCGAGGAAACAAATGCTATCGGGAACCCTGTTGCCTTCGATGCCAGGGCTGAAGAGCGGGAAGTCCTGGGATTTATTTCGATCACAACCACCCTGTCGGTAACCGGGTCGTGAGCAAACTGTACATTTGTCCCGCCAATTACCTCAATTGCCTCGACAATATCATAGGAATATTTTTGCAGGCGATTCTGAAGCTCACTGCTTATTGTAAGCATAGGTGCTGTACAGTATGAATCGCCTGTATGAACGCCCATAGCATCGACGTTTTCTATAAAACACACAGTTATCATCTGGTTTTTTGCATCCCTCACCACTTCAAGTTCAAGTTCCTCCCAGCCAAGAACAGATTCTTCAATAAGGACCTGATTGACAATACTTGCCGAGAGACCCCTGCTGGCAACATTTCTCAGCTCTTCCGAATTGTAAACCAACCCGCCTCCGGTACCACCCATTGTATAGGCCGGACGGACGACAACGGGATAACCCAGTTCGGCTGCAACCTTTTCAGCATCTTCAACAGTGTTGACTGCCTGGCTGCGGGGCATTTCAATGCCAAGACGGTTCATTGTCTCCTTGAACGCGATCCTGTCCTCACCCCGTTCGATGGCATCTATGTTTACCCCGATAACCTTTACATTGTACTGTTCGAGAACACCCTTTTTTGCCAGGAGCGATGCAAGGTTGAGGCCTGTCTGGCCTCCGAGGTTGGGGAGAAGTGCATCGGGACGTTCCTTTTTGATAATCTCCGTAAGGGCATATTCATTAAGAGGTTCGATATATGTGGCATCGGCAATCCCCGGGTCGGTCATTATGGTCGCAGGATTCGAGTTTACGAGCACAATTTTGTAACCGAGTGAGCGAAGGGCCTTGCAAGCCTGCGTCCCTGAATAGTCAAACTCGCATGCCTGTCCGATAATTATCGGCCCGGAGCCAATAATAAGAACCTTCTGAATATCGTCACGTCTTGGCATAATTATATCATTTAGTCATGCGCAATTTAGAAAATGAATTTGAAAATGGAATTACAGGCCTTTGATTTCTTGCGGCTTCAGATCAAAATAAAAAACTTTTCTAACATACACGGTTCATTATGCTGCATCTTGTACAAAACAATCAGTGTTCAGGTTTGTTACACAGTTAAAGGAAATTGATTAATGAAATTAGTCATAAGGTTGGTCGATTGTTAATAATTTAACAGGAACTCTTATGCGCCGGTTGCAGAAAAATGACTAAATTTTGGATAGATACTTTTCCAGAAATATTTCAGTAAAATGTTCTTTTTACAGTAACTCTAAAACGGAAATTTTTGAAAAAGTATATTAACATAAACGCCCCTTTGAATTATTTGTCAGAACGCATCCGCAACGATTATTTCGCAGGGGAAAAACCAGGGAAAGGTTTAGATATTGCCGGAATCCGCCATCTGGTATTTCAGGAAGAAGGCAGAATTAAAAACACAGTCATTATTCTTATCCTGTCGTTGTTTTGCCTTCAGGCAAAAGCTCCCGAAAGCAATACGATAAATATAATCGCCGACTCCGGGATTAAACCTTTTACTGTTTTGATGAATGCAATCGCTATTGTCGAAACCATGGGAAACAATCTTGCATATAACGAGCTGGAAAATGCTGTAGGCAAGCTTCAGATACGGCAGGTGAGGCTTGATGAATACAACCGCCGCACCGGAAGCAGGTTCAGGCTTACCGATATGTTTGATCCCGCCAACTCTGAAAAGGTGTTTCTGTACTTTGCCTCAGTGGCCGGGCCATATAATTTTGAAAGGATAGCAAAAAGATGGAATGGCTCAGGGCCTAAAACCGAACTTTACTGGGAACGTATAAAACGCCATCTTTAACAGGGATGTAATTTCCATAAATCACAATTTTATCTTCATGACTGTTTTCAGAAGGACCGGGTCATTTTTTGATTGTCCTTCCCTTTTCATTTTGCAGGACTTTAATATCTTTAAGGTCTTTATTCGTTGTTAACAATTTAACAATTAATGCCTGGTCATATGAAAACCACTCGACGGACTTTTATCAAATCGGGAGCAATGGCAATAGCCGCTGCTGCCATTCTGCCCCATTCTTCCTGTACAACAGCCGCGAAAGGCAAAAAGGGGATTGTGGGGGTTCAGCTCTATTCTGTACGCGACGACATGATGAATGATCCTCTCGGATCCCTCAAAAAGGTAGCTGAAATGGGATATGGATACGTTGAACATGCAAATTATGTCGACGGCAAATTTTATGGATATACACCTTCAGAATTCAGAAAAATCCTTGATGACACGGGCCTGAAAATGATAAGCGGCCATACTGTAATGGGCAGGGAAGACTGGGATGAAACAAAGAATGATTTTTCCGACAGATGGAAAAAACTTGTTGATGATGCTGCTGTCCTCGGACAGAAATATGTTGTAAGCCCTTCAATGGACGACAGCATGAGATCGAACTATGATGACTTTAAACATTATATGGATATCTTTAATAAATGTGGTGAACTGTGCAAAAGCCGTGGCATGAAATTCGGGTATCATAACCACGATTTTGAATTCAGTGAGAAACTAAATGATGAAAAACTTTTCGATATAATGATGAAAAGCATGGATCCTGACAAAGTTGTCGTCCAGCTTGATATCGGGAACCTCTATAACGGAGGCGCTGTAGCTCTCGATGTTGTAAAACAGTATCCGGGCAGGTTCGAAAACTTACATGTAAAGGATGAGATCATTTCTTCAGGAGAAGGTGAAAAGTATGAGAGCACCATCATCGGCACCGGAATAGTGAATGCAAAAGAAGTGGTCGATCTTGCGACAAAGATAGGCGGAACACAGGTTTATATAATAGAACAGGAATCATACCAGGGTAAAACTCCTATGGAATGCATTAAGGAAGACCTTGTGGTAATGAAGAAATGGGGCTACGCATAACAGATTTATACGGACCATCTTAATTTTGTTAAGGCCCTGGATGAAAGGTGAGAAGCCTCAGACTTCCGGGGCCTTTTTTCATCCCTTCATTTGATATTATCATATCGCCATTATTCCTGAAAGCTATTCCTTCAGGCTGGTTGAACAATCCGCGGTTAAGCATAATAACCCTGTTGATCCTGCCGGCCCTGTCAAACACGAGCAGTAAAAAGTCATCGGCCGAAAGAATATATATCATGTTTGTAAGGGGATGTATTCCGATTGAAGATGAATGGAAATTCAGAAATGGCTCAGGAGGGCCTTTCTTTTTTCCACGCATGGGAAGAGGTATATCATTGACCGCTGCGAAATCAAGAATCTCTTTAATATCAAAACTGTAAACAGGATCACGACTTAACCTTCCTGTTACCGGGTCGAATCCAAAAACATATCTCTCATCCTTTGAGAGATCGCCTTTCCCGGTTCTTTCCTTGCAGGCAATAAGGAGCCTCCGGTTCTGATTGTCATAGCAAAGGCCTTCATTATCCTTTGAAGGTATCTCAGTCTGGTATGATACAACCTTGTAACTGTCAGACCTGAAATCTTCAATTCCGTAAACAAAACCGTCGCTGCGAAGGACATACAAGGTGTCGTCAGCCCTGGCAATTCCTTCGTAATCCCCATCGGGACCGAAAACAATCTGTCTTGTTATCTTTTTCATTTCCAGATCATAGAAGAAAACGATCCCATTCTCATCCTGGATACATGCAAGTGAACTGCTGTCGGCCATCACAATTCCAGATATCTCGTGAAGAATGGCCGGAAGGAAAATCGACGATTCCGGAAATGAAAAATTGTAACCGCTGATTTTCTTTTCAGACCCCGGCCCGGTTTTACATTGCGAAAGAACCAGACAAACCAGGATGGGAACAAATAACCGATTTCTTTTCATGATAAGAATATTAAGAAGGCCTAATTTACGTTAAAATAGTATTTTTAAGGAAGACGGGAGCCCGTTAATGAGAAAGATACCTGTAATACCAATCATTCTGCATATGATTGTCAATAGTGTATGCGGTCAGGTGATTACCGACAGTAATCTTCCAATTATAGTTATCAATACCGATCGTTCTGCTCCGATTGTTGACGACCCAAGGATTCTTGCAACAATGAAAATTATCTTTCGAGGACACGGTGAAAGAAATTACCTGGCCGATCTGAGCAATCCCCAATACCTTAATTACAATGGGCGGATCAATATTGAAATCAGGGGGTCATCAACTCAGGAAAGGCCAAAGAAGCAATACGGGTTTACAACCCTGAAGCCTGATAACGTCACTAAAAATAACGTTAGCCTCCTCGGCCTTCCAAAAGAAAATGACTGGATTCTGAATGCTATGGTTTTCGACCCGGCCCTTATGAGGGACTATATCTGCTATAACCTCTCACGGCAGATAGGAGAATATGCCTCGCGGACAGTTTACTGCGAGCTAATAATCAACGGAGATTACAGGGGCCTTTATCTTTTGCAGGAAAAGATCAAGGCTGACGATAACAGGGTAAACATTTCGAAAATCACACAGCAGGATAATTCTTTGCCATCAATTACAGGCGGATATATTATCAAGGCAGATAAAACCACAGGGGGTGACCCCGTTGCGTGGACAATGAAGGACTGGAATGGAACCGGGGTGGCTTTTATCCATGAATATCCTGATCCTCAAGATATAACGGCTCTTCAAGGCAATTATATCCATAACCGCTTCCTTTATCTTGAAACTGCAGCCCTTACAGGGAATACCGCTGCTCCCGACGGATTTCAGTATGTTGTGGATGTTCCTTCGTTTATAAACTATATGATTATAAGTGAAATTTCATCTAACAGCGACGCATATCAGTTCAGCACTTATTTTCATAAGGACAGGAACGGGAAACTGCGTGCCGGACCGGTCTGGGACAACGATCTTACTTTCGGTAACGATCTGTTTTTCTGGGGATTCAACAGAAGCAAACCAAATGTCTGGCAGTTCTCCAACGGCGACAATGAGGGAGCAAGATTCTGGAGAGACCTGTTCAATAATGATGAGTTTAAATGTGCACTTGCACGAAGATGGAATTACCTGATCCAGCCGGGGCAGGCTCTTAACCCCGTGTCGCTTGAAACATTTATAGACCAGACTGCCTCATATATATCCGAAGCAGCAGCACGCGATGATTCAGTCTGGGGAAATACAGGCAACCATCAGCAGAAAGTACAGCAAATAAAGACTTTCCTCAATGAAAGGATCCCATGGATTACAAATAACCTGCTTTTAACTTCATCATGCGGCGAGACAAGCATGCCGCCCCTGGTAATAACCCGCATCATGTATCATCCTGTGGTTTCGTCAACATATCCCGACAATGATGATATGGAATATATTGAAATCACCAACAATGGTGGCTCACCGGTTGATCCGGGGGGAATATTTTTTGCCGGAACAGGATTCGTCTACGAATTTCCCTTTGGTACTAAGATAGAACCATATTCTTCAGTGATTCTGGCAGGCAATTACAAGGTTTTCAGATCTCTGTACGGCTTTGCACCATACGGGGAATTTTCCAGAAACCTGTCGGACAGTGGCGAAAACCTTATTATGTGCGACGCATTTGGAAATTTAATCGACAATGTCTGCTACCAGGATACTGTTCCCTGGCCCAATGCTGACGGCAACGGGTATTACCTGAAATTGACAGATCCGGACCTTGACAATAATGATCCGGCAAACTGGGTTGCATCGCAGGATGTACCGACCTCCACCGGAAGAATTATTGAAAATCATGATCTTATTATTTATCCAAATCCGGCTACGGAAGTTCTTAATATTAAGTCGCGTGATATTATTAAGAAAATGATAATCAATGATATATATGGCAGAAGGCTTGCGTTTGCAGAGCCTCTTTCGGATAATTACATAATTAGTATTGACGATCTTCCTTCAGGTGTCTATATATTAAGTGTTGTAACTGAAGGCGGAAAATCAACCAGGAAATTTATCAAGACCGGGTTTTAATTGATCTGATATTTTAAAATTACATAGCAGCTATGGATAAGAAGAATAACGGTAAATCTGACATTAATGCAAATAAGAAAAAGTCGAAGTTCAGACGCCTCTTAAAGGTTCTTAAGGATCCTGAAAGAAAATCTCTTTTCAGGATCTTTGTTGAGGTTATATGTGTTTCTATCGCAAAACGAAACTTTCCACCTGGTTTCTATATGTCGAGGTTCCTTTTCAAGAAATTCAGGACTAATATTTATGATTTTTATCCATATGGCTACTTTTACAGATTAAACAGATTTTTTAACGACGACGAGGCCAGATCTGTTCTTGAGAATAAGCTTTTCACTCATTCATTTTATTCCCGGTTCGATGTTCAAATGCCCGTATTACTGGCATTTAACCACCGTTCCACATTTGTTGTCGATAACATCGTTCATGAAGTTGCTGACGTTGATGATTTCAGGAAGATTCTTGAGCTTCTGCTTTCAGGTCTGACTGATAATGAGTCGGTTTTTATTAAGAAAACATGGGGAAGTTACGGAGGTCAGGATATATTCAGGGTGGATAAAAGTATTCTTTCAGACAACTCCCATATTCGTGATGATCTGTACAACCATGTCATAAACTCTGATTTTATTTTCCAGGCACAGATTTGGCAGCATCCTGTTCTGAATCGTCTTAATCCATCCTGCGTTAATACGGTACGGATCGATACCTTTATTGACAAATCGGGAAAGGCTGAAGTCATGTCGGCCTATCTTAGGGTGGGACTTAAAGGATCGCATGTCGACAATATTACTGCTGGGGGTCTGTCAGTACCGGTTGATATTGAAACAGGCCGCCTTAATAAATTCGGGTATATTGAATCAGCGGAAAACTGGACCGCACTCCCCGAAGAACATCCTGATACTCACATAAAGTTTGAAGATATCACAATTCCCTTCTTTGATGAAGTAAAGAAGCTTGTTTGCCGGATGGCAATTCTTGTTCCTGAACTGAGGCTGTTGGGTTGGGACGTTGCAATCGGGGAATCCGGCCCTGTTTTAATTGAAGGCAATACATTTTATGATATGTCGGGTGGCGACCTGAATGATGGAGGATATCGTAAAAACCCGGTTTTTAAGAAAGCCATTGAGGAATATAAAGGAAGAAAGATACGATAATTGAAATCGGGAAGGTCACTCCCCGGCCCCTGCCTGTTGTGTGAAAATCTTCATTCTCCGGGATTTCCCGAAGAAAGGTTGTCATTCCTTATCATGCCACGGCATGATAAGGAATCTCTTGATTATGAAAAACAGAATGCTTCGGTTGCCGCAAGGCATATACTTCCTGAAAAGCTTTATTTTGAACTCACCTTCCGTTCCATTGATTGTATTTCCAGATGGCGAATGGAGGTTCCCCTCAAATGTTCCGGCTAGCATATCATCGGTAATATCGGTAATAAAATCGTTCTGACCGTAAAAACTATTCTGGGAATTATGACCGGGTGAAGCACCGTTCCAGTCAGAGAAGGGGGTAAAACCGGATTTCGGCAAACCTTCCGGCTTCAACGGGAACAGGTTTGCTGAGGGGCAGAGAATCGAGGGAGTACCCCGGGATATAAATCGCGAGTACAAATTCGTTATCGCATCTTATAAGGTTTATCTGGCCAAATTCGTTATTGCACGCGCCTTAAAAATAACAGTTTGAGTAACTGTCGGCGGGCTGAGCTTTCTCAGTATGATGAATGAATATTCTGTAATCGTGTCCAAAACAGCCTCTTATTGATCCCGGCTGAGCAGGGAAATCTGGCTTCCCGTCTTTTTCCCTCTCCGGTGGATCAGGAGGAGTGACTTCAATATTTACCTTGTCGCAGGCAGATGTGAGAATAATCGTTAATAAAAATGATATGAAGAAAGAAGCCAAGGCAGATTTCATAATAGATTAATCAACGATCGTGTTTTCAGGGGTTCAGACATTTACAGTCTTGAATCCTTAGGCTTTTGCTACAAAATCTGTGTTCCCTGTCTGGTTGTTTAGTAATGAAAACGATAAATCCGATTTATGGCAATAAAAATAGGCATAATATTATAAAAATAGTTGTATGGCTATAAAAATAGTTGTATATTTGATAAAAATGGTGCAGCCATGAAAAACGGGAATAATTACGTACCTGCATTCGATGATATAGTGTTCGAAAACAGGAACAGGGAATATGGGGCATATAAGCTCCGGAAAAATTACAACCTCAACGTCGTGATATCTTTAACTGTTGCAATGTTGATTTTTGGAACAGTGGTAATCTGGCCGTTCATAAATGCAAAAGCCGGGGGGAGCAGGCAGAAACGTTCAGAGCGACAAGTCGAGATAAGGATGGAAAATCTCGATCAGCCTGCAGAACAGGTTGCCCCTCCTCCTCCGCCTCCCGCACCTCCTCAGGATGTTTTACAGCAGTCGAGGTATGTCCCTCCCGTTGTAGTGGATTCCGTAAAACCCGGGGACAACATTAGGCTTATGACTGCGGATCAGGCACAGATAGAAATAAAAAATGAGGATGTAATTGAAGAAGTCGTACAGATAGCAGCAGAGGTGCAGGAAGCAGAGACTGAACCCGAGCCTTTTTATGTAGTTGAGGAAAGCCCTGTGTTTCCGGGAGGTGATGCAGAGATCCAGAGATATATAGGAGAAAATGTCGTATATCCTGAGGTAGCAAAGGAAAACAATGTGCAGGGAAGAGTCGTCCTTAAGTTCTGTGTAACGGAAACCGGAGGAGTGGATCTTGTAAGTGTGCTTAAGGGTGTCGATCCGGAACTTGACGCAGAAGTGGTCAGGGTTGTAAAGACTCTCCCGAAATTCAGGCCGGGAAAGCAGGGAGGCAAGCCGGTAAGGGTGTGGTATACCATTCCAATCCTTTTCAAGCTGCAGTAGCGCGGCAATACAGGAACGATAATGTATATTGTCTTTATCCCACAAATAGCTGAACATAATTTGTGGGGTTCAGGCATTTTTATATTCTGTTTCTTTGCAAGACGATTGCACAACTGTGCCGGAGATATTGCTCATTACTAATTCTATATCATACCAACCCGGGTAAAAATGAAAAGCAATTTTTACTTGTTAAATTATCCTGGATAGTAGCAGCATACAAAAAAATGTTTCGATTGAAAACAAACATGAAAACGCAAACAGCCTTTAATTGGTTGAATGGTCTGTTTTAAAGTTGCTCTGTCAGGGCTCCCCGAGTTGCTCTCACTTCGTTCGATCTCTCGGGGCAGGCTTCTCGCCCTGACATCGCAAAAAAAATCCCGCCTGAAGCGGGACATTCTGGTTGCTCTGTCAGGGCTCGAACCTGAACTTTTCTGATCCAGAGTCAGACGTGTTGCCAATTACACCACAGAGCAGTATACGGGGGACAAAGATAAGGGATTTTTAAATATTTTCAAATCTCGTTTACAATAATGAAATGTCAGCCGGTTTTCTGGTCCGCCGGTCTTCTGGCAGGGCGAAGGAAATATTCCTTAAATTTATAGAATGTCTCACTGAATGTGCTGTAACGGGAGGCATAAGGAATTTTGAAGAAAATCTGGGAACCGGCCAGGAAACTGGTAAATCAGGCTTATTCAGATTTAAAAATGTGCAACGATTTAACATTCAAAAAACGAATCACCCGGGTACGGATTTCAACAATGAACAATATCCCGCCGGGTTTCTGCCTGAGTAACGGAACGGGATTTAGTAACTTCCTTGGTTTAGTCGCAGGGTCTTCAGGAGAAGTAAAATGTATGTTATATTGCCGAGGACCAGAAATATGTGACATGTGAGTTTGTTATCGGTAGTGAAAGATGCCAGAAGATCATTAGCGGCACCGGCAGACTGATGAACTTAGCCTGATCCTCAAAGACTTTCAGACCCGCTTCCGTCAAAGCTATGGCGGGCAATGCCATCAGACCATCAGACAATCAGACTTCTATTTGTTAATCTTAGCCCAGGTATCTTTTAATCCCACTGTCCGGTTAAAGATGAGATTATCGTGCGTCGAATCATAATCGACACAGAAATAGCCAAGTCTCTGGAACTGGAACTTATCAAGGGGTTTGGCAGTTCTTAGAGACGGTTCAACCTTGCAGTTTTTAAGAATCTTAAGTGATTCGGGATTCAGGAAATTCCTGTAATCTTGATCCTTCTGCCCTGCAGGATCTTCATGGTTAAACAGCCTGTCATACAGCCTTACTTCGGCATCAAGGGCATGTCCGGCAGATACCCAGTGAAGAGTACCCTTTACTTTTTTGTCTGATGCACCGGCACCACTCCGTGTTTCGGGATCATATGTGCAAAACACTTCAGTTATATTTCCGGATTCATTTTTGTTGTACCCCGTGCATTTGATGATATATGCTCCCTTAAGCCTTACCTCCGCGCCGGGTGCGAGCCTGAAAAACTTGTGGGGAGGATTCTCCATGAAATCATCCTGTTCAATATATATCTCCCTGCTGAAGGGAATCTCCCTGCTTCCCATACTCTCATCTTCAGGGTTGTTGATTAGCGAAACATATTCACTTTTACCTTCAGGATAATTTGTTATCGTCACCTTCAGCGGATTCAATACGGCAAAAACCCTGGGTGCCTTCAGATTAAGGTCATCCCGAACCGCATGTTCAAGGAGTGACACATCATTTATGGCTTCTACCTTTGTATACCCAATCAGGTCGATAAATTTCCTGATTGATTCCGGTGTATATCCCCTTCTTCGAAGACCACACAGCGTGGGCATCCTGGGGTCGTCCCAACCCGATACTTTTCCTTCCTGGACGAGTTCCAGCAGCTTGCGCTTGCTCATCATGGTGTATGTAAGATTGAGCCTGTTGAACTCGATCTGCCGCGGCCTGTAATCGCCTGTTTTAAGCTGGTCAATTAGCCAGTCGTAAAGCGGACGGTGAACTTCGAACTCAAGTGTGCAGAGAGAATGTGTTATCCCTTCAAAATAGTCGCTCTGGCCATGGGCAAAATCATACATGGGATATACTTTCCAGGTTTCTCCCGTCCGGTGATGGGGAGCTTTGATAATCCTGTAAATTATAGGATCACGCATCTGCATGTTAGGGGAGGCCATGTCGATCTTTGCACGCAGTACCCTGCTTCCTTCCTCGAACTCCCCTTTGTTCATCCTTTCAAAAAGGTCGAGGCTTTCCTCAACGGACCTGTTTCTGTAAGGACTTTCAATTCCGGGTTGCGCGGGAGTGCCTTTTTGAGATGAAATGACATCAGCAGGCTGGTCATCAACATATGCAAGACCTCTTCTGATAAGATCCCTTGCAAAATCATAAAGTTTGCTGAAATAATCAGAAGCATAATATTCCCTGTCGTCCCAGTCAAAGCCAAGCCATCTGATATCTTCCTTGATCGAATCGATGTATTCTACTTCCTCCTTCACCGGATTCGTGTCGTCGAAACGAAGATTGCATTTGCCGCCGTATTTAAGTGCCATCCCGAAATCGAGACAAATGGCTTTGGCATGTCCGATATGCAGATACCCGTTTGGCTCTGGCGGAAATCTTGTATGTAATCTTCCACCATTTTTCCCGCTTTCAAGATCTTCAATGATTATCTGTTCAATGAAACTTACAGGAGTTTTAACATCTTCAACGTTTTTATTCTCTTCGCTCATCCCTTAAAATTTTGTGGACTGTAAAAATAGGATGAATTTGAGACCCGCTGGCTATGAAAAGCTGTTTTTTTATATGTCAGAAGGGTTAAACTTGTGCAGAAGGGATCAAGAAAGAGATAAAAGTTCTACTGTTGAGTCATGTACCCCCTTTTTTGCCTCTGCTATTGAGGGGCAGATTTCCCCCCAAAGGGAAATGAGAGCTGTGATTCAATTATTTCTCTATCACAGATTTATGTCAGGTTATACTATCCTTTTCCCGATTGATAAAAGAGAAGGGGTGTAAATTTTTCAATAACTTACGAAGCTGTTATAAAAATGGATCCGGCATGGCCATACTTTCCCCGCTGGGGAAATTGAAAGGAGGTAAAGGTGCTTAGAAGCAGCCATTTATCACCTTCCTGACTTTCCACACCGGAAAAGGAACACGCCGTTGTGAGATTCATTCTCTGATGTAATTTCCGGGGGATCCAATTAAACTGATGCTGCTTTGATATAAGGATCATCAAACGCGTATTATATTTGCAGACAATTTAATTCCTGGTCATATGGGTCTCATTCAGATTGAAAACATGGAATTCTATGCCTTTCACGGGCATTACAGGGAGGAACAGATAGTAGGCAATAAATTTATTGTCGACCTTACTATAGAGACCGATATGTCAATAGCATCGAAAAGCGACAACCTCAAAGATGCTGTAAATTACCAGAAAGCTTATATGATTGTTAAGTCCGAGATGGGTAAAAAATCTTATCTTCTTGAAAATATCGCGGGAAGAATCCTCGATGCCCTGTATTCTGAAATGCCCGGAATAACCAGGGCGAAGGTCAAGGTTTCCAAGATGAATCCGCCAATGGGAGGGAAGATAGGGTCAGTGAGCGTGATCATGGAGAGATAAATCAGATTGGTATGGATTTTTATTGCCTTTAACGGATAAAATACTATTTTTGCTTCACATTTGAACAATTGTTCATATATAATTATTGATGAAGGGAAATACCAGCAACACCAAGACAGAATCGTTTATTGAGAAAGAAAAAGTAAGGTCGGTGACCGGAAAAATGAGGAACGAGCGATTTTATCACGACCTCGCGGAAACTTTCAAGGCAATGAGCGATCCGACACGGACAAAGATAATTTATGCCCTGTGCCAGGAAGAAGAACTTTGTGTTCATGACATTGCTATGATAATCGGGACAACAAATTCGGCGATTTCCCATCAGCTGAGGACCCTCCGGAACATGAAGCTCGTCAGGTATAATAAAGTAGGTAAAGTGACCTATTATTCGCTTGATGACCTTCACATTAACAATCTGTTTGCAGAAGGTATCAGGCATATTGAGGAAAAATGATTTTTTTCGTACTATAATTGAATGTGTGTTCACACGTCTGTTTTTATAAGCTATGGATGACAATAAAGATCTGAAAAGTCTTACAGAGATCAGGGACGGCCAGCTGGCAGTGATTGTTTCGGTAACGGGAGGAAAGGCGTTAACAAAAAGGCTGGCTGATCTCGGGCTGAGATCAGGAATAATGGTCAGGGTACTGAGAAGTTCCTTATTCTCGGGTCCTGTACAAATAGAGCTCTGTGGATCGAGACTTGTGCTGGGTTGGGGACTGGCATCGAAAATTATGGTAAAGGAAAGATGACCGATGACTGATGGCCGAAGTCCTAGGGCAGAAGCAGTGGATCCACTTCCCGGAGGGGTTTGGGGAGGGTTAACAAAAGAGATAAATGGCGGATGACAAGAAAATAAATATTGTACTAGCGGGGCAGGGGAATGCAGGCAAATCGGTTGTTTTCAATTATCTGACCGGGCTTCATCAGCATATTGGCAACTGGGCCGGAAAGACTATAGAGAAAAAGGAAGGCACCCTGTATTATAAAGGATATACAATTGATATCCTTGACCTTCCCGGGATTTATTCCCTGAATACCTATTCGGAGGAAGAGGTGGTCTCACGCGAATATATTGTCCGCCAAAAGCCGGAATTTGTTATAAACATCATTGATGCAGTAAACCTCGAGCGAAACCTGATATTCACCCTCCAGCTTCTCGAACTCGAATGCCCGGTCATACTGGTGTTGAATATGATGGACCTGGCAAGGAAAAAAGGCATGTCAATTGATGCCGGCAAGCTTGGTTATTTACTTAATACGCCGGTTGTGCCGACAGTTGCTCTTCGTGGCACAGGGATAACCACCATCATTGACAGGGTCATCGAGCTAAAGGATAAGAAAAAAAGATACCATCCGCCGGAATATGGAAAGGAAATCGAAAAATGCATTTCGGTCTTATCAGAAAAGCTGAAAGATTCGCGTCTCCCTTATCCCCCGAGGTGGATGTCAATTAAACTGCTGGAAAAAGACAAAGACATTGTTAAGCTTGTTAAGGATTACAGCAGGGATATAATTACTGAAGCAGAAGAACTGGGTTCTGATCTTGAAGGGATCCACGGCCATGACAGCTCTATTGTGATTTCAGATGAACGGAGTCACCTGGCGGCCCAGATAACCCGGGCGGTTGTGGAAATTTCACCGCGACAGAAACTTACTCTTAATGAGAGGCTCGATTTTATCACAACTCATAAATTTCTGGGCTACCTGCTAATGACCGTCATACTGGGAGGAATGTTTCTTACGGTTTTTGGTTTTGGCAACTGGCTTTCGGCGAGATTCGATACACTGTTTGGCACATGGCATGAATGGTGGAATAGTGCCTTTGGAGCATCTTTTGCTTCATCGCTTGGATGGGCGGCAGTCGAGAGTATACTGGCTCTTGTTCAGATTGCATTCCCTTACATCCTGCCTTTTTATGTCCTTTTATACATACTGGAAGACTGGGGATATATGGCCCGTATCTCATTTTTAATGGATAGCCTTATGCATAAAATGGGGATCCACGGGAAAGGATGCATTTCGTTTATCATCGGGCTGGGATGCAATGTACCGGGTTGTCTTTCATGCCGGATAATGGAATCACGGCGTGAAAGGTTCATCACTGCCGTCCTTGTCACTCTTGTGCCATGCTCTGCAGTTTCGGTAATCGTGTTCGGTCTTGTAGGCAAATATGTGGGGATATTATGGGCTCTTGGACTTTATCTTTTCGCCATGATAATTATTTTCCTTGCCGGCAGGCTCTCATCGAAGTTCATGAAAGGTGAACCTGTTGAGCTTATAATGCATATGCCCGATTACAAGACGCCTCATTTCAAAACAATTGTATCCCAGACCTGGGAGGCAATCAAGGAATTCATTTATATCGCCGCTCCCATAGTAATAATTGCCGGTGTCCTGATCCAGGCAATTAACCTGGCAGGCTGGATGCCGGTGATATCCGATGTCCTGAGCCCTGTAACAGTAAACTGGCTCGGACTTCCTGCCGTTACCGGCATCCTTCTTATTTTCGGCATTCTGAGGAAAGAGCTTATCCTTGTAATGCTCGCTGCCTATCTTGGCACTACAAGTTTCGGAGATGTGCTGACTGCCAGGCAGATGATTACCCTTGCAGTAGTCAGTATGTTCTATATACCATGCGTCGCAACAATTTCAGTGCTATGGAAAGACTATGGCTGGAAAAGGGCATTGGCTATCTGCATCAGCGAGATCATGTTTGCCATACTGCTTGCAGGTTTCGTTTCACGACTGCTTTCATTTGTAATTTTGTAAGCAGCATTTGCATATTGAACGTAAGTTCATTATATTTGCCGACCCGCTGAATCGTGGTAAAGACAACCATCCGGTTCGGATAATTGAGTTAATCATCAGTGTGAAAGCGGGTTTAAGCATTATTATTAATATTTATTAAAGTTAAGAAATATGAAAATTGCGGTTCCGGTTACAGGAAATAACAACATTGACGACCATTTCGGTCACTGTGAATTCTATAACGTTTATACCATAACGGAAAATAAAGAAATAGCTGAAGTAAAAAGAGTCAACTCACCTGATGGATGCGGCTGTAAATCTGATATAGCTTCAACCCTTGCTTCCGAAGGAGTATCAGTGATGCTTGCCGGAGGAATTGGAGCGGGAGCAATAAATGTTTTGAATTACAATGGAATAGAAGTGGTCAGGGGCTGCTCGGGTAACGCATCGGAAAATGTCAGGATGTATATTAACGGCTTATTGCATGACAGCGGAAGCAGTTGCAGGCAGCATGAGACGCATCATCATTCGGGGCACGGCTGTAACCATAATTGATTCAGGGGGATTGATTTAACGAAAAGGAGATTTGATCAGAAGCATTATTCATTGACCGCAAAGACAGCAAAACACCAGGGATCGATGATTTTTTTGCCGGTTTAGATATATTCAGCTGTCTTTGCGGTTAATCCGAATTTAAAAAACGGTTCCTGAATCTTCGCGGAAGCTTATTCCATTTCTTTTGCAATAGCCATTGCGGCAATTGTGCCGTCAGCCACTGCAGTTGTAATCTGCCTGTATTTTTTACTGATAACGTCACCCACAGCATAAACGCCGGGTATGCTGGTCAACATATCCTCATTGGTCTTGATGTAACCCCATTGGTCGAGCTCAAGCTTTTCTTTGAAAAGACTTATATTGGGCTTCATCCCGATGAAAATGAAAACGCCGTCGCTCACGAGCCTCGAGCGTTCCCTGGTTATTACATTCTCGACTTCGGTTATAATCTTTTCACCTTCCCTGACAAAGGCTCTTGGCTCATTGTTGAAAAGTATACTGATCTTAGGGTTGTTGAAAACCTTTTCCTGAGCCTTTTTATTGGCAGTTAGTTTATCAAACTGATGAACAATTGTGAGCTTACTGGCAAATCTTGTAATGTATTCTGATTCTTCGACAGCTGAATTGCCGCCTCCTATTACCAATACTTCCTTATTGTTGAAATACTTTGCATCGCAAGTGGCACAATATGAGATTCCTTTACCCTTAAGTTCCTTTTCGCCGGGAGCCCCGGTCAGATTAGGTGTTGTACCGGTGGCAATTATTATTCTTTTAGCTTTTACAGTCTCGTATTCATCAATTATCACTTCTTTCTTTTCAAGATCAACTTTAGTAACATCAACGGCGACTTTATAGATTGTGCCGCAGAGTTTTGTCTGTTCGCTCATGTTGTGTGAAAGCATGTAACCGGCCTGTGGTTCAATGAATCCGGGGTAATTTGAGACCTCATGTGTGGTGGACACATGCCCGCCCGGAAGTGCAATATCAATAAGTACAGTATTGATCTTCGACTGGCACAGGTACAGCCCGGCCGTCAGTCCGCCCGGACCGGCACCGAGAATTATGACATCAAATTCGGAATATGAAGGCTTTATCGTCGATTTTATTTCTTTTACTTTTTCGGGAGGCAGCATGCTGTCGAGGTTGCGGATGATCTCACTTCTTTTGATCCCGCCTGTCAGCCTTGGCGCAACTTCTTTTCCGTAAGAAAGAAACAGGAGGGTCGGTGATGATTTAACTCCGAGTTTCTCGGCCAGTTCACGGTTGCCCTGTCGAAATATTTTAAGAAATTTAATATCCCTGCCATACAGGAGGGAGAGATCTTCAAACTTGGATGCGAGGGCTTCGCAGGGAGGGCATTCTGTCGAGTAGAAGTCGAGAACAACCTTTTCCGATTGTAACACTTCCTTTTCGAACTCTGATGAATTTATTTCTTTCATGTTATGAATCATAATTTTCAAACCAGGCATTAAATCCCAGTTCCATTAATTCCTTTACGGGTCTGCAGTCAGCAGAGCATATCGAACCTGTATTGTTTTTTGCGACCGAACCGCAACCACCTCCGCAGGCAAGCTGTAGCTGGCAATCTCTGCATCCCGGTATGGAAGTGACATCACGCGATTCCCATTTTTCTATGGTTTCTTCATTAAGCTTAATCTCAGGGAAAAATGTCCCTAAGGATTCCTCTGTTTTACCTACAGTTGCCGTACAGGAATAAATATTTCCTGTATAGTCAAATGCCCATTCAGTCTTGCACGCCGGGCATGAATCAAAAAGTGGATCCGGAAGTTCGCCGTTCTCCCAAAGATACTTTGAAACTGAATACGCCGGTTTATAAAATTCAGAAATATGAGGGGACCTCTTCAAAAGCTCATATATCGACTCATAAAGACTTATTCTGTCAAAGAGCCTTTCGGGAGCTGACTGACAATGGTGAAGCTCATAATTCCTGCCTATCTGGGTTTTGAAACAACCACTTAGTGTCCATCCTCTTTTTATCGCATAATCAGCAAGATCCGGAAGGTTGTCAATATTGTCCTTGTCGATAACCATCCTGAGATTTACATTGATCCGGTTCTGGAGGCAAATGTCAATGCCGTTTGAAATCCTTTCAAATGTCTTTCCTCCTCCTTTCAGAAACCTTCTCGAATCATGGATGTTTTCAGTGCCGTCGAGGGTAACCTGGATTTCCCTGATTTTACCTTTAAGAAGAACAGGCATATATTCTTCAAGTGAATATCCGTTTGTTACGAAGCAAAGATCAAGCCCGGCAATTGATGCTTTATCAATAATATGGCCAATTATCTCTTTTTGTTTTGAACTGCTCAGGAGAGGTTCGCCGCCGAAGATTGTAAGATATTTTTTCCGGCCTGCGAACTTTTGCTGAACATAACTGAAAAAAGCATCTATTACCTCTGTCTTTGGTTCACCAGGTTGATTTAAGTACTGGTCCTGGTAACAGTAGGGGCAGGCGAAGTTGCAGCTGTAATTTGGAACAAAGAATATCTGGATTTCATCTTTTTCACGCGAATCAATGAAATCGAGATATTTTTTCCTGTATTCCTTTTTTTCCCTCGATTCTTCGACTATATAACCTTTCTCAACAAGCTCATTGTAGAAACTGTCGTCCTGAGGATCCTCTCCATTCCTGACAGCCTCTATTTTAAGGGCATCCGCCCTGTCCAGAATATCGGCATTTCCTGAAAGGAGATTTACAATGAAATAATTCTCGGAATCCCGGATTTTTGAGAAAATATTATATCTGGAAAACTGCATTGCTTTCTTTCAGTCGTGACAGCCGGCGATGGTTTTTGAAATCTTCGCACAGCACTGTGCAACTTTTGTTTTTACCCTGGTTACTTTAGTTTTAATCAGACTTTTCATGTGTTGATTATTTAACTTTTAAAACTTCGTTTATTGCCTGAACCAGCGACTCTTTTGGGAGCGCACCCATCGTTACCCGGGGTTTCCCTTCAACAGGGATGAACAGAAGCGTGGGCAATCCAGTGATCCCGAGGTTCTGTGACAAAATTATTTCTTTTTCAGTATCTACCTTATATACTACGATTTTTCCTTCATATTCTTTTGCCAATTGTTCAACAAGAGGTGAGAGTTGCCTGCAAGGCGCGCACCAGTCGGCATAAAAATCAATTATTGCGGGTTTTTTCCCTGCATATTTCCATTCCTTGTTTTCCTCATAGTCGAAGATCAGTTTTTTAAAGGAATCATTTGTAAGATATGTAACAGAGCCTTCAGGTGCGGTTGCACTTTTTAATCCGTCAGGCTTGTCGGCCTTGCATTCGCTGAACGCAAAAGGGACAAGGATCAGCAGTGAAAGGATAAGATGCCTTCTCATATTTTAAGATTTAATTTGTTACTTTTTAGTTTGTCACATACTTTGTTGTCAGATGGTTTTTTCCCGGCAACAGTCCAGCTTGCCACCTGAATCTTTCCTTTATCATATGGATTCGATTCTTCGATGATCCTTACAGATTCAAATCCTGCATTCTCAATCTGGTAAAGGTATTCGCCCCTTGTTACTGATCCGGCCCAGCACTCTGCAACTGCAACAGGATCATTCCTGTATTCTTCAGGTACCGGCTCTGTCGAATAAATATCACTCACCACGAACCTGCCTCCTGGCTTCAGTATCCGGAAAATCTCGTTCCAGACAAGTTGTTTATCGGCTGCATGGTTGATTGTACAGTTTGAGATCACGAGATCTGCAATCCCGTTCTGAAGTCCGGTGCTTTCAAGCTGACTGTAAATAAAGCTTACATTCAGGATGCCAAGGCGCTCTGCAGTGGTTCGTGCTTTTTCAAGCATGCCTTCAGAAATGTCAATCCCATAAACAAAACCTGAGCTTCCTGTAGCCTCAGCCAGCCGCATAACATCAGTTCCTCTTCCGCTCCCGAGGTCAACACATACTTCTCCTTCAGAGGCGCCGGAGTAATTTATTGCTCCCCCGCATGAAAGGCAGCAGGACGATTCAGCCAGACTGCTGTACCTGAGGTTTATTTCGGTGAGGTCCTGTTTTGGCTCCATGGTGCAAAAAGAATTTTATCATTAATTTGAGCGGCAAAGATATAAACTTTATTTTTAAATCGCAATAGTATCACCTGAATCTTTTTGATATCACTATTTTTTTTAATTTTGTGGTTTTGAAATTCCGGGATGGGAAAAATATTTAATAAAAAACTGTCGGAAAAACAGCTTGAGAAGCTTTTTACCGATGACGATGAATGTTACAGATTTCTTGCTGAAATAAAATGGGAGAATGGTTTCAGGTGCAGGAAATGCGGTAACACAAATTACTGCGAAGGAAAGACTGCTTACTCGAGACGATGTACGAAGTGCAAGACTGAAGAATCGGCATCATCAGGCACTATCTTTCATAATTGCAAGTTCCCGGTGCACAAGGCTTTTTATATTGCATACAATGTATGCAGGGGCAATGAGGAAATTTCCACTTATGAATATGCAAAGCGTCTGTCGCTCAGGCAGATGACATGTTGGAATTTCAGAAAGAAGATCAGGCATGCCCTTCAGGAAATGGATTCACTTTCAGAAAATGAAAGGCTTACGATTCGGAGTATTAACAGTTGATGCTTGATTTTATCGGTCTGTTACGGTCTGTAAAATTTCAAAGGTTTCATCCGACGCTGCCTTCATAATACGGGCAATTTTTTCAGGCTGGCCCGATGCCATCTCAGCCCCGTTTACAAGAGCAACATAGGTTTTCCCGTCATCCTTCAGGTACACTGAGATCCGGCATGGCATAATTACCGACATTATTCTTTCATCGTTAAGCTCAAGCATTTGTCCTGAATAGGCGGGTTTGCAAATCTCTATCACCTTAACTGGTTTAACCTTCCTGCCCGATTTTGCAAGAGACTGTTGAAGGTCGTGAATCGCGGGGATATTCCATTCTCTCCTTTTAGCTTCAGTTGTGAGTTTCTCAATGGTTTCTTCAAAGCCGTACCTGCTTTTCCTTTCAGTAATAAACATTGCCGGTTTTGTGTCGCTCATAACTTTCTTTAAGGTTTAAAAGGGTTTATGCAAATGTACCGACACTTTTCATCATTTCTTCATAATTATTAAAATATCTTTGCATTGAACTATACAAAGATCTGAGAATGATATTTGTTAAGATTATTTTAAACCAGGTGAAAATGAAAATTCCGGTCAGAATATTGCTTGCAATCCTGATAATGCTTTCGGCAGGGCACAGAGGGTACTCGCAGGCTGAGTCGCAGAGCCAGGATACCCTCCGGGTGCAGGCTCGGGAGAAACGGAACCCCGCTGATGATCAGGGCCAGGCACGAAAAGGGTATGCCTACGGGCAGGCTGCCAGGGAAAACGGATCAAAGACTGCCAAACAGGTGAGGGGAAGCCGTCCGGATCTTAGCAGGGCAAAAGGCGCCAGGCCGCCGTCAATAGTCAGACCTTCCGGATCAGGGGTTCCAAAAGGTATCGGAAAACCGGGTGGTGCAGGAAGAAAGGGTGGAAGATAACTTTTATTTTAAGCGCATGGTCAACAGGACGCATATACTGAAAATAGGAGTTTTCAGCTTTCTGCTCTTTTCAACCTTTTTGCAGGCACAGGAACCCGTTGTTTCGTCGCGCGATATTTCAGCCGGCAATACTTTTAACAATAGTGAAAAGACGCATTCACTTTATGCAGGAGCGGGTTATGGAAGCAATTTCATTTATCTCGGTTCAACAATATCCGGCGATCGGCCATATGGCTATGCATCCGTTTCGTATGGCTTTAAAAACGAGTGCTACATTTCATTGTCTGGAGTTCATCTTTCGGGAATGGATCCGTTTGCGTCATTTTACACAGGGTCCCTTACCTACAGCCGCGCAATCAACAACTGGTTCGACATTTCAGCCGGGCTGTACCGTTATCAGGTAGTGCCATCACTGACTGATACACTTTTCAATAGTTTTACCTACAGCGATTTGACCCTTGGTTTTGACTGGAGGCTTCTTTACACAAAAATATCAGGAGGGGGTTTATTCTCTGATGATAACCAGGCATATTTTCAGATAAGAAACTCACATTATTTCCAGACTCCGGAATTGTTCAGAGGGAAAGCAAGCTTTTCTTTTGACCCATTCATTAACTTTCTTTTTGGAACTGTCACCACGGTTAAAACAAACGGGGAGTCGCAGTATTACTATTCAGTATTGTCCCATTCCAGGAACTGGAGAAAGAAAGGTCAGGGCCAGGGCCAGCAGACCACTTATTCTGACAAATTCGGCCTTGTGGAAATTGATCTTGGGATACCAGTCTCGTTTAATACAGATATATTGACAATCGAAGCTGAGCCTTCATATATGATAACATTATACAATGATTCATTTTATCCCGCCACAGGTGGTTTTGTGTTCCTGATAAGCTTGTATTTCAGGGTTTTTTAGTTGTAAATTATGAACGTACTTATTGTAGAAGATGAACCTGGCCTTGCAAAAGAGATAGCTTCATTTCTGAAGTCGGAAAATTTCCTTTGTGACCTGGCTTATACTGGAAATGAAGCTTCAGAAAAGATAGCAGTAAATCTTTATGACTTTGTTTTGCTCGATCTTGGGCTTCCTGATTATAACGGCCTTGATCTCATAAAAGAGGCGCATAAGGCAGGAAGCGAAGCGTCTTTCATCATAATTACAGCAAGGGGTGCTGTTGAGGACAAGGTGAAGGGTCTTGATCTGGGGGCAGATGATTATCTTGCCAAACCATTTGCGCTTGTTGAGCTGCTCTCAAGGATCAATGCTGTGGCAAGAAGGAAGTTCAACATAAAAAGCCAGGATGTTAAACTGGGCGATTTTGTTATGGACATACAATCGCGTATGCTTACCTTCAATGGTGATCCGGTCGACCTTACAAAAAAGGAGTTTGACCTTCTTCTGTATCTTGTTCTAAACAGGGATAAGGTCCTTACACGGCAGCAGCTTTATGAACATATCTGGGGAAATATACTTGATGATCAATACGACAGTAACTTTATCGACGTTCATATTAAGAACCTGAGGAGGAAGCTCAACAGCCATGCTCCTTCGCCCTGGCTGGAAACTGTGAGGGGGGTCGGATACAAGGTAACGGCAGAATAGTATCTCATTAAAGAAATCATGATCAGACTGAAGACCAAGCTTGCATTGTTCAACCTGCTTTCCAAGCTGGCCTTCACTGCATTGTTCCTGCTTTTCCTGCCGATGATCATCGAAAGGATCAATCTCCGTCAGGTTGACAACGACCTGGTCCAGAAACGTGAAAAAACCATTGGCCTGATAAGTCAGTATGGAATAGAGCCTTTTATAAATCCCGACTCTTCAGTTTCGTTTGGTAGTTATAATATTCTGAAAGAAGAATTCATAAGCCTTGAAAAAACGGATTTCCCCGGCGAGCTTAATGAGATTGATATCAGCAGCCGGATTCTTGAGGATGAGGAGATAAGTTACAGGGTTTTGAACTATACGCTTTTTGTCGACGGACAGAAATATCTTCTTGAAATCGGCCGCAGCCTTACGAGCATACAACAGGCAAAAAGGAACATAAGCAGGATTTTATTCATTTTTATAGGTCTCATAATCCTTATCACTTTTATCACTGACCTTCAGTACACAAGGTTAATACTTGTCCCTCTTGAAAAGATTACAAAAAAGCTGAGTGAGATTTCAAGTCCGTCGAAATTTGACAAGACACCGGTAAAAACAAACACAATTGATTTTGCCAGTCTCGATAATGCCCTGCGCAGCCTTATGGATAGAATAGGAGAGGCTTTTCGTAAAGAAAAGGAAATTACTGTTGATATTTCTCACGAACTTCTGACCCCCGTTTCGGTTCTCAGGAGCAAGCTCGAAAACATTCTTTTAAGCCACCATATTGACCAGGAGGTTGCCGGTAAGGTTGAAGAGTCGCTTAAAACACTTCACAGGCTACAGAGTCTTGTGAATTCACTTCTAATGATTGCCAGGATAGAAAGCCATCAGTATCTCAGGGAGGATACTTTTTCAGTAAAAATGCTTATTGAAGAGATTATTGAGGAACTGAAACCCCTGGCTGAGGATAAGGAGGTAGCCTTAACAGGTCATTTTCAGCAGGATCTGATATTCAGTGATGCCAACAGGCCGTTGATTTTTTCAATGTTTTATAATATTGTCAGTAATGCTGTAAAGAACACGCCTTCGGGAGGAGAAATAAATATAAAGTGTGTGCCGGCGGAGAAATGCTTCAGTGTCGTGATTTCTGATACAGGCAAGGGCATGGATGATGAACAGCTTGCTCATCTCTTTTCACGTTTCAAATCAAGGAAAGGCCATGACGAAAACGGGGCAGGCATTGGACTTGCAATTGCCAAATCGATAGCCGATTTTCATAAAATTAAGATACAGGTTAAGTCAACTCCCGGATCAGGAACAGAATTTTCTTTTGATTTTCCGCGGAATTCATGAAATCTTCATGAAAAATTAATTTTCACAATTTTACATTTGATTTTGTTGGTTAAGATTCACGACAGGGTCGCCGGGCGGCAGTCAGATTATCAAGAAGAGATCTGGTCTAATCCCTGCAGGTACTGTCGGGAGGGAATCGGGTAATATAACTTAAGCATTTCATCCTGAGAACGTAACAATGGCTGATTCGGGATGAAAACATCAGGGAGGTGTTGTATGATAACACCTCCTTTCTTAATTTCATATCTTATTGGCAGAAAGCATCCTGATGGCTTTAAGAAAAAAGCTTCAGATAATTCCTCGGGATTTTACTGAGATTATATTGCTTCCGTTTTTCAAAAAGATCCCGTTGTTTTGAACAACATAGTCTTGCTATCTGTTTATTGTTCATAAATTAAAATCATTAATCGCTATGAAAAAAGTTTTTTTGTTTTTGCTGGTTATTCTGCCGCTGACCCAGATATGGGCTCAGGAAAAGAAAGAAGACAGAAATTTCAGGATCCCGCTTATCGGTGAGCAAGCTCCCGCATTCTCTGCTCAATCCACAAACGGATTAATAAACTTCCCTGATGATTTCGGGAGAAGCTGGAAAATTTTATTTGCCCATCCGCAGGATTTCACTCCTGTCTGCTCATCTGAGCTGCTTGAACTTGCAAACCACCAGACCGATTTTGATAAACTGGGTGTTAAGCTTGTTGTTCTCTCTGCCGATCCTCTGGGCACACATAAAGACTGGAAAAAAGCCCTTGAAGAAATTAATTATAAAAACAGGGGTAAGGTGACAATTAAGTTCCCGCTTGTTGATGATGACAGACTTGTTGTTTCAAAACAGTATGGGATGATACATCCTGCCAACAATTCCACCAGGGATGTAAGGGGTGTATATATTGTTGACCCTGAAAACGTTATCCAGGCCATTTATTTCTATCCCAATCATGTTGGAAGAAGTACTGAAGAACTCCTGAGGGCAGTAACAGCATTACAGACTGCTTCTAAGAATAAGGTAATGACACCTGCTGACTGGAGGGCCGGTAATGATGTAATGGTTCCTTTCCTTCCGTCAGCCGACAACAGAAAGGCTCCTGCCGATACAAAGGATGTTTACAGTGTATCCTGGTTTATGACATTCAAAAAACTTACCGAATAATCCAGTTTGTTTCATAGCGATTTGATCTGCAGCCGGCGGATTAAATTGCGGACCGGGCCTGAAAGGGCCCTTTTTTTTATCAAAGGCCCCACCCCTGACCTCTCTCCGGGAGGGAGAGGGGAACGCCGTATATAGCATCGGTCTTACCGCGGCTCCCGGGGGAGTGGGCGGCAAACAGAGTTCCCCTCCTTGGAGAGGCAAGGGGTGGGTTATAAATCATCAAAACAACGAGGTTGTATTTCCGGAGTCCCGACCTCTCTCCCGGTGGCAAAGGACTTGTTTTTTGAAGTATTGTGCAAGGCATAAGCATCGAATATGTTTAATGATTGCCGGGGCTGCATCGTATTTTTCGTATTTTTTATTATTTTTGCAGCCTGAAGTGTAAACCGGTCAGTTTTCCGGGTGGCCAGGAATTCCCGAAACTTCGGGACAAAACCGGCGATAACGGAGGC
>DAOOUQ010000011.1:0-109325 GCA_035390825.1 Bacteroidales bacterium | reverse complement strand
TTTCACTTGCTTTACAATATGGCAACAGGAAGCGGAAAGACTTTGATAATGGCAGGTTTGATGTTGCACCTTTACCAAAAAGGCTATCGCAACTTTTTGTTTTTTGTAAACAGCAACAATATCATTCAAAAAACCAAAGACAATTTTCTCAATCCACAGGCTTCAAAATACTTGTTCAACGACAAAATTGTAATTGACGGAAAAGAAGTGCTAATCAAAGAGATTGACAACTTTGAAGAAGCCGACAATCAAAATATCAATTTGAAGTTTACCACCATTCAACAGCTTCATATTGACCTGAACAACACCAAAGAAAACAGCGTAACCTACGAAGATTTTAAGGACAAAAAATTGGTTTTGATAGCTGACGAAGCTCACCACTTAGTCGCAGGAACAAAATCGGGCAATCTTTTTGGCAGTTGGGAAGACACCGTAAAGAAAATTCACGAATCCAATTTTGATAATATCTTATTGGAGTTTACGGCAACCATTGACACCGAAACCGCAGAATTGGTAAAACACTACCAAGACAAAGTAATTTTCAAATACGACCTTGCCGAGTTTCGTAAAGACAAGTATTCCAAAGAAATCAACCTTATACGCAGTTTGTATGACGAGCAAGACAGAATCATTCAGGCTTTGATTTTGAATTTGTATCGTCAGGAATTGGCTACTTCAAACAATATCAATTTGAAGCCAGTAATTCTGTTCAAAGCCAAAAAGACAATCAAAGAATCGGAGCAGAACAAAGAGAACTTTCACAAACTAATTGATGATTTTTCGGTGGCAATGGTGGGAAAAATTCAAAAGACTTCCACCGTTCCAATCGTTCAAAAGGCTTTCCGATTTTTTGAAGACAAAGGCATTTCAGCCAGCGAAATAGTAAAACGCATACAAGCCAATTTCAAACACGAAAATTGCCTGAGTGCCAACAATGACGCAGAAGCCGAGCAAAACCAAATATTGCTCAACACCTTAGAAGATGAAAATAATCCAATCCGTGCCGTTTTTGCCGTTCAGAAACTGAACGAAGGTTGGGACGTTTTGAATTTGTTTGACATTGTTAGACTTTACGAAGACCGGGACGGTAAAGACGGTAAGCCTGGAAAAACTACACTTTCAGAAGCCCAGTTAATTGGTCGTGGTGCAAGATATTATCCGTTTGCCTTAGAAGAAGGACAAGACAAGTTTACCCGAAAATTTGATGATGATATTTCTAACGGCCTAAAAACGTTGGAAGAATTGTATTATCACACCAAAGAAGATAGCCGTTACATTTCGGAATTGAAAAAAGCCCTTGTTGATTCGGGTATTTATGAAGATGATGAAAACCTTGTTACCAAACAACTGGTTTTAAAGTTAGACTTTAAGGGAACGGACTTTTATCGTGAAGGACACGTTTTCTTCAATAAGAAAGTGCCAAAGAGTTTTGACAACATAAAATCGTTTGCCGATTTAGGAGTTAAGAAAACCAACTATCGACACACTTTATCTTCGGGAGTTGGGAGAATGTCGGGAGCTTTTGCCGAAGCGGAAACTTCAGAAACAGAAGCTATCAAAACCAAAGATGTAAAGCTGATAGATATTCCAAAAAATGTTATCCGATTTGCATTAAGCCAAAATCCGTTTTTCTATTACGATAGTTTATCGCATTACTTTCCAAGTGTTGGTTCACTTTCTAACTTCATTGACAGCACAGACTTTTTAGCAGGGTTGGAAATCACATTTTGCGGAACAGCTAACAGACTAAAAGAAATTACCCATTTTGACTATTTGCAAGCCATAAACGGACTTTTGCAAAGCATTGAAGCAGATATAAAAAGCAACTCAACAGAATACGAAGGTTCAGAATATATCAAAGAACCGATTCACAAATTTTTTAAAGACAAAGAAATCAAGGTTTACAAAGATAGCGAACGAGCAGACGGTCAAGAAACTTTGGTAGCCAATGAGCCTTGGTATGTTTACAATGCCAACTACGGAACAAGCGAAGAAAAGAAATTTGTCGAACTGTTTTCAAGACGATTTGAAGGACTGAATCAGAAGTTTGAGAACATTTACCTAATCCGAAACGAAAGAGAAATAAAAATCTTTGACAAACTCGGACGAGCCTTTGAACCCGACTTTTTATTGTTCTGCAAACAACGTGACGGAGAACAAATGACTTTTCAGGTTTTCATAGAACCTAAAGGAGAGCATCTAAAAGGACACGACAAATGGAAAGAAGACTTTTTGAAAGAAATCAGAGATGGGAAAAAGACGATCAAAATCCACACAGACACTTATTTGATAACAGCCGTTCCGTTCTACAACTACAACAACGAAAACGAATTTAAAACAACATTAGAAAGCACATTAAACGAATAGAAATGCCAACGCTCAACAGCCACACACATTGCCAAGTCGCACAAGCCAACGCTAAATCCAAAGCTTGTCAAAGAGTGTGTCTTTCCCAAAGCACGGAAGACATTGCAGCAAAATTGATTGATAATGAGATAAAAAGACAAAAATCACCAGCTCCTAACAAGCGGTATAAAACATTGGGGATTGAGTGGTTATGCAAGTGTTCTGCCTCTCATCAACTTTTGTAACGGTGAATACGGACGAAGCCCGTACTCCCCAACGTTTCATACCGACGACTGTTAGTCTATATTTAAGATTCTAAAACGTTCTCACATGCTAATGCTTATAAGTCTGTTTTTAATTCTTAGTCAAGCTGCAACAGGATCAGAATGGAAGCAAGTTGCACCCGGAATGGACATTGCGGAAATTACTGCAAGGAAGCCAAGCATTGAGGGAGATTCCAGGATCACTGTTGTTCGGATTGATCCAAATAAATGGGAGCTTGTATTCATCGGAAGGAGCACAACAAAAGACCTGTCTGGCAAGACGGTACGGGAATGGTGCGAAAGCCACAACTTAACGGCTGCCATTAATGCAGGAATGTTTAACGAGGACAACTGGACTCATACAGGCTATCTTAAATACAAGAGCCATATCAACAACGGCAGCAAAAACAATTATCAGTCTGTAATGGCATATGACCCGATTAACGGGAAAGACCTTCCACAATTCCGAATATATGATCTTGATGCCGGTACCTCGATCCAAAACATCAGCAAGGATTATAATTTGGTAATTCAAAACCTAAGACTGATAAAGAAGCCGGGGATAAACGTTTGGAGACAACAGGACAGAATTTGGAGCGAGGCCGCAATAGGAGAAGACACAGAGGGCAGAATCCTTTTCATTTATTCACCCTCTCCCTTTTCTATGCACGATCTAAATAAAGAATTGCTCAATGCCGGGATAGGAATTATTGCAGCCCAGCACCTTGAAGGAGGGCCGGAAGCACAGTTATACCTGAAAGCCGGAGGTGTTGAAATTGAACTTGCCGGTAACTATGAGACCTCATATCCTGAGGGAGGCGATGATATTACGATCTGGCCAATCCCCAATATAATTGGAGTTAAGCCGCGATGAGAATTTTAGCAGGGAACAATTAAAAATGAAAAAGAAAATATACAACCTTTTGGAAAAAAGATCCAAAATAAATCTTGCTTTTAATTATTTTATAATCACTCTCATTATTCTGAATGTTTTAGCGGTTGCCATTGACACGACAAGTATTAAGGATCCACGTCTAAACATTTTCCTGCGAACCTTTGAAGTTTTCTCAATAGTTATATTTTCCCTTGAATTTTCCTTAAGACTATATATTTCCGATCTGACACATCCGGCGAGAAATAAAATATACTCTGTTTTTAAGTTTATCTTTTCACCCTTTGGATTAGTTGACTTACTGGCAATTTTACCATTTTATATCCCATTTTTAATTAAAACCGATCTTAGATTTCTCCGTATTTTAAGATTAACGAGGTTCTTCAGAATTTTTAAAATTTCACGGTATAACAATACTTTAAAACTTATTGGATCAGTAATCAAGGATAAGAAATCAGAATTATGGATGACACTTTTTGTTGCCACACTTGTTCTGATTGTGGCTTCTTTCCTTATGTATTTTATAGAAGGAACTGTCCAACCTGATAAATTTCCTGATGTGTTCTCATCAATGTGGTGGGCAATTGTAACGTTAACAACAATCGGCTATGGTGATGTTTACCCAATTACAGCTCTTGGAAAAGTTCTTAGCGGATTATTGTCAATTATTGGAATTGGACTTATAGCTCTGCCAACAGGAATTATAAGTGCCGGATTTATTGAAGTGGTCGGAAAACGCAAATCTGAATGTGAAAAACGCATTTGCCCTTATTGTGGAAAGGAAATTAATTAAGCCTGATTACTTTATCATCAGAGACATTTTCTTAATATCTTAGCAGATAAGGCAATGAAACATTGCATTGCCTCGAAGGGGAATTCACGAGTGAGCCTGAGAATGGAGGAGAATTTAATCTGTCGCCGGGAACAACATATGTGGTCTCCGGTAATTTATGTTCTCACAGGTCTGTCACCGGAACAGGGGTTAAGCTGTTAATAATTGATGGCGTTTCCCCAGAATATAAAAACAGGCACAGGCAACCGCGGAAGTAGAATGAAATCTATATAAACCTAACTTTGGTAAATAATACAAAAAACCTGTTTGTTTAATTAATGTTAATCCGATAATGTCTGATAAAAAAAGAACCTGGAAATTCCGGGGTTCAGTAGCCGTACTTGCTCTTTTGCTTGCAGGTTTCACCTGGCTTGCAAACCTGATCTGGTTCCGCCCTTTTAATATCCGGAACTTTTATGACAAGGTCTTTGTGAAATATGCCCTTTCAAGCCCTGAGCTTATAACGCGGCTGGGCATACCTGTTTTATACAACCTGACTAAAGACAGGCTTGATGACGTATCCGATGCCAGGCTCAGGAAAGATTTCCAACAGAGAAAAAAGGATTACAATACCCTTCTCAGTTATGATCTTGCCCGCCAGTCGGCCGCCAATCAGCTCAATACAAAGATCCTCGGTTCTTATCTGAAGGGAGAGATAGATGGTGAAGCTTTTTTCTACCATGGATATCCTGTAAATCAATTCGAAGGGATTCAAAGCAGTCTTCCTTCACTGATTACAAGCAGGCACAAATTAAGGAACCGTAGCGATATCAAGGCCTATATCTCCCGGCTTGAAGCCTTTGAAACAAAATTCGACCAGGTGCTGGAAGGGCTTAAAATAAGAGAACAAAAGGGCATTATCCCGCCAAAATTTGTGATCGCCCGTGTCCTTGACCAGATGAAAGGATTTATCGGGGAAGGTGCTGAAAAGAATATACTTTTTACAAATTTCAGGGATAAAACAGCAGGAATTGAAGGGCTTTCGGAAACTGAAAAATCAAAATACAACGACCGGGTCGCCCGTATAATAGAAACCTCTGTGTTCAAAGCGTACGGGAAACTCATTGATTACCATGAAATGTTGTACAGAAAAGCCACGGATGACGATGGCGTATGGAAACTGCCCGACGGTGAAGCCTATTACCGATATCTGCTGAAACTATATACAACAACCAACATAAGCCCTGAAGATGTATATGAGATTGGTCTAAAAGAAGTTGGCAGAATTGAAAAAGAGATGTGGTCTATCCTCAAGAATGAAGGCTACTCCGACACAACCAGAATCATTGGTGATATAATACAGGGTCTGAGCAAGGAAGAGCGTTTTCTTTTCCCCGAGAATGACAGCGGAAAATTAATGTTGATGGCAGAATATCAGCGGATTGTCGACGAGATGAACAATAACCTGGACAGGGCTTTTGACATACGCCCCGGAGCGTCGCTGACTGTGGAACGGGTGCCTGCATTTGCGGAAAATGGTGCAGCAAAAGGTACTTGTATGCCTCCCGCCATGGATGGTTCAAAAGGCGGAGTGTTTCTTGTCAATCTCCGAAAAGCAAGCGAACATCCCCGTTATGCAATGAAGACACTTGCCTGCCATGAAGGTATACCCGGGCATCATTTTCAGGGGAGTATTCAGATGGAGTTAAAGGGGCTTCCGGTCTTTCGCACTGTGGTGCCTTTTACAGCCTTTTCGGAGGGTTGGGCATTGTACGCCGAACAACTTGCGTATGAGATGGGCTTTTATGAAAATGATCCATTCGGCAACCTTGGCCGGTTGCAGGCAGAAATGTGGCGGGCGTGCAGGTTAGTGACAGATGCCGGAATTCATTATAAGAAATGGACACGCGGGGAAGCAATTAAATATATGGCCGACCATACGGGCCTGAGCGAGAGTGAAATTATCACCGAAGTCGAAAGGTATATCGTTATGCCCGGTCAGGCCTGTGCCTATAAAATTGGTATGCTTAAAATCCTTGAATTACGGGAAAAAGCAAAACAGGAACTCGGTGCAAAGTTTGATCTGCGTGAATTTCACCGTGTTGTCCTGGAGAATGGTGATGTCCCTCTCGATGTCCTGTCAGAAATCGTAGAAAATTACATAAAATCAAAATAGCATTATGGCATAATAAGATTCGGCTTAACGTTTCCCGGATTTAACACTACAATCTGCCTTCCAGTCCGGGGGTCAGCCTAAGCCGGCATATTTTATTTTGCCGGAGTCAGTACAATATTCCGGAATTCAATTGATCCGTGGTCTCCCTGAAGAAGTATCGGGCCTGGTTCTCCTTCCTTGCTGTCAATTGCACCTCCTGTAATTCCGGGAATAATCTGGTCGTTGATGATCTTTTTACCATTTGCCTCAACTGTAACCCTCCTTCCGATAAGAGTTATGTCGTATGTCTGCCATTCTCCCGGAGCTTTTGCCACATTCTCATTGGGCGTGAGGAAGCCATATACTCCTCCCAGCAATGTTGATGACGGTTCTTCCCCTTTGCAGTCGATTACCTGAACTTCATATCTTCCCCTGAGGTATACTCCGCTGTTGCTTCCGGGCTGCAGGCAAAATTCAATATGAAGTTTGAAATCGTTGAATTTAGCGGTTGTCATAAGATTGGCGCCTGATCCGGGGCTTTTCAGTATTCCGTTTGACGCTACCCACTTATTGTCACTACCGGTAGCCACCCAGCCGTCAAGATTCTTTCCGTTGAACAGCTTTATCGGAGTTCCCCATGCCGGTTCTCCGCTTCTTTTCAAAAGGGGTGCCCTTACTCCTGTAAAGGGATACTTTTCACCTGAACAGCTGGTTATTGTCCCGGAAAGTTCTTCATTCGCAAGAGTTGCTTCAAAGAGCAGGTCATTATTACCCGATTCCCATTGTTTTGGGATCGAGAATGTCACCTTTCCATCTTCAAAATTTACCTTTGAAACTGGACGTTCACTGCCTGCATCACCCACAAAATAACCCACAAGCGTGTTCACACCTGAAAGTTTTACTTCAAGCCATGACGGGGCCGGCTTTCCATTCATGTCCAAAGTAAGATCCCAACGGCCTGTTATCGGCGGTTTGGATTGGGCTGAAGCGCTATTGAAAGTACTAACCGCAACAAAGAATAAAAGGGTTGCAGATATTAAAGGCCTGAAGGAATTCCTTCTGAATTGTGAAAAAAATAACAAGCTTTTCATAATATTTTGTCTGATTTTGAATAATGATCAAAAATAGCTTTTTTCAACTTTGAATCAGTCCTCTTCATATCCCGGCCTGAATTTTTTCCACTAATCTCTTATGTGCCACATTTTATTTAAATAATCCGGTCATCGGATTACCAGAACCAAATTGGCAATACCTTTTATGCTTCCCGATACGGTACAAACCAGCTGCAGGTGAAAAGAAATCCTTTTTAACCTGTTCTTTGCTTAAATTATTAACACCGACCTTAGAATTCCTTATCAGACTACAGATCGTGCAGCCACGAAGTATACTCTTCTTTTTGTTCTTTGGAAAGGTTGTTTCCGAAGTACTCAATTGAATAGTCATCGAAGAGCCATCTGAAAAAATTAGGATTAGACCTGGCTTCATGCTCAACGAAAGAACGAAGTGTGAATAATTCATGATTCCCCTCATTGCTACCGGTGAGTCTGACCTTTATCTGCCCGTTGGCGAAGTTCATGTTTGCGGTAAGAATACTTTCCGCCGAGTTTCTGATAGTTCTCATTGCTTTTTGTTTTTCAATTAATTGTTTAAAATGTTACGTTTTGGTTATTATCATTCTGTTCAATGTTTTCCTTTTTTATTGTTTTTGGCCGAACTGACCATGATAATTGATATTTCATGAAACAAGAAAGGGAACCATAAAGCTCCCTCCCTTGCATGCCTTACAGTCAATTGCCGCTTTTATCCGTTATTCAGATAATCGTACAGTTCTCTTTGTACCACAGGTTTCATGATTTTAACAGTATTTCGTCTCCCCCCGGCAACAGTTAAAACAGTGATTATGGTCATATCCCGTAAAATACCCCCCGTTCTTACCGGTCAATATTCAGAGCCTTTACTTTTGACATTCTTACTTTTCGGATTTTGCCAAAAATCGTCATCACCCTAAGGTATTTTGTTCCTGATACCACATCAATATCGGTCACAACTCCTTTGTGAACAATCCCATCTCCGGTCCAGCTTATCATAGTAAATTTCCCAATTTCATTTTCCGGCGGAGCAGGTTTCCTGACGGGCATTTTGTCTTTATTTTCCTTTCTCATATCATTGGATTATCAGATAAAAAAAGGGGAAACTGATAAAGTTCCCCCTTTGAGATATCCTTATTAGTTTTCACGTGTTCATCCATCGATTATTGAATAATCGTACAATTCTTTCTGTGCAACCGGTTTTCTTACTGACATTTTCATAATGCCTGCAATATAGGCCCCGTTTGTTTAAAAAGCAAATATTTGGAGTATTTTAGAACGGTTCTAAAAAACCATGATGATGAAATTCCGCTCATTTTGAAGTCTTACCCCACCAGTCGGGATGAATAAGTATCTGGATCCTGTCGCCTGCCGAGCTGGCATCAAGAATCTTCAGTATCCCTTCAAATCCGGTGGCGGAGTTCCATTTACCTCCCGAATCGGAAATATAAATGTTATATGGGATTGAATAAGCCTCGTAATTAAAACCATATTCCTTAAGGCTATGTTTCCCGATGGGATATTTTTTCCCAAGGTATTCTATCGAATCAGTTTTTGCAAAATCAGAAAATACCTCATAGCAGGGTACAGTTTTTTTTGCTATATCCGATCCATGGGAAGCGGTTCCACTTATTTTAATCCTGAGCGATCTGTAAAAATTGAGTTCTCTCCTGTTGAACAAAAAAGGATCCTGTTTATGCTGGATCATAACTGTCAACAGATCATTATGTATGCCTATTTCAGCGCCAGTCTGGGAAATGCCTTTTATTACATTTTCAATGCCCGGGGCATGTTCAAATACGGAACCTTTAAAATGCCCCGAATACTCAGCGGTTGCAAGCAAAAAATAAGTTGAACGAAATCCGTACATCTTCTCGATCTTTGCCATTTCCAGAGCCTTGAACGGATTAAAGTCAACGTCATGCCTGAGCCCTACAACTACTTTGTTTTTATTAGTTGTCTTCCTCATTTCATTCAGAGGCAATACTTTAAATTTCGGGGATGACAGCTTTTCCATCAAGAGGATATAGTCATCCCATTTGAAAACCGCATATGAATCATATTTGGCCCTTATTGCAGTTTCCATTGTTGCAAGATCAGCCGGGCTCTTTCTGGCAGGACCTTTGTAAATACCTGATGAATTGAGGATTGAGAAGACAAAAATGAACATGAATATCCACAAAGCCTTAACAACGCTGAATCTGGTTTTAAACGGATGCATTATTTATACTTCCGGGGTTTTATTTATGAATATTTTGTTTCATCATCAATTACCCAGCAATTGCATAATTTGATCAAGCTTTGGTGAAAGAATGATCTCAGTTCTTCTGTTCCTCGCCCTTCCTTCAGCAGTGTCATTTCCTGCCTTTGGGAAATACTCACCTTTCCCGGAAGCCGTCATACGGGTCGGGGCAATTTTATAATTGACTGCCAGCATCCTCACAATAGAGGTGGCCCTGGCAACGCTGAGGTCCCAGTTGTCTTTGTACAGGTTGGTCTTGATCGGCACATTATCTGTATGACCTTCAACAAGTATGTCGATGTCAGGATTTTTATCCAGGACTTCAGCCAGTAGTTTCAGGGCTTCTTTCCCCTTTTCTTCCACAGTGGCACTTCCAGATCTGAATAATAACCGGTCACTCATTGAAACATATACTTTCCCGTTTATTATTTCGACAGATAACTCATCGGGATTAAATCCAAGAAGGGCATTGCGAAGGACGGAATTTAGTCTTCCGGTAATTGAATCCTGTCTGGCAATAGTCGATCTGAGCTCATCAAGGACTTTCTCTCTTTCAGTGAGCAGTTTTTCCTTCTCGTCCAGTTCATCCGATTTTGCCTTCAGGGCTCTGGTAAGCTGATCAGTTTGCGAAAGGTTTTTATCAATAAGGTCAGAATATTTATTACGGAGGTCTTCATTCATGGCTGAAAGTTCATTGACCTTGTTTGCAAGGTCTTTGCGTTCATTCTTAAGTTCATTGATATTTGTCTTCAGTGAGGCTATTTCCTTTTCCTTGCCGGCAACTTCTGAGCATAAATAATCTCTTTCCCTGACTGTTGTCCTGAGATTCTTACTCCAGGTGACCGGTGTTTTAAGAGGCTTCGTCTCGCCACACCTGTAAACCGGGGCACATGAACTGAAAGCTGCCGGAATTAACATCAACAGTACTATTCTGACATTTGTTTTCATATTTTCAGGAATTAAAATAAAGCCCGCCATATGACGGGCTTACAAAATTAAGTATAAAAAAAACACTATCTGAGCCTGATCCTGCAATTGCCGATATTCTTATTGTTACTGAAAATCTGGATCTTGTATTCACCCGGTATCAGCTTCTCCTTTGGAGTGTAAGAAAGCGTGACACGTCTGGACTGTTCAAATTCTGCTGTTACAGGCGATAAGCTTGCCGTCAGCCCTCTTGTATCCGGAGGGAAAATCCACGAAAGAGCTCTGTCGTCGGGAGTAATTGTTGTCCCGGAAGGTGTAATAATTTTAAAACTTATTGCTTCAGAAAGATTTTGCGGGACTTCAAAATTTACGTTCAGTTTCTTTACCCTTCTGGCAAAAACCACTATTTTGTCTTTCTTGCCTCTTGAGCCGAACGTCTGGAAATCGTCACTGTCAAATGTGTCATTTATTCTGAGCTTTTCAAGCAGATCCGATGTCTGTGCTTCCAGTGAGGTAAGCTTTTTCTGAAGATCTCCATTTTGTGCCATCAGGTTGTCATAATCTGATTTCAGGCCTGCATACTCCTTTTCAAATGCGGCTTTCTGTTTTTGGAATTCTTCTTCATCGGCTTTAGTCTTTCTGGCATATTGCCCTGATAAAGATTTCATCCTTTTCCCGGCATCGGCAAGCTTTGTTTCAGTTTCAGTGAGCAATTTTGACGTTGCACTGCTTTGTTCCTTCAGACCGGCGATCTCGCTTTTTAATTTGTCAAGTTCGCTTTGCATTGCTGTTTTTTCGCCCATGAGCCTTTCGGTCACAAGCTTTTCAGAATTAAGATTCTGCTTGTTCTTATTGTTACGGACAAGAGCATAGACAAAACCCAATAAGAGCAGGACCAATATAACTGCCCCCGTTTTCAGGATTGCATTCCGGTTGTTGTCTTCCATTTGAATAAATATTAAGTTCCTAACACTAACAGAGTTAAAAAGCAATATATGCACAGGAACTTATATTTCTGATTAGAAAAAGGTTAGAAAAGAATTAGAAAGTCATTAAAGCGGCTTCAGCCAAAACAGTTTTCTGTTTTCGATGACGCTAATTTCCCAGTGCCTGCATAAGGCTGCCCTTCATTTCCTTTAACGGCCCGGAATCAGGAAGACGTTTCTCAAAAGGGAGGTCGATTTGCCTGTTTAGCACGATATTAGCCGGGGGGCGGCTCAGGACAACAACATCGCTGCCAAGCAGCAACGCTTCATCAATATCATGAGTTACAAAGATTACAGTCCTTTTATCGGCCTGCCACATTTTTGAAAACATACGGACAAGATTCAGTTTAAGTTTAATATCCAGGCCTTTTAGTGGTTCGTCCATAAGAATTAAATCTGAAGGGTAGGCAAATGCCCTGGCTATTGAAACCCGCTGACGCATACCCCCGCTTAACCTTGACGGATAATATCCTGCAAAATCTTCAAGCTCCATCAGCCTGATGAGCTGTTCCGCAACCTTATGCCGCTGTTCAGCAGGCATTTCTCTTTTCAGCACAAATTCAATATTCTCCTTAACGGTTTTCCAGGGAAGCAGCCTTGGGTCCTGGAATATATAGGATACTGATTTTTCATTGAATCCTGAAAGCTGACCGCTGTCGGGCTCAATAATACCGCCCATAATATTCAGCAATGTGGTTTTACCGCAACCTGAAGGACCAAGAATACATGTAATCGTGCCTTCGTGAAATGAAATATTGAAGTCACTGAAAAGTGAGATGTTATCGAAATTCTTATACAGCGCTTTGACCTCGAGGCTCATTATCAGGCCCTCCATGTTATGAATTTCTTTTCAGCCAACCGGATCGATTTTTCAAATAAATAGCTTATTAGCACCGCGATGATCGTCCAGGCAATTACCGCATCCACATTTAAAAATGTCTGTGCATTTTGCATCATGGTTCCAATTCCATAACGTGGCTGGCTGAGTACTTCTCCTATTATAATTGCACGCCAGCCGATACCCATGGCGCTCGATGCCCCGCTTACGATAAACGGCATTACAGCCGGGATATATAATTCGCCGACTATCCTTTTCCGGCTGACCTTATAAAAGGTGGCCATAACAACAAGCTCGCTGTCGATGCTCCTTATCCCGTCGCTCACGTTTGTGCATATAAAAGGGAACATGGTAAGCATACCGATAAAAACAGGCACGGCACCCGGATGTAGCCAGATAAGTGCCAAAAGAATGATTGATACTACTGGTATTGAACGTATTGTCACAAGGATCGGACGAAGAAATGCATTCACATACTGATTGACCCCTGTTAAAATTCCTGCTCCTATGCCAAGTATTCCTGAAATAACGAATCCAATAAGCCCCCTCGAAACGGTAGTGCCTGCTGTAGCCAGGAATTTTCCATCGGTAAAAAGGCTCAGGGTGGTTATAAGCGTTTTTTCCGGAGAAGGAAGAACAAAATCTGATTTAAAATGCAATGAAAGGATCTTCCATACTAAAAGCATGAAGAGCACCGAGGCAAGGCTTATATACTGTTTACCTGTAAATGAAATTTTCATCAGGCATTTTTCCTCCTGTAATATCCGGATTCAGTTTATAAAATACATGAAGGTAATCCTCAACATCCTTTTCAGCATCAAATGCTTTTACAAACCTGAGGTGTGATCGTGGAATAGCACTTGCTGCGACCCCAGTATCGGGAAGAATGCCATATTTAACGATCAGGGCGGCAGCACTGTCGGGATATCTATTCACCCATTCCGTCGACAGAGCATAAGCGGATACAATTCTTTCCACAGTCTCCCTGTCTTTCTGAATGACGTCTTCCCTGCCAAGGAAAGCAGTCTCGGCAACCTCAACGTTCTCAAATCTGCTCCATTCCTCTTCCAGATCAAAGATCCGCCTGATGTCTTTATTCCTCTTTATAACGAGGCTGGCAAGCGGCTCAGAGATAATTGCCAGTGGTGCCTGTCGGGCTGCGACTGCGTTTGCAAGATCAATATGAGTGGGGAAACTGTAATCAAGAATAACATCTCTGTCAGGTTCCAGCCTGTTTTTGCTTAGCAGGTAACGGAACATAACATCAGGAGTCATTCCCCTTGCCATAACATATATTCGTTTGCCCTTCAGGTCTTCCCATCTGCCAATACCGTAATCACTCCCGACCATGTAAAGAGTTCCCCAGACCGGAACTCCTATCAGTTTGTATTTCAAATCCTTATTATACATTATGGCGGCCATGGTGGTTGGAAGTATTGCAAAATCGGCCGACCCGTCGAGCATCATTTTCCTAACCTGCAATGGTTCACTCAGGATCTTTACTTCGACTGTGTGTCCGGTTCCATCATTCAGGCTGTCGATCATCTTTATCATGCCCATTGCAGAAGGTCCTTTAAGAGCCGCAAGTATGTATTTTGAATCGTCTGCTTTATTCCCGTCACGGTTTCCGCATCCGCAAAGCATTGATACAATAAGCAGATATGAAAGCTTTTTAAGCATTGTAGAACTTATTACTGCAAAACTATCTATAAAGAGAATTACTAAGTTACTTTTTAAGAGGTTTCTTTGAAAATATGTATGTACTCACCCCCCTGTCCCCCTCTCTGCTACCGCAACGAGGGGGGGCGGCCTCAGGGAAACAGTAAACCTAAAAAAGGGACGAAAACCGGCCCCCTCGTTACGAAGTAGAGAGGGGGATGGGGGTGAGTACATGAACCCAATATCCTGTTTTCAGCAATCAGGGAATATTTTTGCCAAAAATTTAATCCCTTTCTTGCAAACTGAAAATAAAATCACGACCTTTGTGAAATAATTAACAATAAATTTGCCGCGATCTGAGGTACACACCGGAAGACACTATCAGCAACCGGGTTATCAAGGACAGGCAGATATTAAAATCAATCTAACCCGGAGGTATTCTGATGGAAAAGAGAGTGGGATCAGCGATAATTCTGATTCAGGAACGCGAAAGTGTTCAGCATCTTAACGAAATCCTTTCAAAGCATTCGCAAATCATTGTTGGACGGCTGGGGTTGCCCCGCAGTAACGGACAAAGCATTATTTCTCTTGTTCTTGAAGGTACCACCGACGAGATTGGTTCACTTACCGGCCAGCTGGGCCGTTTAAGTGGAATTCAGGTAAAATCGGTACTTTTAAAGAATATGTGAGATGAATAGAAATTGGATTTTAACTTCACTTTTTGCTTTGTTTTTTCCCTTGACCTCCTTCGGACAGAAATTCCTTCTCCAGGGAACAGTCCGTGATTCAGTAAATAGCAGATCTCTCGAGGGTGTTGTGGCTGAAGTTACCGCCTCCGGCCCGGCGTACAGCAAGGTCTACACAGTCGGAATTACCGATGTGAGAGGACGATTTGACATTTCGCTGCCATCAGGCAGATACAGGGTTGTCCTTAAAATGCTCGGCTACTCTCCCGTATCACGCGAAGTAAATCTCAACGGCAACCTGGAGCAGGAGTTTTTAATGTCGCCTCAGCCGGTTAATCTTGGCGAGGTAGAGGTCACAAGTCTTGTTGTGAACCGTCAGGTGAAGAAGCTTCCGGCACCGGTAACAGTGGTGGAGTCATCAAAATACAAGAAACTTTCAGCCCTTACACTGTCAGATGTTCTTGCCACCGAACCTGGTATAGCCATGGGTAATGATGGTGTCTGGTCGACCAATATCAATATACGCGGTTTTAATGAAAACCGCCTTGTGACATTGATCGACGGTAACCGTGTCGAAACGGCAACTGACCTTACTGCCTCACTTAGCATGACAGATGTCAACGATATTGAAAGGGTTGAAGTTGTTAAGGGCGCCATGTCGTCGATTTATGGAACGGGAGCTATGGGTGGAATTGTCAACATAATAACCAAGGACGGCCATTTCTCCGAAAAGCCTTATCTGTCAGGCAACGTGCTTTCAGGCTTTGCATCAGCAAACAAGCTGTTCATGAATCATGCAGATATAAACACCGGTTCTGGTAAATGGTATGCCAGGGTGAGCTGTGCCTATGGAAAAGCAGATGATATGCGTACACCCGAAGGAACCCTTCCCAACAGCCAGTTTACCACCAGCAACATAACGTCAAAGATCGGTATAAAGCCTTTTTCCAACCATGTTTTCAGAATTCAGTACCAGCGCAACTGGTCAAAAGATGTGGGAATTCCGGGAGGCAATGCTTTCCCGGGACCTGCCCGGGCAACATATACGGATATTGGAAGGCAGCTGCTGGCTGCCGATTATGAGATAAAAGACTTAGGGGAGAAACTTTCATCCCTGAAGCTGAGTTATTTCCTCCAGTACATTCAACGCGATGTAGCCATGATCCCAAATACGATTACAACAACACCTACTCCCACGGGGTTTCAGCGAGTCACACCCGAACTTGTCACTCCGGTTGGCAACCATTTCACAAGGGGAGGAAAGCTTCAGGGCACCTGGAATCTTTCCGGAAGCAATACCCTTATTGCCGGACTCGACATATGGTCACGAAATCTGACTACAGAACGACGGAAAGACATAAAGGTGGAAATACTTAATCAGGCAGGCGATGTTGTGAAAACGAACAATATTGTACGCGGCGAAACCCCAATCCCTGAATCTACATTTGCCAGTGCAGGAATATTTGTACAGGATGAAACACATCTCCTTGATGACAGAATGACTCTTATCGCAGGAGGAAGAATGGACCATATAAGGGTTAAAAATGAACAGGGTGTTGACATAGACTATCTGATAACCAACGGGGTCAGAAATAATACGCCTCCAAATCAGCGAATTACCTTCGTTGCAGGCAGCCGGAACAGTGTGTCGTGGAGCGCCAACGCAGGAATTCTTTACAAACTGTTTAAGGATTCAGACCTGTCGTTCAGCTTTGCCCGTTCTTTCAGGGCGCCATCGCTTGAAGAGCTGTTTAAATATATTGATCTCGGAAATTATGTACGCCTGGGCAATACAAATCTTAAGCCGGAAAGCGGTTATTCGGCAGATCTGGGTATAAGGATATGGAAGCCGGAATTCAACTTCCAGGCCGACGTTTTTGCCAACAGGATCCTGAATATGATAGTTGAAGCTCCGGGAAGCTTTGTTTATACAATTAATACAGGTGCTTCTGAAGGATTGACTGATACTCTTCCAGCACTTATAAACAAGAATGTCAGCAAAGCTTTTCTGTATGGATTTGATTTTGGATTTCAATATAACTTGTATTCAGATTTTGTTCTGTTTGGTTCAGGCTCGTATGTCCGCGGAAAAGATACTGAAGCGGGAACCAACCTCCCGCAGATCCCGCCTTTAAGCGGCCGCCTGGGTTTACGTTACATAAACAGCAAAACAGGCTCGGTTGAAATGACTGTGGCGGGAGCAGCAGGCCAGGACAGGATTGCTGAAGGAGAAAGGGAAACAGGCGGGTATGTCCGCCTTGACCTGGCTCTGAGTTCAGCACGGATAAATTTCGGGCGCACTATGCTGCAGTTATTCGCTGGCATTGATAACATTACTGACCGGAGCTACACAAGTCATCTCTCAACAAACAGGGGAAACATCAGTGTTGAACCGGGACGCAATGTATACTTCAGGCTAAGCCTTGGTTTCTGAGTTTTAGAATTTACACTAACCGCCCGATATTCTGTGTCATATGGATTCCGGCCTGACGGAATTTGCAGCTGTTGTACCACTTGCATAAATATGTAGTTGCAGAATGAAGGACAAGTCGAGGATTTTTCGGTAATTACCCATGCTGACAGTTCAATCAGAGAATGTTTATTTGCTTTTCATCTTTATCGCCGCCACTTCAGCCCGCCAATGCACTTTTTTGCCCAAAATGATTAACTCCTTTTTGCATTAAGAGCTCGTTGGTTTTTTTTATATCTTCTATGAGCCTCCTTCTTGTTTTTAATATTATGTTTTGAATAAAAAGCTTTGTTCCTGCCAAGTTTTACGTTATCGAGAAGCATCAGCCCCTTAAGTTCACTATAGTTTTTCCTGCTTGCTGAACATCCTGTAACTAAAAATATACCCGGGAGACATAATAAGCAGATAATGATTATCCTTTTCATGTTGAATCGATTTTAACCATTTTGGATCATCATTGACTTCAACACTTTTATACGGTAAATCCGGGGAAAAGTTACGATTATCAGCTACAAAGGGAAACTGTGGCTATGTCGTTTTGACTTTTGGGTACTTTTGCCTTTTTCTGAAACTTTTTTATTCAGTTTGATCACCGGGTAGCGGGAAACAACCGTTTTTGCCCTGCAGCGGGTTCCGGCATTCTTCTTTCCAGCCTTAACCGGTTTTTCAGAAGCATGAACACATGGGAAGAAAACCAGCAGAAGGAAAAATGCAAAAAAAACTGACCTGCCCATTTCGATTTCAATTGATTGATGAACTCGTAAAGATACAGGCTGCAGGATATATTATCAATACCGGCCGGGCCTTACATTGATGAGCCGGTATTAATTCCGGGTGCCCATGTCCTTATGAAATGAGGTTTCGTGGACAAATTTGGAGTCCCCGGTTTTATAAAGGACCCTTTAGTCAAATTTACTCCTGAATTTATGAAAATCATCTCCGTGTTTTTGTTAATTAACCATCATTGCCCGACTAAGAGGATGAGATTCTGCGCTTTAGTTCGTTTCGCCCATAATCTCATTCTATTAACCGGACACAAAAAAATATTTATGACCCCCCGATTGCAGCGGATTTTCCATCCCGTACAGAAAATGCTTCGTCCTGATGCCTTATTAGCAGCAGGTTCCGATATCTTCCGTCATAATGAATTCAAAGGGAATATTTAAGGAAGCGGAAATATATTCACCTCTTTCAAGGATATCATTGTCATCTTCTTCATAGTACCAATAGACCACCAGTTTCTTATTATCTGCCACTACTTCCATCAGCTTTTTAAGGATTGTCACCAGCTTTACTGTAAAAAAACTGTTCAGATACTCAAGGCAAATACTGACATAAGTGATTTCGGCAGCACATTTAACATAATGGTCAAGCCATGTATTGATACAACCAAGATTGTTTGTTTCATTTATTACCATACCCTTCCCTTTGATCCTGATAATTCCCTCGGGGTCAAGCAAGACAAAAGGTGTATTTCCGGTTGGTAAAATCTGAATTCTGCCAGATTGCATAAATTTAAAAAGTTGAAAGAGAATTTTCCCTTTTAATTTTCCCTTTGTTGTCGCAATTATAATAAAATTCCCTTAAAGCCTGATAAATATATGATACATGATATTTTTCGTGATAGTTGTTTTAAATGGGTATTCTGATAATTACTCCTGAAAGGGAGTGTGCCGTCTTCAAGAAAAAAGGAATTGCCGCCTTTAACGGATCGTAAAATCAGTCACTTTGTTTTTATCGGGAGTTCAACGTTGTGGAAACCGATCAGTTGTTCCCTGCTCAGAAAGTTATTGCCGTATAGTTGATGAACAACCACACAATGCAAAGTATCAGAGCAATCCCGACACATATGGTAAGCCAGAAAGCGACGGTGTTTCCCTTTGAATACTCGTTAAGAATCTTGTTTGCCATAATTTCCGCCTTAATTAATGAATTATCTAAGCCGGCACAATAATATACTTCTTCAAAGATACGATATTCCCCGTTCATTGTCAACAAATTAAAAAAGGGAGCCGGCGGGCTCCCTTTCCATCTTTCTTAAAGCAGACTTGCCGACAATCAGTTAAGAGGTATAATCACCCCTGCATTGATGCCAAACCATGATGTATTGTCTCCATCGGAGAATACATTGTGCAGTTTAATGTTTGCACAGAAAGTAAGGTTGTCATTGATATCATACAGAATGCCTGCAACGGGGGCCAGTCCTAAATACAACTCGCTGTCGCTTTCCGATTCACCTTCATATTTTACTTTGGCGCCTACGCTGTAAAGACCGAGATCAGCTCCGACATACGGTTTAACTGTTTTACCGGTAAAATGATATTCAAACAGTCCCGTAATCGGAATTATCGAATATGTAGCTTTGATATCATATTCGTCAAATCCGAAATCTTCTGCTCCAAATCTGTTATAACCAAGATTCAATCCGACGGCCATATTTTCCTTGAGCATATATTTACCGGTAAGATTGATCCCGACACCCAGTTTTGCAGCGTCCCCGAAATCACCCATCGGAGCCTGAAGGCCTACCGTTGCGCCTCCTACAATCTGTGCGTTAACGTTATAAGAAAAGAAACAAAGCAGGACAAAAAGCAATGCTGATAATTTTTTCATAGGTAAAGTTTTAAATAAAGCCTACTCATATGTTTTTCGGCAGCCACATCTTACTCTTTTAAGGATTTTCAGAAATCTCCTTTTATATCGATTTAAATTATCGCGAAGCAAGAACGACATCTTTGCCGGTATTATTATAGGAATTATAAAATTTCATTTTAGTCAAACTATTTATAAAGATCAGCAATTGCAGTGAAAATAGAAAATTTTTTTAACCGGGTAGAAAAATACCTCAGATCCGGGAAAAATGGCAGCCTGTTTTAGAAGATTAAGGACGGGCTGTAATATTTTGTTGAACGCCACGTTTTAATTCTGTTAAAGTCAATTCAATTATTCACATTTAAAAAATTAACCAATCAACAACTTATGAAAAACAAATTAATTGCGGTCTGCATACTGAGTTTTGCTCTCATCAATGCAAACGCCCAAAGGCTGGGAATTAAAGCCGGTGTATCCCTTGCAAAAGGTACATATGATTATACCGAAGCAAGCTTATCTACTGAAAACCTGACCGGATTCCATGCCGGACTGATAGGTGAAGTTCCGCTTTCAGACAATGTATTTATCAATTCCGGAGCACTTTTCTCGATGAAAGGCACAAAATTAAACGTCATGGGTATGAGTGTCGATTTTTCAGTCAATTACGTTGAGATCCCTCTCAACCTGGCATATAAATATGACCTTGGAGCAGTTAAGCTGTTCGGGCAGGCCGGTCCGTATGCCGGAGTAGGTATCTCTGCAAAGATGAAGAGCGGCGGTGAGGAAGAAACCTTCGAATTCGGCTCTGATTCCGACCAGATTAAGAGAATTGATTATGGAGTAAACTTTGGAGCAGGTGTTGAAATCAAAAAACTAATCGTCGGTGTAGGTTATGGCCTCGGACTGGCGAATATGTCAAACGATCCTGACGAGACATTTAAAAACGGTGTTCTTTCGGTTTCGGCAGGCATCTGGTTCTAGAGATACCGCCTTTAATGAACCTCAAAACTCCTTTAAATTATGTTGAAAATACATAATTTAAGGAGTTTTCTTTTTTGTTTATTATGGTTGGCGACTCTGCTGCTGTTTATCTTGCCATGGGCGCATTTTTCGGCCTTACTGCAGGTATTTCTCCGGGCCCGTTGCTTGCCCTGGTGATCTCGGAAACTCTTAAGCACAACAGGAAAGAGGGATTCAAAATCGCCGTTGCGCCTCTGATAACGGATCTGCCAATCATCTTTACCACATATTTGTTATTTTCGAAATTCTCGAAGTATAACCTGATACTGGCAGTTATTTCATTCCTTGGAGGTTTATATTTTTTGTATCTGGGGATTGAAACAACAAAAACAGAACCTCACAAATACGAAATCACTGCCGGAAAAATAAATACACTCAGAAAAGGAATTGTCGCCAACTTCCTTAACCCAAATCCCTATATCTTCTGGTTTACTGCAGGAATTCCCACTGCATACAGGGCATTCAACATTAGCATTACAACAGCAATACTGTACTTTCTGCTCTTTTACATTATGCTTACAGGTTCAAAGATATGCGTGGCTATTCTGGCTGAGAAATCAAGGAATTTTCTTAAGGCCAGGGTTTACAGTACACTTATGAAGATCCTCGGAGCCGTTCTCATTTTTTTTGCATTGATGTTTATTTACGACGGAATCAGAATTGTTTCGGAAATGTCGTAACTTTATAAAAATGTTCTTTTTCAGACGGATATAGTGTGACAGGTTTCTTTATTCCAGATTGTTGGCAGCCTGAAAAAAGTGATACCGGAAATATAGATTCTGATTACAAGTTATTGAATTTTGAATTCATTAAATCCCTGAAAATGAAAAAACTGAGCGTTCTTTTATTGTTGCTTTCAGCCCTTGGCTGCAGAATCTGTTATTCGCAGGAAGCGGCCGATACAACTGCAGCTTTACGCATCGAAACCTACGACGGAAATATCTTCATCGGGAATGTCATTTCGGAAGATTCCACTGCAATTGTCTTAAAAACAACCTCACTTGGTGAGATCAAAATCCCCAAAAACGATATTAAGTCGAGAACGGTGCTAAAACAGCTGAAATATGAAGGAGGGAAATTGTGGCTCCCTAATCCCCAGTCTTCAAGATATTTCTGGGCTCCGAACGGATATGGGCTGGAAAAGGGGACCTCTTATTATCAGAATATCTGGATCCTTTATAATCAGTTTTCATTCGGGTTGACGGACAATTTCTCCATCGGAGCAGGATTCCTGCCTCTTTTTCTTTTTGGAGGCACTTCATCACCGATCTGGTTAGTGCCAAAAATATCGATTCCCGTTGTAAAAGATAAGTTGAACCTTGGGACCGGAGCTTTTCTGGGAACAATTCTCGGCGAAGATGCCGGAGTTTTTGGATTGCTTTACGGAACAACAACTTTCGGGTCCCGCGACAAGAACATAAGTTTCGGACTGGCATACGGATTTGCACAGGACGAGTGGCTGAATGTGCCTGTGATCAACATTAGCAGTATGATCCGCACCGGCCCCAGGGGATATTTTATTACAGAAAATTATGTAATCACTGCTGAAGGAGAGACTGTTACCCTCTTATCGGCCGGAGGCAGAAGCATAATCAGGAATATAGGCCTTGATTACAGCCTCTGGATTCCTGTCGGGGCAGAGATGGACACCTTTGTTGCAATCCCTTTTCTCGGAATTACAATACCGATGGGCTCAAAGAAATAAGCAAGCTGCTTATTTCTTTAATTTCCTGAGCATTTCTTTTTCGCTGTTGGCAATAACACGGAATTTCACGATCTGCGATATCAGATTCAGAGGAAGAGGCTCTTCATATGAAAACCTCACTGTGCCTTTTGAGGTTTCATATGGAACAAGATCCTCCTTAAAAACCTCAACTGCCTCAGTTCCCGGATAGAATCCTATATGATGTGCCTGGGCTGCAAAATAAACAAGTATCCCCTTGTAAGCAAATGCTGCCATCTGGTAACTTATTTTTTCTTCCGCCTCCGGCGCCGATTTCCTGATGATGTCTCTCAGCTTTTTAAGGATCTTCTGTCGTTCTTCCGGAAAAGAAGAAATGTATTCGTCAACAGTATTTATGCCTGCCTGCTTTTTCATGTTTTATTCCTTTGATTGTGAATTTATTAAATACTTTAACGGTATATGCACTCACATACATGCACTTTTCTAAGGTACATTCACTCACCTCCCTTTCCCCCCTCTCTGCTGCTACCGCCACGAGGGGGAAGAACCCTCCAGAGAAAGAATGTGCTAAGGATCAGAACTAACCCCTCCGTTACGAAGCAGAGAAGGGACAGGGGGGAGTACATGAAACCTGTAATCTGCCATTTCTTCTTTCACTGTTCAACAACCGGAATGGCAAGGGAACATTCTTTCAGCCCGGGAGATGTGAGCCGGATCTTTACGGTTCCGGTCTTATCCATAGCCTGCAAATAAATAAGAAGTCTGCCATGATATGCATGCTGCTTGTCATCCTTGTAATTTTCGGTATTTGAAGGATTTGAATCCTCCATGCCTAAAAGCCTTGCAGGACCATCGAGCTCACATGATATTACATTGGTTGCAGAGTAGACGGTATTCCCTTCGCTATCAATGATCTCTGCAAAAACATGAACGAGATCGGTGTTGTCTGCTTTAAGAGATTTCTCGTTGCAAAAAGCTTTAACTGAGGCTGGCATCCCTGATGATTTAAGCTCGCAACAGGCAACCTCTTCCCCATTATTTCTTGCAATAGCTTTAAGGGTTCCTTTTTCATAAGGGACATCCCATGAAATGACGCGGTTTACAAAATCTGTCCTTTTCTTGTTTCCCAGAGACCTGCCATTGAGAAAAAGTTCAACTTCATGGCAGTTTGTGAAAACATTAACACTGATTACTTTACCGCTATCCCAGTTCCAGTGTGGTTCAACTCTTTTGTGCGACCAGAGGTTATCTGGCCCGCTCTTTGCGGAACGATCTGAAGCCCCGATAAACACCATCGGCTTGTCGCTCCACAGGCTCTGCCGGAAATAGAACTCGGGTTTCCTGTTCCCCGCCAGGTCGATCATGCCGGCGGTATTCGAACGTGACGGATAGCGGCCGGCTTCTCCAATATATTCAAACCCTGTCCACAGGAACTGCCCCATGATATAATCATTGTTTTCAACATAATTCCACATTTCAAGGCTCATTCCGTTCTCGCTTCCGTAGAGGATCCTTTTGGGATATTTCAAATGATCGCCGGCATACCGGAATTCCTGGTAATTGTACCCTGCAACATCAAGTGCATCAGCGTATCCGGTCTCATTCGACATCAAGGCCGAAGCAAGGCCGGCAGTGACAGGTCTCGATGTATCAAGACCCTTTATGACTGCCACCAGTTCCCTGGCTAATTCTCCAAGCCTCTCAGCAGATGGCAATGTCGCGTCATATTTCGACCCGGTCTGCGGATTTGCTTCCGTGTTTAGCACCGGATGGGAATATGGATCGTTAGGGTAGTCGATTTCGTTGCCGATGCTCCACATGATCACGCATGGATGGTTTCTGTCGCGCATGATGAAATCCCTGAGATCCCGTTTTGCCCATTCCCTGAAATAAGTTGCATATCCTTCTTTTCCGGGATTGCCAACGTTCCACCCGGCAAGCCATTTTTTCTTAGGTAATTCCCATTCATCAAATGCTTCGTCGATAACAAGAAATCCCTTTTCATCACACAGGTCAAGAAAATCTGTCGAGAACGGGTTGTGGCTTGTCCTGATGGCATTACAACCCATTTCCTTAAGTATGTCCAGACGCCTGGCTGTCTCTTCTTTCGGAACTGCCGAACCAAGAGCTCCGGCATCATGGTGCATGCAGATGCCCTTAAGCTTCATGTTTTTCCCGTTCAGGAAGAATCCTTTTTCGGGATCAAACTTTATGGTTCGGAAGCCAACAACCGTAACAATGTCATCAAGCAATTCCCTGCTTCTGACTTCTGTTACCAGATAGTAGAGTTCCGGTTTATCGACATCCCATAATTTTGGGTTTTCAACATTGAACACCTGGCTGACAACAGATTCTTCCTTTGATCCCATTGTTATCCGCTTTTCAACCTTACCGACCGGCACATTACCGTACATAAGGGTGCTGACTACCTTTACAATCACATTGTGTCCCGTTTCATTTGCAAGGGCTATACCGGCTGTCAGTGTAGCTTTTTCAGGGGTTACATCAGTAGTTCTGCAGTTCACTCCCCATTGTTTGATAAAGACCTTTTCTGTCGTTATAAGTTTGACGTCGCGATAAATGCCCGATCCGGTATACCATCTGGAATCCCCGTACAATGAGTGGTCAACCTTAACTGCGACCAGGTTGGGCTCACCATATTTAATAAAAGGCGTAAGGTCATATCTGAAGGAAACATATCCATTTGGCCTTTTGCCGAGCAGGTTACCGTTGATCCAGACTTCACTGTTATTGTAGACGCCGTCAAAACAGATGAAAACCTTTCTTCCGGCTTCATTTTCAGGGACGACAAATGATTTGCGGTACCATCCTGTGCCTCCCGGCAGATATCCTGTGCAGCTGTAGTTCTCCCTGCTGAAAGGTCCTTCTATGCTCCAGTCATGAGGCAGACAGACAGCACGCCATTGCGAATCGTCGAGACCGGTTTTCGGGCCGTCAGGGATATCTCCTTTATGGAATTTCCAGCCATCGTTGAAGTTTTGCACCGAACGGCCCTCCGGCTGGCCCGAAATTGCCACAGTGATAAAGATCAGTATTACTGTTGGCAACATGCGACGATAAAATCCGGTTGTACTCATTGTTCAGGGAATATAAACTGCCGTAACCAGATGACCAGCCAAAAAACAGATATTTAAAATTATTGAATTTAAACAAAATTATATCATCTTTATTCGGATTTAAATTGGTACATGACCCGCGACCACCATTACGAACTTGTCAGCAAACTTAAACCTGCCAGGATAATTATCCCTATACTTCTTGGTCTGGCCGTTGTTGGATGGCTCATTATAAAGGAAGTTGATGTTGAGGCTCTTGGACTGCTCGATATTACATGGAAGGCTGTTTTATGGCTTTTTGTCGCATGGCTTTGCATGGTGGGCCGTGATGTAGGCTACATGATAAGGATGAGGGTCTTGTCAGACAAAGATCTTAACTGGAGACAGGCCTTCAGGATAATAATGTTATGGGAATTCACTTCGGCAATTTCGCCTTCCACTGTCGGAGGAACAGCTGTTGCCATTGTATTCATTCATAAGGAAGGACTTTCTGTCGGACGGAGCACTTCCATTGTGCTGGCCACCTCTTTCCTCGATGAGTTGTATTTTGTCATAATGCTGCCGGTAATTCTGTTCATTGCCGGCGGTGAAGCTCTTTTTACAACCTCACTCCAGGGCACAGGTATTGCTCTCCTCGACAATCTTGTATATGTGACTGCCATCGGGTATGCAATCATTTTGTTTTGGGTGCTTTTTGTGGGGTACGGTCTTTTTATCGATCCCGTAAAGATCAAGAAGACAATTCTCTGGGTATTCAGGCTGCCTGTTTTCATGCGGTGGAAAGATGCTGCTGAAAGGGCAGGCGATGATATTGTGTCGAGCTCGCACGAGTTGAGAAACAAAGGCATTTCCTTCTGGGCGAAGGCTTTTACGGCTACATTCCTTTCCTGGACATCACGATACTGGGTTGTGAATGCCATACTGATGGCTTTCTTCTCTGTCAATGACCATTTTCTGATCTTTGCACGCCAGCTTGTTACATGGATAATGATGATAATCAGCCCCACTCCGGGAGGAAGCGGCTTTGCAGAGCTCATCCTTGGACGTTACATTTCCGATACCATACCGGCCGATCCCTCAGACATCGGAAGCCTGGCGCTTGCAATCGCAATAATCTGGAGGATTATCAGTTATTATCCATATCTGATAATAGGAGCCTCGTTAATTCCAGGCTGGATCCAGAAAAAATTCTCAAAATCTGATCATATAAAGAAGAATCCGGTCCGGCCTGAATAAAACAGAAAGGCTTGCATATAGGACTGAATGAGTGAAAGGATACTAAAAGCACTGATGGAGCTGTTTGCCCTGATGGTAAAACAGGACGGCGGAATTATTGAAGAAGAACGTAACTATGTACTGAATTTCCTTGAGAAACAGTTGACAACGAATGTTCTTATAAGGTATCTTCTTTTGTTTGAAGAACTCGCCGAATCGCCCGATGAGGTCTACAATTACCCTGACAGCAGTTCGCCGTCAATCAAGAGAAACATGAAGATCCTCAGCATATGCGAACAAATTAACCTTACACTTAACAAGGAACAAAAAGTTGTTGTCCTTATCCGGCTTTATGAACTTATCAACGTAAGCCGGAGATTTACTCCAGGCAGGCTTAACATTATTTCAATCGTGACTGAAGTCTTCCGCATCCTGCCTGAAGAAGTAGATGTCATAGAACAATTTGTCAGGTACAATGAAGCCGAGAAGCTTAAACATCCCTCGATCCTTTTTCTGCGGCCCGGTGAAGAAGGATATGACATTTGCTGCCAGGAACGAGAGATATACTCTGAAACCACAATTATTATCCTTAGAATAGCAAGCGTCGACCTTTATTTTATAAAATACTCATCCAACAAACAGTTTTATCTCAACGGCATACCCATATTGCAGGGATACATCTATACATTTCCCAAGGGAAGTGCATTCCGGACCCAATATGGCCATGCATTTTATTACAGCGACATAACTTCGAAATTTCTGTCACCGCAACATACCTGCAAGCTGTCGTTCGTGGTCAGGAATGTCTCATACAGGCTGCCGAACAATCAAAAGGTGCTTGCAAACCTCAACTTCACGGCAGCCCATGGTAATCTTGTAGGGATAATCGGGGGAAGCGGATCGGGCAAGACAACCCTTCTCAACCTTATGAGCGGCATGCTTGAACCTGCTTCGGGAAGCATAAGCCTCAACGGACTCGATCCTTTCAGAGACAAGGAAAAGCTGGAGGGTGCGATAGGCTACATACCCCAGGACGACCTTCTTATTGAGGACCTGACGGTTTTTGAGAACCTTTATTATGCTGCAGGCCAGTGCTTCGGGCATAAGAAAAAAGAAGAGATAATCATTCTCGTCGAACAGATGCTGACCTCTCTCGGGCTTATTGAAAAGAAAGATCTTAAGGTCGGCAACATGTTCAACAAGACCATAAGCGGAGGCCAGAGGAAAAGGCTTAACATCGCCCTTGAGCTTATAAGGGAACCTTCCGTGTTGTTTATTGATGAGCCCACAACGGGGCTGTCTTCGAAAGATGCAGAAAACATCATGGACCTACTGAGGGACCTCACGCTTAAGGGCAAAATGGTTTTTACTGTGATCCATCAGCCTTCCTCGGCAATTTACAAAATGTTCGATAATGTGCTTATCCTTGATCAGGGAGGATATATGGTATATTATGGCAACCCCGTGGATTCGGTTATATACTTTAAAACTATCGATTCGCAGATCAATGCAAGTCTGGGAGAATGCCCCTCATGCGGGAGCCTTAATCCTGAGATTATCTTCAAGATCCTCGAGGCACAGGTCGTCGATGAATTCGGTCATTATACCGAAAAAAGAAAAGTAAAACCAAAAGAATGGTCCGAGAAATTCAGGAGCCTCCAACCCGATCCGGTGACTGTGCAGGTAACAGAACCTCCCAGCATCAACCTTGACAGGCCCGGTCCGCTGAAACAGTTTGCACTTTACATATCGAGGGATTTCAGAAGCAAGATTTCCGACAGGCAATATGTCATCCTTACATTGATTGTTGCACCTGTCCTGGCATTTATCCTTTCGTCGATAATCAGGTATACGCCTGACCCGGGTTCTAAGGAATATTTCTTTTCCCGCAACGAAAATATTCCGGTCTATATTTTTATGAGCATTATTGTTGCGGCATTTCTCGGGCTTACCCAGAGTGCCGAGGAGATCTTCCGCGACAGGAAGATCCTAAAAAGGGAGCAGTTTCTGAAACTTAACAGACACAGTTATCTTCTTGCCAAAATCGCGTTCCTGTTAATCATTTCTTCAATACAGTCATTTCTTTTTATTGCCGTCGCGAATCCGGTTCTCGGGATAAAGGGAATGTTCTTCAATTACTGGATTGCCCTTGTGGCGACCTCCTTCTGTGCCAATATGATTGGTCTTATAATCTCCGGATCATTAAGCTCGGTGATCTCTATTTATATTGTCATACCGCTTCTGCTCATACCTATGATGATCCTCAGTGGAGCAATGTTCCCTTTCGATAAGCTTAACCGACTTGTAACAAGGACCGACAAGGTGCCCCTTATTGCCGAAATGATGCCAACGCGCTGGACATATGAGGCTCTGATGGTGAGCCAGTTCAGGGACAACCGGTATAATTCGGTCGCCTATAACAAGGAAGGAGATACACATTATTCGCTTGAAAAAAAGATAAGCGTGGCTGATTTCAACAATGTATACCGGCTGCCTGAACTCTCGAAAGTATTGCAGCAGACCAGAGACATGCTGGAAAACCAACACCACGATCATGGGGTGATTGAGCACAACATGAGGCTCATCAGAAATGAACTTGGCAAAGCAGCAGGATTCCCCGGTGCACCAGCCCTTAACCCGGAAATTAAGATCAGTTCCCCGGCCCTGACCCGACCGGCATTGGATTCACTTCAGGCATATATTAATAAACTGACAGACTTTTTCAGGAACGTCACGGCAAGGGCGGAACTGATAAGAGACCGGTTCCTTCAGCTCAACAATGTAAAGGCCAGGGAAATGGAAAAAGATTATTATAATTACAAGCTGGAGGAAATAGTCACAAAATATTATGAAACCGATAAGATATTAAGGTACAGGGATACGTTTATACAAAACACGGATCCTGTTTATCTCGACCCCGAATTTAAAGGTCTGCTTAGTTTCAGGTCGCACTTTTTTGCACCTTCCAAAAACATTTTTGGGATACGTATTGATACATTTAAATTTAACACGGGCCTGATTTTTGCCGCAACCCTGTTTTTGTACGTGATTTTATACACTGATCTGATAAGAAAGCTGATGAATTTCTCATGGAAAATCAGAAACCGAGAATGACCGTCAGATCATGGGAGCGTTTTTTTAATACATTTGTAATTACCAATAGTTTATCCTTAAATGAAAGGAAGAGTATTCATAACAGCCCTCTGCGTAATGATCTTACTGCCGGATTGCAGAAACAGCTCAAGAAAAACAGAGAATCTTGTTCTGGCTGATGCAGATTCGCTGGTATCGGTAAGCGCAGCAGGAAGTGACGCTGATGAAGAGATTCTGAGAAATTTCTCATCACCGCTTGAAACAGCAAATCTTTTTCAGGTGATGGGCGTGCCCTTTACCCAGGCTTATCTTGCCACATCCCTGAATGCCAGTGCCCTGTCAGGTTCTTTCAATCAGGCATTGTCGCTGGGTATCCTGGGTGCCGATTTGGGATACCTGAATATTTATGGTAAAACATCGACATCTCTTGAACTTGTGTCTTCGATAAAAAAGCTTGCCGAGGGGTTGAGAGTGGGGCAGTTTTTCGATTTTGAAACAATCAAAAGGCTTTCCCTTAACAGTTCAAACCTCGATTCCCTTCTTTATCTCTCGATCGACTCATATAACAAGATCGACAGGTACCTTCGTGAAGACAACAGGGGATATCTTTCATCACTTATGATTGCCGGAGCCTGGATCGAAGCCCAATACTTTGCCACACAGATCATCAAACAATATCCAAACGGCCTGCTGAGAGACCGGATCGGAGAACAGAAATTCTTCCTTGAAGGTCTCATCAAATCGGTTCAGCCATATTGTGAAATGAATGACCAGTTCCGTGCACTTTGCGGCTATCTTGCCGACATTTCAGAAAAATACAGGGATGTCAGAATATCTTATACCGATGGAGGTACACCGGTGAAAACAGTTAAAGACGGCGGTCTTGAAATAACACAGACGGAAACGAGCAGGGTTGAAATGACAGATGAACAGCTCGCGGGAATTATTGATATGACAGGTATCGTAAGGAATAAACTGATTGCAAATAATTAGTATGAAAAAACTATTGCTGGGACTATTAATTCTCCTGCCTGCATTTACCGTTGCGGCAGGACAGGCAGCACCGGATCCGATGATGAGCAGATGCCTTTCGAGCACAGGGCCGGCTGCAAAATACCTGAAAGACTACAGGATTCAGCTTGGGCAGGGAACATCTCATAATGATTTCAGGTACAAGGCAAAAATGTCGCTGTGGAAAAACACCAAGTACAGGTTCACACTGTGTACCGCCGATAATTCAAAAGGGAAACTGATCCTCACAATATGGGACGACACAAACAAGATTGTCCTTTCATCAGTCGATAATGATACCGGAACCGTATACTCCTATATAGATTTTATCTGCAATAAAAGCGGAATTTACCAGGTCGGGTTTGATTTCACCGAGGGACAGTCGGGCTCAGGGGTGAGTATTGTCTCAATGATACAGTGACCTCATCCCGCCAGATTAACAGCCTGAATGACTATCACAAGTATAAGAAGCAATGTAAAAAGCATTCCGGTTATTTTCTTCTTCCTGGAAAAAACAAAATAATGACACAGGAAATATGTAAGGGGTATTGAGGCAATCCAGAATATCTCAAGGGAAACCGGTTTGAAAGCGACAAACGTCCCGGCAGAAATGAAGAAAGTCCAGAACAGCAGCGTAAATGTTTTACGTGATTTGATCCGCTTTTCCTTCAGTGCCCCCAGGAGATGTGAAACGCTGACCAGGACAACTGCTCCTGCAATTAACAGGACGATAATGTTCAGCAAAGGCAGGTGAGTAACCGCTTCTCCGGCAAAAAGGTTATAATTTACGGCCGACCTTAAATAATCCATGTCGTACCCGAGAACATAATAAAAGCCTGTAAAAATGAACAAGGGAGTCAATAATCCTGCCAGTGATATCACAATCTCCCTGATGCTGAATGGCCTGATGACTAAAATTGCCACTATCAGAAGAATCCCGAACCATATCATTCCCGCATAGAAAAGACTCCCCGTGGCAATGAGTATGCCGGCATCATAAAAGGAACAGGCTGTCCCCTGTACTTTATATGAGTCCATTATCTTTCTGATCGCGAGGATAAGGAACGGCGCAGCCGGAAGTGCGGGGTTCATAAGCTGATACTGAGGATTCATGCCGCTAATAACGACATAGACAAGGGCGGGAAGAAAAGTCCTCTCACTGATAAAAAATGCATTTGTATTGAAGTTTACAACCAAAAAGGCCATAAGCAGCATTATAAGAAAAGCTGAAAATATGCTTATGAACGGGCTGAACCCGGTGATTCCCAGAAGAATTTTAAAAAGCGGCATGGGCATGTCATCAGATCCTTCAGCTGAAGGCATCACAGGATGAAGAAAGGCACCCATCCAGGTAAATACCATCAGAACAAAGATCAGGAATAACACATCCGGACCATTCTCCCTGAATTTCCTTAAGAGCATAAATTAAAGATCAAATCCTATGTCGTTCCGGTAATAGATATCCTTAAATTCTATCATCGCGGCATTCTTGTATGATGATGCAAGGGCATCCTTCATAGTATTACCCAGCGAGCTAACTGCCACGACCCTTCCTCCTGACGTCACGACTGATCCATCGGAAATTTTCGTTCCGGAGTGAAATAGAACACAACCGGAGGTCTTGTCAAGGCCTGATATTTCATATCCTTTTTCATAGTGCCCGGGGTAACCGCCAGATACAAGCATTACCGCAGCTGCCGATCTTTCGTCAATCACAAGTTCCCTGCTGTCGAGGTCACCGATGACAACTCCTTCAAGGAGTTCAAACAGATCCGATTTTATCCTGGGGATTATAGCCTCCGTCTCAGGATCTCCGAGCCGTGCATTATACTCAATAACATAAGGATCGCCGTCAACATTCATGAGCCCGAAGAAAATGAATCCCTTGTAGTCGATACTTTCATCCCTCAATCCTTTAAGTGTAGGATCGATTATCCTTGAAACAACTTTGTTCATAAACATGCCGTCGGCAAAAGGCACCGGGGAAACTGCTCCCATGCCTCCCGTGTTCAGACCTGTATCACCCTGTCCGATCCTTTTGTAATCCTTTGCCTCGGGCAGAAGTTTGTACGACCGCCCGTCTGTTATAATAAACACTGACAGTTCGATCCCTTTAAGATACTGCTCAATGATGACCTTCGCCCCTGCTGAACCGAATTTTCCGTCAATGATTGATTTCACCTCGGCAAATGCTTCATTGATGTCGCTGAGAATCACCACTCCTTTTCCAGCTGCAAGCCCGTCAGCTTTAATCACATAAGGAGACTCCAGCGTCATAAGAAAAGGCATTGCTTCCTGAAGGTTAGTCCTGTCAAAACTCCTGTATGCCGCAGTGGGGATACTATGGCGTGTGAGAAACTCTTTCGCGAAATCCTTGCTTCCCTCGAGAAGTGCGGCTTTTCTTACGGGCCCGATTACCGGAACATCCCTGAGAACATCATCCTGAAGAAAAAAATCATGAACTCCGCCTACAAGAGGAGCTTCGGGCCCGACAACCACCATACCGATATTATTTGTAATGACGGCTTTCCTGAGGCCTTCAAAATCCTCAGGATCGACATTCAGGTTAGAGCATTCAGATGCAGTCCCTGCATTTCCAGGTGCCACAAATACCCTTTTAATCTTTGTGCTTTGGGCAAGCTTCCATGCAAGAGCATGTTCCCTGCCCCCCGAACCGAGAATAAGAATGTTCATTCAGCAATATTTATAGGAATTCCAAAAGTAGCATTTCTTCAGAAATAAAACCGGGCTGACCGGCAAATCCTTTTACTGGTTATCGGTAAGCCGGCTGAACCTCGAGAAGGTTTGCATCACATTGTCAACATAGGTACGGGATACGGGAATGTCGGTTGCCACCGGAGCATCCAGCTCAAGTTTCAGTCCATCCCTGTCTTTCCTTATTACCTTTACCTTCTCGAAATTCACCATGAACGACCTGTGGCACCTTATTATCTCGGTTCCTGCAAAATTCTCCTCCATCTTCTTAAGGGTGTCGCGAAGCAGGTATTTTGAGACCTTTCCCTTGTTAAGATAGCAGATGCTTACATAGTTTTCAGCCGATTCTATGTAAAACAGGTTCTCTTTTGTGACTGAAAACTTCAGAACTGATTTTTCGTCATAAAACGGTATCATATCCCTCTGGCTCCCCGGAAGCGGTTGTCCGTCAGACATCCTCTCAATCTGCTCCTTCTTATCCCGCCATGAGAAATAAAGCCACATTATCGAATAGGGCAGCAAAAGAACAAGGGCTGTGTTTTGTGCCGATTGTTTCATAAGCACGGTGAACGGCCTGTTATCCTTAAGAACAAATATTTCGAAGAGAGTATAGAAGAGGGCCATCATAAGTATTTCTGAAGCAATCCACACGAAATACCAGTAGTAATTAATATCGTGCTTTTTCCCGTAATGGAACATTATTATCCGGCTTATGACCACAACCAGCACTCCGGTAAGAATAACAAGACTTGAATAGGTAAAAAACTCCCATCTGCTAAGATCAAACCATTTGTCGGCGCCGAACGGCGAATAAATATTTATGAAGACCAGCGCAAACAGTGAAGTAAAAAGGATTAACCTGATTATATTCCCCTTTTCATTGAGGTAATATGGTATGGGTTTCTGAAAATCTGCCATTATTGTCACGATACAATCCACAAATTTAAACTTTTCCTTTTGACTGATCAGTTTCATTGTTGCCGATCATTTTTTTCACGTCAGTTTTCGTCACTCATTCATGAATTCCGTCACACATTTCAGATTTTCGTCACCTGCAACAGGGAGGCGACACAAAAATTTTATTGCACGATTTTTTGAGTATTTCTTTGCTGCATCATGAGTTACACAGAAGACTATCACGAATTGAAGTCGGTTTTCGATCCCGGCATTAAGGAGATCCGAATTCCCGGATCATCAATAAGGATTATCAATGAGAATTTCACATCAGACATTGATCCGGGGAATTTTCTGAAAAAGGACGATTCCGCCATTGCAGAAAATATTTCATTTTCATATCCCGTCTTTGTTCCGGACGATGAAAAAAGCAGGAAAGCGATACTTCTGTTACATGGGCTGAATGAAAGAAACTGGCAGAAATATCTTGTGTGGGCATACCGCCTTTCTGTTGTTACAGGAAGCTATGTGATCCTTTTCCCGATATCCTTTCATATTAACAGATCGCCATTGTCGTGGACTAATCCAAGGCTCATGCAGGATATCGTCAAAGAACGGAACCGGAGTTTTGCTGATGTCAGTATGTCGACATTTGCCAATATCGCACTCAGCAAAAGGCTCACTGAAGAACCGATGAGGTTCTTCAATTCAGGGTATCAGACTGCTTTTGACATTGTGAAACTGATGAAGCAGATTAAAAGCGGTGAGCATGAAATTATCCCTGAAGGCAGCAGTGTAAATATATTTGCATATTCGATCGGGGCCTTCCTTTCCGAGATACTTATGCTCGGGAATCCTGATCAGTTGTTTTCTTCGAGCAGGCTTTTCATGTTTTGCGGCGGATCGGTCTTCAGCAATATGTACGGGACCTCAAAATATATCATGGACAGTGCGGCCTATAAAAGTATCTACAGTTACTACATGGATGATTTTGAAGAAGACATAAAAAACAGAAATCATTTTTCCGATTTTCTGAGATCGACACAAATAGGGATAGCCTTCAGGGCTATGATCGACCTTGCCCGTTTCCGTCAGTTCAGGGAAAGCATGTTTTCGAAGCTCCGTGAACAGATCCGCTCAATAGCACTGAAAAATGACAGGGTAATACCCGCCGGAGGGATTGTAAGCACTCTTTCTCCTGCAGGATCAGGAAGGTCAGAAGCAGTCGAGATATGGGATTTCCCGTATAGTTATTCACATGAGAATCCTTTTCCCGTGGTCGAAAGCCCGGAACAGCATCTTGTCGACAGATGCTTTGAAAAAATGATCACAAAGGCAGGATTATTCCTCGCCTGAAACAGGCAGCTTCAGAAAGGCATATCCCCTGGCCACGGCTTCACGGATAAAGTCATCAAGAAAGGTAAGAACCGATGAGCCCCTCCTGTCATGAAGGACAATTACCGATCCGTTTCTTACCTTCCTCCCGAGTATTGTTAATATTTTCACACTACTCATCCTGCTATCATAATCATGCGGCATAAGATCCCAGAAAACAACCTTATATGTTTTTGCGAGAATCCTGAACTGTGAAAGGGTGATCCGGCCATACGGCGGTCTGAAGATATTCCCCGATGTAAAGCATGAAGCAAGTGATACATTACCGAGATAATCCTTTGTCCCTGTCTTCCATCCGTCATAATGGTCATAGCCATGATTGCCGACAATGTGGCCCGACGACTTTATTGATTCAATAAGTTCCGGATATTTCTCAGCCATCTTCCCGATGCAGAAAAAAACGGCTTTGACATTGTGAGCTTCCAGGATCTTAAGGATGTAAGGAGTTGATTCCGGATCAGGCCCGTCATCAAAAGTAAGATACAGCTTCTTCTGCGTGGTCCTGACCCGGAACAGTGCCCCCGGATAAAAGATCCTGATTACAGTCGATGGCCTGTAAAGCCGCATTTATTTCATTTATCAGAATAAAGAAGACTGTAATATTTGTTCACATCAGCCGAGACGCTTTTCACAAGGTCGTCCATCTTCAGGGCAATTGCCATATTGTTTATGTCAAGAAGGGTCTGCATGTTTATTCCTGTCGGATAATCCATCCCGAATTGTCTTCCCGGCCCCATTTGAACTGCAAAATCGAGGTACTGCCGGGCATATTTTATCACATCGCTTAATAGCTTGTTCCCCTCATCAGTCTTTCCGGCCCTCAGGAACACTTCGGCAGATCCCAGGGTAAAGAAATCGTAGGGGAGCTTTTCAGGAGGTACTATCTCAAGGCCCCTTTGGGCGGCTTCAACAGCCCTGACAGTATCGCCTGCTGCCAGGAGAGCTTTGCCAAGGTTACCGAACAACCTTCTGTAATTGCTAAGCATTCTCTTGTTGTTCTCATCGAGGTAAACTGAAGGATCTCCGGCATTCCCCCATTTGTACTTGTTCATCATATTGTCGTACATGACCTGAGGATCGATCATGCCATATTCTCCGTCTTCAGATTTGTCGGTCCGTACCGGGACAACCCTGTAAGCGATTCCTTCCTGGATAAAGAATTTCTCAAGACCTTTGTACTGGCTTGAGGGAACAGTGGTCGAATAATAAATCGGGCGCTCCCACTTGTTTGTAGAGATAAGGTCCATAATGGCAAGATCACCTTTGAAGGCATCTCCCTCGGTATATTCCCAGATCATGGGATTTACAATCCGGTTTCGGTAATACTCCCTGACCGTCCCGTTAGCAAGCACTTTTGCCGAATCGACTTCAATTGAGAATTTATTTGCAGGAATATAATTCATATAATCACCCCTACCGCTTATGTCGATTTTGTATTTCCGGTCATCCTGCCCTGCAAACCGGACAATCTGTGCAAGGTCGACAGGTTTGTCAATACGGTTGTTTACCGGAAGCTGATCCCTGACTCCTTCCACGTATTTTTCAGAAGGCAACGTGAGAGGCATAGGATCGGATTTGAATGCCTTCTGGCGCATCATATCAATATACCAGCCTGCCTGAATGTAGCTGAGGTTGGCAACTCTTACGTCGGATCTTACCTGTTCTACATCCTGCACATACCAAACAGGAAATGAATCATTATCGCCATATGTAAAAAGTATGCTGTTCGGGGCGCACGACAGAAGGTAATTTGCTCCTATATCCCGTGCGGTATACCTCCCTGACCTGTCGTGGTCATCCCAGTTCTGGGCGGCCATTAAAACCGGAACGGCAAGGAATAATATGACAAATGCAAATGCGGCTGCGGCTTTTTCGTTTATAAATTTCCTGAAATTCTCATAAACCACCATAAATCCCACTCCTATCCATATGGCAAACGCATAAAAGGATCCGGCATAGGCATAATCCCTCTCCCTGGGCTGGTTTGGATACTGGTTCAGATAAAAGATTATGGCGATCCCTGTCATAAAGAAAAATATAAAGACAGGCCAGAAGCCGTTTCTGTCTTTTTTGTAATGCCAGTATGCGCCGGCAAGGCCAAGCAGGAGCGGGAGAAAGAAATAAGTGTTCCTCCCGGGATTGTCTTTAAGATCATCAGGAAGGTTATCAAGTTTTCCAAGCCGGGCCTCATCGATAAAATTTATGCCGCTTATCCAGTTGCCGTGGATCGGGTTGCCGTTGCCCTGGATATCGTTCTGCCTTCCGGCAAAATTCCACATGAAATACCTCAGATACATGAAACCCACCTGGTACCTGAAAAAGTACCTGAGGTTTTCAGCGAAGGTGGGGCAGACAATCACTTCCTTGTCCGATCCTGATGTAACGGTATATTTCTTTCCCCTGACACGGGCCCAGTATTTATATGCCTGTTCATGATCGGGGTCAGAACTGTACATGCGAGGGAATATGGTCATGAATTCCTTGCGGTAAACATATGAAGGCCTGTAATAAGGCTCATATTTACCATTCAGCTTATTGTATCCGGCAATTTTCCGCCTGACATCCACAACCGGCGCGCTGTAATATTGCCCGTAAAGCTTCGGCGAGCTTCCGTATTGCTCCATATTAATGTAATAGGAAAGGGAGAAAATGTCGGAAGGATTGTTCTGGTTCATAGGCGGCCGTGCTGAAGATCTTATCATGATCATGGCATATGATGAATAACCGATCATCATCACAGTGATTATGGTCAGGGCGTAATTTACAAGTACCCTTTTTTTCTGAAGGGAGTGTCGGATACCAAACACAAGCAAAGCCGCAAGGGCCGCGATAAAGAAAATAAGACCCGTGTTGTAGGGTAATCCCAGTCCATTTACAAAAAGGAGTTCAAACCAGCCGGCGACTCTGGGTACACCGGGTATAAGCAAAAAGACAACAAATCCCAGCAGAATCACCGATATGGCAAGTGTTTTTAAAACACCCCTTGCCGTTACCTCATACTTCCTGAAATAATAAACAAAAACAATGACAGGCAGAACAAGCAGGTTAAGCCTGTGAATCCCGAGACCGAGGCCCATAATGTAGGCTATCAGTATTATCCACCTCCCCGAATAAGGGTCATCGGCTTCTTCTTCCCATTTAAGCATTCCCCAGAAAACGACTCCTGTGACAAGGGATGAAAGAGCATATAATTCTCCTTCAACTGCCGAAAACCAGAATGTATCTGAAAACGTGTAAGCCAGGGCCCCGATGATTCCACTGCCGAGTATGGCAGGAACCTGATGGGATGCCACCTCTTCCTTTCCGGCATAAAACTTTCTGACCAGGTGTGTGATCGTCCAGAACAGGAACATTATGGCAAAACCGCTTGACAGGGCCGAAAACGCATTCATCATCAGCGCCACCTTCGATGTGTCGCCACCTGCAAATAATGTGGCAATTCTCCCTATCATCAGGAAAAGAGGCGCCCCGGGAGGATGACCCACCTGAAGCCTGAAAGAGGAAAGAATGAATTCTCCGCAATCCCAGAAACTTACCGTCGGTTCAAGTGTAAGAAGATATACACTTGAAGAAACAGCAAAAATGATCCATCCGGTCACTGTGTTCAGTCGGCGGAAATTGCCCCAGATCGAATTCATGTTTATTCAGATTTTATTTTAAACGAAACAAAGAACGGAAAAAAATATTATTTGAGAACATTATGGCGCTTATTTAACTTGATTTTAACCAGAAATATATTTTCTTATTTTTGTGCTAAAGAACAGAAACAATGAGGAACTCAGTGTTCGTATCCTTCTTCTCCGTCATCGCGGGTCTTTCACTTGCGGGCCAGGAGCCATGTCTGCAGCAAACCGAAGGCGATCTTTTTCTTAAGCTTAACAACATCAATTTTGTCAGAAACAATGAATATTCAAATCCCATTATTGAGGGATATACTCTTATCGGATATTTTCTTCAACCCGAAGTAATCTACAAGGCTGACGAAAAGCTCGCGGTTTCGCTCGGAGCAAATCTGCTCAGCTACTCGGGGACAGACAGGTTTGTAAAAACAAAACCCGTATTTTCAACCACTTTCAGCTTTTCCGACAGCACTTTTTTCAGGATAGGGACACTTACAGGTTCTGATGAACACAGGCTTCAGGACCCTCATTTCAACAGGGAGCGTCTTTATACCAACTATGCCGAGGATGGATTACAGTTCCGGACAATGGGCAAAAGATTTTTCAGCGATACGTGGCTTAGCTGGGAGAATTTTATTTTCAGGGGCGACAATGAGAGGGAGATCTTTACCGCCGGTGAATCTTTCAGGTATTCGCTGCCTCCGATAACCCGGATTATAAACGTCGAGGTGCCCTTTCAGCTTCTGATAAAGCATTATGGCGGACAGATCAGTGATTATGAACAAAAGGTGGAGACCTTGCTGAATATGGCAATTGGAATCAGGGCGGGAATCGATGCTGCAAAATCTGGTGATAGTATGGCAGGAATCGAATGTATGTACTTTTCAGGCAATTCACTTACTAAAAATTCACCCTGGGAAATCAATGAAGGCCATGCAGGCTGGTATAAGCTCTTTGGAGCTTGCAAAAATGCCTCCCTTGAAGCAGGATACTGGCATTCCGACAATTATTACGCTCCTGACGGGAACTTTATCTTCAGCTCGGTGTCTGACCATATAGAAGACCTTGTCATTTCAGAAAGAAATCTGATAACCGGTTCATTCAGCCTGACCCTTCCATGGAAGGATAAGCTGGAACTCACCTTTGGTTTCGACGGGTTTTATGACACAGACCTCCGCAGGTTCGACAATGCAATGACAATGCATCTCAGATTCGGAAAACTGTTTAAGATAGCATCTCTGAGGAAAGGATAATTCTATAAAAAATATCTCCAGGGTTTGTTTTTCCAGAATTCACCTGCATAGCTGATTCCAATCCTTGGGCCGGTCCGGTAAACCGGTTTAATGCCGGAGTCTTCAATCCAGATCCTCCCGGAGGTGGAGAGATCTTCACCATAGAATGACCTGTCGATCCCAAGAAGCCGTGCTACGCGTCCCGGGCCCGAACATGCGTCGAGCCCTCTGATTAAAACAGCCTGGGGATCATTTTCTTTTCCCGTGACAATATTCAGCATCCAGTACATCCCATATACGAAATAAACGTACAGTTTTCCCCCTTCATGGTACATCACCTCTGTCCGTTTTGTCCTTCCTTTTGATGCATGGCAGGCCAGGTCTTCGGGGCCCCTGTAAGCCTCAGTCTCGGTTATGGCAAACCGTCTCTCCTGATCGTCATTGCCTCTGAAAACAAGGAATTTCGACAACAGATCCGGAGCCACCTCAAGAACATCACGGGTAAAATACTGCTTGTCAAGTCGTTCAGGCATGGTTCAGTATTTGATCCTGTCTTCGAAATTCTCCCACATCCTGAATACCTCTCCTGCCTTATGATCCTCAACCCTTATAAAAGTCACTTTTCTTTCAGCCGGGTCGAGAGCTATCTCATTGTATATGAATTCATCGCTGAAACCTGCAGAAGCAGCGTCACGCCTTAACGCCGAATAGACAACTTTTTTGATGCCTGCCCAGTATATAGCTCCCAGGCACATTGGGCAGGGTTCGCATGAGGTATAAAGAACACAGCTGCTCAGGTCGTGGCTCTTCAATATGCCTGCAGCCTTCCGTATTGCAAGTATTTCGGCATGAGCCGTGGGGTCGGAATCGAGGACCACCCTGTTGCTCGAAGATGCTATTATTTGACCGTTAATGGTTATCACAGCTCCGAACGGGCCGGCACCAGTTTTAATTCCGTCGCCGGCAATTCTTATTGCCATTCCGAGAAGCTCCTTGTCGTTCATCATATCCTGGTAAACTTATTTCTGTTCCAAATTTAGAAAAGAGACCAAAAATAACTAAGCTTTCTGATCCGGAACAGAAATTCTGGTCAATATTCTTTTTTTTATGGAAATATATTGTATTTTTGCAGTCCCAAAATAATGGGTTTTGACATTAAGTTCAAGTGTTTCAATCATAAAATTAAGTAAAAGTGAACACCTTAAGTTACAAGACAATATCAGCCAACAAGGAGACTGTGAACAAGGAGTGGGTTTTAGTTGATGCAGAAGGAGCCCCTCTCGGACGTCTCGCAACGTTAGTGGCTGCGACTCTCAGGGGAAAGCACAAGACAAATTTCACTCCTCATGTTGATTGTGGCGATAATGTTGTGGTCATCAATGCTGAGAAAGTATCCCTGTCAGGAACCAAGTGGTCCGACAAAGTATATGTAAGGCATACAGGTTATCCTGGAGGCCAGAGATTTACCACTGCAGAACAGATGCTCAAAAAAAATCCCATAAGCCTCGTTGAGGAAGCTGTAAAGGGGATGCTGCCAAAGAACCGCCTCGGAAGAGCTATTTACAAGAACATGCATGTATATGCCGGCGCATCGCATCCTCATGAGGCCCAGAAACCGAAAAAATTAGAATTATAATACACTAAGGAACAAATATGGAGCCAGTTAATGCTATAGGAAGAAGAAAAGCAGCCGTTGCCAGAGTAATGTTAAGAGATGGCAAGGGAAAAATAACTGTAAACGACAGGGATTTTAAAGAGTATTTTGGCGCTGAGACATTGCAGTATGTTGTTACCCAGCCGCTTGTTGCACTTAATGCAACCGACATGTACGACATCACGGTCAACCTTGACGGAGGAGGTGTAAAAGGTCAGGCAGAAGCCCTCAGACTTGGCATTACCAGGGCCCTCGTTAAAGTTGACCCCGAGAACAAATCAACACTGAAAGCAAGCGGATTCGTCACACGTGATCCCCGCGAAGTTGAAAGAAAGAAACCGGGAAGACCAAAAGCCCGTAAGAGATTCCAGTTCAGCAAACGTTAGGAATTAACACGATCAGTCATCATAAATAGATGCAGGTTTAGTATCTAAATCGCAGAGACTTCCATCAGTTGACGGAGCTACTTTGTGATTGATTGAACAGAATGTAAACTTTAAAAAAATCTAAAATGCCAAGAACAACATTCCAGGAATTACTTGATGCAGGTGTTCATTTCGGACATCTCAAAAGAAAGTGGAACCCGGCGATGGCTCCTTACATCTTCATGGAGCGCAATGGTATCCACATCATCGATCTTGAAAAAACAATTGTAAAACTCGACGAGGCGGCTTCTGCCATGAAGCATATTGCCCGTTCGGGGAAAAAGATCCTTTTCGTTGCCACAAAAAAACAGGCAAAGGAAATCGTGGCCGAGAAAGTAAAACAGGTAAATATGCCTTATGTTACTGAACGGTGGCCCGGTGGTATGCTTACAAATTTCCCGACAATCCGTAAGGCAGTAAAAAAGATGGGGTCAATTGATAAGATGACCACCGACGGAACTTTCGCCAACCTTTCAAAACGTGAAAAACTCCAGGTTACCCGCCAGAGGGCAAAACTTGAAAAAACACTCGGCAGCATCGTCGACCTTACCCGCCTGCCATCAGCTCTTTTCATTGTCGATGTCTGCAAGGAACATATTGCCGTAAGAGAGGCTAAAAGACTTGGCATTCCGGTTTTTGCCATGGTTGATACAAACTCCGATCCTTCAGATATTGAATTCCCGATCCCTGCAAATGATGATGCATCAAAATCAATCTCTCTCATAGTGGGCATTCTGTGCCAGGCAATTGAAGAAGGCCTTAACGAGAGAAAACTCGAAAAAGACAAGGAACCGGCACAGAAAGACAAGAAGTTCATAAGAAAAGAGCTTGAAACAAGTGACCTGCCCGACTCGGTCATCCAGGCAATAGTTGAAGAGGAAGAAGAGGTAGAGGCTGAAGATGAAAATCTTGCCGAAGAAGGAGAAGAGGAGGAAGAAATCATCGCCGGGCTTGACGAGACCGATGAAGAATAAAATTTAAATTGATTTAATAATAGATAAAATGGCTAATATAAGCGCAGCAGATGTTGCTAAACTAAGAAAAATCACCCTCGCCGGAATGATGGACTGTAAAAAGGCCCTCGAAGAATCAAACGGCGATTTCGATAAAGCTATTGAAATAATCAGGAAAAAAGGGCAGGCGGTTGCAAGCAAAAGAGCTGACAGGGAAGCGACCGAAGGCGTGGTGCTTTCAAAAGTAACACCCGACGGCAAATTTGGTGCAATGACAGTCCTCAACAGTGAAACCGATTTCGTTGCAAAGAATGCTGAATTCATCTCCCTGGCATCTAAGATCCTTGACCTTGCTCTTGCAAAGAAACCTGCCAGTCTCGACGAACTGAAGGCTCTTCCTCTCGAGAATTCAACTGTCGGAGAGAAAATAATAGAATTCGTAGGTATAATAGGTGAGAAACTCAATCTTTCATATTATGAAAAAGTAGAGGCTCCCTATGTTCAGGCTTACATTCACCCGGGCAATAAACTTGCAGCAGTTGTCGGTTTTTCAAAAGCCGGAGCCGATGTTCAGGTTTACAAGGATATCGCCATGCAGGTGGCAGCAATGAACCCCGTTGCTGTTGATAAGGATGATGTTCCCGAAAGCATTATAGCACAGGAGATCGAGATCGGGAAAGAACAGGCCCGCCGCGATGGCAAGCCTGAGGAGATGCTCGAAAAAATAGCCCAGGGTAAACTTGGCAAATTCTATAAGGAGAACACACTGCTCAACCAGGAATATATCAAGGATAACAAGCAGACTATAAGGCAATACCTGCAGTCAGTCGACAAATCCCTGACAGTCACCGGGTTCAAGAGGTTCAATCTGAATCTGTAACTTCGTGTTCATACTTCAATATTCGGGGGTGTCTTTTAAAGACACCCTTTTTTTTCTTTTCGCACAATCAACATTTCTTGCCTTCTTTTGTTATAAGTGTAAACATAATTTAAAGTTGCTGTTATGAAAAAGAATGTTGGTACAATCGATAAGACTGTAAGATTAGCTCTTGCAGCCCTGGCTGTTGTTCTTTATTTCCTTGGCGCTGTCAAAGGTACTCTTGCACTCGTTGTGCTTATAATTGCAGTGTTGCTTGTTGTTACCAGCCTGATAAGCTTCTGCCCCTTATACACTCTGTTCGGATTGAACACTGATAAAAAGAAAGAGTAGCACCTCCCCCTTCATTTTTATTAATCCCACTTTTCTTCAAGGGCTCTGACTTCATGCAACGGATCTGCCCGGCTGCATCTGAAGTTTATTGTGGCATAATCTGTTTCTGGCTTAAAACATATTTTATAAATTTGGCTGCGACATAAATTTGTTATGTTAAGACATACATTTAACAAAAACATTTACATATGAAATATTCAAGAGTCCTTTTGAAATTAAGCGGAGAGTCGCTGGCTGAAGATCAGAGCCATGGCATCAGCACCCGCATTCTTGATGAATATGCCCGACAGATTGTTGAGATCGTATTAAAAGGATGTGAAGTCGGAATTGTCATTGGAGGAGGGAACATATTCAGGGGACTCAGCGGTACGGCATCAGGATTCGACCGTGTAAAGGGGGACCAGATGGGAATGCTCGCGACAGTAATCAACAGCCTGGCTCTTGAAGGCGCAATAAAAAAATCGGGGGGGAAGGCAAGGTTATTCACATCGATAAGAATGGAACCTGTGGGAGAACTGTATGACCGCGACATTGTAGTTGAAGAAATGAAAAAAGGTACTGTCTGTATCCTGTCGGGTGGAACCGGAAATCCTTTCTTTACAACCGATACGGCAGCAGCATTAAGAGCCGTTGAGACCGGAGCTGATGTGCTTCTTAAGGGAACAAGGGTCGACGGGGTTTATACTTCTGATCCGGAAAAGGACCCCGATGCGAGGAAATTTGACAATATCTCCTTCGAGGAAGTAATAGATAAAAGGCTGAAAGTCATGGATTCCACGGCTTTCACCATGTGCCGCGAGAACGACATGCCGATAGTCGTATTCGATATGAACGTACCGGGCAACCTGATGAAAGTTGTAAAAGGAAACCCGGTCGGTACCCTAATTTGCAATTGAATAGCTGTATTTACATTCAATTTTATTACATTTGTTTCCCCTGCAGCAGTTTTTTAAAACTTCTGCAGGCAAACCCTGATAATAAGTTCAAACCCAACCGCAGCCAACATTTATGAACGAAGAAGTAGAACTCGTTATAGAAGAAGCAAAAGACAGGATGCAAAAAGCGCTTGAGCATCTTGAATATGAACTTTCAAGGCTTCGCGCAGGAAGAGCCAATCCCGTTCTGCTCGATGGAATCACTGTTGATTATTACGGAGTAAATTCACCGTTGTCTCAGGTTTCCAATATCAACACTCCTGATCCTAAGACTATTCTTATCCAACCATGGGAAAAGAATATGCTCGGGACCATCGAAAAAGCAATACTTGCTGCAAATATCGGATTGACACCAATGAATAACGGCGAGGTTATAAGGATAAGCATACCCCCGCTTACAGAGGAAAGGAGACATCAACTCGTAAAACAGGTAAGGAATGAAGGGGAAACCGCAAAGATAAGCCTCAGGAATGCCCGTAAATGGGCAAATGATGAACTTAAAAAAATGTTGAAAGACGGCCTGCCGGAGGATGTTGAGAAGAATGCATCCGAAAACATCCAGGAAATGGTACATGATTTTTCTGCCAAAGTGGATAAGGTCATGGCCATGAAGGAAAAAGAAGTGATGACAGTGTGAAAATCAATTCCTGAATCCTTTAGTATATCACTCCTTTCAGCCCGGAGGTGCAGTTTCTGCACATGGGTATTGATTTTCTGCCTGTCAGTACCACATTTTTGAATGACCTGTATTTTTCACCTTTCCAGATCGTTCTGAAAGATTCCCGGTTAAGATCACCCATTATGAAGTCAGCATTCTTGTCGAAACAGCACGGTATTACCATTCCATCCCAGGTAATAACTGGATTCAGATACATCCTCAGGCATCTGTCAGGAAGTGTGCTTTTGACACTTAATCCGTTGAGATCGCTGTTATAACGCCTGTATTTATAATCTGAAGGCATCCATGCATCAGCTCTGGCTGAAGAAATTACCTGCATTGATTTAAGCCTGAGCGTCGCATTCACCTCATCTGCAAACAATCTTGCCTCCTGAACCTGATGTTCATTGTGCCTGTTCACAAGAAACTGTATTTCAAGTTTCAGATGTGAGCCTGTCGATCTGATAGCCGATGAGACGTACCTGATCCCCTGAACAACTTTTTCATAATCTCCGCCCTTCCTGTAAAGACCATAAGTGTGGCGGTCAGTGCCGTCGAGAGATACTATCAGTTTAAATATCCCTGACCGGGCAAGCTTTTCAGCATCTGCTTCAGTAAGAAAATGGCCGTTGGTAGAAACAACAATCCTGGCAGGGCCCGGTGGCCCGGTGAAGCTGAAGAAATCAGGATGCATCATTGGTTCTCCCTGGAAATAAAGATTTATATAGTACAGATAGGGCTTTAGCTCTGAAACAACCCGTTTAAAAAGTGCCGGATCCATGAACCCCCTTTCCCTTGTCATAATTCCTGATCCTGAAGCACATTCCGGACATCTGAGATTGCAATGATTTGTCAGCTCAAAAGAGACGGCCGGTGGCATGCCCGCAACAACCGGGGTGTGCGTTAATGTGCCGGTCAGATATGATGATAATGAAGCAAATGCATTTATGGCCCTGACAAAATGCTGAATCATATGTTATATTGTAACAGGAGGGCAAGTTAAAAATTATAAACGTTGATGATAGGGTATTGCCCCCCCAAAATGGTCATAAGGCTGAAAACAGGGGAATAAACCTTTGAAAAGATTGAAATAATTGCTAACTTAATGATTTAATGCCATGAAAACTTTCAGAACTTTTTCGCTTATCGCACTCCTGCTGCTTCCGGCATTTATTTCCGGAACAACTTATGCAGGCCAGGTTGCTGAACAGAAAAAAAACGACCAGAAGGAAACACTTACCTTCAGGGGTAAGGTTATTGATGCCGAGACCGGGACACCTCTGGTTTTTGCTACTGTTGCAGTGAAGGAAACAAACGTTGCAACAGTGACAAACATCGATGGTGAATTTCTTATTAAAGTCTATGAAACCCAAACCTCAAAAAACCTTGAAATTACTTATCTTGGCTATAAGAACAAGGTAGTACCTCTTACTGACCTGCGGATCGACGGATATAAGAATGTCATATCGATGTTGCCGGCCCCGATTCCAATAAAGGAAATAATTGTCAAACCAATCGATCCCGAGGCAATAGTCAGGAGCGCCATTACCAAAATCGGAAGGAATTATGTCGATGAGCCAAATCTTATGACCGCATTCTACAGGGAAACCATCAGGAAGAATCGTACATACGTCTCGATCGGAGAGGCTGTTGTTGAAATCTTCAAAGCACCGTACAACAACGATCTCCGCTTCGATGGCGCACGGATATACAAAGGAAGAAAAGGATCGGATGTCGAGAAAATGGATACTGTTCTTTTCAAGCTTCAGGGAGGCCCGGTAACTGTGTTACAGCTCGATATTGCAAAGAATACCGATGACATCCTGACGATCGACGCGATGAAATATTATGACTATACATTGTCAACCGTCGTTGAAATTGATGACAAACCACACTACGTCATATCATTCAAACAGAAACCATCGGTCGACAATCCACTCTTCCTCGGGAACCTTTATATTGAAACAACAACAAACGCAATAACGGAAGCAGAGTTCGGTTTTAATCTTGAAGACAAGGATGCCGTTTCTTCAATATTCATCAAGAAGAAACCTCTTGGCATGGAAGTAACCCCCGAGGTTGCAACATACAGGGTCAAATACCGTGAACAGGACGGCAAATGGTATTTCGCATACTCGAGAGCTGAAGTCAAATTCAAGGTGAACTGGAAACGGAAACTCTTCAATACTTTCTATACAACAATGTCGGAGATTGCAATCACCGACCGTACCAACGAAGAGGTGATTAAGATCCCGGGAAAAGAAAAATTAAGATATACCGATGTATTCTCTGACAAAGTCGAGGCATTCACTGACCCGGAATTCTGGGGAGACTACAACGTTATAGAACCTGACCAGAGCATCGAATCTGCAATACGCCGCCTAAGCAGAAAACTTAAATTCAGCGAAAGGGAAAACAACTGAAATGACAAGGCAGGATATGCTTACAGATTCTGAAATAATAAGGAGGATCAGGGAGGGTGATACCCGACAGTTTGAATCACTATTCCGGTCCTCCTATGTTTCTCTCGTAAGATATGCCCGGACACTTGTAAAGGATCAGGATGCAGCTGAAGAAATAGTCCAGGATCTGTATTACAGGTTATGGAAAAACAGGGAAAAGATTGAAATTGAAAGTTCTTTGAACGGTTATCTTTACAGGGCCGTACATAATCTCTGCCTTCATTTTATTGATCACAACAGGGTGGTTGAGAAATATGCACGGGAGATGGCTCTTCATACCGAAGAATCGCCTGAAAGCCCTTCTGATATTGTCAATTACAGGGAACTCCAGGCGAAAATTGCGAAAATTCTCGAAAGGTTGCCTGAAAAATGCGGAAAAATATTCTGCATGAGCAGATTTGAAGGGTTGAAATATTCTGAGATCGCCGAGAGGCTGTCTGTTTCGGTCAAAACGGTCGAAGCAAATATGGGAAGAGCACTAAAGGAATTCAGAAAAGCACTCGCGGAACAATGAAAGGGACTGATAACATTAACAAATACACAGATAAGGAGTGGGAGGATCTTTCCTCACTTCTTTCGGGAGAGGATAATAAGAACGGGGATCTGCTCGACCGGTTTACGGCAGAAGACAGACTGAATACAATTAAATACTGGAAAGAGCTCGGAGAGATGAACAGCGAAAAGGAAATTGATGTAGACAAAGCCTGGAAAAACCTTTATTCCAGGCTGAGCGGCGACGGACTTATGCCCGGAACAAAGGTGATACGCAGAAGTTTTATGAAAACTATGTATTTCAGGATCGCAGCAACATTGTTACTGTTGCTCGGGCTGGGGACATTGTTTGTTGTAATGAATGAAAAAGACATGTTGAGCCGTAAGGTTACGGTCGCCACAACAGAGACCCGGAAAAACCTTCAGGTCACGCTTCCTGACGGAAGCATCGTCGTGCTTAACCGGAAGACCACACTGGCATATCATCGTAATTTCGTGAAACACGGCAGATACGTGACCCTTAAAGGCGAAGCCTTTTTTGATATCACTCCAGATTCGGAAAATCCCTTTACAATAAATGCAGGTAATGCCAGCATAAAGGTTGTAGGCACTACATTCAATGTAATTACAAGCAATGCTGATTCGGCAGTTGAAGTGTTCGTAAAAACCGGCAAGGTAATTGTTACCGACAATGAAGGAACAAGAAATATCGTCGTCGACCCGGGATATGTCGGGACTATGAGCAGCCGGTCATCAGAAAAACATCTTAACGAGGATCAGAATTACATGGCATGGAACAGTGGCATCCTTGTTTACGACGGGCAGCCTCTCGACGTGGTATTGAAGGATCTCAGGAGGGTTTATAATATGGACGTTGTTGCCGATGACCCTGAAATACTAAAAAACACCTGGACAACAAACGGCCCGCTGGATAATCAGCCTGAGGAAACAATTATCCGGTTAATTTGTCTTAGCTTTAACCTCGGTTATTCAAAAGATGGTAGCGTTTACCATCTTTCAAAAAAATAGCTAACCGTTTGTCTTATGTCTGCCAACAATGGCATTATATTCAAATATATATCAGCCATTGCATTGTTGATATCACTGATTCCATCTCAGAAGATCCTCTGTCAGGATGGTATTCTTGATTCTTCATTCACCTTCAGGGCCGGGACAATAAAAACCGTAAATGCTCTTAACCTGATTACCAGACATACAGGTTATCATTTCACATACGACAGCAGGCTTGTGGACCCGGCGGCCAGGTCGGAAATGAATTTCAGACAGACAAAACTAAGGGAGATCCTCAACAGCATACTCGGGAAAGATTCACTTTTATATTCAGTAATCGACCAGTTCATAATTATTTCCAGGAACCTGCCTCCCCCTTCTCCACCTTCATATAGAGATACAACAGGGATGTCAGGAATTAGAATAATATCGGGAATCGTACTCGACGGCGAATCATCCGAACCTCTGCCGTTTGCAACAATCGCGCTAAAACAAAACGGCAGGGGAACCGTGTCAAATAATAACGGCGAATTCGGTCTCAAGCTCCTTCCAGGCGACCGTGCCGATACAATCGTGGTGTCCTACCTTGGCTATTTTGCACGGGAGATCCCGGTGATACAGTCGCTTGGAAGCAATTTCGTCGTTGAGATGAAAAGGGAATTCATTTCAATACCCGAAATAATTATCAAAAATCAGATCCCGCAGGAGATAATATACAAAACCCTTTCAGGGATTCCCAGGAATTATGGAAACACGCCGGCGGGGATGACTGCATTTTACAGGGAAGGTGTGCTCAGAAGATCGCAGCTTCAGACATATTCGGAGGCTATACTGCAGATCTTCAAAAGTCCGTATACCGCTACTCTTCTTAATGATCAGATAAAGGTCCTCAAAAGCAGGAAGATTGAAAACATTAATGTAAGCGATTCAGTTACAGTCCGTCTGAAGGCCGGCCTCAGCACATGCCTCGAACTTGACGGGATAAGAAATTCCTTTGATTTCCTATCTCGGGGAGCCGGTATTGAAGATTACAGCTACAGGCTTACAGACATTGTCTCCTATGATGATGAATCGGCTTTTGAAATTGAATTCGGCCCGAGAGAAGATGCTGAAATGCCTATGTTTAGGGGATCAATGTTCATAAATACGACTGATTATGCCCTTGTCAGGGCTGAATTCATTATCAATCCCGCCTACCTTCAGAAGATGAAGGGCTCCTTTATATCCAACCCCTCAAGGGATTTTACTACATGGCCCGTTTCGGTAAAGTATTCCGTAAGTTACCGCAAGATTGGCGACAGGTATTTCCTTAATCATGTCAGGGGCGATCTCGAATTTCAGTCTAAACAGAAGAAGCGTCTGTTCAACGCGGTTTTCAGCGTATTCTTCGAGATGGCCGTCACCAGCGCAAGCACGGAGAATGTAACAAGATTCGACAGGGAGGAGCTTGCTCCCGCGCATGACGTGTTCTCCAGGACAATAAAGGATTATGACCCGGTCTTCTGGGGCAGCCAGGATTTCCTTAAGCCAGAGGAAAACCTGCTCCAGGCTCTCAAGAATATGAAGGTAAGACTGCAGGAATTCTCGCAATAATTTGATTTCGGATGTCGGAATTGTGATTTCGGAATTAATAAATCCGGATTCAACCTTCCGAAATCCGAAATGTACTCAACCCTGCTCTGTTGCCGATTTTACCACCCCAGCCCCCTAAAGGTGGGCTAAGAAATTCGGAATTAATTTCTGACTCGGTGTTCCTCAGCGTCTTCTGCTTCACTCCGTACAAGTTCCTTAATCCGGAATCGGAATTCCGAATTCCGAAATCATTTTAATATCTGTCGATCAGCTTATAAAGTTCTGTAAGATCGGGTGTGAGGATAATATCGGTGCGTCGGTTTTTCTGTCGTGCTTCCGGAGTATCTGCAGCCTCAACCGGGACATACTGGCTTCTTCCGGCAGCTGTCAGGCGCGAAGGATTTATCCTGGTGCCTTCAAGCAGTACCCTTACCACTGTCGTGGCCCTTTTTACGCTCAGGTCCCAGTTATCCTTCAGCTGACCCGATCCGGGTTTATATGGTACGTTATCGGTGTGTCCTTCAATTGTAACCTGTATCCCGGGATTCTTTTCCAGAACCGCGGCAAGTTTTTTCAGGGCATTCCTGCCGTTGGCATCAATATCCCAGCTTGCAGTTTTGAATAACAGTTTTTCATCAAGTGAAACGTAAACCTTTCCGTTCCTGTTGGTAACTGTCAGCCCGTTGTTTTCAAATCCGAGAAGAGCTTCGGATACCTTGTTCTTAAGATCCTGAACAATTTTTTTCTGTGAATCAAGTACCTTCTGAAGATCTGCGAGGGTTGCGTTTTTCCTTTCAAGTTCAAGTGTAAGTTCGTCAAGTGAAATCTTTTTCAGGTCGAGCGACTGTTCAAGCTGACGCAGAATTTCTTCCTTCTGCCTGAGTTTATCCTGTGCAGCCTGCAGTTCAGTCAGGAGCTTACGGGTCTCGGCCACATTGCCCCTGACAAGCTCATCCTGGGCATTCTGAAGGTCGTTGTACCTTCCGGATATTATATTAAGTTCATCCCTTGCCTTGTTGCGTTCAATTTCAGCGGTGGCAAGATCCTGCCGTAACCTGGCAATATCCTTTTCAAGGGCAGATATCTTCATCTCAGCATCCCTGTTCTGCATGGAAAGGGTAAGGTTTTCGGCCTTTAAATCATCGCGCTCCATCATGTTCTGCCTGTTCATAAACTGCATCTCCCTGTATTTTTTTCCTGAAACGCACGACATCATGAAGAGAGTCGCAATCATCATTACAAGCAACAAATTAAGTTTTTTATTCATGGCACGGCAGGGATATAGATATTTCATTCCGGAGTAAAAATAAGAAAATCCGCTATATGGCCGGGCAAACATAAGGGAATAATATTTGTTATATTTGCATGCTGTTTTTTACTTGTTTTCAGAATGAATCAGGAGGAGAATCTTCTCTTTAAAATTTCCACACCCGAGGATCTTAGAAAACTAAATCCGACCGATCTGGTAAGGGTTTGTTCTGAATTGCGCCAGTTCATCATTGAAATGGTAAGCAGGAACCCCGGGCATCTGGGTGCAAGTCTGGGAGTGGTTGAGCTTACTGTGGCCCTGCATTATGTATTCAACACTCCGTACGATAAGATAATATGGGATGTCGGGCATCAGGCATACGGCCATAAGATAATTACGGGAAGAAGGGACAGGTTCTCAACCAACAGGATGTACAAGGGTATAAGCGGGTTCCCCAAGATGGCGGAAAGCGAGTATGATGCCTTCGGGACCGGTCACTCGAGCACATCTATCTCGGCAGCTTTGGGAATGGCCGTTGCGGCAAAAAGAAAGGGGGAAAAGAGGCATGTGGTTGCCGTCATAGGTGATGGCGCGATGACAGCCGGGGAGGCTTTTGAAGGGCTTAATAACGCGGGCATAGCAAAGTCGGACCTGCTTGTCGTATTGAATGACAACAACATAGCCATCGATCCCAACGTGGGGGCGCTGAAGGAGTACCTGATCGATATTACCACAAGCGGAACATATAACAGGTTCAGGAACAAGATCTGGAACCTGCTCGGCCGGTTCAACAAGCTGGGCCCGAATGCCCGGACTCTTGCCAGTCAGCTGGAAGCCGGGTTCAAGAGCACAATCCTTGATAAGAGCAACCTTTTTGAAGGACTTAATTTCAGATACTTTGGCCCTATTGATGGTCACGACATTCTTCATCTGACAAGCGTTCTGCAGGATCTTAAAAGGATCCCAGGCCCGAAGCTCCTGCATTGCCTTACTGTTAAGGGCAAAGGGCTCAAACCTGCCGAAGAAAATCAGACTGCATATCATGCACCAGGAAAATTCGACAGCAGGACAGGTGCCATTTTAAAGACCCCCGACTCAGGTATCCCTCCAACTTATCAGGAAGTGTTTGGAAAAAGCCTTCTCGAGCTTGCACGTGAAAATGAGAAGATCGTCGGCATTACACCCGCAATGACAACCGGATGCTCAATGTGCATAGTGAACGAGGAACTTCCCGACCGCATATTCGATGTCGGGATTGCCGAGCAGCATGCCGTGACTTTCTCCGCCGGTCTTGCAACCCAGGGCACAATACCATATTGCAATATTTATTCTTCGTTTATCCAGAGGGCTTACGACCAGGTTATCCATGACGTTGCCCTTCAGAACCTGCATGTTGTATTCTGTGTCGACAGAGGCGGGCTTGTAGGTTCTGACGGCGCCACTCATCACGGATTTTTTGACCTTGCCTTTATGAGGTCGATCCCGAACATGATTGTTGCGGCCCCAATGAACAGTCTTGAACTGCGGAATATGCTCTACACTGCTCAGCTTGAGAAAAATGCCAGACCATTTTCAATTCGGTATCCCAAAGGCAACGGTATGGTTACAGACTGGCAGAAACCATTTCAAGAGACAGAGATAGGGAAAGCCCGGCTTATTAGTGAAGGAAGGGATGTTGCAGTGTTAAGCATCGGCCATCCCGGCAATTTCGTTGTTGAAGCAGCCTCAAAAGTTGCCCCTGAAGGAATAACCGTCACCCATTGGGATATGAGGTTTCTCTCGCCCATTGATACTGAAGCCCTTCATTCGGTCTTCAAAAAATTCAGTAATATCATTACTGTCGAGGATGGAATCCTTAAGGGAGGGCTTGGAAGTGCGGTAACAGAATTCATGTGTGACAATGGTTATAATTCAAGGATAAGAAGGCTTGGGATCCCTGATTATTTTGTCGAGCATGGCACGCAGGAAGAACTCATCAGGGAATGCGGATTTGATGCGGATAGTATTGCATCGGTTATACGTGAATTGGCAGCGAAAACAAGATAAAAGACAAAAGGAAAAAGATAAAGGAAGTAAGGGCCGAAAAGTGTAAAAATTATCTTATTTTCGCAGTCCGGCAAGTCATCACGACTGCAAGACTAATGTTGCACGGATGGCAGGGCCGGGCGTTAATAAAACACCCTGCGGGTGTTTTTAGCGGGGAGCCAGACTGCAGGGGCGGCCAATTCCGCCATCCCGGTGAAACGGGCTGAGTTCTTTTATTGAATGAGAGATTATTTATCTACCGAATTTATTTTTTGCCCGGATGGCGGAATTGGTAGACGCGCTGGTCTCAAACACCAGTGGCAGCGATGCTGTGCCGGTTCGATCCCGGCTCCGGGTACACAATAAGGGTGAGATTGAATGAGAGCAGGTCACTCTGGTCCCATCCCAAAAGGTTGTAATCGTGCTGGCTATTATATTTAGCAAAGACAGAAATCCTCACCAGGTCAGTTCTTTATCTTCGTCTTGATGATTATAACCCCTCCATAGCCCCGTGAACCATAAATGGAGGCTGATGCTCCTTTCAGAACTTCAATGGATTCAACTTCCGTCGGCCTTATACCTGAAATATCATCAACATAGGTACCATCAACAACAAGAAGCGCAGGGACACTCCCGAAAAAGTCCTTTGAATCGCGGACGACAAAACCGTTGCCTGACCTTTTTACACCTGAAACTTCTCTTTCAATCATCTCATAAATTGAAGTGTAGCTGGCAAATTTTTTATTTGTCCCGTCAATTTTATCAATATCGGTGGCAGCTTCCTTTCTCTTGACGTGGCTATACCCCGTATTAACACCTTCTTCCTCAGGCTGCGTTTCATCGTTAACGGCAGCCCGGCTTTCGCCGGCCCTGGCTCCGAACCTGAAATTGATCTCTGTCCTCCCTTCAATGTCTTCTTCCACAACGCCATTGGTGAATGTCAGAACTCCCAGCCTCCGGACCCCGGCCCTGATCTTAATCTTATACTTCCCGTCGGGGCCCGTAACAGTGCCTGAGTTCCTGCCGTCGGTCAGTATAATGGCATTGCTTATCGGTTTGCCCGATTCATCCAGAACAGTACCGGTTATCTCAACGCGTGAGCCTCCTTGCTGAGCCGGTGATGTGGCGAAGCACATCATCAATAATGCAATCAGGAACAATTCTTTTGGTTTCATCCTAATGAACTTTATATGATTGTGTCAGAAAAACCTCACTTTACTCAACGACCTGGCCGGAATGTAAAATAATCTTATCAAAGTTACTAATTCCCTGAAAATGTTTTAAAAAAGAAATCCATTCTTCCGGCATTGTATGCACCCTGAAGAATGGATGTTCCGTAAGGAATATATTGTTTTATTTAGTGCCGGCAATCAGATCCATGCCTACAAGCCGGAATTTTGACGGGTCCTCCGGCGGAACGAGATATATTGTTGTTCCGGGTTCAAGCCCCTCCCTGACAATTATGTTCTTGTCGTTCATTTCTCCCAGAACAACAACCTGCTTTGTCTTGTTTTTTCTGTAAACAAAAGGAATTCCATCAACGCCGGCATTAACGCACTCTGTTGGAATGTAAATTACATTGTCGTATGAGTTAATAATAATTTTATTATATGTAGTCATGGCCGGTCTGAGTTCCGGATTCAGTCCATCTATTTTTATCAGGACCTCGAACATTTTGGCATCAGAATTCTCCAGCTGCTCCCCTATGTTGGCCACACTCTTGACAACGCCCGTCAAAGATTTACCTGGCATTGCATCAATGGATATTACAACCTTTTGACCGGGTTTGACCTTGTTGACCTCTATTTCGCTGACATAGGTTTTGGAGATCATTGTGCTTAGGTCGGGTAGTGTTGCAATTACCCGGTCGAATGGATTAACCTGCGACCCGGCCTTCCTTTTTGTTCCGTTGTATTCCTTCTTGTAAATGACCATTCCGGCAGATGGAGCACGTATGGTGAATTCTGAAAGAAAATCCTGAAGCCCTTTTACCAGCTCCTCACCGTCATTATAGAGTCTCCTTTTGGTTTTTATATCTGCAAGTGCCTTGGCTTTCCTGAGGGTGTAAGCCTTCTTAGCCTGTTCAAGGGCCCGTTCCTGTTTGTTGACGTTCAGCTGGGCCTGCCTTATAGTGGCGGGTGGCTCATATTTTGACTGTTCCAGCGTTATTCTGGCTTCCTCAACGGCTATTGTCTGGTTCTTTATTGCATCTCTCAGATTTGTAAGAGTGACGGCTGTGTCGAGGATAGCCATTTCAAGGTTTGACCTAAGTGTGTTAAGGTTTTCAATTGCTGTTTTAAGGGAATTGTCATAATCGGTCCTGTCGAGCTGGGCAATATAATCGCCTTCCTTTACCACGGTACCTTCAGGTACAATATCCTGAATCTTGAAACTCATGAAACGCATTCCGCCGGGTCCATGGTCGCCACCGCGGCCGCCCTGCTGCGACGACCTGTTTAATTCTGGACCTAAAATATCAACTGACTTCTCAGCTTCGAGTTCTCCTGAATTTGACACGGTGATCTCGAACGGACCTTCCTGTACCTCAGTAAAAATACTGTTTGTATCCTTTTTAGAAACAAGCTTGTTGAATACAAACAATGCTATTATAGTAAGTCCGGCGACAATACCGGTAATAATTAATGTCCTTTTCATTTCAATTTTAATGTTATTCCTTACAGCTATTAGACAACCATCATCCGGTTTTTATTTCCCGGTGACCAGATTTTTTCCTGGCGGTCCTTAAAAATGGTCCCGTCAGGTCTTATTCCTGCTTAATGAACTCGCACAATTTCAGATGAAATGATCCTGATGGATCCTACAGATCTTTTACCATCCAGATGTTGCATCCAAAATGGCCCGAATTTCCCAGTGCATGCGGAATATGCCTGAATCCCGACTTCAGATACATGGATACTGCTTTATGCAACTCGGGAAGGGATTCAAGGTAAAGCTGCCTGTAACCGGCTTCCCTGGCCGAGTCGAAGCATTTCTCCATAAGGGTCCTCCCGATACCTTTGCCCCTCCATTGGGGAAGAAGGTAAAATTTCACAAGCTCGGCGCAACCATCAGGCAGTCCGGGTGTCGGGTATACACCACATCCACCTGCGAGGGCTCCGTTTGCCTCTGCCACCCAGTAAACCGAAACAGGGGTCATGAAAAGCTCATAAAGTGAGTCAGTTGTCGGGTCGAAATATACTGTCCCGGGCCTGTCAATTCCGAACTCCCTGAAAACGTTTCTTATGAGTTCCGCAAGTTCATTATTATCGTTCCTTCCAATATTACGGTATGTTATTTCGTTAATATCCATATATGTGATTCTGCATTGGATTTTTAAAATTAATAATTAATGCTTCTTTTTATTACTTTTAACAGGTTTAAAACAATTTATTCCCAGCCTCCATTATGAATTGGCGTTTAAATGCTTCTGCAAGAGCAATGCTCCTGATATCATGTTTACCGGTCGTGACGGCTCCCGTGTTAAGCGGGCGTGATTATTATGTGTCAGGGGTGGTTACTGATTCATACGGGGCCACTGTGGCAAACGCCAGGGTGTCGATGATGGCAGGCACAACTGAATATGCAATTAAAACGGGGTCGGACGGGAGGTATACATTAAGATTGTCAAATCTTTACGATAACATTTCCGGATCGGTTGAAGTGGGTGTCCCATATCCCAATCCCTTCACATATTCAGTGAATATTCCTTTCATCATCAATAATCAGGCTGACATACGTTTGTCTATTTACAGCTTCTCGGGGCAAAAAGTTATGGAAACCTTTTTTGATTCAGTCAGCCCCGGAAGCTATCACATAGTATGGGATGGCTGCAACCAGCAGGGGGCACCACAGCGCAGCGGGTTTTATTTTTTTGCACTGACATCAGGAGGGAAGACATTCTCGGGGAAGCTTGTCAAGGCGGTGGGTTTTTCAACTTATTCGTCAGGAACGGCACTGGAGCCCGACATGCTGCCCCCACTGATGATGCCACTTGCAGCTTCTGTAAGGGTTCCCGTTGTCACATCAGTGACTTGCGACAGCTATTATCCTGTCAGGCTCACCGACATCACAATAGGAAAAGATACAACCATAAATTTCGAACTCACACGCAAAGTGGAACTCCCTTTTAAAACCCAGGGCAGCAATTTTGCAATGCATACCGGCTCAGGTTATGAATCGCTTGTGCTTAAGGGCATAAACCTGGGATCTTCTCCTCCCGGATACTGGCCTGGTGAAATAGCCTATGCCATTTCAGGTGCACAATATGAAGACTGGATAAGAAAAATGGCTGAGTCGGGTTTTAACTGCATAAGAGTATATACATTACATCCCCCGGTTTTTTACGAAAAGCTTGCAAACTACAATGAGCGCCACCCTGATAATCCGCTTTTGCTTTTCCAGGGAATATGGCTCGATGAGATTGAGGATTATTCCGATTATGACTCATACGATCTGCTTGGAAGAACAGAATCATTTACTTCAGGAATAAAGGAGGCAGTCGACTGCATAAACGGCAATGGGGATATTGCTTACAGATACGGAAGGTCGTACGGACGGTATGTTACCGATGTCTCGCGCTGGACCGCCGGCTATATCCTTGGCCGGGAAATAAGTCCTCAGGAAGTTGATACCACCGATTCCAGGAATCCTTCTGTAAGATCTTTCTCCGGAACTTATCTTACCATTGACAATGGAAAAGCCACTGAGGTATTTATCGCCAGGATGCTTGACGAGACTATTAAATACGAAGCGCTGAATTATTCAGTCCGCCGGCCGGTAAGCATGTCGAGCTGGCCGACACTTGATCCGCTTACACACCCGACAGAAGTCCATACCGATGAGGACAAGGCTTCATATGATCTTGAAAAAATAAAACTTAGGATACCTGAACCAGGTATCTTTGCCTCATACCATGCATATCCCTATTATCCGAACTTCATAAGTCAGCAACCATCCTATCTTACTTATCGCGACAATTATGGCCCTAACAGTTATCTGGGGTATCTGAACGACCTCAAGGCACATTACACCTCGATGCCTCTTGTCATAGCTGAATTCGGAGTTCCATCAAGCTGGGGAAGCGCTCATCAGTCGTTCAGCGGCATGCATCACGGAGGGTATTCGGAGCTTCAACAGGGAGAAAATAATATGAGGCTCATGCATAATATCCTTGATGCCGGCTGCGCAGGCGGCTTCATGTTTGCCTGGATGGATGAATGGTTCAAGCCAACATGGATAGTGTCCTATCTTGAAGCATATGGAACAAACATTGGAGGGATCACTATTCCCACACGGCACATCTGGCATAATCTTACTTCACCGGAACAGAATTTCGGCCTGCTTACTTTCGAACAGACCTCCACCCTCCCATTCGTCAGTTATCTTACTGACAAATCAGACGGTCCGGTTAAAACCATACGAGCCACAAATGACAACAGTTTTTTCTATCTCGAAATTGAAGCTGGCAGGGAGCTTTCGGCAGGCGATTCAGTAATGGTTGCATTTGATACCTATCTTGCAAGTTTCGGCGAATCGAAGCTTCCCAATGGCAGGAGCCTTTCCAACAGGTCGGAATTTCTTTTGTCGATGGTCCTTTCCGAAGATACGGCTTCATACTTTGTTACGGAAGCGTATAACATGTACGGGCTTACCCCGCGGTTCGACCTGTCAAATCATGCTGTCCAGAAATTTTACAGTACAGTGTCGGACGGTGCACCATGGATCCTTATGCGATGGGTTAATGATGGATTTACAGGCACAGTACAGGACATTGGAATGCTACCCATGGAGAATGGTTCAGATTTCACATACGGGCAGCGTAATGCTGTCGCCTGGAGCGGCAGTAAAATAAAGATACGTATCCCCTGGACAATGCTATATTTCCGCGATCCTTCCCAGATGAAAGTTATTGATGGAGCTGTCTCATATGACGGAGGCTACAACTATGAGATTTCAACCACCGGGTCGGACGGAATAGCAGTATCAGTTTACTTCGACAAAGTCGTTACCTCATCAACCGGAAGATACACATGGCCATTGTGGCTCGTTGTTCCGCCTACTGAGGCAAAGGAGAAAAAGACTCTGGATGTTGTAAAAAACGGGTTGAATGCAATTCCCGATTTTACATATTGAATGCGGAGTCGTCGGAAGTGATAACACGTTTTTTTGGTTTCTTCTTCTTCTCAAAGCCTGCCCTTTCCGCTTTGCCCCATCCCTTTTTCCCTCTGAGGGCCTCCAGGTTGCCAATGATGGCAAAATATGTATGGATAGGATAAAAGAAAGGTTCAAAAAGTGAAATGACAAAAAGTTTTAAGACATCTCTTTTCTTTTTGTATTTATGGAAAGTGATTTCCTCAAAAAGTATCGCCCAGGTTGAAATACATATTGCGAATGTATAAACAAACAGGAAAAGCAGAAGGTAAAACGGCCAGTTAAGTGAATCTGTGGCAATAAGATATATTGTATAAATAAATCCCGCAAAGGCAATTAAAGGCGACATCCATTCAAAGAAGAACCAGTAAGGATATCCGAGCATTCCCAAACGTCCGAAAACAGGATTAAAGAAAATCTTCCTGTGCGTCCTCAGTGATTCAATAAGTCCACGTGTCCACCGTGTTCTCTGCTTACGCAATGATTTAAGGTCAGAAGGGACTTCTGTCCAGCACAAAGGATCCGGGATATAGGTCACTTCGTACTTCCGGTCATTTTCTGCCATATAACGCCTCATCCTCAGAACGAGCTCCATATCCTCCCCTACCGTTTTTATGCTGTAACCGCCAGCCTTTATAACGGTTTCGCGGTCGAAGATCCCCATGGCGCCCGAAATCAGCATAAGCCCGTCGAGCTGGCTCCAAGCCATCCTTCCAAGAAGGAACGCCCTTGTATATTCAAGTACCTGTAATCTTGGAAGAAGTTTTGACGGGATCTTTATCTCGCGGATATGACCTCTTTCAATATCACACGAGTTGACGATCCTGATTACACCTCCTGCCCCTATAACCTTCCTGTCCTTTTCCTCAAGGAAAGGTTTCACAAGCTTGAGGATGGAATCTGGTTCGATTATTGAATCAGCATCTATCGACACAAACAGATCACTATGGCAGATGTTGATCCCGGCGTTGAGTGAATCAGCTTTTCCACCGTTAACCTTATCTATTATGGTGAGGCGGTTGTATGACGGGTTTTTCGACCTGTATACTCCTTTGATCCTTTCGCACGGTATCCGGTAATCGAAATAATAATTGACCCTTACCAGGTCGTAGGCATCCTTCATAAGTTCGAAGGTGTTGTCGGTTGACCCGTCATTTACAATTATGACCTCAAAATTGTTGTAATAGAGCGAAAGAAGGGTGCGTACGTTGTCGATAATGGTTTTGCTTTCATTGTAAGCCGGAGCGATGATGGATATTCTCGGGCTCAGTGGTGAAAGCACCAGGGAGTTATAATTGATGTAGCTGTTCTTTCTCAGGTATTTACGAAGGGCTATTGCAGAAAAGATGCCAAGTCCCAGGTAAGATCCGAAGAGGATCAGGGTAAGATAAAATACTATATGTCCAAAAATAAATCCCATGGTTTTCAGAATATTCGCCTGTCAAGTACGTGACGGACAATAATATTGTAGTTCTTGTACTCTGATTTCATCAGTTTAACAAGTGTCTTCACTCCTTCTTCCCCGTTGTTCTCAATTGCCTTGGTTGCCTCGATCTGGAGTTGAACATCGTCCTCCTTGTCAAGAACCAGTTTGAGGAATCCCAGTAGTGAAGGATCAGGCATTTTTGCCATTGCCCTTATTATTTCGATGCAGGTATTGTAATCCTGGTTCTTGTAAAGCCGCTTCATAACCTCGAGAGTGGATCGCATCTCAAGGTCGCCGGCTACCTGGACTGCCAGTTTCCTGACCGCGGGTGAAGGATGCTCAAGTGTTTCCCTTACGTCGTCCTCGGCGTCTTTCTGCTTAAATTCCCTTATCATTCTGAGTGCAAACATGACAACGGTCGGGTTTCCGGCCTTGAGAAATTTCCTGAACTCAGGCACCGGAAGATCGTGCTGTATAATAAGTTCATGAAGGGTTATCTGTTCCCAGAGAGAGAATGGTTTGTTAAGTTGGAAGAGAAAGCCAAACGGGTCATCGTCGGTCAGCCGTACCAGTGCGATCTGGGCTTCCATTCTCAGGATGTCGTTTTTCGAGTTAAGAGCTCTGTAAATAATGTTATTGGCATCCTTTATGTTCATGAATGCAAGCTCACGGAACCCCTTTATTTTCTTGTGCCACCTGTAATCCTTTGCGCGCCTTATCGAGTCCCTGTCGAGACCAAGGTACAGATATAGTCCGCCAAGTTTTTCCTCAGCATCACCCTTCAGGTTCACGCTCACGTCTATCATCTGGTCGATCAGGGCCTGCCGCCTGAAATTATCAGATGCAATTGACCTGAATTTGTCGGGGCTGCTGCCTGTGAAAAGATAATCAATGATCATTCCCTGGTATGTTTCAGCCAGATATTGCTTAAGATCTTCCTGCTTTTCCATCCTGGCCCTGTTCAGAAGGATAACCATCAGGAGAATCATCATTGTGGCTATTGAAACGATTATAGTGATTATCAGGGCATTGACAAGCGCAAAGGATTTTCCGAAATAGTTTATCCGTTTCAGCCAGGGGCTTTCATCATTTATAATGAACAGGTTTCGGCGAGGTCGTTCGATTGGTTCAACAAGCTGAGCCTGATCCCGGCCAGATGTTCCGCCGGCAAGAGTTAAAGGCACAGCCTGAGCCACCAGGGCAGAATCAGGGATCGAATAGGCGATATTTACAGAATCAGCCGGTATCGCTGCAACAGTCGTATCGGATGGATTTGCAATGCCGGTTTTCCCTGAATCAATGTAGTTCAGTATCCTGGCTTTATCGAGTTTCGTTACCCTTATTTTGAAGAAGCCGTCTTCCTCAAGCATGATAACATCCTTCCCGAGGATTTTGGACACTGTCGAATAAAGCTTTTCAGCATTTGTCTTGACCCTGAATGCTCCAATCTGTATCGGATAGACATCCTTTGAAAGGTCAATCAGGTCGTCAATCCTGACATTGTCGGGGTGCATTGTAATAAGTTCTATTCCATCAGCTATATAAATAGGGGAAGGACGGCCGTTTCTGGCGGTGGACAGCGACAACGGGGCCGTAAAAGGTTCCGCGCCGGCAACTGTAAAAGCAAGAAGTGACAATATGGCCAGGATCCTGTATTTCATCACTTCATTTTAAGAGCATAAACAAGGTTAACAAATCCTTCAAACCGGTCCCTTTTTGCCGTTCCGCCTTCAACGTCATATTCTTCACGCGAATAACCCGCACCAAGCTTGATATTCAGCTTTCCTGTCACATTAAAGTTATAGGCGAGCCTGATGCTGTTTGCACCAAGGCGGTTTATATCCTCCCTTATGCCGAAAGGTTCATCAGGGGCTGTTCCTGTACCCAATGTCAGCTGCAGGTAATCGAAATCATTGAAATATCTCCGGGCATTAATATAGTACGAAGTACGTGGTCCGTCGTCCTTGAAATATACAAAACATTTACCGGAGAACCAGTATTTCCCGGCATATTTTTCAATTGAAACAAGCCCGATGAAAATATTCCGGTCGAAATAATAATAATTTATGCCTCCTGATATTGCAAAGCCTTCAGGCAGTATCTGCCATAATTCAAAGGCTGCCCTGTGTGTCGGGAAGTAAGTGCCCGGGCTGTATGCATAGGAGACATAAGCGTAATTCTTGTCTGAGAAGCGTGGATATGCTTCAACCTCAACCTGGAATTCAGTTGCAGAAATGCCTGTTGCATCATCTGTTATAAGGTTTCCCATATTTATTGCTGCTGCAGCCGGGCCCCAGTTGAACCTGTGCCCTGCCCCTGCACTGAAAACCTGCCAGAATCTTGTATAGGGTAAAGAGAAATAGTCGAATGAATAACCTGTTCTGACATCTGTCGCCACGGCTGTATTTTCCTTCGACCACAATGAGATATCGCGTCTTGCCTCGAGGGCGTCGCCGTTATCGGGATCCTTCATAAGAAGAGTGTCGATTACCGCGGCAGCCTGTTTGTAGTCTTTCTGCCATGCCAGTATTCTTCCAAGAAGTACTCTTGCATCGCCGTATTCGGGAAAGGCATTGACCAGCCTGCGTGCAGCGACAGCTGCTTCAGCATATCCGCCTCCGAAAGCCATTGTCCTTATGCGCGTATATTCTGCTTCAGGATCAGTGATTTCCTGGGCAATGAGCTGTGAAACATTTAACAACACCGGTATTAAAAATCCAACAAATAAAAGTACAAGACGTTTTGGCATAACCTATTTGCTGAGAATTGTTTTTATCCTTGCCACCAGTTCGGCCGGATTAAACGGTTTTACAATATAGTCGCTGATATCCAGTTCTCCGGCCTGGCGCTGCATCTGGTGATCACTGAAAGCTGTCAGGATTATCACCGGAGTATCCTTACCCTGGTCGGATCTTACGAATTTTACAAGTTCAAGTCCGCTCCTGTATGGCAGATGAATATCAACAACAAGAAGGTCATAATCGTTTTTCTGAAGCAACTCGATGGCAATGTTCCCGTCCTCAGCCAGATCAGTCAGAAATCCTTCTCTTTCAAGGATTACCGACAGGGTTTTCATTGCCATAGGATTGTCTTCGCAAATCAATATCTTCATCTTCAGAAATTCAATGCTTGTTATTATTTCTCTCCCTTAATAGCTCTGTTTTGCAAATCATTTGTGTCAAAATTGGCGAATTTTATCAGGCCTGCAAAGGAAATTTGGCATTATTTTGACTTCCTGCTGAATTTCAAAGATCAATACTGCTTTTTCCGGTGACCAATCTTTCAGCAGCACTTTGTTACAAGAAGATAAGCCAGTTGCAATGCCAGAAAAAACATTAATGCTTTCCCGGTTTATGAAGTTTTACGGTTATTGGCTCAACAATAACAAGGCACCCTTTAGGCATCTTCACAAGTTCAGGCTCTATCAATTTGTAGAACTCATTTATCACATTATTATTGTCAATTATCTCAATCATCACAGGCAGCTTTTCGGTAAGTTCCCAGAACTTAGCCGAGCTGATGGAACTGCTTAATCCATAACCCATTATACCACGGTACACAGTGACTCCCGAGATGCCTCTGTCTCTGGCCATGTTGACAATATGTTCATAAAGAAGCCTGGATCCGATCCTGTCGGTGGTGCTTGCATATATTTTCAAAATGCAGCTTTCGTTGTTCAAATCCATCGGAGGGAGATTTAATTGTTTTACAATGAGAACCAGTAATTGAGCTTTATAAGGAATATGTTGTTGGGATATGCTTTTCTCAGAAATTTATAGGAATCGCCGAAGGAAGCATTTGAAAATGCATTGTTGCCTGTCCTTTCTCCCGACCAAACGAAATAAATGAATGAACCGAGCCTGTACTCCCATTTTGCCACAAGGTTCGACCTGAATTGATGGAAATTAAAATCAGGGTTTCCGACTTCGAGCATGACAGGAAATTCCCCGTCATAGTCGGGAAGAAGATATTTCCCGTCAGCAAATACTGCATTCTCATAAACAGAAAAACGGTCCCTGTAGTTTCCGGCTTCAGGATTTGTGATTTTCTTTAGTTCTGAATATCTGCCCTTTGAGATAAAAGGACTGCCATAATATTGTATTGAGAACTCCGGAGAAAGGTTTAGGTCGGCCCGGAATGTGATCCCGAGTGTTTTCTGGTTAATTGTCCCAAGTATGTACCGTTTACCGCTTTCTGTCGTATTTTTTGTGGCTACATACTGCAACTCGTCCATGTTTTCCTCATATTCAGCATTAATTCCGAGTTTCAGAATGCTTAAGGGCCTCACCGAAATGCCGGGCTGAAATGTCCAAGCTGTTGCAGAGTTGTCTGCTCCCTTCATATACTGATATTCAGCATGTGCAATGATTTTTTTTGAAGGATCGGACTGAAGTCCGAATGAGATTTCAGTGTTTGCGGGCATTCTGACATCATAACCTCCGCGCAGGAGCCTGGTATCGATATCAGACGAATGATAAGCGGCCTCCGCTTCAAATTTCCACTGGTTAGTCAAATCAGCCGTAAAACCCAACTCTGCGTCTGAACCCAGGGAAGTTCCGTTGAAAGTCCATGAATTACGTTGCTCAAAGCTGACAGAAAGTGTTCGGAACACCGATACGGGTTTTGTAATGAAATACTCAATCTCGTTCTGGTTCTCTATTTCGTCTGCACTCCTCATATAACCAAGATCGTTAAGATCGAAGCCCGGTGTAAGCCATGACAGTGCAGTTGAATATTTCCAGTGTCCGCCTGAACCCTTGCCAACCTGTATCTTGCCTCCCATACCGCTCAGACTTGTCCGGGTTATATCATAATCGAGATAATCAGCACCCGGCCTCTGGTAATAATGGGCCGGTGATTCCTGCAGTATTTTTATCGATTCGGGGCTGCCTTTAATATAACTTCCCGATATTTTTGCATTTACAAAAAACTTCTTATCCTTCCAGTGATGAAGCAGGTCGACACCTCCCGTAAAGGCATCGGTCGGAAGAAATTCAAGTTCCTCATCATTGATGAACCTGTTGGTTGATGTGAACATCCCTCCTATTATTGTGTTTCCGGCTTTGTAGCCTTTTTGAATGCGTCCGACAAGATAGTTGGTGAGGGGTTCGACAATCTGTTTCGATTCATTGCCGTAAAGGTCGGTTATCCTGGCATACTCATTTGCCGTAACACTCTGGATAAGCCCGACTGAGAGCCCCTTTGAGTCTGTCCCGCTGAATTTCGCCGCGCTCAATATCGTTGTCATGTCGGGATTCTTGACAAAAGCCTGGTCTCCGGCATCTGCGACACGAGAAGGGGAATGGCCTATCCTTCTTGAATAGAACAGGTTCTGGTTGTCGAATTTGTAATCGAAAATTGTAAGGCCTTCAAGGAAGAATGGCCTTTTCTCTTCATAGAATGTTTCAAATGCTGTCAGGTTCATAACAGAAGGATCCGATTCGACCTGTCCGAAATCCGGATTTACAGTAAGGTCTATTGTAAAATTACTGGATACACCTATTTTGGCATCCAATCCTGCATTCCCGCCCCAGGTCCTCCCGTTTTTTGTATAAGGGTTTCCCGGTATCTCCTTCATTGTTTTAAGATCCCCGAGAATAAAGGGCTGTATCTCGAGCCGGCGTGACTTCTTCAGCCCCCTGAGGCCTATGAATTCCCCATAATTGTAAAGCATGCCCGGCCCGGTCTTGGTCTGACGCTCCCAGTTGCTTTCTTCCTGCAGCCTGTCAATCCATCTCCAGGTGTGAAGCCCCCATACCTGTTCATCCTTGTTGCTGTAACGCAGCTGGCTCAGGGGAACTTCTATCTCGGCAACCCATGCCGAGTCTTCCAATCCGACTTTTCCCTTCCATACAGCATTCCAGTTGAAATCCCAGTTTGTAGGATTGAAAAGCACAAGATCAACTTTCTGCCCCCATGCGGTGATCGTAAATTCGAAGCCTGTCCGGTAATCACGGTAGCTGTCAAAATTAACACCAACCATATCTCCAACAATATCGTCTCTCACACCGGCATACCTGTGAATCTTATCAGGTTCAGGATCATATGCGCGGAACGCTATATAAAGGTTACGGTCGTCATATTGAATATTGTGTTCGGTAGGAAAAGTCGGTTCAGCTCCTTCATTAGGAATATACTGATTATAATTGCCTGCCCAGTTCCCGTGTTTCCAGCATTCATCATCCAGTTTTCCGTCGATTACAGGTTTTTCAGTGGTCAGCCGTGTCGTTACATAAACAGGCTGTTTCAGGGTGTTTCCGCCTGTCCGGGTTGTATCCTGCTGCGGGGCAGGGAAACCTGAGGACAACGCGGACAATCCGAAACTGATAAACAGGAAAAGTGCAGCAGAGCGTGATCTGCCTTTAAGATCAGGTTGGTTAAGGGACATTTTATTATAAGTATATAGATACAGAACTTCAAAAATAAAACAATAAGTTATTATTTAAAATAATCCTTAAATTTAGATAGTGTTTGATCGTAATTATCCTTTAATCGAGTAATACCACACGCGATGAAAATGAAAAAGATTATATCCGTTATGACACTGGCAATGACCGGTTTCTGTCTGAATGCCCAGAATCCGTCCGGCACTCCCTTCCCGGCCGTGGCGACCGGGTCGCGTCAGGCAAAGGATCTGCTTATCCCGCTGCGTACAAACAATATCAGCCTTATTTACAGGGTAAGCGCGAAAGACGGGCGTCTTTATCAGGTATACCTCGGAGCTGCACCCGATGACACTGATTTTCCTGTACAAACGAGAGATGCCGGTCATCCGGCCTATGCCACCTTCGGAACCGACAACCTTTTTGAACCGGCTGTCAGGGCAACTCACAATGATGGCAATCCCTCACTTGAACTCAACTATGTGAGTCATGAAGTTGAGATTGTAAAACCCGGTGTGAACCTTACAAGGATAAATCTGAGAGATCCGGTTTATCCTTTTTTTGTTACTCTTTTCACAAAGACTTACGCCACTGAAGATGTGATTGAACAATGGACAGAAATAAAGCATGATGAAAAAAAACCTGTCACTGTTTTCAATTATGCCTCATCGATGCTTCATTTTGATGCTGAAAAATACTGGCTCACACAGTTTCATGGCGACTGGGCCGAAGAGATGAAAATGACAGAAAGTGAACTCACGGCAGGGATCAGGATCCTCGATACAAAATTGGGCACAAGGGCTCATATGTACCAGACACCCGTATTTATGGTATCGCTTGATGAAAAAGCCGATGAGGAAAACGGCAGAGTCCTGGCAGGAACACTTGGCTGGTCAGGAAATTTCAGGTTTCTTTTCGAAGTCGATGAAAAAGGATCGCTGAGGATCATTTCAGGGATAAATCCCTTTGCTTCAGAATATTCACTTGATCCCGGAAAGGTTTTCAGGACACCTTCAATGATTTTTACATATTCCGATAAAGGCACGGGTCAGACAAGCCGGAACCTTCACCGCTGGGCAATGAAATACGGTATACTCGACGGTACCGGCACAAGATATACTCTGCTCAACAACTGGGAAGCCACTGGATTCAATTTCGATGAGAAGAAACTTACAAGTATCCTCGACGATACAAAAAAAATGGGACTTGATGTATTTTTGCTCGACGACGGCTGGTTTGCCAACAAGTACCCGCGGAACAATGACCGTGCCGGCCTGGGCGACTGGCAGGAAAACAGGGCCAAGCTGCCTGACGGATTAGGCTATCTTGTAAAGGAAGCAGATTCAAGAGGAGTTAAATTCGGGATATGGATCGAACCGGAAATGGTAAATCCGAAAAGTGAACTGTATGAGAACCACCCCGACTGGATACTTAAACTTCCGAACAGGCCGGAACATTATTTCAGGAACCAGCTTGTGCTCGACCTGACAAATCCAAAGGTTCAGGATTTTGTATATAATGTTGTTGACGGCATGCTTACAGTCAACCCGGGAATTGCCTTTATCAAATGGGATTGCAACAGAATGATGACAAATGCATATTCACCATTCCTGAAGGATAAGCAATCTCACCTTTACATCGATTATGTAAACAGCCTTTACGGGATTCTCGGAAAACTACGCCAGAAATACCCTCATCTTCCCGTAATGTTATGCTCAGGCGGAGGTGGAAGGGTTGATTACGGAGCATTAAAATACTTCACCGAGTTCTGGGCCAGCGACAACACTGACGCTCTTGAAAGAGTTTACATTCAATGGGGTTATTCATATTTTTTTCCTGCAATAGCAGTGTGCAACCATGTCACATCATGGGGCAACCAGTCGCTCAAATTCAAGACTGATGTTGCCATGATGGGGAAAATGGGCTATGATATTGAGGTTGGCAAAATGACCGATAATGAATTGAAATTCAGCCAGGATGCCGTCAGAAATTACAACAGGATAAAGGATATCATATATACCGGCGATCTTTACAGGCTGGTCTCTCCCTATAAGGAAAACAGGGCGGTTCTCATGTATGTGAACCGTGAAAAAACCAGGGCTGTCCTTTTTGGATATACACTTAACAGCCGGTATGGCGAAACCATGAACAAAGTCAGGCTCCGCGGCCTGGATCCGCTGAAAACCTATAAAATACAGGAGATCAATGTATCCAATGAAGGGAGGAGAGGCCCGGGAACTGGTTTCGGCATGACGGAGAACGGAAGGACATATACCGGTAACTATCTTATGAATGTCGGACTTTATATCGGATCCGGGAGCCCGCTTTCAAGTGTGGTTTATGAAATAAATGAATAAGTTATCTTCCGTTCCAGCCTGCCAGACGGGCCCATAGCCACCAGGCCGCATAAGCCTTCATGTTCGCATTGACAGGTTGTGTATGAGCAGCGGTGCAATCGAACCAGTCGGTTCCCCTGGTGTGTGAATTCTGCCACGCTATTGCCCAGTTGCCGTCCTTCGATCCATCACCGTTGGTATCGTAATTACATCCGTCATCCGGATTTTTATCACCGAAATATGTCCCGTCGGGATTATAACACTCAATATCTGCAAAGTCATAAAGTATCTTATTGTTATCCCTGCAGAATTTACGTATCTGCTCGTTCCTTTTGTGAAGATTACCCGTCAGCCCGGTACCATCGAGATGCCCTGTCATATAAACGAACCTGACACCGGGGAAGTCGCTTTCAAGATCTTCCATGAGGTTCAGGTAAGTGTTGATATCAGCTTCAGTGGCCGTGGATACCTGCCCGCACCACGACCACATTACAACATTCACATCAGGATTTGCTGCCAGGTATGACCTTGTTCTGGTTGCCCAGGTAGTACGGTCGGGATTTCCCAGGTCACCCTCTATTGCATAATCATGAAGGTCGAGAGCCCCGTCGTTTCCCCCGTTATTCCATGAAAATGACGGTCCCTTGAATGAAATGAGACCTGACATACCTGTGGTCAGCTGACTTCCGTGAGATGTATGACTGTATGCAATGTGAAGGTTTTCCTTTGCTGCTTCTATATACATTGACGGGATGGCGGACAGTTTCACGGAAGTGTGATCTATAACAAATCCGGATACTTCACCTGTTCGCGGCTCATCTTCCTTTGTACAGCCTGCCATTATAACAAATGCTATCAAAATGGGAAATACTTTGATAATTCTCATGACTATAAGTTTAAGTTGAAAAATTGATTAATTCTCTGAAATATCACACATTGATTTTAACGCAGCTTTTAAAATATTATTGCCGCATTGGATGAAGTTCTTCAAGAACATCAACCAACATCCTGTGAATCAGGAACCCGGATTGGTTTGATTATTGGCTCGGAAGCAGTCTGAATTCCGGAAACAACTTCTGGTACCAGCCCCATTTTTACATAAACAGGCCTTACTGTTTTTTTCAGTTCGGGAAGTCTCCTGTAAAAAACCAGCGCACCGGCGATACAGCTCAGGCCTCCTATAAAAACCGTTACCGGTGTACCCAATAATTTAGCCAGGCTTCCTGCAAGCAGGCTGCCGAAAGGAGCGGTGCCCATTATTGCAAGAGTGTAAAAACTCATAACCCTCCCCCTTTTATCATCATCTGTTATTGTCTGAAGTATTGTGTTGCTTGACGCAGTATGCAGCATTAATCCAAGCCCTGCTATCGCAATGAACACCAAAGCTGCAGAGAGATGTCTTGAAAAGGACATTGCAACGAGGCCCAACCCGAACATTGCCGAAGCTGCAGGTATGATCCTGCCAAGTTTGATTACTGTCTCCTTTGAAGCCAGGTAAGTGGCTCCTGCCAACGCTCCAAGGCCGGCGGCCCCCATAAGAAAACCGTAAATTCCCGATCCTCCACCGAGGATATCCTTTGCGAAAACCGGCATCAGAACCTGATAAGAGGCGCCAAGGAGATTTACGACAGCCAGCAATATTATAATGTGCCTGATAGGTTTAAAACCGAAAGTATAGTTAAGGCCTTCCTTCATCTCTTCAAACAGGTTTCCGTTGCTTACAGTTTTGCCTTGTTTATTGATTGTCATCATGGTGAGCGAAACAATAACAAAAATGTAGCTGATGGCATTTATAAGAAAACAAACGCCTTCACCTGCGGTTGCCAGCATAATTCCCGCTATTGATGGTCCAATAAGGCGGGCGCCGTTAAACATCATCGAATTCAGTGCGATGGCGTTTCCCAGGTCCTCCTTTTTCTCCACCATCTCAATGACTAATGAGTGACGCGACGGGACATCAAAGGCATTGACACAGCCGAGAATTATGCTGAGTACGACAATGTGCCAGATATGAATGGTGCCTGTAAGGGCAAGAATTGCAAGTATCATTGCCTGTATAAGGGAAATGATCTGAGTTACAAGAAGGATCCTGTACTTCGGAAATTTATCAGTGACGGCCCCTGCAAGAGGAGAAAGAATAAAAGTAGGGATCTGTCCTGCAAAACTGACGAGTCCGAGCTGAAAAGCCGATCCGGTCATATGGTAAACAAGCCAGGGCATTGTTATTCTCTGCATCCATGTGCCTATGAGTGAAATGCTCTGTCCGCCGAAAAACAGCCTGTAATTCCTGTGCCGGAGCGAACGGAATATTTTATTTAACCCTAAAGCCAGTTTTGAATTTTGTGCCAAGACTGAAGATTTACCGGCCACAAAAGTAAAAGCTTTTTCGGTTTTTATTATCCCGGGGTTCCTTTTTGATGAGCGGGAACAAGATCAGACATGTGCATTTCTGATTAATGTTATAAAACAATTTTTTTCTGCCATTAAAATATTATTTTGCCGCATTAATAAATTAAACGTGATTGCTGTTATGAAAAAACTTTATAAACTCCCAATTCTTCTTATCATCAGCATGATTTTTGTTTCCTGTTATCCTTCAAGGCAAATAGCGGGGAAAAGAAATCCGGGCGTAAAAAATGTGATCCTGCTCATTGGTGACGGTATGGGTGTTGCGACAGTATATGCTGCAATGTCATCCTCACAGGCTCCGTTGAATTTTGAACGGTTTCCTGTTACAGGATTGCAGATTACATATTCTGCAAATGCCTATATCACCGATTCCGGGGCCGCGGGGACGGCTCTTGCCTCGGGTTCAAAGACGAAGAACGGGGCAATAGGGGTTGATGAGAACGGGAACCCCGTATATTCCGTTCTTGCAAAAGCTGAGGAAAACGGGCTGGCAACCGGAGTTGTCGCAACTTCATCGGTGACTCATGCAACACCTGCCTCCTTCATTGCACACCAGTCAAGCCGGGGCAGCTACGAGGATATTGCAAAGGATTTCCTTAAAACAGATGTCGATGTTTTCATCGGAGGCGGTTATGATCATTTCGCAAGAAGGTCTGACAAGCTCAACCTTATTGACAGTCTTAAAGCGAGAGGCTACGAAATTGCAACAGATCTGGCAATGATTTCCAGGTCGCAGTCAAATAAACTGGCTGGCCTTACGTATCCGGGCCAGCCACCTTACAGGCTGAAGGGAAGAGGAGATATGCTGCCTTCCTCAACAGCCAGGGCACTGGAGATACTGAGCAGGAACAAAAAAGGATTCTTCATGATGATAGAAGGATCACAGATCGACTGGGCCGCTCATGCAAATGCTGCAGATACTCTGATTGACGAAACACTTGATTTTAACAAGGCTGTCGGACTGGCCCTTGATTTCGCAGAAAAAGACAGACATACCCTTGTAATAGCAACAGCCGATCATGAGACCGGAGGTGTTACAATTACCGGCGGGGATTTGAAAACACATGAAGTGACGCTGAACTTCTCCACTAAAAACCATACGGCCGTGATGGTCCCGGTTTTTGCATATGGCCCTGGTGCCGGTAATTTTAGCGGTGTATACGACAACACGGAATTACCCAAAAAAATCCTTGCGGCTTTCAGGTTCAGCAACTCAAAAAAGAAATAACAGGCAAACGATCAGTCTGAAATGTCATCCTTGTCTTTCCCCGGTTTGATCTTTGCAAACGACTTGAGAAGTTTTCGTGCCTGCCGCCATTCGTCTTCGTTAAGGCAATAATTAATCCTTGGAAGCTCAAAGCTCCCTTTTACAAGGCCGGCGCTTTTGAGTTCTGATAAATGTTGCGATACCGTTGAACCGGCAAGCGGGATGACGTTTGCAATTTCATTGAAACAACAGGTTTCAGCCATTGCCAGATGACGGATAATTGCTATCCTTGCAGGATGTGCAAGGGCTTTTGCAATTTTTGCGAGCCGTATATCATCCTTTTCGAATTTTTCCTTTTTTGCCTGTGTCATTTTTTCAGGATTTATCGGTTCTGAGAATTTCTATATAGGTCCTTATAAAGTCTTCCTTCTGCCTGGCCCTGTATTGCATTATGAACCTGGGATGTTCAAGAGGAATTATTCTTTCAAAGAACCGGTGTTCTGTGTTAAGCGCAGACAGGAACCTGAAGTTTTTCCCTGTGCCAAGACAGAATGCCTTTTCCCTGATTATCCCGAACTCAAGCTGCCTTTTTATCGAATCGGCTGCAAAAGAATAAACTGCATCTGCCAGTTCACGGCTGTCGTAATAGTTGTAATTCAAAGCCCTTCCGTTGGGTCCGGTTTTTGTAAATCCCAGCGGGCTGACTGAACTTATGAAAAAATCCCCGTAGAATTTGTTAGTGCCGCCGTATTTGTCAATCATTTCATAAATGAAAACCGAAGAAGTCTCATATGTTCTTTTTCCTGCCGGCCTCAGGCCACATTTATCCCGCATACGGATCGTATCTGTGAACGGGATCCCGGTAACGCCGGCGCCAAAACGGCCCGGATTTATTCCAAGTATAATGCGGCGGGGATTATTGTCGGAGTAAAATTTCCTGTAAAACTCAGAGGCTGCTGCAAATACGTTTTCGTCCTCTTTCATCGGATTCATCACCGAAATCCCGTCGGGCAGCCGTCCTGTAAATTCAAGATCACGATAAAAGTCTATTACTTTTTCAGCGAAAGTTGCCATTAAAAATATGATCGTTTTGTAAAAATAAGTAATTCACTTTTAATAAGTATGTTTTTTATACTCCACAAAATCGTCGGCGGACTAAATCTGTTCCAAAAATATTTAACTTTGGACGCTTTGATTCTGCTAACCAAACGCTAGTGACTGAAATTCTGAGGCCATACGGTGACAAACAGAAAGTATTTGACAAGAGGTATCTGCAGATGGCTCTTATCTGGGCCGGGAATTCATATTGTATCCGCAGGCAGGTAGGGGCGCTTATTGTTAAAGGTAAGATGATAATTTCTGACGGCTATAACGGCACTCCTTCCGGATTTGAGAATGTGTGTGAGGATGAGAACAACGTCACCTTGCCTTATGTGCTTCATGCTGAAGCCAATGCAATAACAAAAGTTGCCAAGTCAAATAATTCGAGCGAAGACTCCACGTTATATGTCACAACATCTCCATGTATGGAGTGTGCCAAACTTATAATCCAGTCAGGGATCAGGAGGGTGGTGTATTGCAACAGATACCATAAGACCGACGGGCTCGATCTTCTGAAAAGGGCTGAAATTGAACTGGTATACATTGATCTTGAAAACGATATTTATGAAATACAATAATTCAAGGAAAAGCATATTATTACCAATAATGCTGGCAGTTGCTCTTGTAACCGGTATAATGATAGGCTTTTATCTTCCCGGGAAATACAAGGCTCCCCGCCAGTCGTCATTCAGGTCCGGCAACGACAAGCTTAACAGCATCCTGAACATAATCGAAGCAGATTATGTCGATACGGTCAATCGCAATGAGCTTGTAGAGGCGGCTATTCCTGCTATCCTAAAAAAACTTGATCCCCATTCGGTATACATACCCGCAAAAGATCTTATACGCGCAAATGAACCCCTTCAGGGCAATTTTGACGGTATTGGCATATCATTCAATATGATGACTGACACCATCCTTGTTATCAGCACAATACCTGGTGGTCCTTCTGAAAAGGTTGGACTGATGGCCGGAGATAAGATCATCTATGTTAACGATTCTCTGGTTGCGGGAAGACAGCTCAGCGACGAGAAGGTAATGGGGATGCTTAAAGGACCACGAGGTACGGTTGTCCGTATTAAGCTGCTGCGAAAAGGATACAAGGATCTTATCCCGTTTGAAATAACCCGTGACAAGATTCCTATAGCGAGTGTCGATGTAAGCTATATGATAAATGACCATACAGGTTATATCAAAATCAACAATTTTGCGATGACTACCTATGATGAGTTCATGAAGAGCCTTAATGAACTTAAGAGCAGCGGGATGCGCAGCCTCATTCTCGACCTGAGGGAGAATTCCGGGGGAGTGATGGAAGCTGCCATCAAAATTGCCAACCAGTTCCTGCGAGAAGGCCAGATGATAGTATACACTGTCGGAAGGGCACAGCCGAGGAATGAAGCCGTCGCGACCGGCAAGGGAGAATTTGAGGACGGAGATCTTGTTCTTCTTATCGATGAATTCAGCGCGTCGGCAAGTGAAATCCTTGCCGGAGCTATACAGGATAATGACAGGGGAACAATAATCGGACGTCGTTCTTTCGGAAAAGGACTTGTCCAGGAACCAATTCCCTTCTCTGACGGGTCGGGGATGAGGCTGACAATTGCAAGGTACTATACACCTACGGGAAGATCGATACAAAAACCGTATAATAATGGATTCGATGAGTATTTTGCCGACCTCAGCCAGAGAGTTGAAAGAGGAGAGCTTGAGGTTTCAGACAGCATCCACTTTGCCGATTCGCTCAAATTCACAACCCCCGGCGGGAAGACCGTTTACGGAGGTGGAGGCATAATGCCTGATATTTTTATACCCGTCGATACAACAGGGCGTTCTCCCTATTTTATAGCCTCAAGGCCCCTTATATACAGATTTGCACTCAAGTATACCGAGGACAACAGGGAAAAAATGAAGCAATATGCGAATGTGAATGATCTTAAGAAATATCTCGACAATCAGGGACTGCTTGATAAGTTCGTTGCATTTGCAGAAAAGAACGGGGTTAAACGTGATCCTAAAGGGATAAAAGTATCGGGCGGAATAATAGATATTCAGCTTAAGGCCTATATTGCACGGAACATGCTTGATAACAAGGGATTCTATCCGATATGGAAGGACCTTGACACAACCCTGAAATATGCTGTTGATTATCTGAATAAAAAGAAAACCTGATTTCAGCCCGGTGTAATTTACAGGGTACTAAGCAAGTTTTACGGCAAAATCGGAGACAACCTCAACGGCAAGGTCCTGTTCCTCTATAAATCCCATGTGCCCTGAGTTATTGAATACGAAGACCCTGGCATTTGGTGGAAGAGAAACCCTTTTCCGGATATCCTCGCAGTCGATGTATTTATCCTTTTTCCCGAGAATCCATAAACACGGGACCCTGCCGGATTCCATAAGCTTAAGCCGTGACGGCCTCAGCATCATTCCGTTAAGCACGGCAATAATACCTTCATCCCTTATGGTTGCGGCGATATCCTTTGAACGCTGTACCGATTCGTGGAAAATACCTTCGTTGCCAGGGGCATACATATTTGATATGTTCTCGGGATAGATAAGGTATTTCTTTCCGGAACGAACAACCCTGACTTCCTTTTCCCGTTTTTCGATCACTGCAGGTGTATCAGCAAATGGATGCGAATGGAACAGACAATAACCCTTCAGCATTTCAGGATATAGCTCCAGGAATGCGAGAGTCGCATACCCCCCCATGGAGTGCCCGACCAAAAATACCTTTCTGATGTTGAGGTTATCCAGCAGGGCTTTTACTGCCCCGGCTATGAACTCCATCGTGTGGCAGTCACCATAAACCTTTGAAAGTCCGTGCCCGGGAATATCAACTGATATTACCCTGAATTTACGGGCAAGCCTGTACGCAAATCCGTTCCATATATCCGAAGTCTCCAGATATCCGTGGAGAAGGACTATCACGTCTCCACCGCCTGTATCTGAGTAGTATACCTTTCCTCCGTTGTATAGTATGTAATAATTCATGACCGGTCAGTTTCGGGATATTTTTCTAATTTAGTAAAATCCGTTTTCATAAGCAAAACATGGCAGAAATTTAGTTAACCTGTGTAATTGATAAAATGATTTAATAATTATATTTTTAGAAATTCTTTTTTCGCACCCGGGAAAGACTCTAATCTCTTCACCGCCAATGAATAAAATTCTTTTTTCATCAATCTCGAAGAAGTTTGTGATGGCACTGGCAGGATTGTTCCTTGTACTCTTCCTGCCGGTTCACCTTACAATTAACTTCCTGCTTCTTAAGAGCGATCCGGGGCCATTTAACAATGCCGCCCGCTTTATGGCAACCTTCCCTGTAATAAGGATATTTGAGATAGTTCTGATTTCAGCGCTTCTGATCCATATAACATGGGGAATAACCATTCAGGTCGGAAACTGGCTTGCCCGACCTGTGGGATATGCAGGCGGCAGCAAATCGGAAACAGCTTTTTTTTCAAAATTCATGATATGGACAGGGGCATCAGTACTTACTTTCCTCGTACTTCATTTCATAAACTTCTATTTCATGAGGCTGGGGCTTGTTAAAGGAAATCCTGAAGACTTTTATTCTGTTGCACACCAGCTTTTTAAGATCCCCTCCTATGCAATCGTTTATCTGGTCTGTTTCGCACTCCTGGGGCTTCATCTTTATCATGCCATTTGGTCAGCCTTCCGGACCCTTGGCCTGAACCACAGAATATGGACGCCCGTGGTCAGGATCTTTGCTTTGACATATGCCGTTGCAATACCTCTCGGATTTGCAATTATCTTAATCACCATCTGGAAGTTCAGATAGAAAAACCTCAAAAATGGCTACACTTGATTCAAAGATACCGGAGGGTCCTCTCGCACAGAAATGGACTAAATACAAGGGTTCCGTAAAACAAATCAATCCTGCCAATAAAAAGAAGCTTGAAATAATTGTTGTGGGTACAGGTTTATCAGGTGCCGGAGCTGCATCGGCACTGGGAGAACTGGGTTACAATGTAAAGAATTTCTGCTATCAGGATTCACCAAGGAGAGCACATTCCGTAGCTGCACAGGGAGGCATTAATGCTGCAAAGAACTATCAGAACGACGGCGACAGCGTTTACCGTCTTTTTTATGACATGATCAAAGGGGGTGATTACAGGGCCAGGGAAGCAAATGTTTACAGGGCTGCCGAGGTAAGCAACCAGGTGATTGATCATTTTACTGCACTCGGGGTGCCGTTTGCACGCGATTACGGAGGCACCCTTGATACACGGTCTTTCGGCGGAGTTCAGGTATCGAGGACATTCTATGCCAGGGGACAGACCGGCCAGCAATGCCTACTGGGGTGCTATTCTTCTCTTAACAGGCAGATAAAGAAAGGCAACGTCGTGATGTACCCCCGCAGGGAAATGCTCGATCTTGTCGTTATCGGCGGTAAGGCGCGAGGCATAATAACACGTAATCTCATAACCGGGGAAATTGAACGCCATTCGGCACATGCGGTGGTACTTGCAACGGGCGGATACGGAACAATATATTATCTTTCGACACTTGCAGTGAATTCTAATGCTTCGGCTGCCTGGAAGGCACATAAAAAGGGGGCCTTCTTTGCAAATCCCAGCTTCATTCAAATACACCCTACAAGTGTTCCCCAGATGAATCAGTTCCAGTCGAAGCTCACGCTGATGTCGGAATCGCTGAGAAATGACGGGCGTATGTGGGTGCCTAAGGAAAAAAACGACAAACGGCCCGCCAACTCAATCCCTGATGAAGAAAGGGATTATTATCTTGAACGGAAATACCCGGCTTTCGGGAACCTCGTACCGCGTGATGTTGCTTCAAGAGCAACAAAGGAAAGATGTGATTCAGGATATGGCGTAGGAAAGACCGGCCTTGCAGTATACCTCGATTTCAGGGATGCCATCAGGAAACAGGGGAAGAAGGCAATTGAAAACAAATACGGCAACCTGTTCGAGATGTATAAGACAATCACAGGTTTTGATCCTTATGAGGAACCAATGATGATATACCCGGCAGGCCATTATACGATGGGCGGATTATGGGTCGACTATGAGCTTATGACCACCATCCCGGGGCTTTATGCCATCGGAGAGGCAAACTTCTCAGATCATGGCGCAAACCGTCTTGGGGCAAGCTCGCTTATGCAGGCTGCAGGTGACGGCTATTTTATTCTTCCCAATACTATATGCAATTATCTGGCCGATGAGATCCGGGTACCAAAAATCCCGACCGACAGTCAGGAATTTGCTGATGCTGAAAAGTCGGCAGTGGAACGACTCAAAAGTCTCATTTCCATTAACGGAAGGCAGACCGCATCTTCGTTCCACAGACGCCTTGGGAAAATAATGTGGGACCACTGCGGCATGATACGCAATGAAGAGGGATTGAGAAAAGCACTCGTACTTATTGAAGAATTAAGGAAGGAATTCTGGAGCGACCTGAAGGTGCCAGGTAAAATCAACGAGGTAAACCAGGAACTTGAAAAGGCAGGAAGAGTGGCCGATTACCTTGAACTGGCAAGCCTGCTTGTTACCGATGCCCTTGACAGGCGCGAATCATGCGGCGCACATTTCAGGGAGGAATTTCAGACACCCGACGGGGAAGCCCTGCGAAACGATTCCGGTTATGCATATGTTGCAGCATGGGAATATGCAGGCGAAGGCAAATCCCACATCCTTCACAGGGAGCATCTGAAATTCGAAGAAGTGGAATTAAAAGTCAGAAGTTATAAATAACAGAATATATGGATCTCAGACTAAAGATATGGCGTCAGAAGGATGCAAGGTCGCAGGGCAGCTTCGAGACTTATTCCATGGAGGATGTTTCTCCAGAAATGTCATTCCTTGAAATGCTTGACGCCCTTAATAAAAAGCTTGTTGAACAGGGAAAGGACCCTGTGGCATTTGATCATGACTGCCGCGAGGGTATTTGCGGATCATGCGGCATGTATATAAACGGACATCCCCATGGACCGGTTCCTGCCGTAACTACGTGCCTGCTTTCCATGAGATATTTCAGGGACGGCGAAACTATCTGGGTTGAGCCATGGAGGGCAAGAGCCTTTCCCGTGATACGTGACCTCATCGTTGACAGAAGCGCTTTTGATAAGATCCAGATTGCCGGAGGATTCATTTCGGTTAATACCGGGGGAGCCCCCGAGGCGAACTCAATACCTGTTCCTAAAAAAGATTCCGACAACGCTTTTGATTCATCGATATGCATCGGATGCGGTGCCTGCGTTGCCGCCTGTAAAAACAGTTCAGCCATGCTCTTTGTATCAGCCAAAATATCCCAGTTTGCTCTCCTGCCCCAGGGAAGGATCGAAGCAAAAGAGAGGGTAAGGGCCATGGTTGACAAAATGGATGAACTTGGATTCGGAAGTTGTTCCAATACAGGCGCCTGCGAAGCCGAATGCCCCAAACAGATCAGACTCACCAACATCGCAAGGCTCAACCGGGAATACTATAAAGCATTCTGAGATATTTTCAAACCACCTCACTAATAAAGGATTATATGGGAGAACGTTCAGCCGGGATAAAGTATGTATTGTGGCTTTCATTTGTCGCTTCTCTCGGAGGTTTCCTGTTCGGATACGATACCGCTGTCATCTCGGGAACCGTTGACCAGGTCTCAAAACAGTTCAGCCTTGATGATATCACCAAGGGATGGTACGTTGGCTGTGCCCTGGTCGGATCCATTGCCGGTGTGGTCTTTTCTGGCACTCTGAGCGATATGTTCGGAAGGAAAACAGTGATGATTATATCTGCCGTTCTGTTCACCCTGTCGGGTATCGGCTGCATGATATCAGCCGGAATACACCAGCTTGTTATTGCAAGAATCGTCGGAGGCATCGGCATAGGTGTTGCATCGGTCGTGTCACCGTTGTATATTGCCGAGATCTCGGTTCCTGAAGCCCGTGGAAGACTTGTTTCTCTTTACCAGCTTGCAATAACCGTGGGTTTCCTTGGCGCTTATCTTGCAAACTTCGGGCTTCTCAGGCATTCCGAGACTTTGCTGGCAAGGGGGGCAACATCAGGCTTGTACGGCAAATTCTTTGCCACGGAAGTTTGGAGGGGAATGCTGGGAATGGAATCATTGCCGGCGCTGTTGTTTTTTATTGTCCTGTTCTTAATCCCTGAGAGCCCCAGATGGCTTATTGTAAAAACACAGGAAGCAAAGGCTCTTTCAATTCTTAAAAGGATCTTTGGAGAACATGAAGCAGAAAATCAGGTAATTAATGTAAAGAACCTGATAAAAATGGAAACAAAATCAGACTGGAGGATGCTTCTTCAGCCCGGATTCCGAATGGCTATGATTATAGGAGTGGCTCTTGCAATGCTGGGCCAGTTCATGGGCGTTAATGCTGTCCTGTATTATGGCCCGACAATATTTGCGGAAAGCGGACTGTCGAGAGGCGATTCATTGTTCTACCAGGTTCTTGTCGGACTTGTAAACATGCTGACCACTGTTCTGGCTCTGGCCATAATCGACAAAGTCGGACGCAAGAAGCTCGTTTACTGGGGAGTTTCCGGAATGATAATCACTCTTTTTTTGATCGGCGTTTATTTCTGCTTCGCAGAGTCACTGACACTGCCGCACATATTCCTTCTTATATTCTTCCTGCTTTACATTTTCTGCTGTGCGATCTCTATTTGCGCGGTGATTTTCGTCCTTCTCTCGGAAATGTATCCCGTAAAGGTCAGAGGTGCCGCCATGTCAGTGGCCGGTTTGTCACTGTGGATAGGCACCTATCTTATCGGACAGCTTACTCCCTGGATGCTTTCGACGTTTACCCCTGCCGGGACCTTCTGGCTTTTTGCTTTCATGTGCGTGCCGTATATCCTGATCGTATGGAAGCTTCTGCCCGAGACAACCGGAAAATCACTGGAGGAAATTGAGGAGATGTGGCTGCTGAAAGGAAAACAAAAATAAAGAATAAAATCATGGATGTAAAACAGCTGATAAGCCTTTACAGGGATGAACTCCTGGAAGATGTGGTTCCGTTCTGGCTTAACAATTCACAGGATCCCGTATATGGCGGTTATTTCACATGCCTCGACAGGAAAGGCAATGTTTTTGATACTGACAAGTTCATATGGCTTCAGGGACGGGAGGTATGGCTTTTTTCGATGATATACAATAACATTGAAAAAAAACAGGAATGGCTTGATTGTGCATTGCAGGGAGGTGAATTCCTGAAGAAATATGGTCACGACGGGAATTATAACTGGTATTTTTCGCTTACACGGGAAGGCTTACCATTAATTGAGCCATATAACATTTTTTCATACACCTTCGCCACTATGGCCTTCGGCCAGCTCAGCAAGGCCTCAGGTAACAGCGAATATGCAGAAATATCAAGAAAAACATTCGAAACGGTCCTGTCAAAGGTAAACAATCCCAAGGGAAGATGGGATAAATCCCATCGCGGGACACGCGACCTGAAAAACTTTGCACTGCCGATGATCCTTTGCAACCTTGCCCTGGAAATAGAACATCTGCTCGATGAGGAATTCCTGATGCGTACCATCAATACGTGCATACATGAGGTGATGGATGTTTTTTACCGGCCCGAACTGGGGCTTGTGGTAGAAAACCTGACAACAGAAAACGAATTATCCGACAGCTTTGAAGGAAGAGTATTGAATCCGGGCCATGCCATTGAGGCAATGTGGTTCATTATGGACCTTGGCGAAAGGCTCAACAACATGCAGCTTATTGAAAAAGCGGCCTCAATTGCCATCACGACCGCTGAATACGGGTGGGACCGGAAATACGGCGGGATTTTTTATTTCCTTGACAGGAAAGGATATCCGCCTCAGCAGCTTGAATGGGATCAGAAGTTGTGGTGGGTCCATATAGAATCCCTGATAGCAATGTTGAAAGGGTATCAGCTGACAGGAAAGGAAGAATGCCTGCAATGGTTTGAAAGAATCCATGAATATACATGGGAACATTTCAAGGACCGGGAATATCCTGAGTGGTTCGGTTATCTGAACCGGCAGGGAGAGGTCCTGCTGCCTCTCAAAGGAGGAAAATGGAAAGGCTGTTTCCATGTTCCGAGAGGCCTTTATAAATGCTGGAAAACACTTGAAAAAATCAAATAGGTATTTATCCGCAGACTGACGCAAAGAATATTGCTGAAGGAGCGATAAGCTGAAATGGTTAAGGGTTGATTTTTGTTGAAGGGGTACGGGGTACGGCGTCATGAGGAAAATCCGGATTTATACCAGTCTTTAATTCATGCACCCGCGGCAAAGGGAAAAAATGACCACGAATGCATGAATTGATCATAATGCAAGATTCCCCGCCAATGGCAGTTGTAATCCAGGCGTTTCCGTGAAACCATTTTTTAAGAACAAACGTCCTCTATTTCCCTGACGGTCTTTGGAATGGGTTTGCCGAGAAGCTTGCGGCCTTTCTCCGTAATCAGGACATTATCTTCGATCCTGACACCTCCAAAGTCCTTCCAATTCTCAACCTTTTTATAGTTGATGAAATCCGGGAACCGGCCTTCTGCCTTCCACTGGTCGATAAGCTCGGGTATGAAATATATCCCGGGCTCCACCGTAAAAACGTGACCTGGTCTGAAAGGCAGGGCGAACCTCAGGAAAGCGAGTCCGAACTGGTCGCTTCGCTTTACATCATCGCCGTAGCCGACAAAGTTCTCTCCAAGGCCTTCCATATCGTGCACGTCGAGCCCCATCATATGTCCCAGCCCGTGAGGCATGAAAAGGGCATGAGCCCCTTCTTTAACTGCCTCATCAACATTTCCTTTCATAAGCCCGAGTTCCTTAAGCGAAGAAGCCATGATCTTGCAGGCATTAAGATGGAGTTCCTTGTTTGTCATCCCCGTCCGGGCTGTTTTTATTGATTCCGTGTTTGCTTCAAGGACTATTTTATAGATATCTTTCTGCCGCGAACTGAATTTGCCGCCCACTGGTGTCGTGCGCGTAATATCGGATGCATAATGCAGTTTCGATTCAGCCCCGGCATCGGTAACCATCATCCTGCCTTTCTTAAGTATGTTGCCATGACTATGGTTGTGGAGAGTCTGACCGTTTATGCTGAGTATTATGGGGAAAGCGGTGCCAGCGCCTTTTGAAAGGGCAATTCCCTCAAGAACCCCGAAGATCTTTTGTTCCCTTACTCCCGGCTTGCACATCTTCATGGCAGTGACATGCATCTCGCAGGCAATGTCGAGAGCCGATTCAATTTCTTCTATCTCTGCCTTTTCCTTGACCGACCTGAGCGAAACAACTGCCCTGATAAGCTCAACAGAGGCCATGGTTTTCATCTGACAGGGATTTTCTTTCAAAAGCGCACCAAGGGTCATTTTTGCTTCGGCCCTGTAAGGGGGAAGAAAATGTATAGTCCGCTTTTTGGAAAGGGCATCTTTTACCACATCGTCAAGCTTTGCGAGAGGGGCTGTATTTGTTATGCCGCATTTAAGTGCAAGGTCTCTGACGGTGGGCTGTGGGCCCATCCATATAATGTCATCCATGCCAACGTCATTCCCGAAAATCAGGTCCTCGCCCGAATCGAAATCCATCAACCCTGCAAAACCAGGCATGTCGAGACCAAAGAAGTATAAAAAATCACTGTCCTGACGGAAATGATATGTGTTTGCCGGATAATTCATCGGGGCTTCCACATTCCCCAAAAATAAAGCTATCCCCGATTTCATGAGCTTATGAAGACGGGTTCTTCTTGTAATGTAAACATCTGTTTTGAACATATTTCTATTAATTATGCATTATTATCTCCCGCTAATTTACTAATCGCCAGGGAGGATTCCTAAACCAACCATGTAAATATGACTCAAATTAACTACGGGTAAAATCATTAATGAAAGTCCTGACTGATATATAATGTATTCGTTCAACAGATCAGGGAAACCGGTGAGCCTGTAATTATTGTTAAATTATTAACGGGTCATGTTATCATAGCTTTGAACATAACCGTTTATTTATCAAATAAATTAATTTGCGAATACTATCGGGAATTGATAAAACGTTATTATATTCGCAATAGAGTTTTCAACACTTTATTAACATTAACCTGACATTATGCCCTACAGAAGATTACCAAACACTGATGCTGCACGCATCAGGGCGTTGAGGATTGCCCTTGAAAAAGGGAGGGAAGTACACCCGAGCCAGATGGCTTTTTCTCCCAAGACTATCGTAAGGATACAGAAATTTCTTCCGCAGTATGAAAACATGATCCAGCTTCAGAGACAGTCATATGCATCACAGAACAGCAAGAGCAGGGAGTATTCCGAGACGGTAAGAAAAGCGAGGGTTTATCTGACCCATTTCATAAGGGTCATGAACATGGCGATTTTCAGAGGCGATCTTCCGGTGGAGACAAGGGCATTTTACGGTCTTGCAACGAATGAAGCCACTGTTCCTTCGCTGAACACGGAAAATGAGCTTATTAGCTGGGGGAAAAGGATCATTGAAGGAGAAGAATACCGTATCAGGAAAGGTGGCTGTCCAATCACCAATCCTACTATAGCTGTTGTAAAGGTCAGATACCAGAATTTTATTGAAGCCTGGAATTATCAAAAGACGATAGCAAAAAGAACACTTGATTATACCGAGAAGAATGTTGAACTAAGGAAGGAAGCTGATGAGATTATTGTTGATATCTGGAACGAGGTTGAGAAAACTCACAGTAAACTCCCTGAAGATCAGAGAATGGCTGCAAGTGAGGATTACGGTATCGTGTATTTCTACCGGAAGAACGAAATGAACAAAGCAGGAGCTGCATCCGAAGCTCAAAGTACAATCTGGCCATAAACTATCCGGTTTGACAATTGGAAACATAATTCTGGGGGATTATCCGTTATTCCTTGCCCCGATGGAGGATATAACCGATCCTTCGTTCCGTTATATCTGCAAGCTGAACGGAGCCGATTTCATGTATACTGAATTCATCTCATCCGACGGGCTTATAAGGGATGGCGAAAAAAGTGTCAGAAAACTTGATATTTATGATTTTGAAAGGCCCATAGGCATTCAGCTTTACGGTCATCTTACCGGGGCAATGGTAGAAGCAGCTCTTATCGCTGAGGCAGCCGGGCCCGAGCTTATTGATATTAACTTCGGCTGCCCTGTCAGGAAAATAGCAGGCAGGGGCGCAGGGGCAGGAATGCTTCGTAACATCCCGCTCATGATCAGCATGACAGAAGCTATTGTGAAAGCCGTAAGGCTGCCGGTGACGGTAAAAACAAGGCTCGGATGGGACGATGATACAAAAAACATTGTTGAAGTGGCCGAAAGGCTGCAGGATACAGGGATAAAAGCAATTACCATTCATGGCCGCACCCGGGCCCAGCTCTATAAGGGATCAGCCGACTGGACTCTTATTGGCGAAGTGAAGAAAAACCCGCGAATGAAAATACCTGTAATCGGGAATGGAGATATTGACGGACCTTTGAAGGCAAAGGAGATGTTCAACAGATACGGGGTCGATGGAATAATGATAGGGAGAGCCACTGTCGGCCGTCCATGGATTTTCAGGGAAATAAAGCATTTCCTCTCCACGGGGGAGCTTCTGCCTGAACCAAATACTGCCGAAAAAGCGGCAATGGCTCTTTCCCATCTTGAAAAATCACTTCAGTATAAGGACGGGCCAAGAGCAATTTTTGAGATGCGCAGGCATCTTTCCAACTATTTTAAAGGCCTCCCGCATTTTAAGGAAACACGGCTTAAACTCCTGACATCGCTCGATATCGATGAGATAAAGGATATTATTAATGAAACAGGCAAAAAATACGGAGATTACCGGATAGATGAGAGGACATCTGTATACGGACTCTGATCGTCGCTTCTGCCTGGCTCGACCTTCTCTGCAACAAGTGATAAGGGTCCCCACCTGAAAATCTTTTTGAGAATGAACACGAAAACAATTCCCGTGACAAGCAGACCTGCAAACTCTATCCAGGGATAAACATTGATCTGCTCATATACTGCTGAAGTCTGCAAGGCAGAGGCGCGGTTTGTGACCATGATGCACAAGAAGGTATTGTTAGCCGCGTGAGCTCCGATTGCAGCTTCAATGCCGTCATCAAGGATCGTCACAATACCAAATATCAGCCCGAAAAGGACATACTGCGGCATCATCTCCAGGAAGCCGAATTCCTCCACTTCGGGATTGAATGAATGCATAAGTCCGAAAAGCAGGGATGTCATCAGAAGCGGAACCCATCTGTTTCGTGCCAGCACGGTAAATCCCTGCATCAGGTAACCCCTGAAAACAACTTCTTCAAATGCTGCCTGGAATGGTATGCACAGAAACGATATTAATATAAGCGGTATCAGTGTAGATGATGTATTGTTAATCCGGAAATTCGACGGGTCAGCTTTCAGATAGATGAAAAAATATAGAGCTGAAAGGATTCCGTAAACCAGCGCCGAAATCAGCAATCTGTTCCAGCGGAACGAATCAGTTCCGTTTATAATCGTCTTCACTGACCTTCCATTAAGGGGTCTTACAAGAAGGGCAAACGCCAGAAGGCCGATGAAAAAGGGGAACAGCATTGCAAAAAAGCCGAAATCCCGGCCAGGGCCCAGGGCGCTCAGATCGCTGGGATTTGCCGTGATTTCAGCCATCGCTCCCGGATCGGAAGCCGATCTGATGTACATTGCAACCAAAAGGGGGATTGACCCTATTGTATTCGAAGCCAGCAGAACGGCAGCGAACATCACAACATACCTCCACAGGTTGTTTCGGCCGCTGAACGAAGATTCAAGATGATACATATTTCTTTTGAATTATAACCGGGAATGAGTCTTTTTTGGATAGTCGATGGAATAATGAAGTCCTATACTCTCCTTTCTGTTCATCGCCATCTTGATGATCAGGTATCCGACGTTTATAAGGTTCCGTAATTCGCATATCTGCTTTGAAACGAGTGACCGCTTATAAAGGTTCTCCGTTTCTTTGTACAGGATTTCAAGCCTCACCAGTGCCCGTTTAAGGCGCAGATCAGACCGTACTATCCCGACATAATTGCTCATTATTGCCTGTACCTCCCTGAGGCTCTGGGTAATGAGGACCATCTCCTCAAGATGTGCCGTTCCCTTGTAATCCCAGTCGGGAATTTTCTCTTCATAACAAAGATCTTTGAGCCTTCCGGAAGAATGCATAACGGCACGATGTGAAAACACCACTGCCTCAACAAGCGAATTTGATGCAAGCCTGTTGGCCCCGTGCAATCCTGTCGATGAAACTTCTCCAAGGGCATAAAGCCTGTCGATATTGCTCTGGCCGTCTGTATCAACCTTTATTCCTCCGCACGAATAATGTACACACGGGACAACAGGTATCATATCCTTTGTTATGTCGATGCCTCTCTGCAGGCAATGATTATAAACATTCGGGAAATGACTCTTCAGTCCTTCCGGGTCAAGATGGGTACAATCGAGCCACACATGGTCGTCACCCCATATTTTAAGTTCATTGTCAATTGCTCTCGAGACAATGTCGCGAGGTGCAAGAGAACCCCTGCTGTCATACCTGCTCATGAACTTCTCGCCTGCAATGTTCTTAAGTATGGCGCCATATCCGCGTAAAGCTTCGGTGATAAGGAAAGAGGGCCTTTTCCCCGGATCATAAAGGGAAGTCGGATGGAACTGTATGAACTCCATATTCTCGATCACCCCCTTTGCCCTGTATACCATGGCAACACCATCGCCAGTGGCGACTTCGGGGTTCGTGGTCGTCTGATAAACGTTGCCAAGCCCGCCGGTTGCCATCACCGTGATCTTTGACAGGAACGTATATACATTCTTGTTTGCCAGATCAAATACATATGCTCCGTAACATTCAATGCCCGGAGAATTCTTCTTAAGGTCAACACCAAGATGATGCTGGGTAAGAATTTCTATGGCGAAGTGATTTTCATATATCTCAATGTTCGGATCATTTCTGACCTTGTTTATAAGGGTTTGTTCGATGGCCTCCCCTGTTTTATCCTTGGCATGGAGGATCCTGTATTCGGTATGCCCGCCTTCCTTTGCAAGATCGTAGGTTCCATCCTTCTTTTTATCAAACGGAACGCCCAGGTCAATAAGGTCCTTGATACGGGCAGGAGCTTCATGTACCACGAGCCTGACAACTTCTTCGTTGCAGATCCCGTCGCCCGCGATCAATGTATCCCTGATATGTTTCTCAAAATTATCAGGCTCGCTGAACACTGCCGCTATCCCACCCTGTGCGTAACGCGTGCTTGAATCATCAAGCACCGACTTCGTAACTATCGACACCTTGCCGTACCTTGACGCCTTGAGCGCAAAGGTCAGACCTGCAATCCCTGATCCTATCACAAGAAAATCAGTCCACTTTTTCATTATGAGCATTATGGTTATTGATGGCTAAAGATACTAATTAAAGTAGCAAATCATAAACCCGGCCGGATTGCCAAACCGAACTTTTAACTTATTTTTGCTCTCTTCATACAAACTAAATTATATATGGCTCAGGAAGATGTTTTCAAAAAACTGGTTGCACATTGTAAGGAATACGGATATGTTTTCCCTTCGAGTGAGATCTATGACGGGTTGAGCGCTGTTTATGATTACGGACAATACGGCGTTGAACTTAAGAACAACATTAAAAAATACTGGTGGGACAGCATGGTGCTACTTCACGACAACATCGTTGGCATCGACTCGGCTATATTCATGCATCCGACAATATGGAAAGCTTCAGGGCATGTGGATGCTTTTAATGATCCACTGATCGACAACAAAGACTCCAAAAAAAGATACCGCGCCGATGTTCTTATCGAGGAACACCTTGCGAAAATCGAGGATAAGATAAATAAAGAGGTAGACAAGGCAAGGGAAAGGTTCGGTTCTGCCTTTGACGAGAAGAAATTCAGGGAGACTAACCAGCGGGTACTTGCAAACCAGGCAAAATATGATGAGATCTTTGCAAGGTTTTCAAAGGCCATTAACGAGACCGATCTTCCGGAACTGAAGCAGATAATACTCGACAATGAAATTGTATGCCCGATCTCCGGCAGCCGCAACTGGACTGACGTAAGGCAGTTCAACCTCATGTTCTCAACCGAGATGGGTTCGACCCTCGAAGGTTCAAGCAAAATCTACCTCAGGCCCGAAACCGCACAGGGAATATTTGTGAATTTCCTGAACGTGCAAAAAACAGGAAGGATGAAGATACCTTTCGGGATAGCACAGATAGGCAAGGCCTTCCGCAATGAAATAGTTGCCCGCCAGTTCATTTTCAGGATGCGGGAATTTGAGCAGATGGAAATGCAGTTCTTCGTTCAGCCGGGAACCGAGCTCGACTGGTTTAACAGATGGAAGGAAGCAAGGATGAAATGGCATAGGGCTCTTGGGTTCGGCGATGAGAATTACCGCTTCCACGATCACACAAAACTTGCACATTATGCGAATGCCGCAACTGATATTGAATTCAGGTTCCCGTTCGGGTATAAGGAAGTGGAAGGCATCCATTCAAGGACCGACTATGACCTGCGCCAGCATCAGCAGTACAGCGGGAAAAAAATGCAATATTTCGATCCCGAGAAGGGCGAATCATATGTGCCTTTTGTTATTGAGACATCAATAGGCGTCGACAGAATGTTCCTCCAGGTCATTTCAGCGGCTTATCTCGAAGAGGAACTTAAGAAAGATGACGGCACAACCGATACAAGGGTTGTACTTCGCCTTCCCGCATGCCTTGCCCCGGTCAAACTTGCGGTTATGCCTCTTGTCAGGAAGGATGGATTGCCCGAAATCGCTGATAAGATAGTCAGCGATCTTAAATTTGAATTCAACTGCCAGTATGATGACAAGGACTCAATAGGAAGAAGATACAGACGGCAGGATGCCATCGGAACACCATATTGCATAACGATCGACCATCAGACCCTTGAGGACCAGTCTGTCACGATCAGGTACAGGGATTCGATGGAGCAGGAAAGAGTTAAAATATCAGGCCTGAAAGATATTATTTTCGAAAAGGTCAGCATCGGTACTATCCTGAAAACACTTTAGGATGCAAAAAGTCCTTATAGTTACCTATTACTGGCCGCCCGGTTCGGGTGCCGGCGTCCAGCGATGGCTGAAATTCGCTAAATACCTCCCCCTATACGGATGGAAGCCTGTTATCCTTACTGTTGACCCACGGTTTGCAACATATCCTGCAACCGATAATTCATTGAATGAAGATGTCCCTCCACGGCTGGTTGTTTATAAAACAGACGCTGTTGATTACTTCCGCCTTTATAACAGGGATAAATCCCTGGTCCCTTCGGCAGGATTTGCCCAGGATGATGACAAGGGATTGAAGAGCAGAATATCAAGATTCATAAGGGGGAACTTTTTCATTCCCGATCCCCGCAGGGGATGGAACAGGCCTGCCTTTAAGAAAGCCTGTGAACTTATTGAAAAAGAAAATATAACCAGAGTAATAACCACAAGTCCTCCCCACTCAACCCAGCTCATAGGACTGAAACTGAAGAAGAGATTTCCTTCCATAATATGGATAGCCGACTTAAGGGATCCCTGGACTGATATTTATTATTATGACAAGTTCTTCCCAACATTTGTCCCGAGGGCTGTCGACAGATCTTATGAGAAAAATGTTCTGCAAACAGCCGACAGGATTATTACTGTCGGGAGTTCCCTCCGGAGAATTTTTGCTGCCAGATGTCCGGGTATTGAAAACAAATCATTTATCATAACCAACGGGTATGATGATGCTGATTTTGAAGGACCGCAGCCGACTGATCCGGAAATATTCACTATTTCATATATCGGGACACTCTCCGATGATTATCCGACTGGTTCTCTCCTCAAAGTCCTGAGATCATTTGCAGAGACAGGCATCAGATACAAACTCAGGTTTGTCGGCAAAGTCTCCCCTGGACAGAAGAGACTTATCGGTTCACTTCCGGATCCCGATGCCGTTGAGTATATACCATATTCCGATCACCCGCAGGCCATAAGTTACATGCGCAGCTCTTCTGTTTTGCTTCTTGTCATTCCTGACCATAAAAGTTCATCAGGGATAATCACCGGGAAGCTTTTTGAATATCTGGCATCATGCAGGCCGGTTCTCTGCCTCGGCCCTGTGAATGGAGATGCCGCGCTGATCCTTAAAGAGACGGGGCATGGAACGTGTTTTGATTACCGGGATTCAGGAGGGATTTCTGCTTACCTTAAAGCGGCAATGGCAGGAAACGATAAAATCCCGTTATCAAGGCCCGAAGAATACAGCCGCCAGAAACTGACCTTAAAAGTAGTGGAAGCATTAACTTAGTGTTAATTATTTAACAATCTGCCGTTGATCCGGCCGCCTTTATGAAAACAGGCATTGTAGTTGATAACGAGCTTAATAACGATAAACGGGTCCTGAGGGAAACAGGGATACTGAGGGATGCAGGCCATGAGATCTTTGTCCTCTGCTTTGGGTTCAAAGGGGAAATGATGCCCGCGATAAACGGGCTGAATATTACAAGGATCAGCATCAGCAAAAGGATAAAAAACATTCTCTTCTTCTTTCTTAATCTTATACCCGTCTATGAATGGATGTGGTCAGGAGCCATCCGGCGGTTTATCACGGCAAATAACCCGGAAGTGCTGCATGTCCATGACCTCTATATGTCGAGGGCAGCATACCGGGGCATCAGGAATTCGGGTAAACAAATACCGTTGATCCTCGATCTTCACGAAAACTATCCTTATGCAGTAACGACCTATAACTGGACAAAAGGCTTTTTTAGAAGTCTCCTTTCGCGCCCGGAGAGTTGGAAGAAAAAAGAACGGGAATACCTGGGCTATGCCGACAGGATCATTGTCCTGAGCGAGGATTTCAGGGATGCGCTTCTTCAGCAATATCCCCGGCTTCCAAAAGAGAGTTTCACCATCCTCCCAAATGTCCCGGATCCCTGTCAGATGGCTCCCGGTGAGGTTCCGGTTCCGGTGACTGGCTTTGAAAAGGGTGTCACCGTTGTCTTGTATTTCGGTGTTGTTGCTGAAAGACGCGGAATCTTTGACGTTCTGGATGTATTTTCGACGCTCTCCGGAACGAATCACCCTTCAGCATTTCTTGTGATCGGTCCGGTTGATAAAAAAGACAGGAATTTGTTTTTCGAAAGAATTGCTTCTGAATCGTTGAAAGGAAGGGTGAGATACATCCCATGGATTGATATGAGCGAATTGCAGGCATATCTGGATATTGCCGATATCTGCATTGCCCCGTTCCATAAAAATCCCCAGCATGAATCGGGGGTGGCAAATAAAATCTTTGATTACATGCTTGGCGGCTTACCTGTCATTGCCTCCGACTGCGGGCCACAGAAAAAGCTGATCGAAAAATGCAGGTGCGGTATGATTTACGCAAACAAGGAACAGATGAAAGAGGCAATAATCACCCTGTCGGCCGATCCGGCATTACGGAAGGAAATGGGAGAAAATGGCAAAAAGGCCATCTTAAGCGAATACAATATTACAATCAAGGGGAAAGTCCTCGCTGATCTTTATGCAGGACTGAAGACGGTTCATGAAATAAACGACTGAATATCCCGGCATATGAAATTCATCCATTTCATAATAACCCAGTTCAATCTCAGGAACTTTCCGATTTCTGACCATGCCGGTTATGAGAAATGGGTTGAATGGACAAGAAACAGAACTGACCTGTTCATGAAATTCTGCCTGCCATCAGTAATCAATCAGACATGCAGGGATTTTACATGGCTGCTTTTCTTTGATTCGGAAACTCCGGCTGAGTTTGATGAGTTTTCTAAAAGCCTGGAAACATACAACTTCATAAATGTTTGCCATTCTGACGGGATCGATGACTTCAATACAGGATATTTCGAAGAGATAAAGAAAAGGCTGCCGGAAAATACCGAATGGATAATAACTACAAGAATCGATAATGATGATGCACTTCACAGGGATGCAGTCAAAACCATTCAGCAGAATTTTACCGCGAAACACAAATACCTGATCTCTCTTGCTTCGGGTTATATTCTGAATACATCCGACAACAGAATGTCTCATTATTATTACCCGATGTCACCCTTTATCAGCCTGATTGAAAGTGCAGCTGAATCACCTGCAGGAGTGTTCGAAAAAGGACACACCAGATGGGATGCGCTACGGTTGTTTATCTTCAGGGAAATATGGCATGAGTTCTTCAGGCCCGGGAAAAGAAGGTCACGTTTTATACTGAAAAAGCCCATGTGGATACAAACGGTCCACGGCAGAAATGTCAGCAACAGCTTCATCAGGGGGCTGCCTGTCATGAGGGAAATAGATTCTTCCGACTTTTCCCTTGATTTCAGAAACAAAAGACAGACAATAAAAGAGGTGCCGGGGTATTTTAATTATGTAATGTGGAAGAGGTACTTCAAATGTCTTATCATCAAAACTATAATTGGGAAGTAGGCTGATATGATCGGACCCGGTCCATTTCTGAGAAAACGTATGCCAAAGATCTACTTCTTTCTGACAGATCTTGTAAAAGCCTGTAATAAACTGACGGCACCTTACACAATGTATATAACTGACTCATTGGGAGGAAGTTTTAAAACTTATATCTCTGATTCCGGTGCCGGCAACAGGATTGCCAGTCTGAAAAGCGGGCTTGACGCAGAATCCGTAACTTTGATCGATATTATGCTGAAAAGGATTGCTGCATATCCCGATGAGAGCTCAAAGAGGAAAATAACAAGGAAGGCACCCGTTGCAGGTGGTCTGCTTCCGGTTGAAAGCGCCGAAACGAAGAAGAAAGTTGAAAAGAAGCTCAGGGCGGTCAGACGGAAATACGCTTTCCTTGCAGAACACACTGAAGAATCTGTATTCTACTACTATCATGGATTGAGCCTTCTGCCGGCCCCGGTGATTAAATACATAAATGGCAGGGATTTTGTAGATCTCGGAGCCTTTGTCGGGGACTCGGCAATTGCACTTAGTGATTTTAATTACAGAAAGATCTATTCAGTGGAGATGTCGCTGAAATCGATCGCAAGGTACAAGGAAAACATGAAACAGAGCGGCATAAAAAATGACAAATACCGGATCATAAACGCCTGTGTTTCATCTGAAGGGGATAATTCCGCCCTCGAAATTCCCGATACCGGATCAGCAGGCATTTCATCATTAAGGATCAAGGGCAAATATGACAGGATAATTGTCAATAAGAAATCACTCGATCAGATAGTGAATGAATATGGAATTTCGCCGGCTTTCATTAAAGCCGACCTTGAAGGCAATTCTCTCGAAATGGTGAAAGGTGCAAAACAGACTCTTGTAAAATTCCGTCCCGTACTCTCTATTGCCGTTTACCACAACCCGGGGGAGTTCTTTGAATTAAAGCCTTACCTTGAAGGATTTCTGAATAATTATAAATTTATGCTTAGAAAGCTTAGCTCAGGAATAAAGGATAACCTTTGTCATTCTGAAGTTATATTGCTGGGATATCCGGCTGAAATATTGGATCAATGCTGAATTCGGTAAAAACATCATTCAGGGACAGTGTGGTTTACGGGTTGGGAAACATCGCTGTAAAGATCATAGGATTTCTGCTTATACCTCTTTATACCGATCCGAAGTACTTTTCGGTTGATGATTTCGGAGTAATTGCCGTCCTCGACATTACCGGTCTCGTACTGATCTCCCTTATGGCCTCAGGACTTCCTCAGAGTATGATGCGCTGGTACTGGGACAAGGATCACAGCAGCAACCAGAAAGGGATCTTCTTTATGGCACTGATGTTCCAGATCCTGATCAGCCTTGCATTCGTTCTGCTTTTATTCCCCCTGAGCCAACAATTGTCATCAGCCATTTTCAGGAATACCGACTGGAGCAGGGCAATAAGACTGCTGGTGCTTTCATCCTCACTTCAGGCCATCAACAATCTGATCAACACTCTTATGAGGGTCCAGTCCAGATCTGTTCTTTTTACTACTGTCAATATGTCAAAACTGGCAGTGGTTCTGATTCTGACAATTTTTTTTATAGTCAGGGGGAAGATGGGAATCGAAGGCATTTATCTTGCCCAGGCAGCAGGCAATCTGTTGTTCATCATCATATTGTCGGCTTATGCTGTCAGGAATATCTCACCTTTTTTCAACATGTCGATTTTCAGGGAAATGAGCCGGTACGGATTCCCGCTTCTTCTGGCCAATTTTGCAGCAGCTTCGCTCACGGTGATCGACAGGTATTCACTTAACTCCCTTGCTCTCCTCAAATATGTCGCTGTATACACGATGGCTTACAAGATATCCTCCGTTCTGAAACTTGTGATTGTCGATTCAATAAAAATGGCAGTGACTCCATTGGTTCTCAAGAAGATGGATGCCCCGGACAACGGCAGGTTCTATGCCAAGACAATGCTGTATTCGTCGTTCGTCCTTATGCTGGGGATAATTGCTGTTTCTCTTTTTTCGTATGAGGTAATAAAAGTAATTTCCAGGTCGTCAGAATTCTGGATTGCATCCATGATCGTCCCGGTGCTTGCCCTTTCGGTTTTTTTCATGAACATGCGTGAAACGACAAGCTATGGGCTTATTATCAGGAAAAGAACCGGAGTGATAGGTACCACGGTGGTAATATCTGGAATCCTGAACATAGGGCTGAACCTTCTTCTGATACCATTATGGAATATTGCAGGAGCTGCAATTGCAACCCTTGTAACACAAGTGGTTTTCTGGTCACTTAATTTCTATTTTTCCCAGAAAGAGTATTTCATCCCATATGAGAAAAGGAAAGTTGCAGTGATGTTTTTCGTGGGAGGGGTTTTATCATTTGCCGGCCTGCTTGTGAACAGCATGGACCTTGCCTCCCGTCTGGCAGTCAAGGTTCTTTGTTTTCTGAGTTTTCCCTTCCTTCTTTATCCATTCGGGTTCTATGAAATTGCCGAACTCCAGGCTCTAAGGGGATTTTACAAAAAATGGTCGAGGCTGAAGGATCTTGGAAAGAACATAAGATCGCTTAAAGATATCGGGGATGACCTTTAACTGGCGATTTTGATTCTGACCGGAACTATTTCCGGTTAAATAAATACTTTTGTATGTCGATTTTTAACATAAATTTTTAAACTACATGACATTTCCAGAAAAGATCAGGCCGGGGTTGCCCCATATTATTGCCATAATTCTGTTCATAATTATTTCCTTCGCTTATTTTTTCCCGGTCCTCGAAGGGAAAACCCTGAAAGCCAACGACTCGATGGTTTCTACAATCAATTCAAAGGAAATCAGGGATTACCGTGAGAAATATAATCAGGAACCGCTGTGGACGAACTCGATCTTCAGCGGAATGCCCGCATACCTGATCTCGGTGAAATTTCCGGGAAACCTTCTGAAACATCTCGATACGGCCCTGAGGGTCTTCAAAATGCCTGTTTCGGTCCTTTTTCTCTCGATGGCAGGTTTCTATCTGATGCTGCTCATGTTCGGAGCAGATCCCTGGCTGTCTGTTGCCGGTGCAATCGCGTATGGACTTTCGTCCTTTTTCTTCCAGATACTGGCGGCGGGGCATAATACCCAGGCAGTTGCTCTTGCCTATATGGCTCCCACAATAGGAGGAATATACTATGCATACAGAAAAGATGTAATCAAAGGGGCGCTGCTGACAGCATTTATGCTGTCACTCGAGATACTTGCCAATCATGCACAGATAACATATTATACTTTTATCTGCCTTTTAATCTTCATTATTATCGAATTCATCGGTTCATTCAGGAACAAGACACTCCCGAAATTCTTCAAAACATCAGCTATTCTTGTCATTCCTGCCATCATTGCCATTGGTGTCAACTTTGGGAACCTTTATACCATAAACGAGTACGGGAAATATTCAACAAGAGGCAAATCAGACCTGGTCAGCAACGAAAAAGTCAAATCAGGGGGGCTTGACAGGGATTATATTGTGAACTGGAGCTACGGGATTGACGAAACGATGAATCTTCTGATCCCTAATTACAAGGGTGGTTCCAGCAAACCTTTCGACAAGGATTCGCAGACTGTCAAAGCCCTGAGGCAGAACAATGCCGGATCAGCCGTAAACCAGGTGATGAAATACTGGGGAACCCAACCCTCAACTGAGGGGCCACATTATATGGGGGCCATTGTGATTTTCCTGTTTATCCTGGGGATAGTTGTCCTGAAAGGGAGCGAAAAGTGGTGGCTTCTCATTGCAACCATCCTTTCAATAATGCTTGCATGGGGAAAGAATTTTATGCCGCTTACAAATCTCTTTATCGACTTTTTCCCTGGTTACAACAAATTCAGGGCTGTAACAATGATCCTGATAATTGCCCAGTTCTGTATACCCCTCATGGGATTTCTCACGCTTCGCGATTTCTATAATGGAACACTTACCAAGAAAGAAATGATGAAAGGGCTGAAGATTGCCGGGGGAATAACAGGCGGAATACTTCTGTTCATATTGCTTTTCCCCGGGATAGCGGGTTCTTTCCTCAATGCCTATGAAAAGGATTATCCATCATGGCTCAGCGAGGCCCTTGTATCAGACAGAAAAGCCTTGCTTCGCTCCGATACCCTGAGGTCGTTGGTCTTTGCATCCGTCGGGGCGGGAATACTAATCGCATTCGTTTTGGATAAGCTTAAAAAGGAATACTCAATTGTTTTGCTGGCATTTTTCATCCTAATTGACCTGTGGAGCGCAGACAAAAGATACCTCGGTTCTGACCGCTTTGAAAGGCCGTCTGCCATTCAGAAGACATTCACACCATCAGTTGCCGACGCGGCTATTCTTCAGGACAAATCGTATCACAGGGTCCTGAACCTGTCGGTCTCAACCTTCAATGACAACTCACCCACCTCCTGGTTCCACAAATCGGTTGGCGGATATCACGGGGCCAAACTGGAAAGATACCAGGAGCTGATCGACTCTTCACTTTTTCGGGAACTCATTATTTTCAGCGAAGCATTCGACAAAAAGCCGTCAACAGCCGAAGAATTGCTTCCTGTCTTCACAAAGACAACTTCACTGAACATGCTGAACACAAAATATGTCATCTATAACAGTGAAGCTCCTCCTCTCGTGAACCCAAATGCAATGGGCAATGCCTGGTTCGTAAAAACTGCCGTTATGGCAGGAAATGCCAATGAAGAGCTTGCCCTGCTAAAGACAATCGACATCTCCAGGGAAGCAGCCATTGATGTTAAATTCCGTGATCTTGTCGGATCGACCTCATTTGATGTCGATTCTGCTGACAAAATCGAGCTTGTTTCCTACCAGCCAAATGAACTTGAATATAAATATACGGCAGGGGGTGAAAGACTTGCAGTGTTCTCGGAGATATATTACCCGGCGGGATGGTTTTGCTATATTGACGGAAATGAAAGTAGTTACTTCAGGGCCAACTATGTGCTGAGAGGCATGGTATTGCCATCGGGCAGTCATAGTGTTAAATTCACATTCAAGCCTTCGTCATATTACAACGGCAATAAAGTATCGCTCGCAAGTTCACTAATACTCATATTGCTGACAGCAGGATATTTTGGTGCTTTATTTTTCCGGAAGAAAAAGCAGGAATAAATGATAAGCCATACTGTTTGTCCTTTATGTTCATCCGGTCTGACAGGACTGTATCTGAAATGCACCGACAACCTCATCACAAAAGAGGAATATGATATTTACAAGTGCAGTTCGTGCGGATTTGTTTTTACAAATGGATACCCTGAAGAGGAAGATATCGGCCGGTATTATGATTCAGGTGATTATGTCTCTCATGAAGCCGGTGCCGGAGGTCTTGTAAACAGGATCTATTTCCGGGCAAGAGCAATAATGCTCCGCAGGAAGAAGAGAATAATAAGGAAGATGACAGGCCTGAAAAGCGGAAGCCTTCTTGACATTGGTTGCGGAACAGGGCATTTCGCAGCGATGATGCTTAGATCGGGCTGGGATGTTACAGGCATAGAGCCCGGCATAAAAGCTCGTGAATATGGAATCCAAAAATTCGGGATAAGGGTTATTCATCCTTCGGAGATCTCTGAACTTCCTGACGGATCATTTGACTGCATTACATTGTGGCATGTTATGGAACACTTTCATGATCCATCGGGATATGCCATGGAGATGAGACGCCTTCTTAAACCCGGGGGAAAGTGTATCGTAGCTCTTCCAAACTGCAGTTCCTACGATGCAGGTTTTTTCAGGGAATGCTGGGCTGCCTGGGATGTGCCTCGTCACTTGTGGCATTTTAATCCTGACACATTCAGAATATTTGCAGAAAAGGAAGGATTCTCAATTGATAGAATTATGGCTTTGCCGCTGGACGTATTCTATATTTCAATTCTGAGTTTCCGTAACAGAAAGGCAGGGATTTCATTTATTAAAGGAATAATGACAGGTGAATGGTTCTTTCTAAGGTCTCTTTTCAGGAAGGAAAAAGGCAGTTCACTAATATATGTTCTGAACCGGAAATGACCTGTTAATACCTGTCGAGCCACCTGAATTTCCTGGCACTGTCACCGAATCTTACCGCTACTGTAATCTCGTGAGTGCCATAAGTAACCCGTTGTATTTCCTGTAATGTAAAATCAAAGGCGTATCCGAAATAAATATTGGTATAGGTAAAACCGATATTGGCAATAATAGCCTTGCTTGTTCTGTACGACAATCCAGCCCATAAATTCTGGTTGTAAATATAAGTAATGCCGATATCTGCGACAGGTTTCACCTGCTCTGACATCATCACCAGGGCTGAGGGCCCGATCTCCGATTTGTTCCCGGTTTCAAAGCTGTATGATCCGAAAAGATAATAATGACGGTCCATTCTGAAATTTCTATAAGCCTCCGGTCCGATTTTGGCTGCAGCCCCGAAAAGCTGTTCCGTCGAGAACCCGAAATTGAACTTTGGATTCAGAACGTAAATGCCAAAATCAGCATCAGGGACAAAAATTCCACGACGCAGTTCGTTATTCATCCAAGGCTCATTCGGATCTTCAAAGTCGATCTCCTTTTCATTAATTTTGAAATGATATCCTGTTACCGCCAACCCCATCGACACCTGGGTATTGCTCTGAACCCACATATGATAGGAATATGATGCCTGGAAGCCTGTTCTTTGTACAAGACCATTCTTGTCACTGAAAACATAACCTCCGAATCCTATTTTGCCGTCAGTTTTTGGACGGTAAATATTACCGCCTGCCCTGCTTTTGACAAAAGAGCTTCTTTTAAGCATACGCCCCTGGGCACTGAATGAAAATGTTCTGGGCGCACCGGAATACCCTGCCCATTGTTCGCGGGCTGTCATATTAATGCTTGTATAACCGTCGCTTCCTGCCACAGCAGGGTTAATAAGGAACTTATTGTAAAGGTACTGGCTGTATAATGGCAACTGCTGCCCTGCAACATATATGCTGCAGAGAAAGAAAAGCGATATAAATGCCAGTTTTTTCACTCTATTGTTAATTATTTCACAATGGTAATGTGTCCTATAATTATTCTGGAGCCATTATGCAGGTTGATGGTATAATGATATGAATCCATCGGAAGAAGCTCTCCTTTGCTCCTGCCATCCCATGGAACAGGGTATCCCTTCTCCGATTTCCATACAAGCTCCCCCCATCTGTTGAATATGCTTACCTCCATTTCAGGATAGAGATCACGAAGACCGATATTCCAGACATCATTTATAAGGTCACCATTCGGTGAAATTGCATTTGGGATGTCGAGGCATATTTCATTCGAGGGGCTTAACATAACAGAATCACTTACAGTACACCCGTTTGCATCAGTGACCGCCACAGTGTAAAGTCCGCTTACAGCGTTTGAGATATTTTGCGATGTCGAATTGTCGGACCATAAATACGAATATCCAATGTCTGCACCTCCTGATACTGTAAGAGCAATGGTACCATCAGGCTTGTCGGCACAGAAAGGCCGGGTCGTGACAAATGACATCCTTATTGGCTGCGGCTGGGTAAGAACTATTGATGAATCGGCTGAGCATCCGTTCGAATCCTTAATAATGACTCTATAACTGCCAGCCTTAAGTTCTGTCCTTTCTGAGCCAATTTCTCCATCTGACCACAAATATTCGACCGGACCGGCATTGTTCACAGCCATTACTGATATCGATCCTGTTTTCCGGCCAAAACAATTTATATTGTGATCTCCCGTGACGCTTCTGGAAAGATCAACAGTCATCCCGAATCTTCCGGGTTGTGTAATTTCAATTGTATCGATAGCCGAGCAGAAATTCCTGTCAGTTACCGATAGGATATATTCCCCGCTGCGGAGGTTCGAAATTTCATTTGTCGTTGCCGAAAATCCATCAGGGCCCTGCCAGTTGAAGACATACGGCGGTGTCCCACTTGACGGTGTTATCCTTATATACCCGTCGGCTCTGCCAAAACAACTTATGTTGAATCCGTTGTAATCTGATATCTGGCTGTTATAAGACAACGGAGGAGGTAAACTGACCTTTGCCGAATCGGTTTTACTGCATCCGTTGGCATCTGTAACTGTAACGGAATAATTTCCTTCCGTAAGACCTGAGATATCCTGAGTCATTGCTCCCGTCGACCACAGATATGAATATGGGCCGACTCCTCCTGAAATATTGAGATTCATTGCTCCATTGTCAAATCCTGAAGCCAGGCAGGTGATATGTGACGGAATCAGTTCTGTTACCATTGGCTGGGGTTCCGTCAGTGTAATTTCCTCTGATGCGGAACATCCGTTCAGATCGGTCACCCGGAGATGATAGGTTCCTGCCCTGAGGGTATTCTGGTCCCCCTGTCCTGCAACAATACCTCCTCCGTCAGCTGTGCTCCATGTATAATAATAATGGCCAATGCTGCCTCCTGTTACTGTAACATCGACAGAACCTGTTCCTCCCGAGCAGTTTATATTGTTCGACCCGTCAACCGATGTCGAGCCCCGGAGGCTTACCGTAAGCTTATCGGGCTGGAGCAGGTTGTATGACGGCTGAGGCATAAGAATGCACCCGTTAATATCAGTTACTGTAGAGGTATATTGACCCGCTTTTAAGCCGGAAATATCCCTGGTTGTTGCTGAATATCCGTCAGGCCCAACCCACAGGTATGTGTAATTTCCGGATCCTCCGGTTATGTCAAGCTTTATGTATCCATCCGCTGCGCCAAAGCAGGAGATATGGAAGTTATTGTCATTTGAATGCGAAAGTTCATGGCCTGAAAGGATCATCCCGGGAGGATCGATAAGTGTCACGCTGTCGACTTTTGTACAGCCTGAAAGGTCGGTTATCCTGATGTAATATTTTCCGGCCGGAATACTGTCAAGCAACTTTGAGTCAGTGCTTACCGACAGCGATCCTGATGCCGGATACCAGAAGTAACTGTATCCGCCATTTCCTCCCGTAACTAAAGCTTCCGCTGATCCATCGCTGTAGCCGCGGCAGGAAACACTGGATCCGTTATGATTACTTACATTAAATGTTACAGCAATCGGGTCGGGCTCCCTTAACTCACCCGTCCTGGTTGTCTCACAGCCATTGATATCATGTATAACAAGCTTATACTGACCTGATCTCAGCCCTGTACACACTCTGAAGGTAGTGGCGTCGGCAGGGTCATAGTTTCCGGAAAATACACCGGAGACTATTACTTCATTTTCATTTCTGATAAGCTCATAAGAATATGGATATGTGATCCCATCTCTGACATAAATACGGGCAGTGCCATCACTTCCTCCAGGACATGAAACATGAATATTGGGCAACACTGGAAGTGGTATTATCCTTGGGGAGGCGCTCAGGTTTGCGATATTGATCGCGGTATCTCCATTACATCCCAGATTGTCAGTTACATTAAGTGTGTAGTGCCCGGCATACAGATTCTTTATCTCAACCGAATCTTCCTTTGTATAGTCAACAGGCCCGCGCCATATAAGCTCAAAGGGCCCTGTACCTCTTGAAAGAACAGCCCTCAGTGCTGCAAGCCCGGTACCTGCCTCACATGTAAACGGCTTCGTTATCGTTATTCCCCTTGCAGGCTTCGGATGAAGTTTAACTTCCTGAATGACGGGATTTCCATCCGGACAGCTTAATCCGGATACTTTGGGAGTTATGTAGAAAAGAACAGACCGGACAGTATCATTATAGTTGCTGTATTGGAATGACAGAATATCACCCTGGTTCATATTGCTTCCCGGAACAGAATTTCCTGTGACACCGGGCGGAACAGATATTGTATAATCAAATTTTATCTCTCCTGATGTCATTATTGTGGGTGAAGCAAGTGTTAACTGTGTGTTGTCTCCATAACAGATTGCCGGTTTAATATTGACAGGAGTAGCACGTGGCGTGGGATTTACCGTGACAGTAAATGAGACCGACGGGCCGTTGTTACATGCAACACCGCTGACAGGGACAAGAGTATAGGTAACCACCAGCGGGGCATCTGTGGAATTGACAAGGTTATCTGAAATTAAAGATCCGGCCGGCAGACCGTTCGCCGATGGTGTAAAGCCTGTCAGTCCTGCAGGTGCTGAAGCTGTAAAGTTTATTGTTACCAGACCCGAAGTAAATGTGCTCGGACTCTGAAGTACGATATTTGTCGGTGTATTGTCACATTGAATAGTATTTGCCGGCACGGGATATATTCTCGGTGTGGGATTTATAGTCACTGTCACATCTACTGATGGTCCATCTGCACATCCTGCAGGGCTGACCGGGGTGATGACATATGTAACAGATTGTGGCGCATCCGTCGGATTCACAAGCCTGTCTGATATTATATGTCCGCCAGGCAGATCATTAACCCCTGTCGTAAATCCCGTAACGCCTCCTGTAGCCGTCGCCGTGTATCTGAACTTTACAACACCACCGGTAAAGGTGCTTGGGCTCTGAAGAACAATATTAGTAAACGTGCTGTCACACTGTTCGGTATTTGCCGGAACCGGATATACCCGAGGCGTCGGATTGACCTTAACTGTAACGCTCACCGCAGGGCCGTCATTGCACCCAAGGGGACTTACAGGTACAATCATGTATGTCACTTCCTGCGGCGAATCTGTCGGATTGACCAGAACATCGGTTATAACGTGCCCGTTTGAAAGACCTGTTGCACTTGCGGTAAATCCGGTAACTCCACCCGTGGCAGTCGCCGTATACCTGAAGGTGACAACACCGCTTGTAAATGTGCCCGGGCTCCGTAATGTGATATCCACCGGAGTGTTGTCGCATTGTATGCTGTTCACCGGAGCCGGATAGATCCTCGGCGTCGGATTCACGGTAACAGTGAATGTAACGGTCTGACCATCAACACATCCTGCCGGGCTTACAGGCGTTACTCTGTAGGTTACAACCTGAGGAGAATCGGTAAGATTTATAAGATTATCTGCAATGGTATGATTTTGCGGTAACCCTGTTGCCGAAGGTGTAAATCCGGTCAATCCGCCGGTAGCTGTTGCAGTAAATTTAAAAGTGATTTCACCGCTTGTGAATATACTTGGACTGTGCAGCGTGATATTTGTCTGGGTACTGTCGCACTGAACATAATTCACCGGAACAGGGTCTACCCTTGGTGTAGGATTGACTGTTACCGTAACATTGACCGGGAAACCGCTTGCACAACCGCCAGGGCCGAGAGGCGTAATGGTGTAAATCACATCCTGAGGAGAATCTGTTGGGTTCACAAGGAGATCTGTTATGATATGACCATTGGGTAATCCGGCGGCCGACGGGGTAAAACCTGTAATACCACCAGGTGATGTAGCTGTATAATTGAATGTAAGGCTGCCGCCAGTAAATAAAGACGGGCCCAGAAGCCTGATATTGGTGGCAGTACTGTCACATTGTACTGTGCTGACAGGTACCGGGAAAACACGGGGTGTCGGATTGACAGTAACCGTAACATGAACAGCCTGTCCCTCATTGCACCCTGAAGGACTTACCGGGAATATGGTATATGTTACATCCTGAGGCGAATCTGTTGGATTGACAAGCACGTCTGATATGACATGGCCGGCAGGAAGACCTGTTGCAGTTGCTGTATAACCTGTGACTCCTCCTGCAGAAGTTGCTGTATACCTGAAGGAAACATTCCCGCTGGTAAATGTGCTCGGACTCTGAAGTACGATATTTGTCGGTGTATTGTCACATTGAATAGTATTTGCCGGCACGGGATATATTCTCGGTGTGGGATTTATAGTCACTGTCACATCTACTGATGGTCCATCTGCACATCCTGCAGGGCTGACCGGGGTGATGACATATGTAACAGATTGTGGCGCATCCGTCGGATTCACAAGCCTGTCTGATATTATATGTCCGCCAGGCAGATCATTAACCCCTGTCGTAAATCCCGTAACGCCTCCTGTAGCCGTCGCCGTGTATCTGAACTTTACAACACCACCGGTAAAGGTGCTTGGGCTCTGAAGAACAATATTAGTAAACGTGCTGTCACACTGTTCGGTATTTGCCGGAACCGGATATACCCGAGGCGTCGGATTGACCTTAACTGTAACGCTCACCGCAGGGCCGTCATTGCACCCAAGGGGACTTACAGGTACAATCATGTATGTCACTTCCTGCGGCGAATCTGTCGGATTGACCAGAACATCGGTTATAACGTGCCCGTTTGAAAGACCTGTTGCACTTGCGGTAAATCCGGTAACTCCACCCGTGGCAGTCGCCGTATACCTGAAGGTGACAACACCGCTTGTAAATGTGCCCGGGCTCCGTAATGTGATATCCACCGGAGTGTTGTCGCATTGTATGCTGTTCACCGGAGCCGGATAGATCCTCGGCGTCGGATTCACGGTAATTGTAAAGGTTCT
>DAOOUQ010000010.1:112325-116320 GCA_035390825.1 Bacteroidales bacterium | reverse complement strand
AAATATAACAAAAACGGCCGACAGATCATTCCACGACAACAACCATAAGATCCATAACATTTGTAAAAGTGGGTCCGGTGACAATAAGACCTCCTTCTTTCCTGAAGAGACTGTACGAATCAAATTCAGAAATAAACACTGCAGGATCAATGTTTTTCGACAATGCAGAAGGTACAGTACCGGAGTCAACAACTGCCCCTGCTGCATCTGTGTTGCCGTCATTGCCGTCAGTACCAGCGGCCAGGATGGTAATGCCGGGCAGGTTATTCAGTCTCAAAGCCGCAGTGAGAGCCAGATGCTGATTCCTCCCCCCCTGTCCCTCCCCGGTCACCCTGATGGTCGTCTCACCTCCGAAAAGCAGACAGACAGGCTTGGGTATATCGGCATTATTTTTAAAGCTTACTGCAGTGCTGACAATCATTTCACTTACGCTTTCCACATCTCCCTGAACGGAATCATCAATGATATATGTCCTGTAACCCAGCTTCAGGGCTTCAGCTTTTGCGCCCTTAAGGGCATTCTGATTGGTCCCGGCAATAATATTCAGGACATCATCAAAAACATGATCACCCGGCTTGGGAGTCTCCGGCTTATTACCGGCAGCTCCTTCCCTCAGATAATTCATAACCCCTGATGTTACATCAGAGGCAAGGTTGTATTTCATTATCACATCGAGAGCTTCCCGGAAAGTTGAAGGATCAGGGACTGTGGGGCCGGAGGCAATAACTTCAGGAGGATTACCTATAACATCCGAGATAATCAATGTCAAAAGACTGGCAGGCCTTACTATCCTGGCAAGCTGGCCCCCCTTGACCTTTGAAAGATGCTTGCGGACGCAGTTTATTTCGTTTATCGCAGCACCGCACCTTACAAGCAGATTATTAACAATATATAATTCCTCGGGAAGAAGATCATCAGGCAGGTCGGCCATAAGAGCCGAACCGCCACCCGAAATAAGACAAATAACAAGGTCATTTTCAGATGCATTCGCGGCAATCCTGATTATCTCGCCGGTTGCCCTGAATCCGTTACTGTCGGGAACCGGATGGCCCGCTTCGGTAACTTCTATTCTTTTCAGCTTGCATGAGTGCCCGTATTTAACGACAATATGCCCTCCTTTAATACGGTCGCCGAGGGTGGTCTCAACATAATGACCCATGGCGGCGCTTGCCTTCCCCGCGCCGATAACAAAAATATTCTCAATGTGGCCGATGGGGATTTCATGGCCGCCAACAAACAGCGTCTGATCCTTCAGGCTCATGACGTTTGCCATAAGGCTGCCGGGAAGTACACTCCGAACTCCGGCAAGGAATATTTTTTGAGCTGCCTCTCTGCCGTTCATATCATGTTTGATTTTTCAGTTTACATAAAAAGAGCTGCACAAACCCAGACCAGGGAAAACACTGTTATTCCCATAACAATAGTTGAAGTCGTGTAAACCTTCAGGGTGTCATCAACCTTTAGTTCTCCGAAGTTGGTAACGACCCAGAAGTAAGAATCGTTTGCGTGAGATGCCATCATTGAACCTGCTCCCATGGCAAGCGTTGCAAACAACCTGCCTGTTTCGGAAGATAAACCAAGCATTGGCAGCATCGGTGCAACAAATGATGCAGTGGTAATTATTGCAACTGTTGACGAGCCCTGAGCGGTCTTCATAACCGCAGCTATCAGAAACGGTACAAGAAGTCCAAGAGTGGTACCCGAAAGCTTCTCTCCCATTATCTCTCCTATGCCTGTCGATTTTATAACCATCCCGAACATGCCGCCGGCAGCGGTGATGATCAATATCGGTCCCGCTTTTACAACTGCTTCCGAAAAAAGAGAGTTCATACAGGCAATTGTTTTTCTCCGGAGAAGAAGAAGAGACAGAAGAACACCGATGAACAGGGCGATGACGGGCTCACCCGGGAAAAAGAATATCCTGGCTATCAATCCGTTTCCTGTTTTATCTATCAGTCCGGCAAGTGATTTTACTGCTATCAGAAGGATAGGAACAACTATAGGAAGAAAGGAAAGCAGAACAGGTGGATTTTCTTCGTTGCTCACAGCCTCATGTGGATGAACATTCACAGGAGATTCGAATTTGTCATTGCGGGTTACCCATTTGCTCCAGAAATAAGCTGCCATGGCGCCGGGAATCGCGAATAATATCCCGATGATTATAAGGTAACCCGTATTTGCTTCAAGGACTCCTGCAGCCGCGAGAGCTCCGGGATGAGGGGGTATAAGGCAATGAACCGAATATAGTGAAGTGGCAAGAACAGTTGCCATGAACGGCATTTTTATGCCAGAACGGTTTCCGAATGATTTTGCGAGACCGCTGAGTATAATAAATCCCGAATCGCAAAAAATCGGCAATCCGGTAAGGAATCCTGTTATACCCAGGGCGACAGGACTTCTTTTCTCTCCAGTCTTTGAAAGAATATATCCGGCAATGCTTCTTGTTCCGCCTGTTTTATCCAATGTAATACCGATTATGGCTCCAAGGATTATAAGAAAGCCAATGGAGCCCATTGTATTTCCAAATCCGTCCTTAATGGTTTTAATAATTGACGATGCGGGAAGGGTTGTAAAGGCAAGTAACAGGGAAACGATGAAGAGGGCAATAAAAGCATGAAGTTTAAGTCTTGTCGTAAGTATAATTATCAGAATAATACTAATAATTACAAGCAAAGCAATGAGGAATGCATTCATGGCAGCAGTTATCTTGTCAGTTTACGAGATGTATTTCCTTCACCGATTTAACGGCCCTGTCGGAAAAGAAATCAGCCGCCGGGAATATACGGAACAATCCGCCGTCCTCTCCCGGAGTTGTTTTAACAAGCAGGAATTCCTGCTGGTCGTTCCTGTTGCATAGCTCTGAAAAGGAGACCGAGCACCTGTAGCCATCGGCAGCTGCAAAACAAAGAATTCCCTTTAGAAGGTTTTCACGGTTGAATGGATATGTCCTGTTAAGAATATCCTTAATTATCAAGCCCCTAAACGGCTTGGTGCTGTGAATTCCCCTTCCCCTGCCGTAGAAGACCGTGTTGTATGTTATTTCATGCAAATCTGACGGGAAACCGGTTATGGTACCAACCTGCCTGCCAGTATTTTTCAGGTCAACATTTTCCGAATACATTGGTGAAAGATCTTTCACAACATTGAATGAACCCGGAAAGGATCTTACAGTTATTTTTACAGGAGAAGAGATGTTTCGCTCCGTTATGAGATCAGTGCCTGCTATAATTCTGCTTTCGGAAGGAAGCGGCCAGAGGTCTTTTGTTTTGGACGGTACTATCCTTGAAACAGAATCTGCAATAATTATCTGGTGTAGCCTCGAAGGATAAAAGATCTCACCCCAGCTGAAGACAACTTTATCGCCCTTTTCATTCTCAACTTCGATATACATATCTATAACAGAGCTGAATTCCTCTGAATTTATCTTTTTAATTATACTTTTTTCGAGAATGTCAAAAAGCGAATAGCCGTCATACCTGTATGCTCCGACAAACCTGTCCGATCCGGTCGGATCGAGAAGAGTTTCCTTCACTATTACTGAACGTCTGGGAAGTGTTTTAAAGTCGAAGACTCCTGGATTGGATATCTCGCCTTCTATTGTTAATTGTTTAACAATCAGTGGAAAGGTTTGAGTCTTGTCGTAAAAGTTGTTTGTCATTTCAGTCGGTCGATAAATTTTTGATCTTTTCTGTAAAACTAGAATCCAGGGCCGGCTTCAAGTGCAGGCTTTAATGATCAGGAAGAAAGCTGAAGTCAATATTATGTTTCTCATAGTTTTATTTGTAACGAGAGCCTGTAATCATTAACAATGATATATTAACAACCATTAATGACTTATTCTCAATCATTTTCTTCGTTTATCAATGCCCCCCCTTTCCCGTTTCCCCCAAAGGGGAAAAGCTTCTTTCGCTGCCCCTTCCCCTGTGGGGGAATCCCGAAATTTCGGAAGGGAAGAGGGTAAGCTTCAAATAGTTTTTCTTTTATTTATAATTACC
>DAOOUQ010000010.1:0-112225 GCA_035390825.1 Bacteroidales bacterium | reverse complement strand
AGAGGTTTCATGAAGGCGACAGGCAATGCTCCGGTGAACCGGGTATCTACGCCAAGCCAGGAGAAAAGCCTGTCGAAACCTGTTATAACAAAGTCCATTGCTCCCGATGCGCGAAAGATACCAATTGCAACCAGTATGGCGATCAAAAAAGGGATAATCTTAATTGCCGTGTTGAACCCTTCCTTTGCCCCTTCAATGAAAGCATCATAAACATTCACTCTTTTCACAAGGGCAAGCACTATGAACATTATTATTATTGAAAAAAGGATGAAGTTGGCTGCAAATGTAGATACCTCAGCTATCCTTTCTTTGGGAAGCGACATGAAATAAAGGATTATACCAGCAATGATGGCGGTAAGTCCACCCAGATAGGCAATAACAACCCTGTCGAAAAGATTGATTTTCTGGACTATCGCAACTGTTATCATTGCTACAAGTGTCGCAACATATGTTGCGATAAGTATCGGAATAAAAATATCGGCAGGATTTGCAGCACCAAGCTGGGTGCGGTAAACCATAATGCTTACAGGTATTATTGTAAGCCCTGATGCATTAAGAACCAGGAACATTATCTGGGCATTTGAGGCAGTATCCTTGTCAGGATTTACATCCTGCATTTCCTTCATTGCCTTGAGGCCCATCGGAGTTGCAGCATTGTCGAGGCCGAGCATGTTGGCTGAAAAATTAAGTATCATCGATCCGTATGCAGGATGACCTTTCGGAAGCTCCGGAAAAAGTTTCTGAAAAAACGGGCCGAACAGCTTTCCGAGCATTGTTACCACCCCTCCCTTCTCACCAACCTTCATAAGCCCCATCCATAATGTAAGGGCGCCTGTCAGACCCAGTGATATTTCAAAACCCGTCTTTGCATTGGCAAAGGTCGAATTCATCATATCGCTGAATATCTGGGTATTGCCGGCAAAAATTAGCTGGCACAGGGCAACAATGAATCCTGTAATAAAAAAAGCGATCCAGATATAGTTCAGAGCCATTGCAACTAAATGTGATCAGCTAAGATAGGGATTTAAAAAGTAAAAAGGTAAAAGGCAAAAGGTAAAAGCAGGTAAAAATTCAGTCGGTCAAATGTTATCCGTTCAGATATTATGAAGTAACAACTGCAGAACATATAATATCAAAACATATAACATCAAAACACTTTTTGCTGTCGTTAAGATTTTTAGATACATTTGTAAAAACGACAAAATATTATGGCAAGGTTTACAAGAATAGATGTCAATATCAGGATGCGAGATGCGGGGATCGTTCCTGTTTTCTATCATAAGGATCCCGAGGTATGCAGAAATGTAATCAAATCATGTTACGAAGGCGGGGTCAGGATTTTTGAGTTCACCAACCGCGGCGATTTCGCCCATGAGCTGTTCAGTGATCTCAACAAATGGACCGAAAAGGAATTTCCGGCAATGATAATGGGAGCCGGATCAATTGTTGATGCCGGAACTGCCTCTCTGTATATACAGCTGGGTGCAAATTTCATTGTTTCTCCTATCCTAAATCCTGAAATGGCTAAGGTTTGTAATAGAAGAAAGATATTATGGGTCCCGGGCTGCGGTTCAGTTTCCGAGGTGAACTATGCAGAAGAGCTTGGAGCCGAGACTGTTAAAATATTCCCCGGCCTCTCTGTGGGCGGACCTGATTTCATCAAGGCTGTAAAAGGACCGTGCCCATGGTCGAGCCTCATGCCTACAGGCGGCGTTGAACCCACTGTTGAGAACCTGAGGGAATGGTTTGAATCGGGCGCTTCATGTGTCGGCATCGGATCGAACCTCATAACAAAGGAGCTCATCCAGAAAAAAGACTGGGAAGGACTTGCAATAAGAGTGTCAAACGCCCTCAAAATAGCAAGGATGTTCCTCAAAGACTGACATAGAGGTTTGCCCTATGCCCTATGCCCTGAGCCCTGAGCCCTGAGCCCTGAGCCCTGCGCCCTCACTCACCCGGTGCCCTGAACAGCTCAATATTCGAAATTAGCGGGCATGCTTTAGATTTTAATATTGAAAATCTGATCTTCTGGGTTTTAACTACAGGGAACCTGCGAATTATCTTGTGCCCTATGGTCGTACCTTCAACAATGGTGTGCCATTCTCCGCCGGTAAATGCCTCGGCTTTAAACTCCCGGACACGCTGGCCGAGCTTAATATATTCCTGGACAAGAATCCTGTTCACTTCAGTCTCTTCACCGAGGTCGATAGTTATGCTGCCTTTTGAAGCATCATCGGGAGTTGCCCAATATGTTTCGGGGTTTCCGTCGTTTACATTTGATGCCCTGTAATCTTTTCCCCGCGAAACATCCGAAACTGCCTTTTTCCCTTTGGCAAGTTCCGTTGCAAACTCCTTTTCCCTTAACTCCCTGAAAGCCAGTAGCGACTTCACATCATTCTCATGAAGCAATCCCCTGCGGTCGGGGGGAATATTGAGCAGAAGGTTGCTGTTGCGCCCGACGGATGAATAATAAAGCTCCATAAGGTTTTCGGGGCTTCTGACGAGCGAATCCTGTGACTGATGATAAAACCATCCCGGCCTTATTGATACGTCTACCTCAGCAGGTACCCAGTAATTGCCATCTTCATGGCCTTCACCGAGTATCGGTGCAAAATTGCCACCCGGATACAATTCATCCTTTTTCAGCAGGCACCAGTTAGTTATGCTCCCCATTCCCCGTTCATTGCCTACCCATCTTACATCGGGTCCGGCATCGCTGAACATTACTGCCCCGGGTTGAAGTTCCCTTACAATCTTATGTGTATTCGGCCAGTCGTAATAAGTTTTATTGTCAATTCTGCGGGTTTCCCTGGCTCCTCCGTAATACCCGTCGCCGCCGTTTGCACCGTCGAACCATACTTCAAAGATATCTCCGTATTTTGTGAGCAGCTCCTTGAGCTGATTCCGGTAATAAACAAGATATTCGGGAGTACCGTAGACTGCCGAATTCCTGTCCCACGGAGAAAGATATACTCCCATTTTCAGACCATATTCGTCGCAGGCTTTCCGGAGTTCCGTAAGAACATCTCCCTTCCCGTCCCTCCAGGGAGAGTTCTTCACCGAATGCTCCGTATAGGCCGATGGCCACAGACAGAATCCGTCATGGTGCTTTGCTGTAATGATAATTTCTTTCATACCGGCATCACGGGCTGTTTTGGCCCACTGGCGGCAATCGAGTTCAGTCGGATTGAAAACACTTTCAGGTTCATCGCCGTAGCCCCACTCCTTATCTGTGAAAGTATTAACAGTAAAATGTACGAACATATAATATTCCATTTCATGCCAGGCGAGCTGCCTTTCAGAGGGCAAGGGTCCGTATGGCTCAGGCGGTTTTACTTTGGAGCAGGATGCAAGAGCCAGAGCTATTGCAAACAGAAGTGTGGCCGATGGTTTCATTTTAAGTTAAAATTAAATGCAAACCTATTTCTGAGGGGCAAGATCCTTTATCCTTATATTACGGAACTTAACAACTGATCCGTGTCCCAGGAATCCGATATGACCAGTGGTGTTTTTCAGCCCGGGATGCTGATTGTGGTCCATGGTCCCCTTATCTCTTGCTTCGGCAATATCACCGTCGACAATTACGGTACCGTTAAGTGTTATTTTTATACGTGTGCCCTGGACAAAAACCTCTTCATAATTCCATTCGCCTACATGTTTCAGGTAACCTTTCTTTGCAGGGATAACGCCATAAACTGATCCATGATACTGGTACGGCTGCAGATTCGCATATACGTCTGCGGTATTGTCGAGTATCTGAAGTTCCATGCCGACATATGCAGCATCACCTTCAAGAGGCGCCCTGATCCCAAGCCCGTTATTGGCTGCAGGAGTAAGCTGGAATTCGAACCTGAAGATGAAATCAGCATATTCCTTCTCGGTATAAAGATTCCCTCCGCTGCCGTTTTCGGGCTTTATGACTATCATGCCGTCTTCGGCAACATATGACTGCTTGTTTCCGACCCAGTTATCGAGATTCCTTCCGTTGAACAGGGAAACAAATCCTTCAGCTTTTTCTTCAGGAGTGAGGTTATAGTCTTTTTCACTTATTTCCCTGACATAAATATCCCTGAAGGCAAGATCAGTGCCGTGTGCCTGCAGCTCGATCGGTCCCTTCGGGAAGATAGGGATCTTTCTGTCCCAGTAGTTTTCCATTGTCACATTGTCAACGACAAGTTCTCCATTAAGCCATACTGATACTTTCTCTCCCGTCATCATTATCCTGAAGGTATTCCAGTCGCCTACAGGATTATCTGCAACCTTAAGGGGTTTTGAAGGATTGACCTGGTTGTTATAGAGCCCGCCCGATCCAACCTGTGCCCCGACATCTGTGCGGGATGTATCCCAGATCTGAACCTGGGGTGTCCCCCTCAGGTAAATACCGCTGTCGCCGTCCTTTGTTATCTTCCAGTCGACAAGCATCTCAAAATCGCCGTACTCGGCAACTGAGCAGAGGTTATTACCCTTGCCGTTGAAAATTATGCAGCCATCCTTTACGCTCCAGTTAGCCGGGACAAGCACGTTTGCCTCGGCCTGCTTCCTTTCAAGATCGATCTTTCTCATCTTTGACCTCGCTACAGGGTTTTCAACCAGACCCTGCCATCCTGTAAGATCCTTTCCGTTGAACATGGGCTTGAAACCTTCATCAGGAGGCATTGCATCGAGATATTTGTTTATCATTTCCCTGTTATAATCGCTTTCCGGACCTGTCAGTTTTGATGCAGCTTTTGAAAGAATCTCACGCACGAGTGTTCCGTACATTCCGGTCCTTGATCCCGTTGACGGAAGGGCAATGCGCATAGCAGCCGATGCTGCTGCTGAAGATGTTTCCGGATCATTAAGATATTCAGCAATGAAGAACAAAGCCTGATAGGTTTTTAACCGTCCAATCTCGCTTATAATCTGGTTTTTACGTCCGGCATCAAGTGCGTATGGCATAATCTTCCTGAAAAGAAGCAGTTTCTGTTCATCAGGAAGGGGGGCATTGCGGATCTGCTTCACATAACCCTCAAAAGCAGGCGCCTCGAAGGTCTTGTTCCCTGAAGCACATATTTCATAAAGCGCTGATGAACATGTATAATCCTGCCACGATGTAAGGGTGCGGAAACAGATATCCCTCATTGCCGGATTTCCGTTTTCAAACTCTTTAAGAACAACCTTCAGGGCTTCTTTTCCGCCTGTTGCCGCAAGAACGGGAATAAGTTTTTCCTTTACACTGCTTCCCCGGAGGGCTTTCAGGATCATATCCGACCTTTTTTCAGGATCGGCTGACTTGTTTGCCGCAGAAGCAAGAGCATCCTGGACATTTTTAATATAATCCGCATTATTTTCGGAGGCAAGCAACTTTATAAGTTCCTCCTGGTTACCCGGTCCTGCCAGGTTTGCCAGTGCACCATAGGCAGCTCTCCTGACATTCTGATCGGCCGAAGTGGTAAAAGGAAGCACATCACTGAAGTACTTACTGTTCCTGCTCCATGCAAGGAGTTCAATAATGCTTTTCCTTGCAGCATCGGAACCATCCTTCAGAACAGGCGTCAGCAGATCAACTTCTTTACCTCCCAAAACCGACATCAGCGCTGATTTTGCAGATTCCTGGTCGGCCTGATCCGGAAAATTTTTTAGGTATGCTATCAGTTCGCCGGCAGATTTGGTGCCCTCCATCTTTGCGATGGCTGCTGCTGCTGCAGTTCTCACCTTCTGGTCAGGATTTGAAAGTGAAGCCTTTATCAATGGAAGGGCTGATTCATCTTTCCTGTTGCCCAGCATTGAAATTATTTCAGGTTTGGCGTCCGGAACTGCTTTGGGGAAATATTCAATCCAGCGCGTAACCACTTCCCTGTCAGGAATAAGCATTGATGCATTAAAGGCAGCATTCCGGTAGGTTTTGTCGGGATTTGCTGCAGCTTTGGTCAGCTCTTTCATTGCACCAATGCCGTGATATTTGGTATAAATTCCAAGAGCCGCCGATTTATTCTGGACAGTAAGCTTATCCTTGCATTTCGAAATTACCAGTTTGCAAATCTTATCCATTGTTTTGAAATCGCCGTTTTGTCCCGCGTTATCAGCATAATTAAGCAATGCTGCCGTGGCTCCGGTCACTTCCCACCGGTAGAAGACATCCCTTGCAGCTTTTGTCAGAACTGGCAATGCAAGAGGGCTTCCGCTCCGGGCAAGCGCATTAAGAGCTGAAGCCCTGGTATTTACATCAATTGACGAGGACCATTCAATATATTCATTTACTGCCATCTGTGATTTCATGCCTGCCAGGGAGTTCATTACTGTTGCCGGGCATGGAAGATCTTTATTCTTAAGTGATTCGGCAAGAACAGATTCTACTTCCCGGCTTCCCGACTTTACAATTGCAGCGAGGGCCGGGTTGCACAGATCCTTGTCGTTCAGGAACGATTTCAGGGCCTGGACCGTTGCCTCACCTCCGATTATCTGAAGCTGCTTTATAAAGAAATCCTTTACCCCGTTATCTTTCCCACTGACAGCATAATCAATGCAGATCTTTTCCCACATCGGTTTATGTGTCTCCTTTCCTTTTTGTGAAAGGAACCTTGAAAAGCTCTCCACTGCAAAACGTGCACGTGTATCATCGCCGGTTCCGGCCGGGATGATCATGTTGCAGATCTGCCTGATGCCTGTATCCCCGAGGGCAAGCATATCGTCCATCAGCTTATCAGTATATTTCAGGTCATTAGCCGGTAACTGGGCCAACAAATCAGCAACTTTAGTCTCGACAGTCCTTTTGTCCTGGGCAAAAGAACTATTGATCGCAAAAAGAAGGATGACCAAAGCTGATAATATTTTTGTGATTTTCATATTTTAACAATTTGTGATTTCAAAACTCAATGATTTCTGCATTTTCAAATTCTCATATTATCAAATTTTCAAATTTTCCATGGTCCCCTCATAGGCTGGTTAATAAGCCTGTTGGCTCCGTCATCATCAATAAACTGTTGGTTAACAGGATCATATTTAAGATTTCTTCCGAGCCGGAGAGCAACTATTCCCAGATTGACAATTGTACATGAGCGGTGGCCGTTTGATTCATTAAGCGCAAACTTCTTCCTTGTTTTTACAGACTCGGTAAATGTGGTTATCTGTGGTTCCGGATCAGGAAGGGAATCAATAAGTTTCTCCATATCCTTTATTGTCGATCTGAATCCCTTATATACTTTCCCGTAAGGTCCTTCAATATATGCGGCATCAGTGTCGCGGTTTTCGCCATCGAGGATTATCTGGCAGCCGTCATCATACGTATAAGTTATACGCCGCCATGATCCCACGGCGTCATAATGCTGCTGGGGAGCATCTATTTCAACCGAAACAGGCCCGGTATCATCCTTCCCAAGCATATACTGCACAGGATCGAGGTAATGCTGTCCCATATCTCCCAATCCGCCGCCGTCATAATCCCAGTATCCGCGGAATTTTGCATGTACCCGTTCAGGGTTATAAGGTTTGTAAGGTGCGGGCCCAAGCCAGAAATCATAATCCAGTTCCGGGGGAACCGGTTCGGGTTTCAGGTTATATAAACCGCTCCAGTAAAACTTCCAGTCGTATCCTGTAATACCGCTGACAGTCACTTTCAGCGGCCACCCCAGTACACCGCTGTCGACAAGCTTTTTCAGCGGTTTAACTGTTGTGCCCAGGCCATAAAACTGATCCTTGAATCTGAACCATGTGTTCAGGCGGAACATCCTTCCGTTCTTCTGAACAGCTTCAACAACCTTAATACCTTCGCCAATTGTTCTTGTCATTGGTTTCTCGCACCAAATATCTTTTCCGGCTTCCGCGGCCATTTTCGACATTATCCCGTGCCAGTGTGGCGGAGTCGCAATATGAACAACGTCGATATCCGTCCGGGCAATAAGCTCTCTGAAATCATGATAACCTTTTATCTTACCTCCTGCCAGGGAGATTGCCTGATCGAGATGGTTCTTATCCACGTCGCAGACTGCAAGAAGGCGTGTGCCCTCATATTCAAAATGTCCGCGTCCCATTCCGCCTACACCAATTATTCCTTTGGTTAGCTGGTCGCTCGGAGCAGTGTAGCCCTGACCTCCAAGAACATGCCGTGGAACCAGGGTAAATGCAAGTGCGGCTGCAGTTCCTTTCCTGAGAAAATCACGTCTGCCAAGTTTGTCTTTCTTCATAATATTATAGTATCAATTGGATTTACGAATAATTCTAATACGACCGGCTTAATAATGGAAGCATTGCTTTTGTAAACAGCGTACTTCAGAATTAAGATTACAGTACCGCAATTTGCAAGTTTTAAAAAGAAAATACAAGCTTATTTGCTTCATTTTTGAGAAAACGGGCATTCTGCATACCAAATAAAAAGCGCCCGGGCTAACCCCGGGCGCCAGGAGTCCAGCAATTTCTTTGTATTGCTGATCTTCTTCTACCCCGCATTTTAAAAGTAATTTTCTGAAATTACATCCTTTTAAAATTACTTTTCTTAAAATTACCTCTTACAACTAAAACTAACCTATGAAAAACCCCATTATCACTAATAATACAGCCAGCTGTCCTTAGACCCTACATATCGCCGGTAATTTTTTTCAAAACATGAAATGTAAAAACAGATTTACAGAGAAAGCCTGTGACTGGATCAGGGTAGTTTCTGAAAAAGAGCTGTTCTCAAAATCGAACTTACGTGTGTTAATGTTGAAATAGTTTTGTGTATTAAAAATGTTTATAAGTGTAACACCGGTTTTAAATTTGAAATTACCTGGCGAAAAACTGTAATTAACTGAAAAATCACTTCTGAAATAATCCGGAAGTCTCCTGTACGTCCTGTATAACGGGAAACCGGCTTTTTCCTTCGTAAAATCAACATATGGCCGTCCTGAAGTAAATAATGAAACAGTGCTGAAATTCCATCTTCCGGCCGTAAACATATTGGTGATACTTAACTGATGTGGTATATCTTCGGGTGATGGTATTTCTTCTCCATTATTAATATCTCCAAACCTATGCATGCTTCTACCCCATGAGTATGATATCCAACCAGTATATCCTTTGGTTTTGTATCTCAGCAACATATCTATCCCGTACGAACGCCCTTTACCTGTAAGAAAAAAACTCGGCTTCGAAGGGTCAGGCGGGGGAATCTCCGATTTTCCAGGCAGTAATTCAGGAGATTTGGGATTCTTAAGGAACTGTGAGACAAAGATATATTCCTGTAAGCCTGAAAATGTCTTTATATATGCTTCACAATCGAACAAAAACCTGCCTTTATCCGATAATATACCGGCAACAAAATGGTTTGAAGCCACTTCAGGGTGATATAAATCGTCGGCCATAATCCAGAAAGTCTTGTTATATCCTGTTTCCTGCCGTGCCATTACCTGATTTAAGAACTGATAATATCGGCCAAGGGCAAGCCGAACGCTTATATCTTTGCTGATCATGTAGCTTGCAGAAAATCTTGGCTCAAAATATATCTTTCTTGTTCCATTGAAGTAAGTCAGTCTCAAACCGGGTTTAATATCCAGACGATTATTGAGGTTGATCTTATCCTGGATGTAAGCCGAACCTGTAAGCCCCGACTGTTTTTGGTTATCATATATAAATCGATCACCTGCATCTTTGTAATAAAGTATATTATTGATCCTTAATAGGAAGCCTGAATTAATCTGATTGCTGTTTGATATTTTATAGGTTCCTTTCCATGAAAAATATGCATCAGAAAGCTCATTTATATTATTAGTTTTGAATGAATTAACAGAGTCAGGCAACGAAGGAACCGGATTCATGTCAGACATGGATCGCCAGATGATGGTTTGGTTGGTAGAATTGTTTAAATATCCGGAGGTCCCTGCCTGGAAACCTGAATAAAATGACTCATTCCACTGCTTCATCCATGTGGCGCTTAAGCCATAGTTGCTCCATGTGTTCCTGTCATATCCGTCTATTCCAAGTCCCCTTGCAGTTCCTGTATATGAATTTCTGAACGAATCTTTTCCGCCATAAACACTAAGGGCATAAGTCTCAGTATTGTCCGGTCTGAATGTCAGCTTAGCATTGTAGTCATAAAATCTGAAGTCGGGTTGTGTTTGATTGACAATACTTACTGAATCACGGTCAAACCAGTCAAGGTTTCTCCTGAAAAGATCTTTCGACAATGAAGTAGAGTAAATATCGGAGTATGACCGCCTGAAAGCCCCGATAAACGTAAGTTTGGGTGATAAAGGAAGTTCTGCCGAAATATTACCACTGAGCAGATTAATATCTCCATAAACTGAAGGTTTTAACTGATTACCTGATTTTCCTGTTATATCTACAATTCCCGATACCCGCTCACCAAATCTTGAATCATATCCCCCCTTATACACCTGCATATCCTTAATTACATTAGGATTTATCGCAGAAACAACACCATAATAATGGCTAAGGTTATAGAGTGTCTGACCGTCAAAAAGAACAAGGTTCTGGTCACTTGATCCACCTCTGATGCTCATGCCTGATGAGTTCTCAGAATAGTTTATCCCGGGAAGCAGCTGAAGGATTCTGAAAACATCAGTTTCTGCCAGAACAGGAAGGTCAGTAAGCCTTGATGGATTCACAGTAGTGGCAAATTCTGCGTCATTCCTCACATCAATCATTTCCATTCTGCCGCCACGAACTGTTATTGTATCGAGTATATGCTCCTTTTTTGACAGCTTCAGACAAATGTTTGTCAGCGGATCAGACCATGAGATTGCTGTATCAAGTTCATTGTAGCCTATATAGTTTATTCTGAGATGAACCGGATTGGATATTATGTTTTTCAGACAAAAGGATCCGTTTTCAGTAGCAGATGTCAGGATATTCTGATCGTAAAACAGGATTGAAGCAAAGGGAAGTGACTCTCCTGATTCGACATCTGTGACAGACCCTATTATCTGTCCTTTACCCTGGATATGACCGATGCCTGCATTGCCTGATTGAATTATCAAATACCTGTTGTATTTGAATTTGTAATCAAAACCTGTACCCGCAAGCATATTTTCAAGAAACTCTTCAATTGTTCCTCCACTGATTTCCTTATCAATATTTACTGATCCCAGTTTCCGGGAGTCAAATGCTACTTTTATGCCATACTCCTTTGATGCAAAAACCAATGCTTCAGATAACGGCGTATTGTGGAATGTGTGCCTGAAAGCCTGGCCTGTAAGAACATCAAGGGGTACAAAGAAAATCAGTAGTACAAGGAACAGTCGTTCATTTAATGGCCTGTGAAATAAATACTTTGTTGTTCCTGCCAATCTCATAATCCAGATCCATGGGTATACATACTATTTCCAGGGCAGTTTTCAGATCCTTGTTTGTGAAGCTTCCGGTGAAATATTTATCCTTAAGACCTTCTGAATATATTTTAACGTCAAACTGCCGTTCAATCTCCTCAAATACATCAATAAGACAAGTATTTTCATAGAAAAATTCCCCGTTAATCCAGCTTTTTATCCTCTCGGGATATTTTTCAGTATAATTTACAAGAGCGTTTTCCGACAGTTCAGCGCTTTCTCCCGGTAAAAGAATTACGGATTCGGTTGAAACCGAAACTTCAATACTACCGGTGAGACAGCTAACTTTAAACAAACCATTTCTTGCAAATATATTGAAGGAGGTACCATGAACCTTTATCTTCCCGCAGCCTGCCGAGATAGTGAATGGGGTACCTTTAACAACATCAAAAAATGCTTCTCCCGATAAAGTCAGGTTCCTGTTTTCAATGAAATCTTTTTTTCTGAATACCAAAAAGCTGCCCGCATTTAAAACAACCTTGCTGCCATCAGATAACATGCATTCTTTTACAGAACCTGTTCCAGCTGATATTGTCACTTCTCCTGATCTAAAAAAAAGCAGTCGTATGCCTCCAAGAAGAAGAAAACCAGCTGCAATCGCCATTGTGAAACAGAGTATCCGCGACCTCCTGGCTATGATCACTTTATCATTTTCCCTTGAGGCCAGTTTCTCCCTGAATAATTTCAGGGCCTCTTCAGCACTTATACCATCAGGTACTTTATAACCTGATGACCTTATAAGGATTTTCTGTTCTGTATCCAGGTCATGAAAATCGCGGAGCCGGTTTTCTGTTCTTCCCATTTTCCAGGTGATATTCAAATTCGCATATTTAGTTTTTCCTTTAAAAAAGAGATGGCTTTGCCCATTCTCTTTTCGACTGCCTTTACCGATAATCCCAGGCTTTCAGCAATCTGCACATATGTCATTCCGTCAATCCTGTTCATTAGGAATACTAACCGATTATTCTCATCAAGCTGAGCAAGGGAATCCTGAAGCCTGAGATCAAATTCCTTCATCTCCAGATCGAAATCAGGGCCATTCAGATGTTCATCACTGTCATAATCGTTGACGAATTTCAGAACAACCCTGGAATGTTCGATCTTGTTAAGGAACAGATTATTGGCAATTGTGTAAAGAAGTGATTTAGCTGTCTCTTTGTTGATCTTTTCCTTTTTCTCCCATAATTTAAGGAAAGTATCCTGTGTTATATCCTCAGCCTCCTGCATATTGCCTGTCTTGTAATAAATAAAGTTCCTGACCGGATAATACCAATCGATAAAAATCTGATCAAACTCGATCTGATTTATTCCAGCCATGCAGGGTAGATTTCCAAAAAAATAAAAGAATCCTCCGTTTTCTGACTATTACAGGGGAAATCCGAAATACCCTAAAGTATAACTATTTTTTCTGGCAGTATAATGACACGGCAAAAAGATATATCATACAGGCGATCAGGATTGTCATTCCTAGAGCAATGGTCGATAAATCGCTTACCCACCCAACCATAAGCGGGATAACGGCGCCGCCCGAGATTGCCATCATCACAAGGCCGGAGACTTCATTGCTCTTGTCAGGAAATTTTTCCATGGCAATTGAAAATACCAGGGGCCATATATTGGCAACAGCTAGCCCGATCATAAATACCAGTCCCCAGGCCAGCACAGGCGATTTGATCAGGACTATTGCGGTAAGGCAGATTATGCCGAGCACTGATGTCCAGACATAGAATTTACGTGAAGAGATCTTTGTAAGGAGTATTGCTCCGGCGAATGTTCCGACCATACGTCCCAGAAAATATACACTGCGTCCCGATTCTGCAGATGTCTGGTCAATGCCAAACTGCTTGATAAGGAACTGGCCTGAGTTTGAGTTAAACCCTACATCAACTCCAACGACAAGGAATATCGCCAGAACAAGCATTAGGACCAGATTGTTTCCCAGAAGTTTGAAAGAAGAAGAGAATGTGGCTTTGTAGCCTTCAATTTTCGTTTCGTCGATCTTTGATGATGCAAGCCAGGCAACTGAAAGAATGGATACGATCCCGAAAACGAGGAAGAGCAGTTTCCAGTCGCCGAACTGAGCTGCAAAAAATGCAGCCAGCGGGGCACCTATCATCGATCCGATGGCCTTTACGAACTGTGAGAAGCTGAGAAAGCTTGAAGCCCTGTTCCCCGGCACAACATCCACCATAAGCGGATTCGCAGATACCTGGACAATTGTGTTGCCGATGCCCAGAAGTGCAAAACCTGTAAGCACCATCGGAAAAGTATAGATCATAAACGGGAGTAGAAGTCCAAGTGCGGTAACTCCCATTCCGATATTGAGCATGTTTCGCTTACCAATGCGCGATTGCATGACACCCACAGGGACAGAAAGGATGAAAAACCATAGAAACGCTGCAGAAGGAATAAGCTGCGCAACAGTGGCGCTCAGGCTCATGTCCTTGCTGACACGGTCGACACCGATGCCTACAAGGTCCACAAAGCTCATGACAAAAAATGCCATGAGAACAGGTGATATTTTCGAGATGTTAATTTTGTCAGTAGCCATGATTTACAAGGTTGAAAGGTTTAAAGGTCGAATTTTTGAATATCTGAATATCTGAATATCTGAATTATTGAATTTTTGAATTATTGAATATCTGAATTTTTGAATATCTGAGCTTTTATTACATTAAAGGAAGGGCGTGCTGAATGTCTTTCCAGAATTTATCGTCGAGGAGATAGGCAGCGCCTATGAAAGCTGCATCTTCCTTAAGTTCCGACAGAGCCACTTTGCAGGTACATCCTTCTTTCCGCAGGCTGTTCTCAAAGATCTCTCCAAAGAGATTGTAGGCATGGGATATATTGCCTCCGACAACCACTATTTCAGCCCTGAATTTATTCAGCCAGGGAGCAAGGAATATCCCAAGATTTGTTCCGAATTCCGTAAAGAGGTCCAGAACCCTGCCGTCAGATGCAGCAAGGGAAGTAAGCTCCTTCACACCGCTGAGTTCAACACCTGTCATTTTTTTATATCTGCCCAGGAACCAGCGCGTGGAAAAATAATCATCTGCAATATTGTCACCGTACGGAAGATGATAGACACATCCCAGTTTAGGGACTTCGGGCCCGTCGACAATCGGGATCTTGTTTGCAATGAACGCAGAACCGAATCCTGTTCCGAGGGTAACCGATATCGATCTTTCCGCTTTTGAAGCCTTTCCCACGAGGGCCTCACCGACAGCAAATGTCGAGACATCATTCATGAACCTCACCGGAAAACCGTCGTTAAAGCCAAGGCTGCAGGCTATTGCGTTTTTGATATCATATCCATAAAGTTTCTCATATTTTGCCACACCTTTTATATAACTTATGCCCTTCACATAATCGAACGGACCTGGCATGCCGAATCCTATTCCCTTAAGGGATCCTGAAGGGATCTTATCAATCACGTCTTTCAGGGCCCGAACCCAGACTGCTATAATAACATCGGCTTCTTCCTTGTTATCAACCGCCATGTCAGTACGGGTTTCATTAAGTATATTGAAAGTGTCAAGATCGACAGCGGCGCAGCTTATATGACTTCCTCCAATATCAACGCCGATTGCTAAATTCTGCTTCATATAATAAAATATTGTTGAACTTTTTAAATTTACCGAAAACTGTTGCTGAAAGTATTGATTTTTATTTGTAATGCAAAGAAATGACATTAAAAACGACACATTGATTTTTATTAATATTGACTTTTCTCATGGATGATTCAGTTTAATAATTGTAATTTAGATTATTGAAAATTCACTTTTTAACGCGTTCCGTAAAAGGGATTTTCTGCAAAGTCCATCTTTATTAAAAAAAATGCCATGCCCAAAATAACAAAGGAAGATGCCCTTATATACCATAGCAGGGGCCGTCACGGCAAAGTTGAGGTAATACCCACCAAACCATACTGTACGCAGTATGATCTGAGCCTTGCATACACTCCCGGGGTGGCCTACCCCTGTCTCGAGATCGAAAAGACGCCCGACGATGCCTATAATTATACAGCCAAGGGCAACCTGGTGGCTGTGATATCCAATGGGACCGCGGTCCTCGGACTCGGTGACATAGGGGCGCTGGCCGGCAAACCTGTCATGGAGGGGAAAGGATTGCTTTTCAAGGTATTTGCAGACGTTGATGTCTTTGATATTGAAATTGACGAGAAAGACCCTGAAAAACTTATTGAAACTATTGCCAGGCTGGCACCGACTTTTGGAGGAATAAACCTGGAAGACATCAAGGCTCCGGAATGTTTTGAAGTGGAGGCAAGGCTGAAGAGCATGCTTGATATTCCGGTCTTCCACGACGATCAGCATGGAACTGCAATCATATCGGGGGCCGGTTTGCTCAATGCGCTCGAAATAACCGGCAAGAGGATCGGGGAAATAAGGCTTGTGGTATGCGGCGCCGGAGCCGCGGCAATATCCTGTTCAAAGCTGTACCTGTCGCTTGGCGTCAGGAAGGAGAACATTGTGATGGTCGACAGCAAAGGTGTCATCAATCAAAAAAGAAAGGATCTTAACAAATTCAAACAGGAGTTTATTACAGACAGAGATATTGACACCCTTTCGCAGGCCGTGAAGGATGCGGATGTCTTCCTTGGACTGTCGACTGCGAATATGCTCTCGAAGGAGATGCTCGCATCAATGGCCCCTGATCCTATTGTATTTGCAATGGCAAATCCGAATCCTGAAATAACCTATGAAGATGCAATGTCGACAAGGAGCGATCTTATCTTTGCCACAGGCCGGTCAGATTATCCTAACCAGATTAATAATGTCCTCGGTTTCCCCTATATTTTCAGGGGAGCCCTCGATGTCAGGGCAAACACTATTAATGAAGAAATGAAGCTTGCGGCTGCCAGAGCGCTTGCAACCCTTGCAAAAGAGCCGGTTCCCGATGAGGTCCTTAAAGCCTACAATGTTGATAAGCTGAGCTTCGGGAGGGATTATTTAATACCTAAACCTCTTGATCCCAGGCTTATCTCATGCGTTGCATCCTGCGTGGCAAAAGCTGCAATTGATTCAGGTGTAGCCCGAAGGCCTGTAACCGACTGGGATGAATACAGAAAAACCCTCGATCAGAGATTAAAAGTACATATAAAGAGGGTCGGCGAACTGAGTGAATTCTAAATCACTGATTTTAACTTTGTCCGTTCTGCCATTTGCCTCAGGACTTTCTTTTCGTACATCGAAACAATAATATCGGCCGAATCCTGGATGCTGAATGACACCCTGTTCAGTGAGATATCAAAAAGCGATTCAATGTTTGCCGTCTTTTTATCCAGGAATGTATGTATCAGGTCATTCCTTTTTGCGTCTGTTTCGATGACATATTTCTCAGCCGTCTCAGCGTTCATTTCCTTTTTTCTCATCACATTTTCAACCCTCCAGGGGAACGGGGCTACCAGCCTTACATGCAGGGCATCCTTTATTCCGTGGGCTATCGATACGCTTCCTCGTCCTACAATGACAACGTTCCCCTCCTTGCAGATCGACAGAACAACATCCCTTATTGCCTTTTTTACACGGAGATCGCTTACAAACCCTCCCGAAAAAGCCATTATCATCTCCGAAAGGTTCGAAAGTTTGATCCCTTCATAATAGTTCTCGATCCGCTGAGTATCGATATTGAGTTCCCTTGCAATCGAATAAATGATATCCTTGTCAACCCATTTCCATTTGCTGGTATTGAGTTTCAGATTCAGCCTGTCGACAATACCGGCTGCTATTTCGCGTGCATCACAACCGGTCTGACGCGAAATTGTAATCACTGGTCCGTCTTCGGAAGCCGGACCGCTCAACACCGATTCGCGGTATCTTTCATCGAAATAATCAAAGAATTTTTCCATCTGAGGGCTCTCCTTTCCTTTTTTAAATTGATTTGCTGATCTTTTATCTGTTTTAAAATGAGACAGCTCAGCATCTCATGTCAGTAGGATCAAAGACTTAAACGCCTTTGAACGGTACAGGTTCCAAAACTTCATAAGTTACAAAAAAAAATCGATTTCTCAAACATTTTACGCCAACTGCCGGGAGATCGATCGTGAAGAACCGAAACGGGTCGATTTTTGCTGATATATATTGATTTTCTCTTATCTTTACTCAACTAATCAAATATCTCGCACATATCTTAAAAATTACATTATGAGTACATCCATCTTATCACGACCGGAACTTATCTGGTTCATTATCGGGCTTGTCCTTTTCCTTCTGGAACTGGTCCTCCCCGGATTTGTGATTTTCTTTTTCGGAGTAGGAGCATGGGTTACAGCTCTTCTCTGCCTGATTGCAGAACCTGGAATCAACCTGCAGGCCATAGTCTTTGCCGTCACCTCCGTTCTCTCTCTCCTGCTTTTAAGAAGAATGATTCAGAAACGCTTTTTCTACAGCAAAGATGAGCTGTCAAAAGAGGTCGAGGATGAATTCACCGGCAGAGAAGCTCTGGCCGTTACGGATTTTGGTGCAGGTGAAACGGGGAAGGTTGAATTCAAGGGAACTACCTGGAAAGCGGAATCGGAGACTCCAATCTCAAAGGGACAGAAAATCATTATTAAGAGCAAGGATAATTTCAAATTATTTGTAGAACCTAAAAAATAGCCATCATGACACTTTTATTTACACTCGCTGCATCCTCCAGCACCACATTCATCCTTATCGGGATAATCTTTCTGGCATTTATCCTGATCTCTTCGATGGTAAAAGTGGTTCCGCAGAGAACCGCAATCATTGTTGAACGACTTGGAAAATACAGGGCCACATTTTCGGCAGGCTTCCAGATTCTGATACCTTTTATTGATAAGATAAGGTATCGGCATACACTGAAGGAACAGGCCATCGATGTTGCCTCCCAGATTTGCATTACCCGTGATAACATTGCCGTTGAGGTCGATGGAATCCTTTACCTTCAGGTACTTGATCCGCAGAAGGCATCCTATGGCATTGACAACTACCGGTTTGCTTCAATCCAGATTGCCCAGACAACGATGAGAAGTGTTATCGGGAAACTTGAACTTGACAGGACTTTCGAAGAGCGTGAATCAATAAATGCCGCTATCGTCGATGCAGTTGATAAAGCCAGTGAACCATGGGGTGTTAAGGTAACCCGTTATGAAGTAAAGAATATCATACCTCCTCAAAGCATCAAGGATGCTATGGAAAAACAAATGAGAGCTGAAAGGGAGAAAAGAGCCGTCATTGCCGAATCAGAAGGGACCAAACAGGCCAAGATTAACAATGCTGAAGGCGACAGGCAGGAATATATCCTGAAATCGGAAGGGGAAAAACAGAAACGGATCAACGAAGCTGCAGGACGAGCTTCTGAAATCGAACAGGTTGCCAACGCAACTGCAAACGGATTAAGGGCCATTGCAAAAGCCATCTCTGAAGAAAACGGGCTGAACGCTGTAAACCTCAGAATAGCAGAACAATACCTTAACGGGTTTGCAAACCTTGCAAAAACAAACAATACCATTATTCTTCCGTCAAATCTGTCAGATGTTGCCGGCATTGTTGCAACAGCGACATCAATGTTCAACGAGGTGAAGGATAAAAAGAAATAAGATTTTATCCTGAGTCCTTTGTGGTACTTTGCGGCAAAGAAAAAACCTGAACCACTGAGGGAAACCAGGGTTTGCACAAATGCCACAAAGTAAATTTCAGCAGAAAAGCTTCAAAAGATTTACACCACTTTAAAAATACCCCCTCTGACCTGTTCTGGATCATGAGGGGTATTTTTTATCTCAGATATTCTCATGCTCAGTCCGCAGAATAATCTCATTCTGGAGGTCTTCCCCGAGATCATTGAAATAGTCGCTGTAGCCTGCAACCCTTACTATCAGATCCCTGTGCAGTTCAGGATGTTTCTGTGCATCCCTGAGAGTTTCGGCATTTACAACATTAAACTGAATATGGTGCCCGTCGAGGCTGAAATAGCTTCGTATAAGTGCTGTAAGACATTTGTAGCTGTCTTCATCCTCAAAAAACTGCGGAGAGAATTTCTGATTAAGTAAAGTGCCCCCGGTTCTCAGATGATCGATCTTTGAAGCTGACTTTATAACAGATGTAGGTCCGTGGCTGTCGACTCCCTGGCTCGGAGAAATACCTTCGGAAAGAGGGGTAAAAGCTTTCCTTCCGTCTGCCGTTGCGCCCGTGACACTGCCGAAATATACGTGAGATGTTGTCGGAAGCATATTAATGCGGTGAACGCCTCCTCGCGATGCGGGCCGGCCATTGATCGCATCATAAAAAATCTCAAAAACGGCGACCGCCTGCTGGTCGGCATAATCATCATCGTTACCGTATTTGGGAGTGTTGTAAATGAGATCATACCTCAGATCATCGTATCCTACAAAATCGGAATCAAGGGCCCTGTTCAGCTCATCCCATGTAATACGCCTTTTATCGTAAACATTATAACGTATTGATGTCAGAATGTCGGTAATGCTTCCCAGGCCGACACCCTGTATATAAGTGGTATTATACCGTGTCCCTCCGCAATTGTAATCTTTACCGTTAAGAATGCAGTCTTCAAGAAGAAGCGACAGGAAAGGCACGGGGAGATAGTTCTCAAATGTCTTGCTGATTACATTATTGCCCCTGATTTTAATATCGGCAAAATATCTAACCTGTTTTGCAAATGCTCCGGTCAGATCATCAAAAGATTTAAAATCTGAAGCAAATCCGGTTTTTAAACCTGTCTGAACACCCGTTCTCCTGTCAAATCCGTTGTTTAGTGTAAGCTCAAGAATTTTGACCAGATTAAAATAGCCTGTAAGCCAGTACGATTCAGTTCCGAAAGCTCCTGTTTCAACGCATCCTGAGGCACCCCCGTTCCTTGCATCAACGATGCTTTTGCCCTGCCGGAGAAGTTCCTGGATTATTGCATCGGTGTTGAAACACGAAGGCTGGCCGAAACCGGTTCTTATAATATCAAGAGCTTTATGTATGAACCTGTCGGGGCTCTTTTTACTGATCTGGACCATCGAACTTGGCTGAAGGATCCTCATCTCCTTTATTACATCAAGGAGTATGTATGACATCTCGTTCACGGCATCTGTCCCGTCGGGTTTAACTCCTCCCAGGTTAATAAGGCAGAAGTCTGTATAAGTGCTGCTTTCACTTGCCGTCACCCCAATTTTCGGAGGTGAGGGATGATTATTGAATTTTACCCAGAAACAGCCTAGCAGATCGTAAAGCTTTTCATCGGTCAGAGTGCCTTCTTCCTTTTCCTTTTTATATACCGGATAAAGATGCTGGTCGAGCCTTCCCGGATTGAATGAATCCCAGGGATTCAACTCGGTAATGACACCAAGGTGGATAAACCAGTAATGCTGGAGCATCTCATGGACAGTCTCAGGAGCTTCTCCCGGCACTTTTCTGCAGATACGGGCCATTTCTTCAAGCTCTGCCCTGCGTTTCCCATCTTTTTCGGAGGAAGCCATCCTTTCGAGCTCTTCTGCATGCCTTCCGGCATACATTATTATGGCATCGCAGGCAATATCCATTGCCTTAAGTTCTTCCGACTTCTCAAATGCCTCCCTGTCATTAAAGAAATCAAGTTTTGACAGGCTCTCCTTTATTTCTTCCTTAAGCTGAGTGAAACCTGTCCGGAACATTTTATATCCCAGCACCGTATGCCCGGGGGCTCTCTGTTCCTGAAACTCAGTAAAAATGCCGGCATTGTATGCATTTATCCATTCAGGTGTCATAAGTCCCATTATCCTGTCGCGGTTGCTTCTGCCTTTCCAGAACGGAATAATCTCATCCCTGTAGATTGCCCTGACTTCATCATCGACCTTAAAACTCACCTTGGGCCTTGAGTTCAGTATCTCAAGATCGTGAAGCGAATGAAGGCTTATCTCGGGATAAGTGGGTGTGGCTTTGGGTGCCGGGCCCCTCTCTCCCACTATCAGTTCGCCGTCGTTAATGCAAATCTTTTTGTTTTTCAGGATATACTGAAATGCAAGTGCCCGTCTGACCGGGGCCGATACTTCGCGGGCTTCGTCACTTTTATAAAACCTGGTAACCAGAAGTGCGCGTTCGGCTGTGATCCTTTCTTCTGCCGTGAGGCTCTGTGTGCGTAGTTTTTTTACTCGTTCCGATAATATCATCATAATAATAATTAGGTCTCTTCAATAAGGGCTAAAGCCCATGTATTTGCTGTACGTCTGCCACGGTCTGAAGGCCGTGGCTTGTGAGTTTATGCGCCAATCCTGACTTTAATGCCTGTACCTTCAAAGAACTCCTTAAGCTCCTTCATCCTGACGGCAGATGGCTGTACCGTACCTTCCATCCTGTAAGGAAGATGAAGTTTCCTGTATTTTGCCTTTCCTGTCTTGTGAAACGGAAGAAGACTGATTTGTTTCAGGTTCTCACATTTTAATTCCGAAAACATTTTCTTCATCCCTTCAAGACTTTCAGGATCATCATTTTTATCAGGTATCACGGGGATCCTTATAAAGATATTCTTCCCCTCACCGAGAAGCATCCTGAGGTTACTGAGGATCAATGTGTTTGACACTCCAGTATATTCAAAATGTCTTGTATCATCAGCATGCTTGATATCGTAAAGAAATAAATCGGTATACTGCATTACTGATCTGAAGTTTGATTCTGACGAGTAACCTGAAGTGTCGACTGCAGTATGGTAACCTTTCGATTTGCAGGCAGCAAGCGCTTCCAGAAGGAAATCGGTCTGCATAAGCGGTTCTCCACCCGAAAATGTGACACCTCCATGTGAATGTTCAATAAAAATCCGTTCCTTTTCAAGTATTTCAAGAATATCCCCTGCTGAGTAATATTTTCCGGCCATTTCCTGCGTGGTGAACTCAGTCTCCCCTATTTTCCTGATCTCCGTGATCATTTCCTGCTCCGGTGAAATCCCTTCCGGATTATGGCACCACCAGCATGATAGCGGGCAACCCTTCATGAAAAAGGTAACTCTGATCCCCGGGCCATCATGTATCGAATATCGCTTAACACTGAATATCAAACCATGCATATTGATAAAAGAGAAAAAAATCTAACAGGGAAAAATGATTGCCGGCTGTCTTATAGAAGAATATCAGATATTATAAAACATAAGACAATGATAAAGCCTCCGGCCGAGACGCTGCATCATGAAACGATATCTGAGATTTGAGATCATAAGTATTTAACCGGCCGAAAGTTACAAAAAAATCTCAGAGGACTTTAACAAATTAAGAAAAATATGCGGAAAAATTAACAAAAGATTAACAAAACAGGATGCAACAATTCGCCTTTGCAGGCGTCTATATATTGAAAACGTTCTTTACAGGCCGTCCGGCCAAATTCTACGATCAGGTTTAGGTTAATGAAGGAAAGATCAGACTCCCAAGCTGTCTTTCCTTTTTTTTTATCTGATATTAATCATTCCGAATTGTAAATAAATCCGTTTCTTTTGTAATAACACGAAAAGGCAGTCCGAATTGTGCCTGACCGGGAAATTATTGTTACAGGTTACTGGTTCCTGGTAACAGATATGTAAGATTGAAATAAGAGAGACAGATATGAAGAAGAAGATCAGGTTCAGCCTGGTTTACCGTGATATGTGGCAGTCATCAGGCAAATATCAGCCGCGCGTTGATCAGCTGAAGGAAGTTGCACCGCATATTATAGATATGGGATGTTTCGACCGGGTTGAGACCAACGGAGGGGCTTTTGAACAGGTTCAGCTTCTGTATGGCGAGAATCCGAATGTCGCTGTCAGGGAATGGACAAAGCCATTCAATGAAGCAGGTATCCAGACACACATGCTTGAAAGGGCACTTAACGGTATCCGCATGTACCCTGTTCCTGCCGACATCCGCAGGCTGATGTTCAATGTAAAAAAAGCGCAGGGCGTCAATATTTCAAGATCTTTTTGCGGGCTCAACGACCACCGCAACCTGGAACTGTCAATAAAATATGCAAAAGAGGCCGGCATGATCTCGCAGGGTGCCCTTTCCATTACCCATTCACCGGTTCATACTGTGGAATATTATCTGGATGTCGTTGATCATATTGTTGATTACGGGGCCGACGAGATATGCCTCAAGGACATGGCAGGTGTAGGAAGGCCGGCAACTCTTGGAGAGCTTGTAAAGCAGATAAAGAAAAAGTATCCTGAAATAAAAGTACAGTACCACGGACATTCGGGTCCGGGAATGTCAGTAGCCTCAATCCTGGAGGTTGCAAGGGCCGGGGCCGACTATATCGACGTTGCCATGGAGCCTTTGAGCTGGGGGATGATACATCCTGATGTTATCGCAGTAAGAGCAATGCTCGATGATGCCGGTTTCGACGTGCCTTCAATCAATATGGATGCTTACATGAAGGTTAGATCACTTACCCAGTCTTTCATCGATGATTTCCTTGGATATTTTATTGATCCGCGCAACAAGCAGGTTTCCTCTCTTCTTATCAGCAGCGGTTTGCCCGGAGGCATGATGGGAAGCATGATGGCCGACCTTAAAGGTGTCCACCAGGGAATAAATGCCTCCCTGAAAAAACAAGGCAAACCGGAGCTAACAGAGGACGAACTTATAGTTAGACTTTTCCGGGAGGTCGAAGAAATATGGCCCGTCCTTGGATATCCTCCTCTCGTGACTCCTTTCAGCCAGTATGTAAAAAACGTCGCCCTTATGAACATAATACAGTTGACGAGCGGCAGAGAGAGATATGGGATGATTGACAACAATACCTGGGATATGATCCTGGGGAAGGCAGGGTGGCTTCCGGGCAAACCCGGAAAGGAAATTACGGATCTTGCAGCAAAACTTGGTAAGGAATTTTATTCAGGAAATCCTCAGGACGCTTATCCTGATGAGCTTCCCTTCTTCAGGGAGGAAATGAAAAAGAACGGCTGGGATCCGGGGAAAGATGATGAGGAGCTTTTTGAATTTGCCATACACGAAAGACAATACCGCGATTACAAGAGCGGCATCGCGCGCACCAGGTTCATGAGCGAGCTTGAGAAGGCAAAAGAAGCGGCAAAAACTGTTCCATCAGTAATTATGCCGGAACAAAAGGATAAATCAAAACCGGTTGAACCCCGGCAGCCAAAAAAGAATGATCCTCTGCTTAAGACAATAACCGCTCCCTCCAGGGGTAAAATCTATTACAACCTATATGGCGAAATCACCGAGCCTTCAAAACCCGGTGATCAAGTTAATGCCGGTGAACGTATATGCTACATCCAGACCAGTTCATATATAGAGGAAATAGTCTCTCCGTATGAGGGAGAAGTGGCAGAAGTTGTTGTATCCCAGGGTGCGAATGTAAATAAGGGCGATGCTCTTTTCAGAATAAAGGAACAAAAGGCTGTTAAGAATAAGAAAAAGAAGGTTTAGTCTTTGAAATAACAAGGAATTTTTAATCTTTGTATAAAACCTGGTTAAAAATTACCAAACCTCTGACTTGTTATGAAAAAGACCTTTTTTTTTATGTTCATTATTGCAATGGCACTGACCTCATGCACTCAAAAATCAAAAGTAAAGAGTGACAATCCGCTGTTGAATGATTTTAATACCCCGTTCGGAGTGCCTCCGTTTGACCTTATAAAGGCAAAGCATTTCAAACCGGCTTTTCTGGCTGCATTTGATGAACAGAAAAAGAATGTAAGGGCAATTATTGAAAACAACGATGCCCCGACTTTTGAGAATACAATAAAAGCTCTTGAATACAGCGGCGAGCTTCTTTCAAAAGTAAGCAGGATTTTCAGTTCCCTGAACTCTGCAAATACAAACGATTCGCTGCAGGCAATAAACCTTGAAATTGCCCCTCTGTCATCGAAACACAGGGATGACATTAATCTTAACGATACCCTTTTTCAGAAAATAAGGTCGGTATACGAAAACAGAGACAGTTTCAAACTTACCGATGAAGAAAAAATGGTACTTGAGGATACTTATAAGAGTTTTGTCAGGAATGGCGCCGGGCTTTCACCTGAGGACAAGGAAAAGCTCAGGGCAATAAATGAGGAACTGTCTCTTCTTTCAGTCAAATTCGGGCAGAATCTTCTTGCTGAAACAAATAACTTCAGGCTGATCATAGACAAGGAGGAAGATCTTGCAGGATTGCCTGAAGGTTTAAAAGCCCAGGCTGCAGCGGCCGCGGAAAAACTGGATATGAAGGGGAAATGGGTGTTTACAATTCAGTATCCTATCATGGAACCTTTCCTTAAATATTCCGAAAAACGTAGTCTGAGGGAGAAGCTTTTTACGGGTTATTTCATGAAGGGGGACAACGGTAACGAATACGACAACAAAGCCATTATAGCTCGGATAGCAAGGCTCAGGGTTGAGAGGTCGAAGCTCTTGGGTTACAAGACATATGCCGGCTTTGCCCTCGAAAGGAATATGGCAAAGACACCGGAAAGGGTTTTTGATTTCCTTGTACAGGTGTGGAACGCCGCACTGCCTGTCGCAAAGGCTGAAGCCGCTGCCCGGCAGGAACTGATCGACAGGGAAGGCGGCAAATTCAAACTTGCCCCATGGGACTGGTGGTATTACACCGAAAAAATAAAAAAAGAAAAGTATGATCTTGATGATGAGCTCACAAGGCCATATTTTCAGACTTCGAATGTGATTAACGGCATGTTCTATGTAGCTAACAGGCTTTACAACCTTGAATTCACCGAAAGGAACGATATTCCGAAGTATCATCCAGATGTTGTGACATATGAAGTGACCCGTGACAAAAAACATGTAGGTGTCCTGATGATAGACAATTATCCCAGAGCATCGAAGCGCGGGGGAGCGTGGTGCGGAGCCTACAGGGGCCAGTACCGCGACGCTGACGGGAAAATGATCACGCCCGTTGTGACAATGGTCACAAATTCAGCACCTCCTTCCGAAGGCAAACCTTCACTTCTGACACCCGATGAGGCATCAACCCTCTTCCATGAATTCGGGCACGCACTTCACCAGCTGCTTTCAAACTCAACTTACCCGGGAGTATCGGGGACTTCAGTGCCTCGCGATTTTGTTGAACTGCCATCACAGATAATGGAGCACTGGGTTCTCGAACCGGAAGTATTAAAGGTATATGCAAAACATTATCAGACAGGTGAGGTAATACCTTCCGATCTTATCGAAAAGCTCGACAGGGCAGGTAAATTCAATACCGGCTTTGCAACTGTTGAGTTTCTTGCTGCCGCCCTTCTCGATATGGAATACCACACCATCAGCGAACCTGTCGAACCTGATATCCGGGTGTTCGAAAAGACTGTGATGGATAAATACGGCCTGATTCCGGAAATAAAGCCAAGATACAGATCAACCTATTTTAACCATATCTGGAGCAGTGGTTATGCAGCCGGATATTACAGTTATTACTGGAGCGAAATGCTGGATGCAGATGCTTTCCAGGCATTTAAGGAGACAGGTGATATTTTCAACCGTGAAGTCGCTGCAAGGTTCGAAAAGGAAATACTCTCAAGGGGCGGTACCAGGGATCCGCTTGAAATGTATATAGCTTTCAGGGGTAAGGAACCTGGCATTGATGCATTGCTCGAGAACAGAGGACTGAAATGAAATTTATCAGGGCAGTTGTTTTTTTATTTCTCTTTTTCCCTCCCTGCCTGCATGCCGGCAGGGAGGATCCGGTTGCCGTTAAAGGGGTCTTTGACCTTAGGAATAACACTGATGAGGAGTTTGTCTACAGGCTCCTCGGGCACTGGGAGTTCTATTGGAATAAAATGCTCCATCCAGCTGATGTTGAGGGCCATCACAAAATAAAACCAGATTATTACGGACTTGTCCCTTCATACTGGACCGACTATCCTTCCGATTCTGTAAGGACAACCCCTATGGGTTATGCAACATACAGGGCGGTTGTCCTTCTTCCACCGGGTTTCAGGAAGATAATGGGCATTGACATGCCTGTTTTTGACTCTTCTTATGAAATTTATATCAATGGCAAAAAAATGGCGGGAAACGGTACCCCTGGGACATCAGAGGCAGAAACAGTGCCAGCATACCAAAGGAATTTCTTCAGGTTTATCCCCCAATCCGATACACTTGACATTATAATAAATGTTGCCAATTTTCATCACCGGAGGGGAGGATTCTGGCTCCCGATGAAAATAGGAACATTTAACGCGGTCCAGAAACGTCTTTCATTGTCGTGGGCCGGAGACTGGGCAACACTGAGCTTTCTTCTGGGTTATTCCCTGCTATTCTTTCTGTTCTATCTGCTGTATATCAAAGACAACCTCATGGCCTTTTTCAGCATTGCCACCATCGGACTTGCTGTCAGGCCGTTGTTTACATCGAATTTTCTGATTAACTCTCTCGACGCCGGACTGAGCTGGGACTGGCTGATAAGATCAGAGTACCTCGGACTCTACCTTATTCTGACAGGATGGTACTGGTTCGCCGTGAACCTTTATCCATCGAAAATCTTCAGGCTGATTACCAGAATAATTACAGTAATATTTGGGGCAGTTGCAATACTGACCTTATTGCTGCCGGTAAAGATTTTCAGCTATGCGACCTTCATTATCTATCCCCTGCTTATCCTGCTTATTTTATACTGTATTACAAGAAGTGTCAAAGGCGCCCTCGACAAAAACCTTATTGACATTGTTTATTTTGCCACCTTTCTGCTGCTGACATACGGAGCCATACACGATGTAAAGTTATCAATGGGTAAGTCAACCGCCCCGACAGTCTATATCCTGACATATACTCTGGTACTTTTTGTATTCATTCAGGCAGTTCTGCTTCTTTATAAATGGGTAAGATCGTTTTCCGAAAAGGAACAGCTCAGACAGGAACTCGAATACATGAACAGGAATCTTGAGATTATGGTCAGCGAAAGGACGCATGAGATAAATGCAAGAAAGGAAGAGATTGAAAACCAGAATAAAAAGATAGAACTTCAAAACAGGCAGCTGTCCGACACAATACAGCTCAAAAACAAGATCTTCTCGGTAATTGCCCATGATCTGAGAAGCCCTGTTGTAAATATTCTTTATATGCTTAATCTTTTAAAGGATGAAGAATACAAGGAAAAATACGATTCGTTCGCCAATACCAGCATCCAGTATGCCCAGCAGGTGATCAATCTCCTCGAAAATATGCTTGTCTGGGGAAGAGACCAGGAAGACAAGATAAAATTTTCGCCGGGCCTGCATGATCTTGCCGACATTATCCTCACTAATCTCAGCATTTTCAAGGAAACCGCTGATAAAAAAGACATATCGGTGAATTTCACCCAGATAGGTAACTCGAAGGCCTGTTTCGACAGGGACCTTATGGACATTATAATACGTAACCTTCTTTCAAATGCCGTCAAATATACCTCCCGCGGAGGCAGGATAAGCATACTTCTAAAAGACAAAAGCATGACGAAAGAGGGAATAATCCTGAAAGTATGTGACAATGGTACCGGTATTCCACCCGAGAAGCAAAAGACGCTGTTCAGCACTGATGAAATTGTAAGCACCCCCGGTACCGAGGACGAAAAAGGAACAGGCATCGGGCTGAAATTATGCTACGAACTGGTCAGAATAAATAACGGCACCATTAGCGTCGACAGCAGGGTTGGAGAAGGCACTTGTATTACCATAATCCTGCCCGACAGGAACAGCAGAGACTGATCAGCCGCTGCCAGGTCTATTCCAGGGTAAGTTCGGTAAGCCGTTTTCTGTCGGTGATCTTCAGATTCCTGCCTTTTGTAATAACAATTCCCTCTTCCTCAAGCTCACTCATAACCCTGGCTATCGAGGGACGGGCGACACCGAAATACTCGGCTAGTTCCGACTGTGTAAGATTAAGATTTATCTCGTCTTTACCCTGACTTGCCGCTTCAAGGATATACTGTGCCAGTTTTCCACGTATAGTCTTAAAATTCAGGAATTTGATTTTTTCAGAAAGGAACTGCGACCTGCTGGAGATCATATCCAGGAAATTGCCAAGTATCTTATCGTTGCTTTTAAGGAATCGGAGAAAATCGGATTTTTCAATAATCAGCAGCCGGGTATCAGTAATTGCCACAACATTCACAGGAAAGGTATTTTTTGATCCGAATATGAAGGCTGAAGCCAGTGCTCCCGGAGCAGGTATATCTTCGATCTTGATCACACGACCCGCAAAGTCGGTCATCTCGCCCTTGACCAGCCCCTCGAGAACAAGGATAAATGATCTGACAAGTTCACCGCTGTGCGCGATCAGGGTCCCGGCCCCGTATTTCCGGATCCTGTATGGCACCGATGATATCGCCGATGATATTTCATCGGGTTCCATTCCCCTGAATACCGGAGCATTTACAAGAAGATTGAGTTCCATTTTTTATTTAAAATTAGTAATTGTAACAAATGTTACAATTCAAGTATCCAACATTTTTCACCTTTGACATGAAAAAACGGATAAAAGTTAATGAAAAGGGATATACTGAAGATAGACGAGGAGCTTTGCAACGGATGCGGACAATGTGTTCCAAACTGTCATGAAGGTGCTTTGCAGGTGATTGACGGGAAAGTCAGGCTGGTCAGTGAACTGATGTGCGACGGTCTGGGAGCATGTATCGGACATTGCCCTGAGGGTGCAATATCAATCGGAACCAGGGAAGCGGAACCTTATGATGAGGTTAAGGTAATGGAACAAATGATAAAAAAAGGGAAAAACACAATAAAGGCACACCTGAAACATCTTAAGGACCATGGTGAAACTGGTTATCTCATGGAGGGTGCCGGCTTTCTTAAGCAAAACCGTGATAAGCTTGATTTCGAACTCACAGATGTTCTGTCTGAGGTACATGACCATGGCGATGATCATTCCCATCCGCGGTCAGATCATCGACACGGGCATGAAGGAGGATGCCCCGGATCAGGAGAAAGGGTAATAGAAAGACCATCGGGCATCGAAGCAGCAGCTGCTGCCGGCCAGCCTTCAGAGCTTAGGCAATGGCCAATTCAGATGCATCTTCTGAATCCAAATGCTCCTTATCTTCGCGGATCTGACCTTCTTCTGGCAGCCGACTGCGTGGCATTTTCCATGGGTAACTTCCACAACCAATACCTTAAGGGCAGATCTCTTGCTATTGCCTGCCCCAAACTCGACCATGGCACAGATATCTATACTGAGAAAATCGCTGCCATGATTGATATGGCAAAAGTGAACACAATAACTGTGATGATGATGGAAGTACCATGCTGCGGAGGGCTTCTCCGGATGGTTAAAAGGGCCCAGTCGGCAGCATCTCGCAAGGTGCCTGTTAAAAAATTGATAATCAGCATTTCCGGAGAACTCCTGATGGAGGAATGGACATGAGTTTATTAAAAACCCGGATTCAAAACTAAATTTGCTTCAATTATGAAAAATCAGTAATTTGGATATTCGGAACAGAAAAACAGGTCCTGAACTTTTAAACCTGATGATTTTATGGCAGCAGGAGAAAAACCTGTAAGTTCGGATTCTCTGAATGTTTATCTTGGGCTTGATATCGGATCGGTATCTCTGAATACAGTGATACTCGATGAAGACTTTAATATAATCGAAGATTATTATGACTATGTTCATGGAAGGCCTTTCTTCGTACTCGAGAACAGGCTTGAATCAATTTTCAATGAACATCCTGGTCTCTCAATAACAGGTACTGCAATAACAGGTACGGGCGGTAAGCTTGCAACAGAACTTATCGGGGGTGTTTTTGTCAATGAAATCATTGCACAGGCTGCTTCCTCGTGTGAACTCTATCCCGAAGCAAAAAGTATAATTGAGATCGGCGGTGAAGATTCGAAACTGATAATCCTGGAAAAAGATCCTTCAACCGGAAAAACAGGGCTCACCGATTTTGAAATGAACAGTATCTGCGCAGCAGGAACTGGTTCGTTTCTTGATCAGCAGGCGCGCAGGATCGGGGTAGCAATAGAAAAGGAGTTCGGGGAAATGGCACTGAAATCAGCGGATCCTCCCCGTATAGCAGGAAGATGCAGTGTGTTTGCAAAGAGTGATATGATCCATCATCAGCAGATTGCCACTCCACTACACGATATTGTCGCCGGTTTATGTTTCGCCCTTGCCCGGAATTTCAGAAGCAATGTCGCCAAAAGCAAAGAGATCGCGAAACCTGTTATTTTTTCAGGAGGTGTTGCAGCAAATGCAGGGATGGAGAGAGCTTTCAGGGAGATCCTGTCTCTTTCGGGAAATGAACTGATAATACCCGACCACCACGCTTCAATGGGTGCTATCGGGGCAGTTATTTATGCCAGGAAGAACAACCTGGGTATGAACCATTTCAGAGGAACAGAAAAGCTTAAGGCGTACCTCTCAGCCGGTTCTGAACACTTCGGAGGCCTTCGCCCGCTCATGGAGCCCCATGCAACATATGATAAAACTGTAAGTTGTATTAAGAGCAGTGGCCATAGAATACCTGTCTACCTGGGTATTGATGTCGGATCTCTCAGCACAAATGTGGTACTTATAGATAACAAACACAATGTCGTGGCAAGGAGATATCTTCCGACAGCCGGCAAGCCGCTGGAAGCTATACGGAAAGGTCTGTCGGAGATATATGATGAGGCCGGAGAAAAGGTAGAAGTGAAAGGAGCAGGAACAACAGGATCGGGGCGATACCTGACTGGAGACTTTATCGGCGCCGACACAATTCAGAACGAAATAACCGCACAGGCAACCGCGGCTGTCGATCATGACAGAACAGTGGATACAATATTCGAGATAGGCGGACAGGATTCAAAGTATATAAGCCTCGAAAACGGCGTGGTCGTCGACTTTGAAATGAACAAGGTGTGTGCGGCCGGAACAGGATCATTCCTCGAGGAACAGGCTGAAAAACTGAATATCAATATAACCGACGAATTCGGATCAATGGCGCTCCGGTCAGAATGTCCGGTGAAACTTGGCGACAGATGCACGGTATTCATGGAATCCGATCTCAACACATGCATGCAGAAAGGCGCACGCAAGGAGAACCTGGTGGGAGGCCTTGCATATTCTGTTGTCTATAACTATTTGCAGAAAGTCGTTGCAAACCGCAGGATCGGCAAACATATTTTCTTTCAGGGCGGAGTTGCCAATAACAGAGCAGTCGTTGCAGCTTTCGAGGCCGTAACAGGAAAGGAAATTACCGTTCCTCCGCATTTTGACGTGACAGGAGCCATCGGAGCGGCAATTCTGGCGGAGAAATCGATGAACGGAAAACATCAGACAAAATTCAAGGGATTCGGAATCAGAAACATCCCGTATGAGCAAAGCATGTTCGTTTGCCAGGGATGTGCAAATCATTGTGAGATAAGAAAGGTTAAAATTGAAGGTGAAGCGCGATCACTCTTCTATGGCGGACGCTGTGAAAAATATGAAACCGGCGGCCGGAAAAAAAAGAATACAGGTATTCCCGACCTGTTCAGAAGAAGACTTGAAATAATGATGGAAGGATATTATGCCTCAAAGCCTTCAAATAAACCAGTGATTGGTATCCCAAGAGCACTCATGGTGTTTTATCAGCAGTTCCCTTTCTGGAGGACCTTTCTTGAGGAACTCGGATTCAGTGTCATGATCTCTGATGAGAGTGATAAAACACTCTTAAACAAGTCTGTAGAGTCGATTACTACTGAAACATGCCTTCCTGTGGAACTTATGCACGGACATGTGGACAATCTTATCCAAAAAGGGGCTGATTATATTTTCACCCCGTTCATCGTTAACGCCAAACAGCATGAGGGCAATAAGACAGAAAACTGTAACTGTCCATGGATACAGTCCTTCCCTTTCATGATAAGGGCAGCCATGAAGGGAAAAATTGAAGATTCAAGGCTTCTTGCACCGGCACTTCATTTCAGGTATTTTGAACGGGTGCTTGTCGGAGAACTGACAGAATATTTTCACAATAAGTTCGGTATAGGGAAAAATAAAATAAGAAAGGCAATATTAAAGGCTGACAGCAACCAGATTGCCTTCGAAACCAGGCTGGTGGAGGAAGGCAGAAATGTCTTTATGAACATACCTGAAGGCTGCCGCCCTGTTGTACTGCTTGGCCGCCCTTACAACAGCACTGATCCGCTTCTGAACCTCGGACTGGTCGAAAAACTTGTTTCACATAATGTCATGCCTGTTCCAGTCGATATGTTAGATCTTTCAGGCTACAGGATATTTGACAGTTACAGGAATATGTACTGGCCGAACGGACAGAAGATAATAGCCGCTGCCCAGCATGTTGCACATACTGACGGGTTATATGCAGTTTATTTAAGCAACTTCAGATGCGGCCCCGATTCATTTATCCTGCATTATGTCGGTGAAGAACTTAAGAATAAGCCATTCCTTCATCTTGAGGTTGATGAGCATTCTGCTGATGCAGGAATGGTGACCCGTATTGAAGCATTTCTCGACAGTCTGAAGGGTGCTGAAATAAATAAGGGGAAGGATATAAAGGTATTGCGGCCCCGAAAAGCTGCATCCCCTCCCGATTCCAAAAGAACACTATATTTCCCTTATATGCACGACGGTGCATATATGATTGCAGCAGCAGCCCGGAGTGCCGGCATTCCCTCGGAAGTCCTGCCAAAACAGACAGATGAGGATATAGCCATCGGAAGGAAATATACCTCATCGAAAGAGTGCTTCCCCATGATCTGTACAACGGGCAGTTTCATAAAGAAGTTAATGGAACCGGGCTCGGATCCTTCAAGGATGAGTTTTTTCATGCCCGATCATAACGGGCCCTGCCGTTTCGGACAGTATAATCATCTTCAAAGGATCATCTTCGACAGGCTGGGATTTGGTGATGCAGAACTTGTCACACCATCAAACGAGACATCCTATGCTGACCTTGCAGGAGAAAAAAGCCAGCTTTTCAGAATCAATGCATGGAAGGGTTTTGTGGCTTTTGATTTTCTGAGGAAAATATACCGCGAAACAAAGCCATACGAAATCAGTAAAGGAGAGACACAGACACTTTACGAAGCTTCCCTGAGAAAAATTGAAAAATGCATAGAGTCGGGAGCCGGCGGCCTTCACAGGGTGCTCGTTGAGATTACTTCAGGATTTATGTCGGTCGCGACTGAAAAGACCAAAAGGAAGCCTGTGGTTGCAATTCTTGGAGAAATATTTATGCGCGACAACGCGGGCTGCAACGGTAATATTGCAAACCGCCTTGAGGAACTGGGTATGGAGGTGGCAATCGGGCCTTTCTCTGAATGGATTACATACTCCACATACAGGTATATGCGCGACAGCAGGTGGAAGAATGATAAAAAGGGACTCCTAAGATCCGCTTTCCAGAAGGCCGGACAGGAGATGATTGCACACCGGCTCTTAAGAGGGATAAGGAAATATACCGATGAGAGACTTGATGTTTCTCTTGACGAGATCCTTGAACTAAGCAACGCCTATGTAAGCGAATTTTACGACGGCGACCCGCCTATTGCGACAGGTTCTTCAATTGCCCTGGCATCAAGGGGTGTCTCCGGGATAGCCGCAATACTTCCTTTTGCCTGCATGCCGGGCACCCTGGTTGCATCAGTAAGCGATTCTTTCAGGAAAGATCACAATAATATCCCTTTCATTAATATTGCATACGATGGCCAGGATTCTGTCGGGCTCGATACCAGGCTTCAGGCCTTTGTCTTTCAGGTCAGGGAATATGCCCGGAACAACGTAAAAGCTAACGCCTGAAATTTCAGGATGTTACTTTGAACCCTAGTTTTTTAAGTAACATCACTGTTTCTTCACCGGCCCCCCTGAGATTTATAGTATAATATGGGAATTCGCGTCGTACAGGATAGTTTTCCCTTTCTTTTTCAAAGCGTGACGGGTCGAACCGCAAACGCACATCATCCTCAATGATATTGTAACTGTGAAAGACCGCCCTTCTGGCAATGTCTTCGGCATCCTTTCCATTGCAGTCGATTGTAAAAACAGGCTCAGGAGTATCAGGGATTTCTGAAGGATACCATTCTGTAAGCGGCAGTCTGAATTCGTCCGAAAGGCTTCTTACAGCCATGGCAGTTCCGTTTGCCTTGCCATCTGCTGAATAACCTGCAATATGAGGTGTGGCAAGAAATGCCATATGCATAAGCGCAATGTCTATTTCGGGCTCCTTCTCCCATACATCAATAACAGCCCCGTCAATTTTCTCACCGGCAAGGGCATCCTTGAAAGCTTCAGTCGAGACTACCTCACCTCTTGAGGTATTGATAAGCCATGCCCCTTTACGGATCCTGCCGAACACTTCGCCGGTGAACATGTTATGTGTTTTGTCCTCACCTTCCAAATTCAAAGGCACATGAATGGTTATGATGTCAGCTTCGGCAAGAATTTGTTCGAAGGTTGCAAAACCATCACTTCCCTCCCGCCGTGCCCTCGGAGGATCATTAAGAAGAACCTTCATTCCAAAGGCTTCAGCCACCTTTAAGACTTTAGAACCGACATTTCCAACACCGACGATCCCGAGTGTTTTATCCCTGAGTAAAAAGCCTGAATCACCTGATATCTTGAGCAACGCGGATGCAACATACTGCTGAACGGATGAAGAGTTGCAACCCGGAGCATTTGTCCATTTTATGTTGTTCTGTTCACACCACACGGTATCTATATGGTCAAAACCGATTGTGGCAGTTGCAATGAACTTCACCGGCGTGCCGGACAGAAGCTCTTCGTTGCATTTTGTTCTTGTCCTGATTATCAGAGCATCGGCATCTTTTATACTGTTCCGGTCAATCCTGCTTCCCGGCAGATATGTGACTTGTGCAAAAGGTTCGAGAACACCTTTTAAAAACGGGATCTTATCGTCAGCGACTACCCTTAACATGCTGGTTAATTTTCAGCTGAAAGTTAATAAAATTTGTAACTTTATATAGTATTTGGATTATAGTTCGGATTTATAATTTTAAAGGAGACAGCGTCTGCCGGCAGACATAATCCGGACTGACCCCGAAGAGTAGGTGTTATGTCAATTTAATTACTGGCCGACAATTAAATAACTTTGAAATTGTTTTTGAATGTACCGGATTGCATAAATTTATATTTGTATATTTAATTATTTTTATACTTAGACCTGACTGACTATTTGTGAAAAAATTAAGGCCATGAAATCAAAAATTACGCTGATAGTTCTTCTGGCTTTTGCACCGTTTGCCTTTAGCAAAGCCCAGATGCCGATCGTTGTGTCGGAAGACAGCATACAGATCGGGAAGAGTGTCTTACCGGCATTATCGGTAACAATACCCGAGTCTGAATTTGATAAAACCCTGAAAGCCTGGATAAGGGAGCTTCAGGCAGGAACGAAATCAAAGGTCGTGACTGAGAACAGTGAAATGTCGATCTTCGGGGCCAAGATCAAATCAATAAGCCCAAATCCGGTCAATGTATACAGCAAGCTTGACAAGCTCGATTCCATGCTTATGCTTTATGCCTCTTTTGAGACAAAAAAGGATGAATACGTTGTTGGCTCCTCCGGTGCCCCTGAATTTGCAAAAGCGAAGGATTTCCTCAAAGAGTTCGCCAAGGCACAGTATCTGGATGTAGCTAAAGATCAGGCTAATGCAGAGGAAAAGAAGCTTAAGGACCTTCAAAAGGAGCTTTCTTCACTTGAAAATGAAAAATCGAGGATGCTGAAATCAATAGAATCGAACAAGAACAGCATTATCAGCGAGAAAGAGAATATAACACTGATGAACAATGAGCTTAACACGGTCAGGGCTGCCAGGGTCGGACAGGACAGCCTGCTGGCCTCGATGGATGAAGGACCGGCAAAAAAAGCAAAAGCTGAGGAAATAAAGGATCTTGACAGGAGGAACCGCAAAGCCCAGAATTCAATAGAATCGTCCGAGAAGAAGATCAAGAGGTCGAATGAGGAAATTGAAAAAGCCACTAATTCGATTCCCCAGAACGAAAAGATGCAGGAAAAAGTAAGGGAGCAGATCCTTCAGCAACAGGCTGTTTATGACAAATATGCTGAAAAACTGAAAAAAATAAAATCCTATTGAACTTCAGCTACAGCTGATCATTCCACTATTGTCATCTCATCAAGCAGGTAGCCTGCTCCGGCATATTTATCGATTATGAACAGGGCGAATCTGATGTCAAGACTTATGTTCCGGCTCTGATCGGGATTAAAGGCCATATCGCTGGCCACGCCTTCCCATGCCCTGTCGAAATTGATGCCTATCAGGTAACCTTCCGAATTGATTACCGGACTTCCTGAATTACCTCCGGTTGTGTGGTTGTTGGCGATAAAACATACCGGCACTTCACCGTTGGAAGCATAGCGGCCAAAATCCCTGTTCGCATAAAGCTCCTTCAGCTTGTCGGGAACATCATAATCGTATATTTCGGGATTGTCTTTCTCAATAATTCCTTTAAGCGTTGACACCGGCTTGAAATAAACGGCGTCCTTTGAATAATACCCCATTACCGTACCGAATGCCACCCGCAGGGTTGAATTGGCATCGGGATAAAATATCCTGCCGCTCTCATATTCCATCTGGGCTTTCATATAGCGCTTATTAAGAAGCTGAACCTCTGAATTAAGCCTTGTAAGCTCAGGTCTGACATTTTTTGAAATAAATGCCATAATATCCTGAGACAAGGAATAGAATGCATCCTTTTTTATCTTTTTTACAGACGACCTGTTAAATCCTTTAATAAAGTCCCTGAACCTGGCCTGATCGGTAAAGACAGACTTTTCGTACAGTTTAACAGAAAAAGTTTCGAAATCACCATTACAGGAGTTTTTCAACCTGGAATATTCCGGGGCCAGCCATTCCTGGGCAAGGGTCTCACCATACGATTTAAGCATTGAAACAAATAATCGCCTGTCAGTTTCCCTGTTATAGTCTTTAAAAAACTGCTCCGAATAAGCAATAAGCTGATCTTTGAGTTTATTGACGGCTTCAGGATCTGATCCTTTCTCTGTTTGTGAAACCAGATCCCGCAAATTCCTTGAAAGACTTAATGATTCGATCCCGCTCAGGACCTCATTTGTGAAATTATTAACAATTGTATATGTTTTAAGAGAATCGTAGATCCTTTTATAGGATGGCAGAATATCTGCATAGGCTTTTACCCGGACCGGATCAGAACCGATCCATTTTGTAATGGCGGCTTCATATTCCTGTTTCCGCGATATGGTATTCATCCTTTCAAGCCCCTGTATCTCCCCTATCCATTTTTTCCAGGCATTTGAAATACCAGCTTTTTTTGCAGAATACTGAATTCTTATAAGAGGATCGGAATTCATGGCCTCATCAATAATGTCAATTTTCCTTGTCCTTATTTCAATCAGCCGGGGATTTACATGATTCTTCACCATATCTATATGATACGAAGGAACATATTCCGATGTGGTTCCCGGATAGCCAAAAACCATAGTAAAATCGCCTTCCTTCACTCCCTTCAGGGAAATAGGGAAATAATAGGCCGGCTTATAGGGGACATTATCAGGCGAATAATCAGCAGGCCTGTTATCCTTGCCTGCATAAACCCTGAAAATTGAAAAATCACCTGTATGCCGCGGCCAGACCCAGTTGTCAGTGTCGCCTCCGAATTTTCCAATGGCTGAAGGAGGAGCCCCGACAAGCCTTACATCCCTGAATGTCTCATTCACGAACAAAAAATACTGGTTCCCCATGAAGAAAGGTCTTACAGAAGCCCTGTAACCTGTTCCTTCAACAGCTTTCCTTTGTATGTTTTCAATATGTGAGGAGATTATTCTTTCTCTTTCAGCCGCTGGCATGTCATCAGATGTCCCTTCAAGTACCTTGTCGGTGACATCTTCCATCCATTTTAGTATTGATACCGTTACGCCGGGATTTGGAAGCTCCTCTTTGCCCGACATTGCCCAGAAGCCGTCAGTCAGATAATCATGCTCGAGGCTTGAATGATCCTGAATAAGGCTGTAACCGCAGTGATGGTTAGTTATAAGAAGGCCTTTCCCGGAAATAAGCTCGGCCGTGCAGCCCCCGTTGAAACTGACCACGGCATCCTTCATACAGGCACTGTTGACACTGTAGATATCTTCGGCCGACAACTTAAATCCCTTCTCCCTCATCAACTTTATGTTATACTTTTCGATAAGAAGAGGTATCCAGATGCCTTCATCCGGCGAAACCGAAAAGCAGGGAACCATTATCAGCATTAAGGCAACTGATGTGAATAGCTTTCTCATTGATTGTGTTTTTTTATCTTAATTTTATAGTTTATTCCAGAAAGAAACCTTTAAGAATCATGAATGAATTTCTGCAATTCATGATAGAGCTGTTCCACCGGCAGTCCCATTACATTGAAATATGATCCTTCCATAAAGCTGCAGGCGGCCAGGCCTATCCATTCCTGGATGCCATATCCCCCCGCTTTGTCATATGGTTTGAAGTTATCAATGTAAAATTCGATCTCATCATCGGTGAGCCGGGTAAAAGTCACCTTTGTAGATGAGTAAAAAGTTCTTTGCCTGTTTCGTGAAAGAAGACAAACCGCGGTAATTACCTCATGTGTGTTCCCGGATATCTCCCCGAGTATTTTGTGTGCATCCTCCTTCCCTGCTGGCTTGTCAAGGACATGGCCGTTGCACCAGACTATAGTATCGGCCGTAATCACTATTTCCCCGTCCTTAACCTTATCCCTGAAGTCATTTGCTTTTTCCCCTGCCAGATAAAGTGCTATATCTTTCCCTTTAAGATGAGACGGAAAGTCTTCCGGCCGGTCATTGGCAGCCTGCACAAACTTAATGCCCAGCTCCTTCAGCAATTCCCTTCTCCTTGGTGATTTTGAAGCCAGTATGATCCTGTATTTGTTGATATCATCGATGCCCATGTCATACAAGATTCTGGTCGAGGATCAGTTTTACCACAACCGAATAAAGCACACCAGCCATCATCACAATCTTCATCATCCGGCTTGCGGCGTGAAGCTGCTTTCTTCCCGAGCTTCTTATCACTTTACAGACAACATAAAACAAAGGAACGACCACAGCGACGGAAAGATATGCAAGTGTTATTTTATCATTCAGGAAGAAATACCATACAGCATAAAGAAGTCCGATCGTCACCGCGATAAGCAACACCGCAATCATCTTTGCGGTAAAAATGCCTGTCACGACAGGGACCGTATTTCTGCCATAAGCCTGGTCGCCTTCAAAGTCTTCGATATCCTTTATTATTTCGCGTGTAAGAGTGGTCAGAAATGCAAATATTGCAAAGCCTCCTATCCAGTAGAAAATAATACTGAGATCAGGCGGAGGAGAAGCATACACAGCATAAAACCTGTACATGGATGGCCATTCATAAATCGCGACCAGCATCGGCACCATTCCTGTAAGCAAAGCAACAACGAAATTCCCGACAAGAAACTGGCGCTTGTAACTTGCTGAATAGAAATAAAGCAGCCCCGATACAACAAGAAAAAGGAGTCCCATCCAGAAGTAACCGACCCTCCATGATATATAAAATCCTGCCACGACACCCGCGACATTAAGCGTATTGTGCCACATCATGGCTTTACGTCGCGGGATTTTCGTCCCGACAATGACCTCTCCTTTATTAATGAGATCAGTCTTAATGTCAAAATAATCGTTAATAACGTAGCCTCCGGCCGTAATAAGAACAGTCGCGAGCACCAGCACTGTGAAATCGTACCATGGAAGCTGGAGGGAAATTGGCACTGCAGATCCCGGAGAACTCACCAGAAAAACATTTATCTTACTTACAACCGGCTCTATGACTGCATACCTCATCAGGATCATGGTAAGAGTCACGATTACAAGGTTAGGCCATCTTATGAGATTGAGAAATGATTTCATATTACCATGAAAATCCGTCTGAATCCATCCATTTGTTATGCAGGCGTAAAACCTGTTCAATGACATCCCTGACGCATCCTTCACCACCCCTTTTGTCGGAAATATAGCCGGCAACCTGCCTGATCTCACTGTCTGCATCCGAAGGGCAAACCGGAACGCCGGCAACTTTCATCACCTCATGGTCGGGAATATCATCGCCCATATAGAGGACATTTGCACTGTCGAGATCATGCTTCCTGAGAAATTCATTGAAATTTTCAAGCTTTGACCGGCTGTTGAGATAAACATCCTTTACTCCCAGCTGTTTAAGCCTTTTCTGATACTCTTTTGCATTGCTGCCAGATATCACAGCCACATGATAACCTTTTTTTACAGCCAGTTGAACGGCATAACCGTCACGGAGATTTATTGTTCTGTTAGGTATGCCGAACGAATTCAGGCTTATGGTCTGCAATGAAAGAACACCATCGATATCAAAAACAAATGCCTTTACCCTGGCCAGGTTCTCTTTAAAATTGGTCATCGTTTGTTGCCTTTGAATATTTCCTGATAATTGACTCAGTAATGTCTTTATAAATTTTCTGCAATTCAGGAGAGAAAGATAGCAAATCGATATGTCTTTTTATAGTCTCTTTGTCAGATCTGAACGCGGGACCTGTCTGCGAGTACTCCGGACCAAGTTCAATCGCCTTACTAACAGTCTCATTTATAATGGGTTTCATTATATCGAATGAAAATCCTGACATCCCGGTAATTTTCTTGCCTGCTGTCAACATATGATTAGTGAAATTGCATGCAAATACCGCAGCAAGATGGATGATCTGTCGGTTTGAGTGATTCGTGAAATGTACTTCCGCACCCAGTAAGCGGGCCAGATCAGTCATTAAATCCGATGAGACCTGATCAGATGCTTCAAGAAAAAAAGGGAGGTCAGTGAATCTGATCATTCGCCCCTGTGTAAATGTCTGTAAAGGATAAAAGACTCCTGTATGTTTCAGTCCTGACGGAAAAACATCAAGGCCCCGGCTCCCTGCCGTATGTACCACGGTGCTTCCGCTGCCGCATTTTACCATACCCAGGACTTCCGTGAGGGCATCATCGGGTACGGCTGTAATTATTATGTCTTCAGAGTCGTTGAAGCTGTAGCCCGACGACCATGAGGCGTTGCACGCGGATGCAAGGGCGCGGCCGTTTTTTTCGTTTTTCGAAACTATCTTAATGATCCTGCAGCCCGACAAATAAAACTGCCTGCACAAGGCAGTAGCAACTTTACCGGCACCTATAAATGATATTCTGTATTCTTTCACAGAACAATCCATTTATGCATCTATGCCTGAGCTGTCGGGCCACCGAATGTCAGCGGCAGAACCGGAGTCGAACTTTTAACCTCCTTTATTTTGCCATGCACGGTCTCATACTTTGCAATATTATCCTGCAGGGCCGCCACGAGTCTTTTTGCATGTTCAGGCGTGAGGATTATCCTCGATTTAACCTGTGCCTTGGGGATCCCCGGCATTATTCGCACAAAATCGATAACGAATTCCGAAGATGAATGAGTAATAACCGCAAGGTTTGAATATGTTCCCTGGGCTATTTCCTCATTCAGTTCGATGTTGATCTGGTTTGGATTCTTCGGATCTGGCATAATATTCAGTTTATATTATCTTCTCGATTCCTGTTCGGCTTCAACGGGGATATCGGTGATGCTTTCATATTCCTCAAGCGATCCGACAATAATGTCGTTATACTGACGCTGACCGGTTCCGGCCGGAATAAGATGCCCGACAATCACGTTTTCCTTCAGACCTTCGAGTTTGTCGACTTTGCCAAGTATTGCGGCTTCATTGAGCACCTTGGTTGTCTCCTGGAATGATGCTGCTGAGAAGAAGCTGTTTGTCTGCAGTGCCGCTCTTGTAATACCCTGAAGTACCTGGTTCGATGTTGCAGGAACGGCATCCCTTGCCTCCACTGTCTTCAGGTCGCGACGTTTCAGCATTGAATTTTCGTCTCTGAGCTTGCGTGCAGTAACAATCATACCCGGACGAAGTGTCTGGGAATCGCCGGATTCCACAATATATTTCTTGCCATAGATCCAGTCATTCTCATCCATGAATTCGAGTTTGTCAACGACCTGTCTTTCAAGGAATTTTGTATCACCCGGGTCAACAATTTCAACCTTTCTCATCATCTGGCGCACAATTATCTCAAAGTGCTTGTCATTTATCTTCACACCCTGAAGCCTGTAGACCTCCTGGATCTCATTGACAATATACTCCTGGACTTTTGTCGGACCTTTGATGGCAAGTATGTCGGAAGGCGTTATTGCCCCGTCGGAAAGCGGAACTCCGGCTTTAACATAGTCATTTTCCTGAACAAGTATCTGTTTCGACAGGGGAACAAGATATTTCTTAACCTCGTCTGTTTTTGACCTGATTGAGATTTCCCTGTTGCCTCTCTTGATCTTGCCGAATGTAACCTCACCATCGATCTCCGATACTATGGCCGGGTTCGAAGGATTTCGTGCCTCGAAGAGTTCTGTTACTCTTGGCAGACCTCCGGTTATATCGCCCGATTTTCCAACCGCTCTCGGGATCTTGGCAAGGACATCGCCAGCCTCAACCATCTTGTCGGGCTCCATAACGAGGTGTGATCCTACCGGAAGGTTGTAACTCCTCAGTTCGTCACCTTTTGGTCCCAATATTTTTATAGCCGGGTTCTTTGTCTTGTCCCTGCTTTCAATAATCACTTTTTCCTTGAATCCTGTCTGCTCATCTGATTCTTCACGGAAAGTCACACCTTCTATAAGGAATTCATAAGCAACTTTCCCTCCAAGTTCGGCAATAATCACTGCGTTGAAGGGGTCCCATTCGCAGATCAGCTTGCCCTTTTCAACTTCCTGTCCGGGTTTAATGTAAAGTTTTGAACCATACGGTACCGTGTGTGTAGTAAGGGCTATTCCGGTTTTTTTGTCAATTATCCTGAGTTCGGCAAGACGGCCGATTACTATATCTATTTCTCCCCGTTCAGGATCGGCTTTCGGAACTGACCTAAGTTCGTCAATCTCGGCTATGCCGCTGTAACGGGCAACGAGCCTTGATTCTGTTGTTATATTTGATGCAGTACCACCAACGTGGAAGGTACGGAGAGTAAGCTGTGTACCAGGTTCACCGATGCTCTGTGCGGCAATGACACCGACGGCTTCTCCCTGCTGAACCATTCGCCCGGTAGCAAGATTTCGTCCATAGCATTTTGCACATACACCTTTTTTCGATTCGCATGTAAGAACCGAACGTATTTCGACCTGCTCTATAGGTGAATCTTCAATTTTCTTTGCAATCTCTTCCGTCAGTTCCTGTCCGGCTTCAATTATCAGCTCACCGGTAAGAGGATGGAACACATCGTGTACTGTTGTACGTCCAAGTATCCTTTCATACAAGGATTCCACAACCTCCTCATTTTTCTTGATGGCTGTTGCGACAAGACCCCTTAGAGTACCACAGTCTTCCTCGTTAATAATAACATCCTGAGATACATCGACCAGTCGGCGGGTAAGATAACCTGCATCGGCAGTTTTGAGAGCCGTATCGGCAAGACCTTTACGTGCACCATGTGTCGAGATGAAGTATTCGAGAACCGAAAGGCCTTCCTTGAAGTTCGAGAGGATAGGGTTTTCGATGATCTCAGATCCTGTTGAGCCTGATTTCTGAGGTTTTGCCATAAGGCCCCTCATACCTGAAAGCTGGCGGATCTGTTCTTTTGAACCCCTTGCGCCTGAGTCGAGCATCATATAAACCGAGTTGAATCCATGCTTGTCGGTCGAGAGCTGTTTCATCAGCGACTGGGTGAGCCTTGCATTGACATGTGTCCAGATATCAATGATCTGGTTATAACGTTCGTTATTGGTTATGAATCCCATGCTGTAGTTATTCAGCACTTCTTCAACCTGTTCATATCCCTCGGTAACGAATTTTGTTTTTTCTTCGGGGATGATTACATCATCAAGGTTGAACGACAAACCGCCCTTGAAAGCTGAGGTGAATCCAAGGTTCTTTATAGCATCAAGGAATTTTGCCGTTTTTGCTGTGCCTGAAAGTTTAAGAACCCGTCCGATGATGTCCCTTAGTGATTTCTTTGTCAGAATCTCGTTGATATATCCTACTTCTTCCGGTACAAACTGGTTGAATATCACGCGCCCGACAGTGGTTTCGATAATGTGGTTAACCATCTGGCCGTCGATTCTGTCATTTACTTTAACCTTTATAAAGGCGTGAAGATCTATTTTGCCCTCATTGAAGGCTATTGTCACTTCTTCGGGTGAATAGAACACAATACCTTCGCCCCTTACTTTATCGGTATCAGTGCTTTTCCTTCCCTTGGTGATATAATACAGGCCAAGCACCATGTCCTGTGACGGAACAGTAATAGGCGCACCGTTTGCAGGGTTAAGGATGTTATGCGATGCAAGCATCAGCATCTGGGCCTCAAGAACTGCAGCATTTCCAAGAGGAAGGTGAACAGCCATCTGGTCACCGTCGAAGTCAGCGTTGAAGGCCGTACATACAAGAGGGTGAAGCTGAATTGCCTTTCCTTCAATAAGTTTCGGCTGGAAGGCCTGGATACCCAAACGGTGAAGTGTAGGAGCCCTGTTAAGCAGCACAGGATGTCCTTTCAGTACATTCTCAAGGATATCCCATACGACAGGGTCTTTTCGGTCGACGATCTTCTTGGCCGATTTTACTGTCTTTACAATACCGCGTTCAATAAGTTTCCTTATGATGAAAGGCTTGTATAGTTCGGCAGCCATATCTTTGGGAAGTCCGCATTCATGAAGTTCGAGTTCGGGGCCCACGACGATAACCGAACGTGCAGAATAGTCGACCCTTTTGCCAAGCAGGTTCTGACGGAAACGTCCCTGTTTCCCTTTAAGGCTGTCGCTTAGCGATTTAAGAGGACGGTTTGCATCAGTTTTTACTGCATTGGCCTTTCGTGAATTATCGAAAAGTGAGTCGACGGCTTCCTGCAGCATTCTTTTTTCGTTCCTGAGTATGACTTCGGGAGCTTTTATTTCAATAAGTCTTTTCAGACGGTTGTTCCTGATGATGACGCGGCGGTAAAGGTCGTTAAGGTCGCTTGTTGCAAAACGGCCGCCGTCGAGAGGAACCAGTGGCCTCAACTCGGGCGGTATAACGGGGACCACCTTGATAATCATCCATTCGGGCTTGTTGACATTCTTTGATTCCCTGAATGCCTCTACAACCTGAAGTCTTTTAAGTGCCTCGTTTTTACGCTGCTGGGATGTTTCAGAATTTGCCCTGTGCCTGAGTGAATAGGAAAGTTCATCAAGGTCAATTCGGCTGAGAAGCTTATACAAGGCTTCTGCCCCCATATCAGCAATGAATTTGTCGGGATGGTCGTCCTCGAGATACTGGTTTTCCTTCGGGAGTGATTCGGTGATCTCGAGATATTCCTCTTCAGTCAGGAAATCGAGATATTTCACACCATCAGCAGCCTTAATACCGGGATTGATGACGACATATCGCTCATAATAGATTATTGAATCGAGTTTTTTTGTCGGCAGTCCGAGAAGGTATCCGATCTTGTTTGGCAGCGAACGGAAATACCAGATATGGGCAATAGGCACAACAAGTGAAATATGGCCCATTCTTTCACGGCGTACTTTCTTTTCAGTGACTTCAACACCGCACCTGTCGCAGACTATTCCCTTGTAACGGATCCTCTTGTATTTTCCGCAGTGGCACTCATAATCCTTCACCGGACCGAATATCCTTTCACAGAATAATCCGTCGCGTTCAGGCTTATAAGTTCTGTAATTTATAGTCTCGGGCTTGAGAACCTCACCGCTTGATCTGTCGAGGATTTCCTCGGGTGAAGCAAGGCCGATCGATATTTTAGAGTAACTAGTTTTTGTTTTGTTATCCCTTCTGAATGACATATACAGAATTTTTTTTATTCAAAATTAAAAGAACAGTAACAGTCAGCGGGTCAGTCGAGTATCACACTCAATCCCAGTCCCCTGAGTTCATGCAGCAGCACATTCAACGATTCGGGAATTCCGGCCTGAGGCATCGGTTCTCCCTTGACTATCGACTCATAAGCTTTTGCACGTCCAATGACATCATCCGATTTGATGGTAAGGATTTCCTGCAGAATATGGGCGGCACCGAATGCTTCAAGTGCCCATACCTCCATTTCGCCGAAACGCTGTCCGCCAAACTGGGCCTTACCTCCAAGCGGCTGCTGTGTAATAAGTGAGTAAGGTCCGATGGAACGGGCATGCATCTTATCATCAACCATATGCCCAAGTTTAAGCATATAGATAACTCCGACTGTTGCCGGCTGGTCAAATCTTTCACCGGTTCCTCCATCATAAAGATAGGTCTTGCCATATTTCGGCAGATTTGCCTTTTCAGTGTATTCGGTTATCTGATCTATAGTTGCGCCGTCAAATATCGGGGTTGCAAATTTCAGGCCCAGTTTCTGGCCGGCCCATCCGAGAACAGTTTCATAAATCTGTCCGAGGTTCATTCGTGAAGGCACACCAAGCGGGTTGAGAACTATGTCAACCGGTGTTCCGTCTTCAAGGAAGGGCATGTCTTCCTGGCGAACGATCTTGGCAACAATGCCCTTGTTACCATGGCGCCCAGCCATTTTATCACCCACTTTGACTTTGCGTTTCTTGGCAATATAGACTTTTGCAAGGCGAACTATCCCCGCCGGCAGTTCATCACCGATGGTGATATTGTATTTCTTGCGCTTGAATATGCCGTCAATCTCCTTGTATTTGATTATATAGTTATGAAGGAGCTGCTTTATGCTGTCGTTTTTCTTCTTATCAGTCGTCCATTTATTAGGGTTGATATTCAGAAAGTCGATTTCCTGGAGCTGCTTCAGAGTGAATTTGCTTCCTTTTGGAATTATGTCAACATTGAGGTAATCCTTTACCCCCTGCGATGTCTTGCCGTTTACAAGGATGAACAGTTTATCGACGAGTCGTGCCTTGAGATCATCGGTACTTCTTATAAAATCAGCTTCGATCTTATCGAGAAGGGGTTTTTCAACGGCTTTGGCTTTTCTGTCCTTGATGGCCCTCGTAAAGAGCTTTTTGTCGATTACCACACCTTCGAGCGACGGACCGGCTTTGAGGGATGCATCTTTAACATCTCCGGCCTTGTCACCGAATATGGCGCGCAGCAGTTTTTCTTCAGGCGAGGGATCCGATTCACCTTTCGGAGTGATCTTGCCGATAAGGATGTCGCCAGGCATGATGTGTGCCCCGATTCTTATAAGGCCGTTCTCATCAAGGTTCTTTGTTGCCTCTTCGCTTACGTTCGGGATATCTGAAGTAAGTTCCTCAAGGCCGCGTTTGGTGTCTCTTACCTCAAGAAGGTATTCGTCAATATGAACAGATGTAAACATATCCTCCTGAACAACTTTCTCGGATATTACTATTGCATCTTCAAAGTTGTATCCTTTCCATGGCATGAAAGCCACTTTAAGGTTGCGGCCGAGGGCAAGTTCACCGTTCTTGGTTCCATAACCTTCGGTAAGAACCTGTCCCTTTGTCACCTTTTCACCCTTTTTGACAACAGGAACAAGGTTAATGCATGTATTCTGGTTTGTCTTCTTGTATTTGGGAAGGATATAGCGTTTTATATCATCATCGAAGCTTACGAATTTTTCTTCGTCGGTCCGGGTATAGCGTATTACTATTTCGTTTGCATCGACGAATTCTACCACACCGTCGCCTTCGGCAACATAGAGTATCCTGCTGTCGCGGATAACCTGTCCCTCAAGCCCTGTTCCTACGATCGGGGCTTCCGGATTGATGAGTGGAACAGCCTGACGCATCATGTTTGATCCCATAAGTGCGCGGTTGGCGTCGTCGTGTTCGAGGAACGGGATGAGTGATGCTGCTATTGAAGCGATCTGGTTCGGTGCAACATCCATAAGGTCGACCTTTGATACTTCCTCGAACGGATAGTCGGCTTCATAGCGGCATTTTGCCCTGGGATTTTCGAAATGCCCGTCCTTCAGCAGGGGAGCGTTTGCCTGGGCAATCATTTTATCTTCCTCTTCTTCTGCGCTGAGCCAAACGATCCCTTCCGGTGAAAAGTCGACCTTTGCATCCTTCACTTTTAGATACGGAGTCTCGATAAAGCCGAGGTCGTTTATCTTGGCGTAAACACAGAGTGAAGAGATAAGACCGATATTCGGACCTTCCGGGGTTTCAATCGGACAAAGCCGGCCATAGTGTGTATAGTGTACGTCCCTGACCTCGAAACCTGCCCTTTCGCGCGACAGACCGCCGGGCCCCAGAGCCGACATACGGCGCTTGTGCGTCATCTCGGCCAGAGGGTTGGTCTGGTCCATGAACTGCGACAGCTGGTTTGTTCCGAAGAATGAGTTTATTACAGATGAAAGGGTTTTTGAATTGATAAGGTCGACCGGAGTAAACACCTCGTTGTCCCTTACGTTCATCCTTTCACGTATTGTACGTGCCATACGTGCAAGGCCCACGCCGAACTGAGCGTACAGCTGTTCGCCGACAGTTCGTACGCGCCTGTTGCTCAGGTGGTCGATATCATCGACTTCTGTTTTTGAGTTGATCAGTTCGATCAGATAGCCTATTATCTTAATTATATCTTCCTTTGTAAGGATCTTGATGTTCATATCGGTTTCAAGGCCGAGTTTTTTATTTATTCTGTAGCGGCCCACTTCACCGAGGTCATATCTCTTGTCGGAGAAAAACAGCTTGTCGATGACATCCCTGGCGGTTGCTTCATCAGGCGGTTCAGCATTGCGGAGCTGACGGTAGATATATATGACTGCCTCCTTTTCAGAGTTGCAGGGATCTTTCTGAAGTGTATTGTATATAATGGCGAAATCCGACAGGGATGTATCTTCCTTGTGCAGAAGAATAGCTTTTGCACCGGAATCGACAATCATGTCGACATGTTCATTTTCGATAACAGTTTCCCTGTCGAGGATAACCTCGTTTCTCTCAATTGATACTACTTCTCCAGTATCCTCATCCACAAAATCTTCGACCCAGGTTTTAAGGACTCTTGCGGCTAGTTTACGTCCGACAAGTTTCTTGATATTTGTTTTGGATACCTTATGTTCTTCAGCAAGGTTGAATATTTCGAGGATTTCCTTATCGCTTTCAAAACCGATTGCGCGGAGAAGAGTTGTTACCGGCAGTTTCTTCTTCCTGTCGATATATGCGTACATCACATTATTGATGTCGGTTGCGAATTCGATCCATGAACCTTTGAAAGGTATTATCCTGGCCGAATAAAGTTTTGTCCCGTTGGCGTGAATGCTTTGTCCGAAGAAAACGCCGGGAGATCTGTGCAGTTGGGAAACAACAACACGCTCGGCCCCGTTTATGACGAAAGTGCCTCTTTCTGTCATATAGGGAACTGTCCCGAGATAAACATCCTGGATAACAGTGTCGAAATCCTCGTGTTCCGGGTCGGTGCAATAAAGTTTCAGTTTTGCTTTGAGGGGAACGCTGAATGTAAGGCCGCGTTCTATACACTCGTCGATTGTGTAACGCGGAGGGTCGATATAATAATCGAGGAATTCGAGAACGAAATTGTTTCTTGTATCTGTAATTGGAAAGTTTTCCGTAAAGACTTTAAAAAGTCCTTCTTTCTTTCTGTTTTCGGGAGTTGTTCCAAGCTGGAAAAACTCACCGAATGATTTTAACTGAACTTCCAGAAAATCGGGGTAATCCAGCTGGTTTTTCCTGGAAGCAAAACTAATTCTTTCAGTATTTTTTGAGGACATTTATAAAAGATTAAGTGAACTTATAATTAAAAGAACGAAAAGGCCTGGTCCCGAATATTTCGGGACCAAACCTACAACCCAATATACAGGTATAACTTATTTAAGTTCAACTTCAGCTCCTGCGTCTACTAATTGACCTTTAATTGCTTCTGCTTCATCTTTTGATACACCTTCTTTAACAGGACCCGGGGCAGCGTCGACAAGAGCCTTAGCTTCCTTAAGTCCGAGACCGGTAATATCCTTAACCAGTTTTACTATCTGTAATTTCTGACCACCTGCCGATTTCAGAATGACATCAAATGATGTTTTTTCAACTTCCTTGGGTGCTTCAGCGCCTGCTGCAGGTCCGGCAACGGCCACGGCTGCAGCTGCAGGCTCGATGCCATATTCCTCTTTAAGTATTTTAGCCAGTTCGTTTACTTCTTTAACAGACAGGTTTACCAGTTCTTCTGCAAATTTCTTAAGATCTGCCATTTTTATAGAATTTTTAGATTGATTATACTTTTTTTGTTATTCTTTTTTTGACAGTGTTTCAAGAACACCATGTAATTTATTTCCGCCTGACTGTAAGGCTGATACAACATTCTTGGCAGGTGATTGAAGCAGGAGTATGATATCTCCGATAAGTTCTTCTCTTGTTTTAACTGACACAAGAGCATCGAGCATATTATCTCCCACGAACACTGATTCCTGAACGTATGCACCTTTTAATACAGGCTTATCATGTACTTTACGGAACTCCTTTATGAGTTTTGCCGGAGCATTTCCGGTTTGAGTGAACATGATGGACGTAGTTCCATTGAGGATAGGATATAGTTCCTCAAAGTTACCTTCCGACATTTCGAGTGCTTTTCTGAGAAGAGTATTCTTTACGACAATCAGTTTAATATTGTTTTCGAAACATTTTCTTCTGAGGGCACTTGTATCGGCGGCATTCAGCTGAGCGGTATCAGTCAGATAAAAGTGGCTGTACTCTTTTAGTTTCTCAGCAAGGCTGTTTATGATAGCATTTTTTTCTTCCCGTCTCATAATTTTTTTCGAGTTTTACTTTACAAATTAATCATCAAGACCCTTCGGATCGATTTTTATACCCGGGCTCATTGTGCTGGAAAGGAAGAGGCTACGTATGTAGGTTCCTTTTGCAGCGGCGGGTTTGAGTTTGTTTACCATCTGGATAAACTCCCTTGCATTCTCGACGATCTGTTGTGCCTCGAAAGAGACTTTTCCTATTGAGGTATGAATGATTCCGCTTTTGTCAACCTTGAAATCAATCTTACCCTGCTTCACTTCTTTAACAGCCTTGCCAATTTCCATGGTAACAGTACCACTTTTTGGGTTCGGCATCAATCCTCTCGGACCGAGTATACGACCTAACTGACCCACTTTACCCATTACGGACGGCATGGTTATGATAACGTCGACATCTGTCCAACCACCCTTGATTTTTTCGATATAATCATCAAGACCAACATAGTCAGCGCCAGCGCCTTGTGCTTCAGCCTCCTTGTCGGGAGTGCATAAAACAAGTACGCGTGTCTGTTTACCTGTTCCGTGAGGAAGGGAAACAACACCGCGGACCATCTGGTTGGATTTCCTCGGATCGATACCTAACCTTACATCCAGGTCGATGGAAGCATCAAATTTTGTTGTTGTGATTTCTTTTACCAGAGATGATGCTTCTGTCAACGTATAAAGCCTGGTTCTGTCGATTTTTCCGGCAGCAAGCTTCTGGTTCTTGGTAAGTTTAGTCATTTTTCTTCGAATTAATTATTTAACGGGATCGCCTTTAACGGTTATTCCCATACTTCTTGCGGTTCCAGCTACCATCTTCATGGCCGACTCGAGTGTAAAACAGTTCAAGTCTTCCATCTTATCCTGCGCAATTGTCTTGACCTGATCCCATGTTATGGAGGCTACCTTTTCCCTGTTTGGTTCCTTGGAACCTTTCTTTGCTTTTGCTACCTCCAGAAGCTGAACAGCAACCGGAGGGGTTTTTGTGACAAAATCAAATGATTTGTCAGCATAAACAGTGATTACAACCGGTATAACTTTTCCAGCTTTGTCCTGGGTTCTGGCATTAAATTGCTTACAGAAATCCATTATGTTCACACCTTTTGAACCAAGTGCAGGTCCGACGGGTGGTGATGGATTAGCTGCTCCGCCACGTATCTGTAACTTGATTAGTCCAGCAACTTCTTTTGCCATAATTTAAAATTTGCTTGTTTATTGCGAGAGCTTGACAGTTATTCAGGAAGCATTATAAATATTATAACCGTCAATATCTTCTGTTAATTTTCTTTTTCTACCTGCATAAAACTAAGTTCAAGGGGGGTCTTTCTTCCGAAAATCTTGACCATAACCTTGAGCTTTTTCTTTTCCTCGTTTACCTCTTCTATTATCCCTGTAAAACTGTTGAACGGACCGTCGATAACCTTTACCGATTCGCCGACGAAGAATGGCACATTTAGTTCTTCATCGCTTGCATTCAGTTCATCAACTTTTCCCAGTATCCTGTTTATTTCCGATTTCCTGAGCGGCACGGGTTCTCCGTCCTGTGACCCGAGAAATCCAATGACGTTGGGAATATTTCTTAGGAGGTGTGGAATTTCACCGACCAGGGCGGCTTCGACGAGCACATAACCCGGAAAAAAGGTTCTTTCCTTGCTGATCTTTTTGCCTGACCGGATCTGATAGACCTTTTCGGTTGGTATAAGAACCTGAGATACATATTCCTCAAGTTTCAGGCGGGCAACTTCATTGTCTATGTATTCCTTAACCTTCTTCTCTTTCCCTCCAATAGCACGAAGTACATACCACTTCTTTACATTATCGCTCATCGGAACAGATCTTCTGTTTAAAATAACAAACTGTAAATGAATTCCATTATCCTGCTGAAGCCAAGGTCCATTATGGCAACAATGACAGCAATTACGAGAGTTGCAACAAGAACCAGAACCCCGCTGTTCTGAAGTTCGCTCCATGTCGGCCAGGTGACCTTATGAACCAGTTCAGTATAAGATTCCTTTAAATAAGTTTTTATGCCCATTTTATTTTATTTATAAGCACGGGAGGAGAGACTCGAACTCCCGACACCTGGTTTTGGAGACCAGTGCTCTACCAACTGAGCTACACCCGTGTTCTTACAGTCTGATGATCAGCGATGCACCGTATAGAGAAACGATGCATCGCGATTTTACAACTGTATATATCCAAAACCTAATTTTATTCAATAATTTCAGTTACAGCACCTGCTCCGACTGTTCTTCCACCTTCGCGGATTGCAAAACGCAGACCAACGTTAAGAGCGACCGGGTAAATAAGCTCAACGGTTATCGTTACGTTATCGCCCGGCATAACCATTTCGCGTCCTTCAGGAAGAGTGATCTCTCCGGTAATATCGAGGGTCCTGATATAGAACTGCGGACGATATTTATTGTGGAAAGGAGTGTGGCGGCCGCCTTCTTCTTTCTTCAGAACATAAATCTCAGTCTTGAATTTGGTATGAGGTGTAATGGTTCCGGGTTTTGCCAGAACGTGTCCCCTCTTTATTTCCTTTTTATCAACGCCCCTGAGAAGAAGACCAACGTTGTCGCCTGCTTCACCCCTGTCGAGGATTTTGCGGAACATTTCAACTCCGGTACAAACAGTTTTGCGTTTTTCAGAACCAAGGCCCACGATTTCGAGTTCATCGCCAGTAAGAACAACACCTGTCTCGATACGGCCTGTAGCAACTGTACCACGGCCCGTGATTGAGAACACGTCTTCAACCGGCATCAGGAAAGGCTTCTGGTTATCGCGCGGAGGAATCGGGATATAGGCATCAACTGCATCCATAAGCTCCATGACTTTTTCTTCCCATTTGGGTTCACCATGCATTGCGCCGAGTGCTGAACCGCGGATAACAGGAGCGGTATCGCCGTCGAATTTGTAGAAATTCAGAAGGTCGCGGACTTCCATTTCCACAAGATCAAGAAGTTCTTCATCTTCAACCATATCAACCTTGTTCATGAAAACAAGAACCTTTGGAACGTTAACCTGGCGTGCAAGAAGGATATGTTCGCGGGTCTGAGGCATGGGACCATCTGTAGCGGCTACAACAAGAATAGCGCCGTCCATCTGAGCAGCACCTGTAACCATATTCTTAATATAGTCAGCATGGCCGGGGCAGTCAACATGTGCATAATGGCGGGTTGCTGTCTGATATTCAACGTGAGCAGTATTGATTGTAATACCCCTTTCCTTTTCTTCCGGAGCATTATCAATTGAATCAAAATCCCTGACTTCAGAGAGACCTTTCTTTGCAAGAACCATGGTGATCGCTGCAGTCAGAGTGGTCTTACCATGATCGATATGACCAATTGTACCAATATTCACATGCGGTTTTGACCTGTCAAATTTTTCTTTTGCCATAACTTCAAGCTTATTAAAATTAAGTTTATTTATATCAGTTATAAAATCATTTCCCTGTTGAGCCGGAGGGGGGAATTGAACCCCCGACCCCTTCCTTACCAAGGAAGTGCTCTACCCCTGAGCTACTCTGGCCTCAAAAAGTGAGCGGGAGACGGAGCTCGAATCCGCGACCCTTAGCTTGGAAGGCTAATGCTCTACCAACTGAGCTACTCCCGCTTATTATCATTAAAGAGTTCCATAACAGTATTGAAATCAATCCGGCTTTACGGCTACCCTGCTAGTGTGGGGAGAGCAGGATTCGAACCTACGAAGGCATTTGCCAGCAGATTTACAGTCTGCCCCAGTTGGCCGCTTTGGTATCTCCCCCCTATACAGAGTTATACTACTATGACACACATTTGCATCTCTCTCAAGAGCCGATGAAGGGATTCGAACCCCCGACCTGCAGATTACAAATCAGCTGCTCTGGCCAACTGAGCTACATCGGCAATTTAAAGAACGACCCGATCATGCATAGAACACCCTTAAAAATCGGTCTGCAAATGTATGAATTAAAATTTCATTTATCAAAATAATTCAAATTATTTTTGAACGGCATTTGCCTAGTCACCTCTCTTCTTCTGGTTATATTTGGTAATCTGCTTCTTAAGGGCATCTATAGCCAGATCTGTCGCCTCCTCAAACGTCTTGCTCTGCTTCCTTGCAAACAAGGGTCCACCTCTTAAATCAAGCTTAATTTCACTAATTTTATTCTTTCGCTCCTGATCCTTATCAAGCCTCAGGTACACTTCAGCATTTACTATTCCCTCTCCAAGCTGGGTAATCTTTTCCAGTTTCTGATGAACAAAATCTATAAGCTTTTTGTCAGCATCAAACCGCACTGAATGAATCTGAATGTTCATGGTAGTACCTCCTGTTTAGTTAATTAATAGTTAAGCCCTTGGATGAGCCTGTTTATATATTTTCCTAAGCTGTTCGAATGAATTGTGAGTATATATCTGTGTTGCTGAAAGACTGGCATGGCCAAGAAATTCCTTTATCGAGTTCAGGTCAGCACCCCTGTTCAACATATGTGTCGCAAAAGAATGACGGAGTATGTGAGGACTCTTTTTTTCAATTGTCGTGACCATAGCCAGATATTTTCTTACAATATTGTAAACGTATTTGTCGTACAACTTGTTCCCTTTATTGCCAATAAAAAACCAGCCATCCTGCCTCACCGGAAAACACTCGTCCCTTTTCTTGATATATTCCTCAAGTCTTATGGCAACCGGCTTTAAAAGAGGTATTATCCGCTGCTTGTTCCTTTTACCGGTCACTTTTACGGTCGCTCCCTGAATGTCGACATCTGCATCCCTGAGCCCTGTCAGCTCGGCCCTCCGCATCCCTGTTGTATAAAGAAGCTCTATTATGACACTGTTCCTGATTCCCGGAAAGTCATTCCCGAATTCATAACCGTCAAGGAGTTTATCCATCGCACCCTCTGCCACAAATACCGGAAGCTTCTTCCTGATCTTCGGAAGCACTACCTTCGACGAAGGATCAACTGCGGAATACCCGCATTTCCTTAAAAACCTGAAATACATCCTCAGAGATGAGATCTTCCTGTGAACGCTTTTTGCAGAATAGCCTTGTTCAGCAAGATAAACAATCCACGACCTGATATCAGAAGTGGTAATATCACATGGATTACCTGAGAAACCGTCGGAAATCAGATGATTTTCAAACTGATCAAGATCACTTATATAAGATCTTACAGTGAGCGGCGAATACCGCTTTTCAACCCGGAGATACTGCAAGAATGATTCCTTATGATCCATAAAGGAACCCCCTTAACAATTAATATTTTTCAGAACAGCAAAGCAGCTTCTATTCTTCGCGTTCCTGCATCTTCTGAACGTATATAGCCTTCTTTATCTCTTCCCTGCGGCGAACAGAAGGCTTCACAAAAGCCTGACGTGAACGTAATTCGCGGATTACCCCAGTCTTTTCAAATTTCCTCTTGAACTTTTTCAGTGCTCTTTCTATGTTTTCGCCTTCTTTTAACGGTACTATAATCATAACAGAAATCTTGTTTTTAAACGAGGCGCAAAGTTAAAAATAGAAATATACTTTTCAAAACTTTTATGGCAATAATTTTAACATAACCGGATGCATTTACAGGATTTAACATATTATTTATGCAGATATTTCTCATAATACGATTTACTAAAGTTACGCAATAAAAATTGCGTTTCAAAATAATATGTGTTAATTATTGTTTAAAATCATCATCCTTCAAATTCCCCCTTCGAATGGGGAAGACATCCCCCGGCCCCCTTAAAAGGGGAAGTGTGTGCAAACCACCTGCTTTCCGTCAGGAAAAATCATTTGCATTGTTTTCAGAATTCCAGATAAGCTTTGATCTTTCTGAATGTTTCTTCCGAAATGAGATTGTTTTTCAACATATCCTCCGGACCATTCATCCGGCCACTCAGCTGACGATATTTCAGAATGGCCTCGACTTCGTTCTTTTTAAAATACGGATGCCTTATAAGATCTTTGAATTCCGCATCATTGACTTTAATTTTCCTTACAGAAAGAGAATCGGCAAACACCCGTTTGCAAATAAGATCATAGGTTTCGGCAGGCAATCCGTACACTTCCTTCAGCTGTTCCACCGATACAAATCCCCCAAGCAGATTCCTGTATTTAATTATCCTTGCCGATAAAACCGGGCCTATCCCCGGTAATGCTACAAGTGCAGTTGAATCACTATGGTTAAGATCTGTCAGCGGCTTCCCTGCTGCCGGCCTGCTGCCGGTGCCCGAAATGGCCTTACCCCTCGCAGGCTTTGACACTGTATCCTGAAAAAATGAAATTTGTGATAAGTCAACCGGGATTTCCTCAACTTTAATTCTGTGCGACGGGACAACAAACCTTATGCTTAAAACAATAACAATAATTACAAGAAGCACGAATGTTGACCTTCTTTCTCTCCTTGTAAAGCCAAGCCAGTTGCCGGCAAATTTTTTAAAAGCTGACATAATTGTGCAAAAAGCAGAGAGACTGAATGCAATTTAGGCATTTTCCCGTTTAAATCAAGGGGTTGAACACGGAAAAAACTGAGGACAGATCAGAACGGATATCCGATCCCCAGCACTATTGTAAAATCGTTTCTGAAATTGTATGGCCTGTTATAGATGATCCACCTTGAACCCTCGGCTATTGAAGGATCACGTAGCTTGACACCCATATCGATCCTTCCGGTAACAAACTTGAAGTCGAATCTTAGTCCAGCGCCTGTTCCGACAGCCATATCCTTCAGAAATTTATCAAACCTGAATTCTGCGCCCTGCCTTGCAACATCCTTATTAAAGGTCCAGATGTTTCCTGCTTCTGCAAATACTGCACCTTCCAGGATCCAGAACAATTTAAACCTGTATTCGGCGTTTGCTTCCAGTTTGATATCCGCAGTCTGGTTCAGGAATTCTGCCTCTTCCGGAACATAGGACCCGGGGCCAAGCGATCTCACCTGCCATGCCCTTATGCCATTTGCCCCGCCGCCGAAATATTGTTTTTCAAAAGGTATTGCCTTCGAATTTCCATACGGAATCCCAAGTCCGACAAACCCCCTGTACACAATCGAGCTTACATCATTAAGTATCACATTGTACCGTAAATCCAGATCTGCACGCACATATTGCGCGAAGGGTTGTCCGAAAATTCTGTATGATCCGTCTACCTTGCCGGCGCCTGCCATCCTGCTTGCCGCCGAAAGCATATTTCCTGCCATCTCTGCATTAAACCGAAGAAACCAGTAGTCTCTCGATTTCTGTATCATCTGGTTGTTGAATATGTATGAATAGCTGGCGCCGAGTATCATAACATCCCTGTAGCTGTATGCAAGGTATGAAGATGACTCTATCTTTTCCTTAAAAGCCGTATCGATCTTTAGAAGCTTGACAACGTTCAGCTGCAGGGGGTTTACTATATGCGACCTGTAGCGGTGACCCGACCAGCTGTACCCGAATGTGGCATTCGCAATTGTCCTTGTATAAAAGGGCATATTCTGATAGTTATATGCCGCAAGGATTGTAGTTGTGGGGTTATAGTTCTTTACGAACTCCTCGCTCTTCAGAAAAGGGAAAAGAAAGCGCGGCACCCTCAGACTTGTTTCAAACCCGTACTCCTGGGTACTCCTGAGCCGTGCATTTTTCTGAGTCATTGCCTCAAAAGCCCCTTTGAGTTTCATATTGAATTGTTCGGCAGCGTGAAAAAGATTTTTATGGAGATAGATCAGGTTAAGGGCTCCACCCAGATCTCCCGCAGTGTTGGTCCCTTCAATTTCAACGTTGAACGACTGCTGACTTAACAAAGTGAGCTGAATATGGCAGTTCAGATACCGGTCCTGTCCCTTCTTCTCCGCCGGAGCATCCGTCTCGCTGAAAAATATATTTATGAGCCTGTAGGCTTTTAGTGACATAAGGTGACTCTGGCTCTGTTCTGTATTTGTAATATTATATACGGCACCCGGCTTCAGGTAAAGCGATTGCAGTATAAGGTCGTATTTAAGCTGCGACCTGGCCTGTGAAGTCACAAAATAATAACCCTTATAGTTGCTGGTGTCGAGTTTGCTGAGATATGCCGCACCGCCTTCGAGGACATCCTTGGGAACAAAATCAGGATAGATATAAATGTCTTTGATTTTGTAAATGGGGTGAGAAAGATATGTCACTCTACCGTACATATCTGACTTTGAATAAGCCCTGATATCATAATAAATGTTCACCTGTCTATTCCCAACCGTACTGTCGACCCTGAATGAAACATAGTCGGAAGAGAAACCATAAAAGCCATGATTCTTTATGTATCGTTCAACCCTGTTCAGCTCAGCCTGCAGGACATCTACATCGTAAGGTCTGCCCCTCTGGATCAGACAATTTATTGAATCAAAATAAACAAGCTTCCTTATTGTTGTATCTTCGATTTCATAAAAAAGATTACGGACGGTATAAGGTGTTTTAAGATCAACTTTGTAATAAACATCTGATTTCCTTTTATTTGTTTTTACAGAATCAGTTACTGTCCCGTCAAAGTAACCTTTGGAGCTTACATATGTCAAAAGCTGTTCCCTGCTTTTCTCGGCAAACAGGGAGTCGAAGATAACAGGCTCCTCGCCTATGTTGCGAAGCCAGCCGTGAGGCCATTTTTCCTTGTTTATGTTTGATAGGTTATATAAACCCAGATGAAACCTTGCTCCGAAGATCTTTTTATTTGGTTTCTGCCTGACATACGGAGAAAGCTCGGCCTGGGTGATCCCCTGCCTGTTGATTTCAATGTGGTTGCCGTTCAGGAGTGTCTTTCCCTCCGGTACGTATTTGGTAGGATTGCACGAGTACAAAAAAAAGCTAAACGTAATAAGGAGCAGAAAAGCCCTGAAGAAAATATTTCTTTTATTTGAGAAGCTTTTTTTCAAAATTTGTATCTGAATGCCGGAGGCAAATATATCAATAATAAAAAAATAACTTTACCCCGGCATTATCATTATTAAGCGTAACGGCATTCTTATTCCCGGATTATATCATAAAATCACGATGATAAGCAAAAACAAGTTCAGACAGATAGTTTCCCTTCAGAAAAAGAAAGAAAGGGACGAAAGCCGGACATATGTGATTGAGGGCGACAAGATTGTAAGGGAATATCTGAAATCGGGAACCAGGATTAAACTGCTTGTAGCGAAGCCCGAGTTCGTTTCCTCGCTTAAGATTTCCGAAAAGGAGTGTATCGGCGAGATTGAGACCTGCAATTATGAAGAGCTTAAGAAGATTAGCACACTTACTGCACCGCATAACGCCCTGGCCCTTGTCTCCTACCCTGACAGCAGGACCGACCCCGCGGAGATTCTCAGGGAATTGTCGGTTGCACTCGATTTTGTCCAGGATCCGGGTAATCTGGGAACCATTATACGTTCAGCTGCGTGGTTCGGGATAAGGAATATTATCTGTTCTTTCAACTGCGTCGATCTCTACAATCCGAAGGTGATCCAGGCTACAATGGGGGCCATACTTAATGTTAATGTTCATTATATGAGTCTTAATGAATTCCTAAAGACGGCAAATGATTCGGGGGTGCCTGTCTACGGAGCTTTGCTTGAAGGCAATCGGATATATGATGAGAGTTTTGAAAGAAGAGGAGTCATCCTGCTTGGTAATGAATCGAAAGGTATTTCGGAGGAACTGACGCCCTTCATTACTAAGAAAATTTACATTCCGAAGTACACTGACGCATCTTACGGGATTGAGTCGCTTAATGTAAGCATGGCTGCCTCTGTGATCTTCTCAGAGTTCGCCCGGCGGAATGGTTGACGGATCGCGGATAAGGTTTACCCTTAATGCCCATCCGTAAGATGTCGCGGCCGATACATTAATATCCTTTACAGCCGGATTTAAAGCCTTCAGATATGTAGTTGATTCTTTTGTGTCAATTAATACATAGAAATCCGGGATGGAGTCGAAATCATAATCTATTGAATCCTCAATTTCACCCGGCAGTTTACCTCTCCAGTCAAACTGAACGAATCCTTTTCGTCTTTCGCTGAACAGGCCGTCAAAAACAGGTCTTCTGATATCGAGTGTGCAAACCGGAGAAACAAGCTGACGCCCGACCTCTCCTCCAGAGAAATTCGGATTGATTTTCATAAAAGGAAGAGTGGCCAGTTTCCTGCTCATCATCCCAAGCCCGGGAAATAACATGATTATTATGAGAAGACCTGCTGCCGCCCAGGCAATACCGGCAATTAATTTAATGTTTTTCATTATTGTCAGATAATAAAATCAAGTAATTTTTGAAGTGTATTTATTATTGAACCTGAGGAAAATACAGCCAGAAAAAGAAATGAAACAAATAAATAAAGATTTCCTGAAAAGTTCTTTCGTGTACCGGCTGGCACTCCTTTGATTCCATAATGAATAGCATTATTCGGGCAGATATCTATGCATTTGCCGCATTTGCTGCAGAAAATCGATACCTGTCCTTCTTTTATATTCGCGGGAGTCAATGCAAAAAGAGGGCATGACTTTACACATTTGAGGCATTCGGTACAGTTTTTTTTATCAATTTTAACAGTGAACGGAGTGATCTTGTTAGATAATGAATTAATGGCTCCGAGAGGGCAAAGGAAACTGCATTGAGTCCTTTTTTTTGTAGTTAAGGGAAGCACAACCACAAGTCCCGCAAATAATGAAATGAAAACCCCGGCTTTGACTGCCGATTCAACCCCGGTCACCTGTTCAAATTCTGTAACGGCCTTGAATGGACAAATCCAGTCACAATAGGTTGGAACCAAGGTCAGAGCCGCAGTGACTGCAACCATAAACAATACTGCAAACGGCATCCATTTCCATGAATCACTTATTTTCTTCACGATGCTTCTTTTGCGAACCCTGGAAAAGCCATCGTCCCACCCTCCATAAAAACAACCCCAGCTGCAAAAACCTCTTCCAAGGACAATGGTTGCTGTCAACCAAAGGATAATCATTGAAGCGATATCAGCAAACCCGCCTATAATCGATCCCGGGAAGATAATAGATTCAGTAAACGCAGCAGGGATTATCATCATGGGGATCACAAGATGGCAGAACGGGATCCTGCATTCAAGGACGTCGGATTGATTGAATGACATTGAGCTTCTGGTTTCCAGCATGTTGCTGATCAGTGTAAAAGAGAGTGAAATGGCAAAGACAATGAAAAGCACTGCCCTGTACCTGTCAGTCTTTCCCGTGAAATGCATCAGGAAAAAAAGTACATTAACACCGGCAAATGTTATTATTAATGCCAGAAACTGTGCGGTATTTGAGAAATCGGGCCGTCCTCCCGACATGAACATGAAAGTCAAAAGGAGCATCGGCAGGGTACAGAGCAGCGACTTGCCTGCCGATTTGTTTGGTTTGAGCGCTGACGTTCTATCATTCATATATCAGACCTCCTAAAATTATTGTTATACCTTTAATAATAAATATCATACCGGCAAGAGCCGTGGCAAATATCCCTACCGTCGTGATTATATTCTTTTTGCCGAGTTTTCCTGTAAGTGGTAAAGGCAGGAACCATAATGATGATCCGGCAAAAAAAGCTAAAAAGACCATCCAGCATTGCAGAATTGAATCCTCACCCGAACTCCTTGTCAGCATAAGAAGGAGAGCGGGGCAAAATCCCAGGCTGTTCACAACTCCGAGAAAGACGGGTATCATCCTTTTGTTTTCGACCTCTGAAATAATCGCTGCAGGGCACTCTTTGTTGCGTTTCCTTCCTATGCTGTACCAGATAAGCATTACGGCAAACAAAATATATAAGCTGCCGGAAACCCATGTTCTGAGTATTGGTGAAGTAATAATCCTCTGACCAAGATACCATATGAGTGTGGCCTGAATAAGGTAAACAGCAAGCCTGACAAGCAAAAATATGCTTACATCCGCCACTACCCTTTTTACACCGGCTGAACCTGCCATAAGGTAAGGAAACATAACCATCCCACAGGTGACAAGGCATGCAGATCCGCTACTCAGTCCCAGGATAAATGATTCCGTCATCAGGTAATTTTTTAATAAAAATATTGGTTTACCCTGAATGAGACAAAATCATTCCGATCAGATAACAATAAATATGGCGAACGGAAGAATATGACCGGTAAACTGCAGGTTAACGGGCGGGTTGCAGCTGTAAGGCGACAGCCTCTGCGACCTTGACACCATCCACCGCGGAAGATACGATGCCCCCTGAATACCCCGATCCCTCACCGCAGGGATACAGGCCCCGGAGTGAAACATGTTCCATTGTTCCGGCATTTCTCGGTATACGGACAGGGGATGAGGTCCTCGATTCGACACCAAGTATAACAGCTTCTTCAGTGATGAATCCCTTCATCATCTTTCCGAATTCAGCAAATCCTTTCTGAAGCTTTTCCCCTATTATCGGAGGAAGCCAGTCATGCATGGGTGACGACACTGCTCCCGGGAAATATGATAAACGAGGCAGTGAGCCTGAGGGCTTTCCTTTAAGGAAATCGGTTAGTCTCTGTGCCGGGGCAAACTGGGTTCTGCCGCCATGTTCCCATGCAAGTCTTTCGACCTCCATCTGGAATTTCAGCCCGGCAAGCTCCCCAAAACGGGAGTATTCTGAGAGGTCTTCGGGCCTGATCTCCACTACAATCCCTGAATTTGCAAATGGAGAATTCCTGCCGGAAGGCGACATACCGTTGACTACAATCTCAACCTGTGATGTTGCAGCGGGAACAATGAACCCGCCGGGGCACATGCAAAATGAATATACTCCGCGGTTATCCACCTGTCTTACAAGACTGTATGAGGCGGCAGGCAAGAATGGCCCTCTTGGTCTCCCATGATATTGTATGGAATCAATAAGATCCTGAGGATGCTCAACCCTCACACCCATGGCAAATGACTTCTGTTCAAGCAGGATTCCCTTCCGGTGCAGCATTGAATAAATATCACGAGCCGAATGACCCGTGGAAAGTATAACAGATGGTGAAAGATATTTCTCATTTCCATTTGTAATGATCCCCTTAACAGATCCATTTTCAAGGACCAGGCCGGTCATTCTGGTTTCAAAAAGCATAACCCCCCCGTTATCAGTTATGGTTCGTCTTATATTTTTAATTATGCCCGGGAGTTTGTCGGTTCCAAGATGAGGGTGTGCATCATAAAGTATGCTTTCATCGGCACCGTGAAGGCAAAGAAGTTCAAGAATCCTTCTGTTGTCGCCCCGCTTTTTTGATCTTGTATACAGTTTCCCGTCCGAAAAAGTACCGGCACCACCCTCTCCAAAACAATAATTACTATCAGGGTCCACCAGATGTTCACGGCTTATTTTTGCAATATCTCTCTTCCTTGAAGACACATCTTTGCCTCTTTCAATTATTACCGGTTTCAGGCCGAGTTCAATAAGCCTGAGCGCCGCAAACAGTCCTGCAGGTCCGGCTCCGATAATCAGAACCTCACGGTTCTTTCTTACATCCGCCGGTTTGAAAGGAGATATTGATGGAGTTGATTTTTCATCCCGGATGAAAACTTCAGCCTGGAGGTTTACAATAATATTTTTCTTCCGGGCATCTATCGACCTTCGAAGGATCCGGACCGAAGAAATATCCGAAGGCAATATTCCTGCCTTTTTTGAGGCGTATTTAAAGACGGCCTTTTCATCGGCAGCGACTTCAGGATCGAGATTCAGATTTACGATCTTCGTCATTGCTATTCAAAATGGAATGCAATTATCCAGATCTGCGACCTCATCTTTTCAATGGCGTTCGCATATTCGGGAAAACCGGGAGCCGGTTCATGAACCATCACATCCCTTAACCCGTTCGACATCTTGAGCTCGACAGAAAATTTAAAATAAGGCAGGTAAAAGTCGAGGCCGGCGCCGGCTTCGTAATAAAGATCCGATCTTTTCAGTCTGATATATACAGGTCTTTCATCATCATATTCCTTTTTCCCGGCCAGGTCGTACCTGTAGTTCAGACCTCCTATAACGTAAGGTCTTACGTTGTTGAGCCTGTCGCCTTTGTATTTCAGCAGAAAAGGAAATTCAAGGTATGACGACTCAACTCTCTGCTTATCGTTGTATATTGATTCATATATATCCTCCCCGTCGGTCTTCCTGATTGTATAAAAACGGATGTTCCTCTGACCGAACGAGACCCCGGGCATAAACCTGAAGTCGAGATACTTCGCCGGCCTGAGATTGGTCACGATCTGTATATTTATTCCGGGGTTTAATATTGACACTTCCGGATTGAGATATTTTTCCGCGTCGGAAGGAAGCGGAGTCTTGCTGGGAGTAATATTGAAATCCATCAGGTTCATCCCGAGGCTGAAGCCGAAATGAAGCAGCTTGTCATCGTACCACGAATCATTTTTCGGTTTCTGTTTCTGGCCAAATGATTCAATGTGGAAAAGGAGGAACAGACCGGCAAAAATTATATATAGGAGTCTTTTTCTCAAATAATCCCCAATGGTAATTAGGTTTGCTTAATCCTTTAATTTCATATTCATTTAAACAGTTCTGTTGACCCGAATCTTCAAAATGCCACCTTCCCCGGCAACGGGCAGTCTATCTTATAACTTGATAAAAAAACAAATATTGCATTTATTTTACTATCCCTGTATAAATTGTAGAAATACCCCGTGTAAGGCGGATTTGCGTGATTTCAGAGAAACCTGCATCCACCATCATTGCTGTAAATTTTTCCTTGTCAGCAAATTCCATAACAGATTGATTCAAATAGCTATAAGCGTCTTTTCTTCCTGAAAATACAGCACCTGCCACCGGCAGTAAATTCCTGAAATAAAAGTTATAAACATGCTTGAAAAGCATACCTTCAGGTTTTGAAAATTCAAGGACAGCAACAATTCCCCCGGGCCTGACAACTCTTTTCATTTCGGAGAGGCCCAGCACAGGATCGGAAAAATTCCTGACTCCGAAAGCCACCATTGCGGCATCAAAGGTATTATCATTGAAGCAGATACTTTCCGAATCACAATTGATGAGCTCTATTTTATCCTCCAGACCCATTTTTCTGATCTTCTGTCTTCCGGCTTCCAGCATCTTTTCAGAGATGTCGATGCCTGTTATCCGGGAAGCTCCCATTTTAACGGCTGCTATAGCCAGGTCGGCGGTACCTGTTGCCACGTCCAAAACTGAAGGATTTCTTATATGGCCGGTGATGATCCCTGCCGTCCTTTTCCGCCAGTATTTATCTATTCCGAACGAGAGGAAATGGTTGAGAAAGTCGTACCTGTGCGCAATGGAATCAAACATTGATCCTATTGTTTTTGTGCTCTTATCCATATGCAACTGCCCGTTCATTTGTAAACCATTCGGCAAAGATATGTTAATCGGATCATAATCCTGTTTCCTTTCCACGTTCTTTTGCGATACGGGCATCTGTCAAAGGCATGAATGACACTGTGGCATTAAGGATTTGTAAAAATGGGCGGGAATGAGAAATATTTCCACTGCCTGGAATAATTTTCCATTTCAACCTGTCTTTTAAATATTACATTTGTTGCTTTGGGAAAAGGGTCAGAAGACCCTGACAATTCATTGTAAAACATTAAATTTTAATTAATTAACTAAGAAAAAACACATTATGAGAAGATTCCTGCATTTAGCTGCTGCAGCACTATTGGTTATGTTTGTAACATCTGTTACATTCAGTGCGTCTGCTGCTCCGAAGAAACAACTAGGCATTGCCACCTATTCAGTGAAGGGCCTCGAATCGGATATTGAGGGCTCCTTCAAATCTCTTGCCGATGCTGGTTATGTGGTGATGGAAATATCAAATTACAATACTGCCAACGGGACTGTCGCTGGCTTCAAGCCTGCCGATTATGCAGCCCTTGCTGAAAAATACGGGCTCGACATTATATCAAGTCATGCACGTGCAAAATTTGATATCAAGGACGTTGAAGGATCGGTTGCTGCATGGGGAAAGCTGTTCGATGATCACAAAGCCATGGGTGTCAAATATGTTGTTTTCCCAATGAACTCATGGTCGACTAACGTTGAAGGACTTAAGGCAGAATGTGACCTTATGAACAGGATCGGTGATGAAGCCAATAAGAGAGGAATCAAATTCGGCTATCACAACCACAATATGGAATTTGCCACCATCCCCGGGACAAATCAGCTTTATGAAGATTTCCTAATCGCAAACACTGATCCGGGTAAAGTATTCTTTCAGATGGATGTCTACTGGATAACCGTAGGAGGCCAGGATCCTGTTGCATATCTGAAGAAATATCCCGACAGGTTCAAGGTCCTTCATATTAAAGATGATTATGTGATCGGGGCAAGCGGAACTATCGATTACAAAGCAATTTTCACGCAGTTCTACAAAAATGGTTATAATGACTGGTTTGTTGAGATGGAAGCAAAGATGACTCCGGAACAGAAGGCACAGTCGCTTGCCATGATGAAGCAGATGCAGGCAAGAATGTCGCAGGGCGGATCAGGCGCCATGGGCGGCCAGCCCGGGCCCCAGGGCCAGGGACGTCCACAGGGACAAGATCGTCCTCAGGGTCAGCCACAGGGCGGCCAGGCACGTCAGGGCGGAGCTCCGGGAGCAGGTTTCGGCGGCCAGCGTGATCCCCAGGTAGTTGCTGAACAACTCAAGACTTCTCTCCAGGGAATAAAGGAAAGTGCTGACTTTCTTCTGAAGGCTGATTACGTTAAATAACAAAAAGAGCCCTGGGGCACTTAATAACAATTACAAAGCCATCCGGTAATTCGCATCCGGATGGCTTTTTTATATTTCATCAGTCGTCAAAGCAAAACCTCATTTGCCACAAAAGATTTGACATTAATCAGGAGTTTCATACTTTTACCCGACAATAATTTAAGCTCAGATGGAAAATATAATAATGATCACCGGCGCCACGGCAGGCTTTGGAAGGGCAACGGCAGTAAAATTCGCATCGAACGGATATAATGTAATTATTACGGGAAGAAGAAAAGAACGTCTCGATGAGCTGGAAGAAGATTTATCAGCCTTTAACATCAAGGTGCACAAGCTTAATTTCGATGTCAGAAGAAGGGAAGAGACCGAGAAGGCGGTAGGGAATCTGCCTGCAGAATGGAAAAATATAGATATCCTTGTCAATAATGCCGGTCTTGCCGTCGGCCTCTCACATATTAACGACGGTAACACTGACGACTGGGACAGGATGATCGATACAAATGTAAAGGGTCTCCTTTATGTAACCCGCGCTGTATCACCGCTTATGACAGCAAGAAAAAAAGGACATATATTCAATATTTCGTCAATTGCCGGCAAGGAGGTCTATGAAAACGGAAATGTCTATTGTGCATCAAAGCATGCAGTCGATGCACTTTCGAAGGCAATGAGAATAGACCTGCTGAAGCATAATATAAAAGTTACAAACATTGCTCCCGGGATGGCTGAAACCGAGTTTTCCCTGGTACGGTTCAAAGGCGACAGGCAAAAGGCAGATGCTGTCTATAAGGGAGTTGATCCGCTTACCGGGGAAGACATTGCAGAAGCAATATATTTCTGTGCAACCCGTCCATGGCACGTATGCATAAACGACCTTGTCATCACTCCCACCCAGCAGGCAAATGCGGCAAATGTATTCAGAAAATGATTTTTCAAACAGTCGGATATGTTCACATACGAGTTTTTATACGATTTTACCAGACGTGCCTTTATGGCAATGGGCTGCAGCAGTGAAGATGCCGGGGTAATATCTGATGTCTTTCTTGCTGCCGAGCTGAGGGGTCATGCATCACATGGGATGCTCAGGCTTAAAGACTATTATGAGCTTTGGAAATCAGGCAGGATTAATGTCAGACCTGATGTCAGGACAGTCCATGAATCTCCGAGCACTGCTGTCGTTGACGGGGATAATGCTGTCGGAATGGTTGCTGCAAGGAAATCGATGCAAATAGCCATTGATAAAGCCAAAACAGCCGGAACCGGGTGGGTGGCAACACGGAATTCGAACCATTTCGGGATTGCCGGGTATTATGCTATGATGGCACTGAAAGAGGATATGGTGGGGATCTGTCTGACAAATGCAAATCCGCTTGTTGCACCAACTTTCTCCATAAGCCGCATGATGGGGACGAATCCTGTTGCTGTTGCAATACCTGCAATGCACCAGCCTCCACTGGTTGCTGATTTTGCCACTACTCCGATTGCCAGAGGGAAACTGGCGGTGGCAGAAAAGAAAGGTGAGAAGGTTGCTTTCGGGTTTGTACAGGATAAATACGGTCAGCCTTCCGATGATCCGTCAATACTCAGGTCCGGCGGATCGATGCTCACGCTCGGAGGCGACAGGCTGCATGGAAGTCATAAAGGATACTGCATGTCGGCACTGGTGGATATTTTCTCGGCTGTTTTCAGCGGAGCCAACTTCGGTCCATTCGTCCCTCCCAGCGTCGCTTACCTTCCCGTCCTTGAAAAGAAAGTCGGGGAAGGAACCGGACATTTCTTCGGAGCCATGAGGATCGACGCGTTTCAGCCTAAAGAAGAGTTCCTCGGCAAGATGGACAGGTGGATCGAAACCTTCAGGTCAGCAGTGCCTGCAGAAGGTCAGGAAAAGGTCCTTATCCCGGGTGATCCCGAGCGGGAAGCGGAGGCGAGGATCATGAAAAACGGGATCTCTCTTGTGCCGGCAGTCATCAGAGACCTTGAAGAGATTGCGGAAGCACTGGAAATTTCTTTCAACTAAACGTTCCGTATTGCTGGTTGCAGCCCCAAAGCATAAACATCGGGCCACAGACCTCATTTATTGATTCATAAACCCCTGATCCTTAAGCACCTGGAGCAGCATATTTGAAAAATGGACATTATCATCCTTCTTGTATCTGACATCGGTAAATACCTGGGCAAGGGTTGTCTTGTTATTTTCAGCAATAAAACGTTTTGAATCGTCGCGTGCTTCTTTTCCGGAATATATCTTTTCTATGTCAGCATCTGAATAATCAGAATATACTTCCCTGTGGACAACGCCCTCCAAAGGAAGCCTGTCGGGCTGTTCCGGATTTTCGGCAGGCCACCCGACCGTGACAGTGGTAACCGGAACCACTCCCCTGGGAAGTTTCAGGGCTTCAATTATCTTATGTGCCATATATGTTGTCGTCCCGAGATAACAGATACCCAGACCTTTTGATTCCGCCGCAATGCAAAAAGTCTGCGCGGCAAGAAGCGCATCAATGGCGGCTGTCATGAAAGACAGGAAATTGTCATAACCTGGCCCGGCATTTCTCAGGAGACACCATCTGTTGAATCTGTTAAAGTCGGCACAGAATGTCAGGACCACGGGTGCCTCGGTGACCATCTTCTGGTTGAAATGGAGAGGAAGCAGGTCATTCTTAATCCGCTCATCCCGTGTGACTATAATACTGTAGACTTGCATGTTACCTGTCGTTGAAGTACGGCACGCTGCCATTAGAAGCCTGTCAAGAAGATCGTCGGCCACCTGTTCCTGAGTATATTTTCGTATGGTTCTCCGGTTTAATAAAATATTTTCTGTTTCAGTCATGATTTTTATGTTGAAGAATATATGCAAAGTAAAGAATTTCTGACAGAAGCCGACCGTTTGGTGCTCGGGATTTTATTATATTAGCATGAATAATGCGGCGTGAGGCGTGTGTGTGCAACCAGATGCATGACGAATGCAGCATGAAACCGATATGAACATAAGTTATAAACCGATACATGATACAACCATTAAACACCACCAACTATGAGCAGACCAGTAACACTTTTTACGGGACAATGGGCAGATTTACCTTTTGAAACAGTTTGTCAGAAGGCCAGATCATTCGGGTATGATGGTCTGGAACTTGCATGCTGGGGCGATCATTTCGAGGTCGCCAAAGCAACAGACGAATACTGTGCGTCAAAGAGGGAGATTCTCGGCAGATACGGGCTTAAGGTCTTTTCTATATCAAATCATCTTGTGGGTCAGGCTGTAGCTGACAGGATTGATGAGCGTCACAAATCCATACTGCCCGAGCATGTTTGGGGCGACGGTGATCCTGAAGGAGTGAGGAAACGCGCTGCCGAGGAGATGATAAGAACAGGAGAAGCTGCCCGCCGTCTCGGTGTTTCCATTGTTAACGGATTCACAGGCAACCCGATATGGCACCTTGTATATTCTTTCCCTCCAATCCTCCCCGGAATGATTGACAAAGGATTCAGTGAGTTCGCTGAAAGATGGTTACCTGTTCTTGACGCCTATGAAAAGATCGGAGTGAAATTTGCCCTGGAGGTACATCCCACAGAAATCGCCTTCGACACTGCATCGGCAAAAAGAGCCCTTGCAGCAGTAAATAACCATCCGGCATTCGGATTCAATTATGACCCCTCTCATTTTGGATACCAGGGAGTTGACTATGTAGGGTTCCTTTATACTTTCAGCGAAAGGATTTTCCATGTCCATATGAAAGACGTCGGATGGTCGGATGTTCCTGTTGAGGCCGGTGTCTTCGGAGGACATACTGAATTCGGGACAAGAGGACGTTACTGGGATTTCAGGAGCCTTGGAAGAGGAAACATCAATTTTGAAGAGATTATAAGGGCGCTGAACAGGATAGGTTACAAGGGGCCGTTATCTGTTGAATGGGAGGACAGCGGAATGGATCGTGAACATGGAGCTGCCGAGGCTTGTGAGTTTGTCAGGGCAGTGGATTTTGCACCTTCAAATATTGCCTTTGATTCAGCATTTGATAAATAGCATCTTACCGCGTTACTTCCCGGTCCTTCCGGAGAGGGACTAAATGCCGGTTTACCCCCGCCCCCGCTGAAGGGGGGCTAAATCGGGAAAAAACAATCTGAGAGCAATAAAACCAATATTAATAACAGTATTATGGAAAAAATAAGAATGGGAATGATTGGAGGCGGCATTGGAGCATTCATTGGAGATGCCCACAGGCGTGCCTCACGTATTTGCAATGACTTTGAACTTGTCGGCGGTGTTTTTGATGCTGATTACCAAAGAAGCAAAGAATTTGCACAAAAAGAAGGGATCAGTGCCGACAGATGCTATGAAAGTGTTGACGCAATGATAGCAGCCGAGCTAAAGATGCCGGCTGGCAGGCGAATGGAGGTCGTGTCTGTGGTGACTCCAAACGCCCTTCACTATCCTTTTGCAAAAAGTCTTCTTGAAAACGGTTTTCATGTTGTGTGCGAAAAGCCCATGACTATGACCGTCGAGGAAGCTCTCGACCTCGAGAGGCTTGTCGAAAAACACAGGAGGACATTTGCCCTTACGCATACCTACACTGGCTATCCTATGGTCAGACAGATGAGGGATCTGATTGCCAAAGGTGTCCTTGGAACAATCCAGCGCATTGATGCACAGTATTATCAGGGATGGATCAACTCTATAATTCACGGGACGGAAAGCAGGATCACCGGCGTATGGAGGCTCGATCCAAAACATGCGGGGGTAAGCAGCTGCATGGGTGACATAGGAGTACATGCATTTAACCTGATTGAATATACGACAGGGCTCGAAATAAAAGAGGTCCTCGCGGATCTCAGCCCTGTGAAGGATGATATTAAACTTGACCTCGACGGAACCGTACTCCTGCGGTTCGGAAAAAACCTAAAGGGGGTGATTAGGTCGAGTCAGGTTTGCGGCGGTGAGGAAAACTGTCTGACAATAGCTGTTTACGGATCAAAGGCAAGCCTGAAATGGGGACAGGAGAATCCTAATTACCTTTATATGCTTAGCGATACTGAACCCACCAAAATATTCAAGCCTGCCCATGGTTACAACGAAAAGCTGGCTGAAAGCAGTCATACCATGCCCTCGGGTCATCCGGAAGGCATCTATGAAGCGCTGGCCAATATTTATAGAGGTACAGCAAAGTCGATAAGGGGTGAGGAGTTCACACCTGGAGAGTTCCCAACAGTTCATGATGGAGTAAGAGGGATGAAATTCATCCATTCTGTAGTCGAATCGAATAAAAAGGGGAACGTCTGGATCACACTTTAGTTAAGATAAAAAACCAGAGCTTTTTGTAATACAGAGTGACACCGGGAAGCACGGAGAAACATGGAGAGCAATGCCTGTAAATCTATGGCCCTATGTGACTTCCCGGCGACACTCCTTGAAAGTGCCTGAAGGAATTTCAATACAGGAAGATCAGCCTTGTTTTTAATCTTTGTGATCAAAACAGGGGTTTTATTTTCTTTTCCTGAGAAGGAAATATCCCGCGACAATCACCAGAAGAACCGCAAGGGCAATAAAAGCAGCAACAGACACACCGCCCCTTCCGGAACCTGCCGGGTTCAGCCTAACCGCCATCACCAATAACCAGCCTGTCAGAACCATACAGTTGTTAATATTTTCACAGTCAGGTTAATCAGAACCTTTTTGTATAACCATGACAGTACGGCACCTTGCCGTTTTTGAAATAATAATCCTGGTGGTAATCCTCGGCATCGTAGAATTCAGCAGCCCGGGTAAGCAATGTTGCAACCTTGAACCCTTTTGCCTTCAGGATATTAATATTTTTCTCCGCTGTTTTCTTTTGTTCATCATTGAGATAAAAGATCTCCGACCTGTACTGATCTCCAAGATCCGGCCCCTGACCTCCCACCTGGGTAGGATCATGTATTTCCATAAAGAGCTTTAGCAATGTCTCATATGATGTCTTCCGCGGATCATAAATAATCTTGACGGCCTCGGCATGGCCCGTGGTCCCTGTGCAGACCTCCCTGTACGAAGGGTTTTTCACATGCCCTCCGATAAATCCTGAAGTAACCGTTATGACGCCGGGAGATTTCTGCATAAAATATTCCACACCCCAGAAACATCCTCCGGCAAATATTGCAGTCCCGTATCTTCCCGGTTCCAGCTTTGAAGGAACAAAATCGAGTGAAACAGAATTAACACAATGCCTGATGTTTTTTTCAGTAAAATGCTCTCCCGCAAAAACATGTCCGAGATGGGCGCCGCATGTGGCACATACAATTTCAGTTCTGACACCGTCGGGATCGGGATACCTGCTGACGGCTCCCTTTATCTCATCGTCGAAACTTGGCCAGCCACAGCCGGATTTGAATTTCGATGATGAATAATATAAAGCGGCTCCGCATTTTTTGCAGATATATGTTCCGTTTTTGGAGAAATTGTCGTACTTCCCGGTAAAAGGAGCTTCAGTACCCATTTTCTCAATTACACGCGCTTCCTGCCCCGAAAGATCATTGTATGGTAACTTCTCCTGTGATAAAGAATTTGTTGACATGGCAAAAAATATCAATAAGTAAATTAACTCCGCCCTCATATTTTTAAAATGATTCTTACGGATAATACAACAAAAATGCAAAAAATATGTTTTGTATGTACTGTAACAGAATCAAATGTGCTGACCGGAATTTTACCGGAAATTATTATTTTGGCACAAGAATTGTTTTTAAAGAGATTGTTTTACTTTTGTGAATTGATTAAAACCATGGTTTCTATGAAAAAGATTGCTGTGATCCTGGTTGTCTGTTTTATCACTGCTCTGTCGGTAAGCTCATGCAACCAAAAGTCGTGTCCCGCTTATGCTAACGCTGAAGCTTCACAGACTGAGAATATCGGCTGAAAAATCACGGATCCTTTTCTGGTTTTATAAGTAAGCAAAACAAGATGAAGAAGCTGCTTATAACATTGATTCTGACCAGTTGCTATGCGTTATCCGCATTTGCACAGGGTGAACTCAATGAGCAGCAGAAGATCTTCTTCAGGAATGAAAGGTCGTTTGGCGTTTTGCTTAATTCAGACGGTTTCGGGCTCAGTTACCGTGATGCCAGGAGGATTGATTATCTGAACAAGCGTTATTACGAAATTGAGATCGGTAACCTTAAGTCTCCCCGCGAGTACAGGGAAACAAATCCCGTTTATCAGACACCCGGGACTTTTATCTACGGAAAACTAAACACGGTTTTTTTTCTGAGGGGAAGCTATGGCCACCAGCGTGAGCTTTTCAGGAAAGCGGATCTGGGAGGAGTGGCAGTGCGGGTATTTTACTCGGCAGGACCCACACTTGCATTTTACAAGCCGATTTATTACAAATTCCTTTATCCTGTATCTCAATATGAATTTGTCATAAAAGAACAAAAACTTGATATCAGCCTTTACGAGCATTCGCCTGAATTCATTTACAGTAAGGCTCCTTTCACGAAGGGTCTCGATGAAACAAAGCTTCTCCCGGGTGTGTTCGGGAAATTCGGTTTCAACTTCGAATACAGCAAGGAAGAAAAACTGATCCATGCCGTTGAAGTCGGGACAAGCATCAGCGCGTTCCCCAGGAAAATACCAATAATGGCAACAACCGACAACAAGGCTGTATTCTTCTCATTGTTTGTTAGTTACAGATTTGGAGTTGTCATTGATCCGCTGAATCCGGAAACAAATAAATTTTCCTACCTGTTCAGGAGAAAAAGAGTATCTTCAATTTACTGATCATCGCTGTATTTAGGAAAAAAGTAGTATCTTTGTTCGTTTTATTTTAAAACCGTATAAAACGTTCAATTTATTAACCAAATTAAAGATACAGTTATGTCAAAGATTAAAGTAGGTATAAATGGTTTTGGCAGGATCGGCAGACTTGCTTTCAGGGCTGCATTGAAAAGAAGTGATATAGAGATAGTCGGTATAAACGACCTTCTCGATGCTGATTATATTGCATACATGCTCAAATATGATACAGTTCATGGAAGGTTTGACGGCAAAGTTGAAGTAAAGGACGGAAAACTGGTTGTAAACGGCCAGTCAATCCGTGTTACGGCCGAAAAAGATCCGGCAGCGCTGAAATGGAACGAGGTTGGTGCTGAATACGTTCTCGAATGCACAGGACTTTTCCTCACGAAGGAAACTGCAGCGGGTCATATCGCAGCAGGCGCAAAACGCGTAGTAATGTCAGCTCCTTCAAAAGACGACACTCCCATGTTCGTAATGGGCGTTAACCATAATAAATACACTGCCGACATGCAGTTTGTATCCAACGCTTCCTGCACAACCAACTGTCTTGCCCCGGTTGTAAAAGTTCTTCACGATAATTTCGGCGTTGTTGAAGGTCTTATGACAACTGTTCATGCTACCACGGCAACCCAGAAAACCGTCGATGGTCCTTCAAAGAAAGACTGGAGAGGCGGACGCGCCGCCGCCGGCAACATCATTCCTTCTTCAACAGGTGCAGCAAAAGCTGTTACAAAAGTAATACCTGAACTGAAAGGAAAACTTACAGGTATGTCGTTCAGGGTTCCTACTCTCAACGTTTCTGTTGTCGACCTTACCTGCCGTCTCGAAAAAGCAGCCACCTATGACGAGATCAAGAAAGCAATGAAAGATGCTTCGGAAGGTTCTCTCAAAGGAATTCTTGGCTATACTGAAGAAGCTGTTGTATCAAGCGACTTCAACGGCGATTCCCGTACTTCGATCTTTGATGCAGATGCAGGTATTGCCCTGAATCCCAACTTCGTAAAAGTTGTTGCATGGTATGACAATGAATGGGGTTATTCAAACAAACTCCTCGACCTTATTGCTCACATGAATACAGTGAAATAAGAAATTCTTCGATATCTTTTAAAAGGGGCTGTCACAAATGACTCCCCTTTTTTTTTACTCGTGTTCCCATGAAAAGGATTTACCAGACTCCCCGCCAGGGGAGCCTTTTTTTATACACAGCTTGATTATTGAATTATTTTCCAGATTTCATTCCATTTTTTACTCGCACCTAAAAGCTACTCTTTGTACACATCTTTGCTCAAAAAATTCATTTTAGATGTTAGAAATCTTTAAAGAGAAGGAGGTACCGAAATAATCAAAATTTGAGACGACTCCGGCTTTAATTTCAAAGCTGTGCTGAAAAACGGGATCTGTCTTACTGACATATTATCCCTGCGAGACAAAAGTTCCCAATATCAATATAAAACATTAAGCACTCCGAATCGTATCTGACATGTTTGCAAAAACAGCCCTATCAGGGGGTTATGGAACTGATAATACGCGACATGGAAATCGGGGAATTACCTATATTCAGGTCGTTTTCTGTTTCTTGTATCTTGAAAGATGCCGAGGTTGGATTATAATTTGATTTAATGATGCAAATTATTGCAATGCATCGATCTAAAACCCCACTCCGGAAGGATGGGGAAAAGCACAAAAGAGGGCCGGGAGGTAAAAAACAGATTGAAGAAATCCAGCTTTATAAAAGATGAATATTAAAGATAAGTTCAGGGTGCATGGTGTACAAACAAGCCAATAATAACATCACCTTTTTATGCCAGTCAGGCTCATTCGTACCTGAGAGCTTCGATTGGGTCGACATTTGCAGCTTTGACCGCCGGCGCATATCCTGATACTACCCCGACAAGAAAACAAACCACGATACCGGTAAACACCCAGAACCACGGGACAACAAAGCTTGACCGGAGCATTGTCGATACTGCATTTCCTATGATGACACCAAGGATTATTCCAAAGATACCGCCAAGCTGCCCGATGATTATTGATTCATAAAGGAACTGATATTTTATTGTTCTGGGTTTTGCTCCGACGGCTTTTCTTATGCCTATCTCCCGCGTACGTTCAGTGACCGAAACAAGCATTATGTTCATCAGTCCCACTGCAGCTCCGAAAAGCGTAACTATCCCGATGAGCGTTGCCGCAAGAGTAACATATCGGATGTTCTTAAGAAGCATATTCAATATTGAATCACTCTTAACCACCCGGAAATCCGATTCATCCTGCGGATCAAGATTCCTGACAGTCCGGAAAACACTTTCAGCCTCACCTGCCATTGCATCAAGGTTTACCGGGTTCGTGGGCATTATTGTGATACTGAAATTCATGTTCGGACGTGAAAAATACTGACGCGCAGTAGTAACCGGCATGAGACATATCCTGTCGCCTGATCCGACACTTGAGCCCTTGCTTTTCAGAACACCTGCCACCTGTAGCTTAAGCCCGGCAACTGTCACATCTTTCCCTACCGGATCCGTTGTTGATGGAAAAAGATCTGCCGCAATGTCAGAACCAAGAATTACAAGCCGCCTGTTCATCCTTATCTCATCAGGGCTGAAGTTTCTCCCGTTTTCAATCTCAAAACCCGAAACCGTAAGATAATTCTCATCAACACCTGTAAGACTGACATTGGGATTTGTCTCCTCCTTCTCATATTTTACTGTTGATAACTGAGTTGCATTGAAGGAAACCGATACCCATGCAGGTTCGGTGAATATCTCCTTGAACTGAATGGCTTCATGGTAAGTTATGCGTGATGAATTCCTTACACGTTTCCTGTTTTCTCCTGTCTGGACCGACATGTTGCGAGAACGTATGGTGAAAGAATTTGCACCCATCATTGTGAACTGGGTCGTGAGTGATGATTTAATAGCATCTATTGCGGTAAGGATGCCTACAAGAGCCATTATACCGAATGCTATTATACAAATTGTAAGTATCGCCCTTACCCTGTTCGATTTTATTGCCTTGAACGAGATCCTCAGATTTTCCCGGAATACACCTGCTTTCATTAAAGTCACTGTTAATGATATTGCAACCTTCAAAAAAGATGATAAATGTACACTTTTCCTGTCAAACACAAGTTGCGGCTGTCAGAAATTGCATCGGGATGCCTGACATCGTAAATATCCATACACCCCGGTCTGCGCATAAGCCTTTGTGAAACATGGTGTAAACCTTTGTGCTCTGTGGTTAAGAAACACTGCCACAAAGGTTAACTAAGGTAAACACAAGGGCACGGATAAAAAACCGGTAATTATCGGGGCAAAAGGAAACCACAACGGGAATTTTTTACAAACACATAAAAAATTAACAATTTAGTTGTATAACTAATTTTTTCGTTTTATATTTGGAGAATAAATCAACGCACAAAAATCATGAGAGAGCTTACACGGGCCGAAGAACAGGTAATGCAGGTCCTCTGGAAAATAGAAAGGGGATTCGTAAAAGACATTCTCGAGCATTTTGACGAACCAAAGCCCGCTTATAATACTGTAAGTACCATAGTCAGAATACTCCAGGACAAGGGATTCGTCGACCACAAGGCCTATGGGCGGACTCATGAGTACTTTCCGCTTGTTTCAAAGAACGAGTATTCCAAAATGCATCTGCATTCATTTGTCAAGGACTACTTCTCAAATTCATTTGAAAAGATGGTGACATTCTTTGCAAGGGAGAAAAGTATTTCTGTAAAAGAAATGGGAGAGATAATGAAAATTATGGAGGCCGAAATGAAGAAGCAAACACCTGAAAAATGAACACATTATTTATATATATGATGAAAGTCTCGGTATACCTGGCAGGATTCTACCTTACTTACCGGATATTACTGAGCAGCGACACTCTTTACGGCAGGAACAGGAGTTTCATTCTCTTGTCCGTAATTTCTTCATTCATCCTGCCTTTTATAACACTTGCAAACATGGAACCTGTAATACCGTCATTCAGCAGGGTTCTTTCGGAGGTAAGAATAAGCGGATCGGAAAATTCAGAATTTCTGCAGACTGCTTATACGTCTGCCTTTAATCAATTCAGATATGTCTCTGCCATATATCTTGCAGGTGTGCTGATAATGTCAGTAAAGTATATCGCAGAACTTGCCGGGCTTGTTTTTCTGATAGCCCGGAACAAAGAAAATGATACGAGGATAATCAGGTTCACTGGTCTTAACACAGCCGGGTTTTCGGCTTTCGGATACATTTTCATAGATAACGGTCTAAGCGACTTTGAAGCCGAAGCGATTACGGCACATGAACAGAATCATTTGAACCACCGTCACTCCCTCGACATGGTTTTCATCGAAATAGTCAGGGTGCTATTATGGTTCAATCCATTCATATACCTGTTCAGACGGTCGCTGAGAGCAGTTCATGAATATCAGGCCGACCAGGAATGCATTTCAATGGGAACACCTGTGGAAAATTACCAGAAACTGCTGATGAACCAGACATTCAGATCAAAGATTTTTACTATTTCAAATAGTTTTTCAAATCAGTCTCTTATTAAAAAACGAATGATCATGATGACAAAAAAACGTTCCAACACAATGGCAAACCTGAAATTACTATTGGTTTTGCCTGTCATTGCAGGATTGATGATCTTTATCTCATCCTGCAGCCAGAATGACAAAAAAACTGAACTGCCTTCCGAAGTTGCGTCGCCGCCACCACCTCCTCCCCTTCCTTCAGCCGGCGACGCCAGTGCTGATGTCCCATTCGAGACTGTTGATGTTATGCCGGTGTATAAAGGTGGCGATGAAGCTTTGATGAAATACATATCCGAAAATGTTGTTTATCCTGAAAAGGCTAAGGAGAAAGGTGTTCAGGGTAAAGTACTGGTGAGATTTGCCGTAGAAGCTGATGGAAGTGCCGGAAGAGTCAAAATACTGAAAGGAGTTGATCCTGAGCTTGATATGGAGGCATTCAGGGTAGTAAACGAAATGCCTGCCTTTGAAAAGCCTGCCGTTAAGGATGGGAAGAATGTTGCAGTATGGTATACAATACCAATAAATTTCAGACTGCAATAGATAAAATAGTATTTCCCCCCTTAAAGACCCCTCTATGTTTTCAAAGAGGGGTTTTTTGTGTATCTCTTTTCTGACTTTCCGCTTTCCACAGAACTTACTCACCCTCCCGTCCTCCCTCTCTACTTCGTAAAGAGGGAGGTGATGTCTCTGTATCAAAGCTAATTACATATACTACAGCCCCCCTTCTTTATGAAATAGAGAAGGGGGCAGGGGGATGAGTACATGCCTCCCGGAGCATGTTTTATTTCCGAAGTTCTGTTTCTTCTATTATTTGAATAAATTTGCACCGTTTAGAACATATTTAATGACGCTGAAGGAAAGAATTGCAGCTTTTTCCGAACTGGGAAAGGTACTGAGGGATGCCCTCGATGGTGAGGAAAACATGTGCACCGCGGAACTTGACAAGCTTATCAATAGCCAGTATCTTGTCAATCCCTGGTTTACACCTTCCAATGTAAGGTACGCCGTAAGCGCCATTGCTGATGAGCTTACCGAAGAAAATCTCTTCAGATGGACGGATGCATATCAGGCACTGAAAAACGAACCCGGGGGACGGAATGTCGGAATTGTTATGGCAGGGAATATTCCGTTAGCAGGATTTCATGATTTTCTGACTGTCCTTGTTACAGGGAACAATGTCATTGCAAAGACAAGCTCAAAGGACAAAGACCTGATAATGTTCACAGCCACGACATTATGCAGCATCAACGGAGAATTCTCCAAAAGGATATCATTCACCGATGGTCTCATGAAGGGCTTCGACAGCATCATTGCAACAGGAAGCGACAACAGCTCAAGATATTTCGAGTATTATTTCGGAAAATACCCTCACATTATAAGGAAAAACAGGAACGGCATAGCAATTATTGATGGTTCTGAGACCGAAAGCGAGCTGGCCGCACTGGGGCACGATATTTTCTCGTATTTTGGACTTGGATGCAGGAATGTGTCAAAGATATATCTTCCTGAAGGCTATAATACAGATAAGCTTGCTGCAGCATGGAAGGAGTATGAAAGGATAATAGACCACAACAAGTACGCCAACAATTATGATTACAACAAGGCAGTTTATATGGTAAACAGGGAGTCGTTCAAAGACATTGGTTTCCTTTTGCTGCTCGAAAACCATGCCATCTCATCACCGGTTGCCGTTCTTTACTATGAGTTCTACAGTGACATCAACAAGCTCCGCGCTGAGATTGACAACCATAATGACAAAATCCAATGCATAGCAGGCAAAAATGATATTCCTTTCGGGATGTCTCAACGTCCGCATCTGTGGGATTATGCCGACGGAATAGACACTGTAGAATTTCTTCTAAAAAAAAATTGAGCAGGCATTTTGTAAAATAAAAAATATTATATTGCACCTGTCGAATTCAAATTCATATGGTCTATAAGTTCGTTGTATTATCAGATGAGGATGAGTCGTTTGTAAGGGAATTTGAGTTCCTTGACTCACAGACATTGCTTGATTTTCATAACATGATTCAGGAGGAACTGGAATATGATAAATCACAGATGGCTTCTTTCTACCTTGCCACTGATAACTGGGAAAAGGAGGAAGAATTCACTCTGTTCGATATGGGAACAGGATCTTCCACAATGGAATCAGCAATCCTTGAAGAAATTATTTTCAGGAAAAATCAGAAGCTCCTTTATGTATTCGACTTTTTCAACGACAGGTCTCTTTATGTTGAATACACAGGGGAAACAAAAGAACTGGAAGACCGCGAATACCCCATCTGTACAAATTCAAAAGGGATCCCGCCGAAACAGGTTGTATTCGGAAGCAGTTCACGAAAGCTGTACAACAACATTGTAGTTTCCGACGATGATGACGAGGATGAGGTTGAACCCGAAGTTGATGATCTTTTCCTTGAAGGCGGTGATGATGAAAACCTTCCTGATTTCGACAATCCGGAACTTCTGAACGAAGAGGAAGAAGACTGATCTTCCCCGTTCAGTGACAAATGAATAAATTCCTTATAGTTATTCCTGGTCCGACAGGTGTCGGGAAAAGTGAACTTGCTGTTGAAGTGGCTGATTATTTCAACACTGAAATCATTTCAGCTGATTCACGGCAGTTTTACAAAGAAATGGTTATCGGAACTGCTGTCCCGTCTGATAATCTTCTGAACAGGATAAAACATCATTTCATAAGATTCATTTCCGTTAAGGAATATTTCAGTGCAAGCCTTTTTGAAAGATCTGTCGTGGATCTTCTGGATGATCTCTTCACCACCAGGGACACTGTCGTAATGACCGGTGGATCAGGATTATACATCGATGCGGTGTGCAACGGAATAGATGACATCCCAGATATTGATCCGGCAGAGCGCGAAAGATACAATAAGAAATATTCCGAAGAAGGAATTGAAAGCTTACGCAATGAACTCAGGCTTACAGATCCTGAATATTATGCAAAGGTCGACCTGAGGAACCATAAAAGGATAATCAGGGCTCTGGAAATTTACGGGACGACCGGCAAGAAGTATTCAGAATTCCTCACAAGCAGAAAGGTTAAAAGGGATTTCGGCATAATAAAAACGGGTCTGCGAAGAGACAGGGATGATCTGTATGCAAGGATAAACTCAAGGGTAGATGAGATGATGGCAGCAGGTCTCGAGGATGAGGCAAGGTCGCTGGCCGGACTGAGGCATCTCAATCCCTTGAAAAGTGTTGGCTACACCGAGCTTTTCGATTATTTTGAGGGAAAGACAACAAGGGAGAAAGCAGTGGAGCTTATCAAAAGGAACACCAGGCGTTATGCCAAAAGACAGATGACGTGGTGGAACAGGGACAATGAGATCCGTTGGTATCATCCTGATCAGGTTAAAGACATAATAAATTTCATTGAGGAGAAACTGGTTGTCTGATAACCGACTGGTCTGATGGTCAGTATAGTTCCTTTAGTCTTTTGATTGTTTCGCAGGGATCGGGCGAACTGAATACTGCATTCCCGGCAACCAGGACATCAACACCGGCCTCAACAAGGCCTGAAGCATTTGTAATATCAATCCCCCCGTCAACCTCAATAACGACGTTATACCCGTTTTCGTTTATCATTCTGCGCAGTTCCCTGATTTTATTGTAGCTTTCGTGAATGAATGACTGTCCGCCGAATCCCGGATCAACTGTCATTATCAGGATCATATCAGCGAAAGGAAGAACGTTAACCAACAGGGAAACAGGCGTATGTGGATTTATTGCGACCCCGGCCCTCATCCCGAGTCTTTTGATTTCTGTTACAGTTCTGTGAAGATGTGTGCATGCCTCATATTGAACTGTAAGGATGTCGGCTCCTGCTTCATGGAACCGCGAAAGATACCTGTCGGGATCAATGATCATAAGATGGACATCAAGAGGTTTCTCTGCGATTTTTCTGACATGTTCAACGACAGGCAGCCCGAATGAGATATTGGGAACGAAAACTCCGTCCATAATGTCGAGGTGAATCCAGTCGGCCATGCTGCTGTTAACCATAGCCACATCCCTTCCAAGGTTCAGGAAATCAGCAGCCAGCAATGACGGAGAGACAAGATGATTCATGTCTTAATGGTTTTAGGCAAATATAGGAACAATAATTTAACCCAGGTAGGATTTCAGGATTTTGCACCTTGTAGTGAACTGTATCCTTTTTATGGCTTTTTCCTTTATCTGCCGGACCCGCTCACGAGTAAGGTTCAGTTCCTCCCCTATTTCTTCGAGTGTAAAAGGATGTTTCATCCCGAGGCCAAAATAAAGCTTAAGGACTTTTGCCTCGCGGGGTGAAAGTGAGCTTAAGGCACGTTCTATTTCGTATGCAAGAGATTCATTGATGAGATTCTTGTCAGGACTCGGAGTATCGGGGTTTTGCATTACATCATACATGTTGTTTTCCTCTTCGGCGCTGATGGGGGCATCCATGCTGACCGTTCTTCCGTTAGTCTTAAGGGATTCCTTGACATCATCGGGAATCATTTCAAGAAGATCGGCTATCTCCTGGGAAGAGGGTTCCCTTTCATACTCCTGTTCAAGTCTCGCAAAAGCTCTGTTGATCCTGTTTATTGATCCGATCTTGTTCACGGGGAGGCGCACTATCCTGGCCTGCTCGGCAAGGGCCTGAAGAATTGCCTGGCGTATCCACCATACCGCATAGGAGATGAATTTGAAGCCACGGGTTTCATCGAACCTCTGGGCAGCTTTCATAAGCCCGAGATTACCCTCATTAATAAGGTCGGGAAGGCCCATGCCCTGGTTCTGATACTGCTTGGCCACAGAAACAACAAAACGGAGATTTGCCTTGACCAGTTTTGCCAGAGCGTTGGAATCGCCGGCTCTTATCTTGCGGGCAAGTATGACCTCTTCCTCAGGTGTAATCAGATCAACACGTCCGATCTCCTGAAGATATTTGTCAAGTGACGGAGTATCGCGGTTTGTAACCTGTTTTGTGATCTTTAGTTGTCGCATTTACAGGAAAAGGTGGAAAAGGTTAGTCAGTTTAAAGCAGGCAAAGTACAATTTTAATAAAAAAAGGTTGAAAAACATATTATTTTAAAAAATTTTGCTAATACGGAGTATTTATATTAAATTGCATAAATAATTTACTTCAGCTGAGTATCAAATTATTATTCGATTTATACTTTACCCCGCAGCTTTTTTTACATTTTTAACATAACATATCATATTATTTTACTAATATTGCGTCGGTTATAAGATATGTAGTTTGTTTGTTGCATATTCCTGCCGCTCAAAATCATTTCTTACTCTGGTTATCCAATAAGAAAATTTAAAATCTCTTATCTATATTCATTTTTTATTAAAACATGTACGACATTCTTGAGTTAAGCAACAAGCTTCTTCCCGAGTTGAGGGAGATTGCTAAAGAACTTAAAATCAAAAGAACAGAATCCTTAAAGAAGCAGGATCTTATCTATAAGATCCTCGACCAGCAGGCTATAGAGTCAATCGAAAAGAAGAAAGTGTTACCTGCTGAGAACAGGGCTCAGGGGTCTGCGCCTGATCCGGCCCGGCAGAGGCAGGACACCGGACAGAGAAGAGGGAAACGGCCACGGACTATAAAACCTGTCATAAACAGGCCCGTTGAATCTGTAATTTCAGTGTCGCCCGACGATCTGAGAAGGCCCGACGATGTTGCCGCTACTGAAAGAAAGGACCTGCCGCCGGTCACTGAGAAGTCAGAGGAGAAGCCCGATTTATTCAGTAAACCCGAATCGCTAAGGGAAGAAACAAGGCAACCCAGATGGAAACCAGATAACAGGGAACGCGGTTTTGACAGAAAAGACAGGCCTGACAGGAACGACAGAAATGAAAAGAGGGAAAGGGATAACAGACCTTCGGAAAACCGTTTCTCCCTGAAAGAAGAAAGAAAACCTGAAGTGGTTATTGACAATCTTCTTCCTCTTAATGGTGACGAGCCATTATATGAAGAACCGAAAATTGTTGCTGACATTCTCCCGGCCGACATAATTGTCGAACCTCCTGTCAAGGAATCTGCCCCCGAGATCCAGCAGGCAAGGGAGGAGAAAAAGGAAAAACCATATGAATTTGAAGGAATAATATATAATACAGGTGTTCTTGAAATAATGCCTGACGGCTATGGCTTCCTCAGATCGCCCGATTACAATTATCTTAATTCGCCTGATGACATTTATGTATCGCAGTCGCAGATCAAACTTTTCGGGCTCAAAACCGGCGATACAATAAAAGGTACAATTCGTCCCCCGAAAGAAGGCGAAAAATATTTTCCTCTTATCAAGGTAGATGAGATAAACGGAAGAAGTCCCGATTTCATAAGAGACCGGGTACCGTTTGATTTCCTTACCCCGCTTTTCCCGAACGAAAAATTCACGCTTTGCGCCCCCGGTGAAGGATCCCTGTCGGTAAGGGTTATCGACATGTTCGCTCCTATAGGGAAAGGACAGAGAGGCCTGATAGTGGCACAGCCTAAAACAGGTAAAACAATCCTGCTACAGGAGATTGCAAATGCTATCGCGAAATATCATCCCGACGTTTACCTGATGATACTTCTTATCGATGAAAGACCTGAAGAAGTAACCGATATGGCAAGGAACGTTAAAGCCGAAGTGATTGCTTCCACATTCGACGAACCTGCTGAAAGGCATTGCCGCATAGCAAATATAGTCCTTGAAAAAGCCAAGCGTCTTGTTGAGTGCGGTCATGATGTTGTGATTCTTCTCGACTCCATAACCAGGCTCGCAAGAGCTTTCAATACCACAGCACCTGCTTCAGGTAAAGTGCTTTCGGGAGGTGTTGATTCAAATGCCCTTCATAAACCAAAGAGATTTTTCGGCGCAGCCCGAAACATCGAGAACGGAGGTTCGCTTACTATAATTGCGACTGCTCTTACGGACACAGGTTCGAAGATGGACGATGTGATCTTTGAGGAATTCAAGGGAACCGGCAATATGGAGCTTCAGCTCGACCGCAAGCTTTCAAACAGGAGGATATTCCCCTCCATTGACATTCCTGCTTCAAGCACAAGACGTGAGGACCTTCTTCTTAACAAAAACATCCTTCAGAAAATATGGGTGCTGAGGAATTACCTTACCGACATGAATGCCGTTGAAGCCATGGAATTCCTGCGCGACAGGCTTATGCAGACCAAATCGAATGAGGAGTTTCTGATTTCAATGAATGGCGGATAATAAAAGGATATTTTTTGTAAGTTTGCGCTTTCTTTTAAGACTCTAATTAATCAACTATATAAATCTATCATGGGAACAAAAAGATTCATAACATGCGACGGTAACCAGGCCGCTTCGCATGTTGCATATATGTTCAGCGAGGTCGCTTGCATATATCCTATTACACCTTCATCAACAATGGCTGAGTATGTCGACGAATGGGCTGCCAACGGACTGAAAAACATCTTCGGGGAGACAGTCAGGGTTGTCGAAATGCAGTCGGAAGGCGGAGCTGCCGGTGCAGTTCATGGCGCACTTCAGACCGGAGCCCTTACTTCAACATTCACAGCATCCCAGGGTCTGCTCCTTATGATCCCGAACATGTACAAGATCGCTGCCGAACTTCTTCCGGGTGTCTTCCATGTAAGCGCCAGGACAATTGCAGCACACGCACTTTCAATATTCGGGGATCACAGCGACATTTACGCCACACGCCAGACAGGTTTTGCCATGCTGGCAAGCAGCAGCGTACAGGAAATAATGGATCTCGCAGGTGTGGCACACCTTTCAGCTATTAAATCAAGGGTCCCTTTCCTTCATTTCTTTGACGGATTCCGCTCTTCGGCAGAGGTTCAGAAGATTGAAGTCATTGAAATGGAAGACCTGAAGAAACTGCTCGACATGGAAGCTCTTGCCCGCTTCCGCGCCAACGCGATGAATCCTGAACATCCTGTTACAAGAGGTACCGCTCAGAACCCCGATATTTTCTTCCAGGCTAAGGAAGCCATAAATCCTTTCTATGCCCCTCTTCCTGATATAGTAAATGACTATATGGCAGAGATAACAAAGCTCACGGGAAGAGAATACAAACCCTTTACTTATTATGGCGCACCCGATGCCGAAAACATTATTGTTGCAATGGGGTCTGTCTCTGAAACAACACAGGAGGTAATCGATTACTTAAGGGCAAAGGGAGAAAAAGTCGGCCTGATAACTGTACATCTTTACCGTCCTTTTTCACCCAAATATTTCTTCAATGTTTACCCCTCAACTGTTAAGAAAATAACAGTACTCAACAGGACTAAAGAGCCTGGTGCAGGCGGAGAACCTCTTTACCTTGACGTCAAGGATATGTTCTATGACAGGCCGGAGAAACCGGTTATTCTCGGCGGCCGTTACGGACTCAGCTCAAAGGATACGACACCCGGACAGATTCTCGCGGTATTCGAGAACATGAAACTGAAAGAATCAAAGAATCATTTCACTGTTGGTATCGTTGATGATGTTACATTCACCTCTTTGCCGGTTGCCGAAGAAATCAACGTTGCTCTTCCGGGAACCCATTCCGCAAAGTTCTACGGACTCGGATCAGACGGCACTGTCGGGGCAAACAAAAACTCAATCAAGATCATTGGCGACACGACCGACAAATACTGCCAGGCATATTTTGCATACGACTCAAAGAAATCAGGAGGCATAACAACATCGCATCTGCGTTTCGGCGACAAGCCGATACGTTCACCGTATCTTGTTAACACTCCCGACTTTGTTGCCTGTCATGTTCCCTCATATATCGATAAATACGACATGCTTAAGGGTCTGAAAAAAGGAGGAACCTTCCTTCTGAACTCTATCTGGGATGTTGAGGAAACCAAGAATCGTCTTCCTGACCATATGAAAAAATATATGGCAGTCAACAATATAAACTTTTATATTATTAATGCTACATCAATAGCCGAAGAAATTGGCCTGGGGACACGCACAAACACAATCATGCAGGCCGCATTCTTCAAGGTCGCCAACATAATCCCTTATGAGAAGGCTGAAGCTGAGATGAAAAAAGCAGTTTACAAGACCTACGGAAAAAAAGGCGAGAATGTTGTCAACATGAACTATGCCGCCATCGACAGGGGAAGCCAGGTCACGAAGGTTGAAATACCTGCCGAATGGGCAAAGATTGAAGTCAGACAGCAAAAGGACCTCCGCGACATTCCTGAATTCATCAGGGAAGTCATGGAGCCTATGAATGCATTGAAGGGTGATGACCTGCCGGTAAGCGCTTTCAAAGGACGTGAAGACGGCACATTCCCTTCAGGTACCAGCCAGTATGAAAAGCGCGGTATAGCAGTTAACGTTCCGGAATGGCAGCCAAATGAATGCATCCAGTGCAACCAGTGTTCTTATGTTTGTCCTCATGCAGCCATCCGTCCCTTCCTTCTCACAGAGGAAGAACTAAAAAATGCCCCGGAAGGAACACAGACCATACAGGGTATTCCCGGAGCTCTTAAAGCATACAGGTTCAAGATACAGGTAAGCGTTCTCGACTGTACGGGATGCGGCAACTGCGCCGATGTTTGTCCGGCCAAGAACAAGGCCCTGATCATGAAACCTCTCGAAACCCAGCTTGCCGAAGCAGAGCGCTGGACATACATGCATGAAAAAGTCGGTTACAAGGATACCGTGGTTGACAAATTCGTAAATGTAAAGAACAGCCAGTTCTCACAACCTCTGTTTGAATTCTCGGGAGCATGCGCAGGATGCGGCGAAACACCTTATATCAAGGCTATCACCCAGCTTTTCGGCGACAGGATGATAGTGTCGAACGCAACAGGATGTTCATCGATCTACGGAGGATCGGCACCGTCAACACCATATACCCACAACAGGAAAGGTCACGGTCCGGCATGGGCAAACTCGCTCTTTGAGGACAATGCCGAATTCGGACTCGGGTTGTCGCTTGGCGCAAACCAGCTGAGAGGCAGGATAGAACGTCTGATGAAAGAATCGCTTAACGACGGGTTGAACCCCGAAACAAAGGCAGCATTTGAAGAATGGCTGAGCAACAAGGATGTTGCAGAACCTTCAAGGGCGGCATCGGTAAAAGTCATTGAAGCATGTGAAAAGGAGAAGTCGCCCGTTGCTGCAAAAATTCTTGATCTGAAGCAGTACCTGGTGAAAAAATCTCACTGGATCTTCGGTGGTGACGGATGGGCATATGACATCGGTTACGGAGGGCTCGATCATGTTCTTGCATCGGGTGAAGACGTAAATGTTCTCGTTCTCGATACGGAAGTATATTCAAATACCGGAGGGCAGGCTTCGAAGTCGACTCCTGCAGGTGCCGTTGCCAAGTTTGCAGCTTCGGGCAAGAAGATCCGTAAGAAGGATCTCGGCCAGATGGCCATGAGCTATGGCTATGTGTATGTTGCACAGGTCGCCATGGGATCGAGCAATGCACAGTTCCTGAAGGCCATCAAGGAAGCAGAGGCATATCCTGGACCATCACTCATTATCGCCTATGCACCATGTATCAATCACGGATTGAGGAATGGAATGGGCAAGACCCAGGCTCAGGAAGACTTCGCGGTGAAGTCGGGTTACTGGCATCTGTACAGGTATAATCCACTTCTCGAGAAAGAAGGGAAGAATCCTTTCACACTCGATTCGAAGGAACCCGACTGGACAAAGTTCCAGGATTTCCTTAAGTCGGAGGTACGTTATACTTCGCTTGCCAAGTCGTTTCCGGGGGAAGCCGAAGTTCTTTTCGCAGCCGCCGAAGAGAATGCAAAATGGAGGTACAAGAGCTATCAGAGGCTGGCAGCCATGGTTTATGAGCAGCCGGCAGCAAACCAGCAGTAAGCTCTAAAGTTTAACATAATCAAAAAAGGGTCATCTTTCGGGGTGACTCTTTTTTTTCAGGGACTTCGCCATGCCCGGAACTTCTCCCCGGCATGTACTGTATGCAATCAGGCTTCTCCCAGCCTGGCTCAGGGTGCTGCCCGGATACCACAGACATTTCAGCAAAACAATCGACCGAAAGAAGCCTCCCTGCACGGTGAACCTCTGACCCCGCACCTTTTTGATCTTTTTTTCTTACTTTTGCCCACAACAAAACAACATGGGAAAAATAATGGGCATCGACTTCGGAACAAAACGTATCGGCATCGCAGTAACCGATCCTCTGAAGATGTTTGCTTCTCCGCTTGTTACCGTTAAAAACGGGGAATTTGGCAATTTTATCACAGAATTCCTTAAAAAAGAATCAATAGATGAATTTGTCATCGGATACCCGGTAACAGTGAACAATAAACCGAGCGAATCTGTTAAGCATATCGATCCGTTCATAAAAAATATTGAGAGAAATTTTCCCGGCATACCTGTCCATAAAACCGATGAAAGATTTACATCCTCAATGGCGCTGCAGACAATGATTGATGGGGGTGTAAAAAAGAAAGGCCGGAAAGATAAGGCAATGGTCGACAAGATCAGCGCCGCCATTATACTGCAGTCGTATCTGGATCGGAGGAGGCAGACTGTAGGGAACAGGTAGCAGGGAGTGATAGAAGCCTGGCGCCGGCCGGTTTGAAGTACAAAATTTAAATTGATAGAAACACAACATAGTTAACACAATGGTCTACCCCATAGTCGTATACGGCCACCCGGTCCTTAGAAAGGTCGCTGAAGAAATTGACAGGAACTATCCCGGACTCGACAAACTGATTGCCGACCTTTTTGATACTCTTTACAGGTCGGAAGGCCTCGGTCTCGCCGCTCCGCAGATTGGCAAATCATTAAGGATATTCGTTATCGACGGAAACCCGGTTTCAGACGACGAACCTTCACTTGCCGGATTTAAAAAAGCATTCATAAACGCCCACATAACTGAAAAATCAGGCGACCTTGTACTGATGGCCGAAGGCTGCCTCAGCATACCGAATCTCCGTGAAGAGGTGAACCGCGAATCGAGGATCCGGATAACATATTACGACGAAAACTGGGAATTCCATGATGAGATCTATGAAGGCTATCTGGCCCGGATTATCCAGCATGAATACGACCACCTCGACGGAATCCTGTTCACCGACAGGGTTAGTCCCCTCCGCCGCCGGCTCATTAAAGGCAAACTTCTGGCTATAAGCAAGGGTAAATTCGAGGCTGATTATAAGACTCTGCTGCCTGACCAAAAAGCCACCTGACAATCCGGAATTCATTGTTTAAAAGTTCCGGATTTCCAGTCATTTGAAATCTTTGAATAGTGTCAGGTTTAAAGAATGAGATTCTTGGCGCGACAAAGCGAAGCTATGAATCTTGTTCTCAATTTTTAAAATTAATTGTTTAATTATTGAATTATTGAATTTCCTTCCTTCTGTAAAATACTTTTCGTAACTTTATTTTGTCTCAAGGCTGCTGGTCGTGCTTAACAGGGAAATACCGTTCTTCCGGATTATCATACCCCTGGGCGTCGGAATTGTGTCGGGTCTTTGGTTTACACCCGGGCATTCTTTCCTCATTACAGCTTCCATAACCTTAATTACAGGATTTGCCGCGAGCCTTTTCTTTAACCGGAACCCTGCGAACGTTTTGTTCGGGATTGTGATGGAAATGTCGCTCTATACATGCGGGCTGCTACTTTTTACAAACGAAAAAAAGAGCCTTTCAAAACTTGAGGAGATACCACGGATCTATAATGGTACAATAACTGATTATCCGGAGGAAAAAGCCAACAGCATCAAAATTATCCTTAAACTTAATTCGGTCAGGTCAGGCAGCAAGCCCGAACCTGTAAGAGGCTCAGTAGTGGTTTACTTAAGCAATGATAACATTAAAAGGAGTTTTCTCCCGGGCGACCTTCTGAAGATAAGGCTCACTCCCCTGCCCATTGTAAACAGGGGCAACCCATACGAATTCGACTACAGGTTTTACATGGAAAACCTTGGCATAAAATACTCCGCATATGCTTCTCCGGACGATGTTTCAGGATCTGCCGGGCCTCACAGGAGGCCGCTCCGATACAGGGCCCTGATAGTCAGGGAAAGAATAATTGACATGTACAGGGAAAGAGGAATCACCGGGGAAAGGCTGGCGCTGGTGGCCGCCATGACCCTTGGACAAAAGAAAATGCTTGAGCCTCAGCAGAAGCAAATATTCATCAAAGCCGGTGTAATGCACATAATGGCTGTTTCAGGTCTGCACGCAATGATACTGAGCCTCTTCATCTCACATCTTTTATTCTTCCTGAAAGGAAAACTGAAACCACTCAGGGTCATAATAACAATACTTCTCCTGTGGTCATTCGCATTCGTGACCGGGCTTACACCCTCAGTCATGAGAGCAGCCCTGATGTTCTCATTTATCGAAACCGGAAAACTCATCCGCAGGAATGTGAATAACATAAACTCAGTTCTGGCCTCAGCATTCGTCCTTATCATAATAAGACCCTCAGTAATTTTCGACGCTGGCTTCCTCCTCTCCTATTCCGCAGTCTTATTCATAATCTGCTTCTATAACGAGCTTTATCATAAAATATGTTTTAAAACATATTTTGCCGATAAGATCTGGCAGTCGGCAGTTGTGACAATCGTTGCACAGGCAGGGACTCTTCCGCTCACGATATCACTTTTCAACAGGTTCCCTCTGTGGTTTATTCTTTCAAACATAGCGATAGTCCCGCTTTCCTCACTGCTAATTATTATCGGATGCCTGGTTCCTCTCACATATCCTCTGAAATTCATTTCCGGACCTCTTGCCTGGCTTTTGGGCCGGCTGACGGGGTTCACCGAAATGCTGACTGAGACAATATCAAAGCTGCCTTTCTCCTCAATAGAAAATATTGGAATGACAGGTTTTGAAGCCTTCCTGCTTTTCATTGCCATTATTACAACCGGGTTCTGGCTGACCGACAGGAAAAGGATCAGGGCAGTTGTCCCTCTTTTGACAATACTCGTTTTTGTTACAGCTACCGGGGTTCTCGACATTTCCCGGAAGAGGTCGGCAGAAATAATAGTCTACAACACGATATCCTCTCATGTTATTGGAGTACGGACCGGAAAAAGAATATACGTTTATGGAAACAACCCGGAAACAGAAGCCGATGTATCAAGGCATTGTGCAACTGCAAGGTTAAAAATAATACCAATGACACTGACTAATGAAATTTCAGCTATTAAAGCCGGAGATTGCAGAATATTGGTCAGTAACCGCATAAGCAACCGAGTAATTGATGAATTCAAACCCGGCTATATTATCCTGACAGGGAAATATCCGGCAATTGAAGGCCAGGTCAATACAGAGAAAATCAGTTCCTTAGTACTGGCACCGGATGTATCTGACTACTTCAGCATCCCCGAAAAAACAAGAATTAAAGGATCGGTACATATAGTAAGGAAAGCCGGTGCGTTCAGGGTCGCCCTGTGATTAAGATTTCGTAATTTGACAATTAATGTCTTACTTTGTCAGGATATTTATCGGTATTTTATGAGAATTATTATCGCCGGAGCAGGTGAGGTTGGAACCCATCTGGCAAAGATGCTCTCGAATGAAAATCACGACATCATACTAATTGACACCGAGGAGGGCCGTCTAAAGCCCGTTTACTCAACAATGGATGTACTGACTTATGTCGGGTCAGCAACATCCATTAGCATCCTGCAGGAGGTTCTCCAGAAAAAGACCGACCTGTTCATTGCTGTCACTCACCTTGAGGATACAAATATTACGGCCTCCATCCTTGCCAAGAGGCTGGGTGCCTTAAAGACCATAGCAAGGATCGACAATCTTGACTATCTCGAGCAATCAACCCTCGAATTTTTCAAATCGCTTGGAATAGACTCACTTATATACCCCGAGCTTATTGCCGCACGCGAAGTGCTCAGCCTTCTTCATGAAACCGGAACCACTGAATTCATGGAGTTTTGCGGGGGAAAGCTGGCAATGTATGTTCAGAAACTTGACGAGAATGCTCCGATTCTTAATAAAAGTCTTGAAGAGATCTCCGCAACCCACAGTACCGACAAATACAGGGCTGTGGCCATCAAAAGGAATAACACCACCATCATACCACGGGGTGATGAGCAGTTTCAGCTGGGGGACCTGGTATTTGTGATATCCACAAATGAAGGCATCAATGACATGATGATCACATCCGGGAAGGAGAATTTTGAGGCAAAGAATATCATGATCCTGGGCGGAAGCAGGATAGGTAAGCATGTTGCCCTGTACATGCAGAAAAACTGCCAGGTTAAGCTTATTGATTCTGATCCCGAACGATGTGAAGCCCTTTCCGAGATCCTTGAAAATACACTGATAATAAACGGGGATTGCAGGAACGTCGAACTGCTGGAACAGGAAGGCATCGGGCAGATGGATGCTTTTGTTGCAGTGACAGGAAACTCTGAAACCAATGTTCTCTCATGTCTGCTGGCAAAAAAACTCGGTGTGAAAAGGACTATCGCCGAAGTTGAGAACATGGAATATATCAATCTTGCCGAAAACATAGGGATCGATACAATAATAAATAAAAAGATCTCTGCCGCCAGCAGGATCTTCAGGCACACCACGAATCCCAACGTGACTCAGGTCAAGTACATGACCGGGACAGATGCCGAAGTCATCGAATTCAACGTGCCGGAGAATGCGAAGATTACAAGGGGAACACTTAGGGCCTTGGAATTTCCCAAAGATGCAATAGTGGGTGGCGGTACCAGGGACGGGATCCCGTTCATTGCAACAGGTGATACAATAATAAAACCCAATGATAAGGTTGTGGTGTTTACCCTTCCGGTGGCATACGAAAAAGTTTCAAAATTCTTTTCCTGAAAAACCATGATCAATTTCAGGATCATTGCCAGAGTCTTCAGCCAGGTTCTAATCATTGAAGGGATATTCATGCTTGTATCAGGCGCCGTATCATGGCTTTATGGCGAACCTGCAGCATCTTCCTTCCTCTACTCGGCTCTTATCACCCTGGTAACAGGTTTTCTTGTGTTTACGCCTCTCAGGCACGAGGAAAAAGCTTACGGGACTCGTGAAGGATATATTCTTTATACAGGCATATGGATACTTTTCAGCCTGTTTGGAACGCTCCCCTATCTGTTCTCATCCTCTGCCACGTCATTTACAGATGCATTCTTTGAGTCCATATCAGGATTTACAACCACGGGCGCAACAATTTTCAACGATGTGGAATCGCTGCCAAAAGGGATTCTGTTCTGGAGAAGCCTGACCCAGTGGCTTGGCGGCCTTACAATAATCACACTATCATTTTATGTTCTTCCTGTCGTAAAAAGTCTTAATATTCAGATCTCAACAACCGGGTTTTCAAGTCAGACTACCGATAAGATCCATCCTAAAATTGTCGGGGTGACAAAAAGACTTGCAACAATCTACGTTACATTGACTCTCGCCGGGGTATTATTCCTGATTATTGGCAGAATGCCATTTTTCGATGCTGTCTGCCAGTCACTTTCGACTTTGTCGACGGGAGGTTTCTCGACACGGAATGATGGTATGGCTGCATTCTCATCTCCTTATCTGATGACAGTTATCACTCTGCTTATGTTTTTTGGCGGGACCAACCCCACAGTGTTTTATTTTGCCTATAAGCGAAATGCAAGGAAGATTTCCGGGAATAATGAATTCGGGATCTACCTGATAGTTGCAGTCTCCGTTTCAATCCTCGTTGCTTTTATTCTTGCCATTTCTTCAGATATTCCGGTTTTCAGGGCACTTCAGGCAGGATTCTTCCATGTTGTTTCAGTGATAACAACGACCGGTTATTATACAATGGATTGGAACAATTGGTCATACCTGCTTTCAGTGATAGTTTTCATACTTATGTTCACAGGAGGGATGGAAGGTTCCGCAAGCGGAGGAATCAAGATGATCAGGCTGATGATTATTGTCAGGAACATCAGAAACGAAACGCGGCGTCTGATACATCCGGAGGCTTACCTCCCGGTAAGGATCGATAAAAAAATTGTCCAGCCCAACATCGTTTACAACCTTCTCATTTTCATGATCCTGTATTTTATGACTGTCAGCGCCGGCGCTTTCATACTGTCTTTTTTCGGTTATGATGTTATTACCTCGTTCAGCACAACAGCTTCGATGCTCGCCAATATTGGTCCGGGAATCGGCAACTTCGGACCATTTTCAGATTATTCCGGCATGCATTCGGCTGCCAAATGGATACTGTCGTTGCTGATGATTACCGGAAGACTTGAGCTGTTTGCCGTAATAATACTCGTTACAGGGAATTTCTACAAAAAATAACAGAGGATAACAACAAAAGATTTAGATTTCAAGCACGCCAAGGCCCTGACGAACAATAACTATTTCATCGCCTGTGCAATCCACAATTGTTGAAGCTTCATTTCTGCCATAGCCGCCGTCAATCACAATATCGGCAAAATCCCTGTATTTTTCATTGATGAGCTCGGGATCGGTCGTATATTCAATCACCTCATCCGGATCATGAATCGATGTTGTCATTATCGGCCGGCCAAGCTCACTGACAATTTCGTGAACTATTGTGTTATCGGGTATACGGATACCGACAGTCTTTTTCCTGTTCTTGAACAGCTTGGGAATCTGGTTATTTGCCTGTACAATGAAAGTGAATGGACCGGGCAGGTTCCTTTTCAGGAGTTTGAAAACTGAATTATCCCTTATGACGGTATATTCGGAAAGCTGACTCATATCCCTGAAGATCAACGACATGTCGGGATTAAGAGGATTCAGTCCCTTGAGCTGCGCGATTTTTTCTATTGATTTATGAGCCTTGATATCACAACCCATGGCATAAACAGTATCGGTGGGATAAATTATTATCCCGCCGTCTTCAAGAACCCCCACCACCTTCCGTATACGGTCGGGATTCGGGTTTTCGGGGTATATTTTAAGAAGCATCTTTTAAGAGTTTAGAGTGCTTCGAGTACTTCCAGTTAACCTGAAGCACTCTACACTTTAGCTCACTTTAAGCACTATTAAAAAAGGGTAAGCTACTTATATCGCACCGCTACAACTGCCTACCCTTGCTATCTTCCGATCCTGGGGGAGTTCAGCAGGAGCTGGTCGTATAAGACTTACCCGGCACAAAGATATATTTTTTTACAGCGTCTGCAAAATTAATAATAGGGGATAATGAGGCAGGTCTTTTCATTTTTGCATTATATTTGTTTCAAATCAATAAAACCCAATTCATTTAAAATGGAACAGAAAGTCAATGTATGGCAGGCTAATCTGACAAACGGCCTGATTCTCGGCCTGATCGGCATTGTGTATACTCTCGTGATGTATTTTCTTGATCTCACCTTTAATCAGGTACAGGGCTATGTTTTTCTCCTTGTCCTGATAGTTATACTCTTTTACCTTGTCAAATCATATCGCGACAATTACCTTTATGGATTTATTACATATGGACAGGCAGTTGGCGCCGGCGTCATAATATTTTTGTATTACGCAATACTGATATCCGTTTTCATATACCTCCTTTACAAGATCATCGACCCTGACCTGATCTCGAGGCAGCTTGCCATGGCAGAAGAGCTGATTGAAAAGAGAGGTATGCCGCAGGAAGCAGCAGATGCTGCGATAAAATTCCAGAAGAAATTTGTAAAGCCGGAGATTATTGCAATAAGTGGGATCTTCAGCAATATGATCACGGGACTTATCATGTCGCTGATCGTGGCAATCTTCGTGAAAAAGGAAGGCAATCCTTTACTTGAGGCCGAGTAAAATAAAATAGCAATCTGATGGATCTTTCTGTTGTTATCCCGGTATACAATGAAGAGGAATCGATCGCGGAGCTTGCAGGCTGGATAGAACGCACCTGCGCGGAAAACAAAATCGATTATGAAATAATATTTATTGATGACGGAAGCTCAGACTCATCATGGAAAGTTATTTCTGATCTTTCATTGCAAAACAGTGCTGTGAAAGGCATAAAATTCAGGAGAAATTACGGAAAGGCAGCCGCTCTCCATTCAGGTTTCATGGAAGCAGGCGGAGAGGTTGTAATTACGATGGATTCCGATCTGCAGGACAGTCCCGACGAGATCCCGGGGCTTATGAAAATGATAAGGGAGGATGGTTATGACCTGGTTTCAGGATGGAAAAAGAAGAGATATGATCCATTTGTTAAACGGTTCACAAGCAAATTTTATAACGGCACTGCACGCCTTTCTTCAGGCATTAAGCTCCATGACTTCAATTGCGGACTTAAGGCATACAGCAAAGAAGTTGTGAAAAGCATAGAGGTATACGGTGAAATGCACAGATATATCCCAATTCTTGCAAAAAGGGCAGGATTCGGGAAGATCGGAGAGAAGGTCGTTCAACACAGTCCCCGGAAATACGGAACATCAAAATACGGTTTTGACAGGTTTATAAAAGGATATCTTGATCTTCTGACTATCGGTTTTATAACAAGGTTCGGAAAGAGTCCGATGCATCTTTTTGGTTCTCTGGGAACACTTATGTTTTTCATAGGATTTATCATGGCTCTGTATCTTGGTATCAGAAAACTTGTCTTTGTATCGAATAATCTGAGGGCGCCTCTGGTGACCGACAGTCCTTATTTTTATATAGCTCTGACGGCAATGGTGATCGGGACTATGTTGTTTCTGACGGGATTTATCGGAGAACTCGTAAACAGGAATTCATCCGAAAGGAACAACTACCTGATAAAGGAAAAGCTTAACATAGATTTGTAACTGAGCCTGCAGGGGCCTTGTTCTGATCACTGAATATCAGAGAGCTTTTATCAGTTGTTTAAGCATTATCTTATAGAAGACTTCAGTAATGGAATTAGTCATTTTATTCCATGAGAACTTCTCTTTGTCCTTTTTTACACAATCGCTGAAAGATGCTTTCCTGTTGTTTTCGAAATAATCGAAAATGGCATTAGCTATGCTCTGTGCCTCAGGATCCACAACATAACCTCCTCTGGCATGGCTTACTGTTTCGTTCAGCCCTCCGACGTTAGTGACCAGCATGGGTTTGTCAAAATGATAGGCGATCTGTGTAACTCCGCTCTGTGTTGCTGACTTATAAGGCTGAACAACAAGATCGGCTCCGCTGAAGAAGAGGGCGACTTCATTGTCAGGGATAAAGCGGTCAAAGATAATTATCTCATTTTCGCGTCCCGATTCCCTTATCATATCAAGATAAGGTTTCTTATCCTCGTAAAACTCTCCGGCAACGATGAGCTTCAGTTTTTTACTTTTAAGCCTCTTATCCGAGAATGCCCTTATAAGAAGGTCAAGCCCCTTGTAATCCCTTATAAATCCGAAGAAGAGAAGATATGAATACTCCGGATCGAGTCTGAGGGCCGAAAGGGCTTCATTTCTTGTAAGCTTCCTTCCATAGGTGTCAAAGACAGGGTGTGGTGCGACACAGACCGGTATGTCCTTTCTGTAGTCTTCAACATCATATTTAACCGATTCGGAGAGTACGACAGCCCCATCGATGCTTTTCATGAAGAATTTTGTCAGGAGCGAATCACCCGGGCGCTTTTCATGAGGGATCACATTATCGATTACCGAAACCACAACCGTGTACTTGTTCGATCTGGCAATCCTCGCGACAGTTCCAAGACATGGTGCAAGAAACGGTATCCAGTATCTTACAAGAAGAATGTCGGCTCTTTCTTTTTTTATTTTCAGGCCTGTTCTAATCCAGTTCAGGGGATTGACTGAATTGAGTTCCCGGACTATTTTAATATCTTCAGGCGGAGGTGAATCGGTAAGCTGCGTCTTTCCGGGGAATAAAAATCCGGGGTATTGCAGCTTAAATGTCCGGATATCAACATCCTTGCATTCTGATATAAGCTGACGAGCAAGCCTTTCATTAAAAGTGGCAAGACCTCCTCTGTAGGGATATGCAGGTCCGAGAAAGGTAATCTTCATCAATCAGAAAATAATCGGTAAAAATATAAAATCAGTTTTATTTACCCTGTTATTCAGTCTTATATTTTTCCATGAACCTCCTGTACAACTGTTTATGTTTATTGTCGAGGCTGACGTTCCTGCCTGAAATAAAGGCATATTCAACATTATTTGTCATCATGTCAAGAAGATCTCCTGATGAAACCACTATATTGGCATCCTTCCCTTTTTCAAGAGTCCCGGTAAGATCATCGATGCCAAGTATTTTTGCATTGTTGGCAGTGACAGTCTGCAGCGCCTCCTCTTTAGTCAGTCCGTAAGCAACAGTCTGTCCAGCGACAAAAGGCAGATTATAAGCGTATGCCTGATTTTCATATGTCAAACCGACAAGGATGCCTTCCCTTGTGAACATTGCGGCCAGTTTAAATGGAAAACGTGTATCACTGTCTTCATATTTCGGGAGAGAATGAATATGAGCGAGAATTACCGGTATCTGATGTTCTTTCAGGAAATCCTTCACTGCCCAGGCAGACTCATCAGCATTGGTCAGAACTATCTTTTTTACTCCGTATCTTAGAGCAAACGTTATTGCCGCGACTATTCCTCCTGGTTCCGGGGCATTTATGTACAGTCTTTTTGAACCGTCAAAAAGACCTTTAAGGGCCTCAAGACGAAGATTCCTGTTGGCTGGATCATTCAGTTGAGAATATGCAATTGCATCTGTAAAGATCTTCTCGAGCTGTTCGACATTCCTGTTATACTGGTTCTCTGTTCCCTGCACCGGTCCCGGTATTCCATAATCGCCTCTTCTCCCCGCAGGTGATGATTTCCTTGGCCATCCCAGTATTATCCCGTCGTCAGCTTTGACGATGGCATCAGTCCAGTTCCATGCATCAAGCTGTACAATGCTTGAGGTACCTGGCAGAAGTGTACCATCAGGGACTATCTGGGCTATCAGGATCCCATTTGATCTTACAACAGGGATCACATGAGAATCAGTATTATACGCGACGACAGACCTTACATTCGGATTGAGATCTCCGGTTTCCCTGTTGTCAACCGTAACTTCGACCCCGCTTATCTCTATGAGTCCCAGACCAGTGTTGGGAAGAATCAGTCCGGGATATATTTGTTTCCCGCTGACATTGATAACCGTACTTCCGGTTCTGTCACCGTTAAAGCCTTCTGACTTCCCGACATAAGTTATCTTTCCGGCAGAAAATGCAATGAGCCCGTTATCAATAACTTCGCCTGTTCCTGTATGTATTGTTCCTCCCTCAAGGATCACCGGTAAGGTTTGTGCCGGAGCCACAACGGGATTCTGGCAATTTGCATTCAGCATGACTGCTGCAGCAATGAATGCTATAGATAAAAATCTCTTTTTCATCTTCTTGGGGAATTAGGAATGTCGGCAGGTGATGGACGGGCAGGCTCCCGGAGGATAAGTGCAATTATCCTGTTCCGTTCCTCATCAATCTGTTTTTTCATTTCTGAATCTGTTTCTTCATCGAAATACACTGTACCATCAATTATGGTTTTGGAGGCCCTTGAATATACTGAGAGAGGGTGGCCTGTCCAGAGTACAAGGTCGGCATCCTTGCCTGCCCTGATGCTTCCCATTCTGTCGTCGATATGAAGCAGTTTTGCGGGATTCAGTGTCACCAGTTTCAGGGCTGTCTGCTCATCAACGCCTCCGTACTTTACTATCTTACCGGCTTCCTGGTTAAGGCGCCGCCCCATTTCATCATCATCCGAATGAAGGCAGGTCAGTATGCCACGGCTCAGTAGGATTGCCGCGTTATATGTTATTCCCTCATAAACCTCGTATTTGTAATCCCACCAGTCGGCAAACACCGAGGCGCCTGCATCATTCTTTTTTATCTGGTCAGCTACTTTGTAGCCCTCGTTGAAGTGAATAAGGGAATTTACCTTCAGCCCGTAATCTTTTGCAAGGTTCATTATCATGGTACCTTCCGACTGCACGTAGGTGTGACATTCAATATAACTTCTTTTCTCAAGCACATCAACAATAGGATCTAGTTCAAGATCGCGCCTGGGAGGTATCTTACCGGCTTTTTCCGCCGGCTTGAGCGAGTTCCATTCCTTCCATTTCTTATTATAGTCGATTGCCCTGTTGTAGGCATCTCGTATTATCTGGTCAACGCCCATCCTGGTGTTTGGATAGCGGCCGGTGTTGCGTTTAACATTCTCTCCAAGTGCATGTTTCAGGAATCGTGGCTGGTTTTCAATAAACAGTTCCTCGGCTGAGTGACCCCACCTGTGCTTTATCAGCACCGACTGCCCCCCTATCGGGTTCGCCGAACCATGAAGGATGTGGGCAGCGGTGACTCCTCCGGAAAGCTGCCTGTAGATACTTGGATCTTGAGGATTGATGACATCTTCCATTCTTACCTCAGATGTTATTGCCTGACCGGATTCATTTGTGGCATCGGATGCAATATGGGAATGCTCATCAATGATCCCGGGTGTCAGATGCATTCCCGTTCCGTCAATTATCCTTACTCCATCAGCACGGAGATTCTTTCCCACCTTTGCTATTTTCCCGTCCGTTACCAGAACATCAGTATTCTGAAGTATGCCTTCCTTCTCGTTTGTCCACACGGTGGCATTTTTAATAAGCATGTTTTCTCTCACAGGTATCTGTGGCCGGCCATAAGCGGCAAAGGGATAGATGATTGAACCTGTGGGAGCAACGGCAACCTGCGAGGATGGCTTTCCTTTCTCGGCAGCGACGGATGAAGTGAATACGGCCGACCAGTTTATCCATTTACCGCTGTCGAGCTGTCCATCGCCTTTAAAATCCTTTCCCGAGATATAGCCTGTAAGCCGGTATTTCACGCGATCCCTTTCAAATGAAATACTTACGAGGTCTCTGTCGCGCGTGAAAGCAGCACCTTTAAGTTCAACAGAGTCAACGATTATTTTTATTGACGGCTTGTCGGGAGTTCCTGAAAGAGACAGTTTATATTCAGTATTGTCGGCAATGAGCCTGTAATTTCCCCGGATATCAGTATTTCTAAGATCAGTAAACCTGTATGGAACCCCCTGAATCCAGTTTTCATATATTATACAGTCGTCCTGGAATATATCTCCCGATGTTATCAGAAAGTTGGCTATCATGTTCTTCTTCAGTGCACCCACAAGCCCGGAGGCATTCATCAGTAAAGCCGGGGTATAGGTAAGTGCCTTAAGAGCCTCTGCTTCAGGAAGACCATATTTTATTGATTTCCTCAGATTAGACAGAAAATCACTACGGCGTTCCATTCCTGCGGAGGTGATTGCAAAAGTTATCCCCTCCTTTGAGAGAAAAGCAAGGTTGGCCGGGGCCATTTCATAATGTTTCAAAGTGGTATAAGGAACTGCCATCGCATTGTATGGATCCTTTACATCAGGAGCAGACGGGAATGCAACAGGAACAATGAGTCTGCAACCCGTTTTTCTGATGTCTGCAAGGGACTGGTATTCATCTCCGGCTCCTTTGACTATATAATTTATATTAAATTCTTTTCCGAGTTTGCAAACGCGCATCACCTCGAGATTGTCGGATACCTCGAAAACCTGTGGCAGGCTCAATGTACTGATAAAGGCTTCAAGTCCGTTATCATGGAAATATCCAGGAGGAAGTTGTTTGTACCATTGGGCGTCATAATTCAGCTGTCTCAGAAGGGCGATTGCCCCAAACTGCGACATAGGGTAAGCGTCTGCTGATCTTCCGCGGGACAATGAAAAGTTGGAAGAAGCTTTATCCTTTATGATCAGATTATTGGCCTTGCCATCCCCTGTCGTTACCAGAGCCGAAGTACCTCTTGCCAGTCCTTCCGGCCTGAATGTGACAACTGCGCCAAAGCCGGCCTGACGATATTCGCCGGATGTTTTTGTATCGGGGATAAATTCCTCCGACACATTGTAGGCAGAATTGATACCGTCGTTCCAATAGTCGGCAACCCGGGGTTCAGCCGATTGCTGGACGCCCATAAGCCTCATAACCTGTGCGACATAAGTGTTGGGCCCTGTCCGCTCCTGATCCTGGATTCCCGACTGAGGCCTGATTCCGTAGCTGGCAGCATACATATCAATAAATGAAGGATACACTGTAAGTCCGGTAAGATCGATGACAATTGTCCCCGCGGGGAAGACAATGTTTTTGCCGATTTCTGTTATCCTTCCTTCAGAAACCAGCATATCGGCATTATCGATAGTGGTAAGATAATCGACTACTATACGGGCATTCTTGAATCCATAAGTTCCTGGTCGCGAATCGCTGACCCCGGTAACAGGGAAATTATCCTTCTGCCCGTATACTGATATAGGCAACAGGAATAATAAAAGCAGGAGAATTTTTCTCATACATTAAAGATTAGATCAGGTTATATAAGATCTTTTAAGGAATCAGGATTCAAAATTAAGATAATCTTCAAGGTATGCAAATTCCTGAGTTAGTTTCCCATTTCTGAGAATAGTGGCTCTTTCAATCATTCCATGCCGGGGATCAGTGAAAAGATAATGTAACACAGTTCCCATCAGTTGTTTTCCAAACCCCTGCGAAGCATCACGAGGGATTTCTCCGGGAAGGTTGTCAATTGCCATTACCGTTATGTTGGAAGGACGTGTAAATGCAGGTTCTTCAATCTCAAGCAGAGGATTATATCCATAAAAAGGATCAGAAATAGTAGTTACTCTATGGGTAGACGGTATGGGGCCGTTAATGTCGCAGCTTATATCGGCAATAACAGAGATTCTGAATCTTTCGCGTTTCATATCATCCTTTGTAAAGAATACCGGCGAGCGGGGATCCCAGTAATGACCTGTAATAAGTATATCGGTAACCTCTGTAAAAGGGAGGAAAGCCGATTCGTAATCTCCGGGATGTGAAACAAAATTGCCGAAATCAAATGGCAGGTTATTTTTATGCCGGGTATAATGTTCGGGGCCAATCTGGCAGACAACAGGAACATCGAACTCGCGGCTAAGGAAATCTTCCGGCTTAACCTGAACTATGTTGCATACACTCAGAGTCTCAAGGGCACCGCTGGCCACACGGCCCGTACCGGTCAGGAGTATTTTCAGGCCCGGTTTCAGTTCTATAAGCCGCAAACCGGCCCACATCTCATCAAGATCACGGCATTGGTATGCAGGCTTAAGCCTGAATCTGTTTGTTCTTATACCCCTGGCTCTCAGGGCATTATAGGCACCGACCATGCCTGCCCATCTACCGAATGCAACGACTCGCTCCCCCTTTTCGGAAGTCAGGTATTCATAATCGATCAGAGAAATGTTTCTTTCGGCCATTTCCCTGAACATCTCGCGGTTATGAGGCTGACGTTTTGCCACATGGGCAAAGAACAAATATGTTTTGCCAGGTATAAGCGTCCTTTTGTCCACCTCCTTTACACCCATAAGGATATCGCAGTCATGCAAATCCTCCTTCAGAGGGATATCGAGATATTCATATTCCTCGTTTGAATAGCACCGGTAGTCACTGGGCTGAACGAAGAATTCGACATGAGGATATAGTTCCTGGAGCGCAGTTATCTGGGGTGGAGTAAGCGGCACCCTCCTGTCGGGCGGATTTTTTGTCTCCCGCAAAATGCCGATTCTGATTGTCTTTTCCATGGATCACAGGATTGGGATATATTTCAAAATTAGTAAATAAGGCTTGATTTTTTGGTGACAGAGATCAAGGATGGAACAATAAGTTTATCCGTACCCCAAATTACAGGAAAAGTAAAATCGAGAGTTTGCCGTAAATAATTACCTTTATACTAATCTGAACAATATCAATCAACTCAATATTCAAAATGAGGACCAGTATAATGATTCAGGTGTCTGCCATACAGTGACCTGAAGAAGCTAAATGAAGAATCGGGTGAATATTATCCACTCAGGAACGCCCTTCAGGTCAATTCACTCGATCCCCTCGACCCATGATGGAAAAACTGGCAGAGCCATGGTTAAAACATATGGCCCGACTTCATTTCCACCCTCAATGGGTGTTCATTTGATTTTTACCTCTTTCTTCAGCCTGATATCCCCGGCTGAAGCGCCTACAAGCAGTTCAATATCACATGGATCATCATCCCACGCATGTTTTGACTCGTTCCAGTATTGAAGGCTGCTGACAGGGATCTTAATCACCACCTTTCCTGTTGTTCCGGGGTCGAGGTTTATCCGTGAGAATCCCTTCAATTCCTTATAAGGCCATTCGACAGATGGATTTATTCTGTGGACATACACCTGTGGCACCTCGCAGGCAGCTACTTTGCCCGTGTTTGTAAGATCAAATGTCAGTTCAATTATATCCTTGCTGCCATAATTACTTCTGTCGGTTTTTATTGAAGCGTATTGAAATTTCGTATATGTAAGTCCATGGCCAAACGGGTATAATACAGGTATGTTTTTCGTATCGTACCACCGGTATCCTACCAGTGATTCCTCGGAGTAATATGCTGTATTAAGGTCTTCAGCAGTCTTTGTATTTTTGGTTCCGTCCTTCGGGGTATCAGTCCCTGCCACGAGGCCTGCAAAAATATCTCCACGTCCCGGTCCCGGAGAATAGTTTTTAAGGGCGAATGCCGGCGAGTCTTCCAGTTTTACAGGCAATGTAAAAGGCAATCTGCCTGAAGGTGATATATTACCCAGGAGAACGTCAGCAAGGGCATTGCCTCCTTCTGTGCCGTTGAACCATGAAATCAGCAATGCTTTTGACAATGGATTAACAACGTTAAGGTCATTTGGTGCACCGCTGACAAGAACTGTAATTATTTCGGGATTTACTTCCGCAATTTTCCTAAGCAGTTCATCCTGTCCTGAAGGAAGTTTAATATCTTTCCTGTCGCTTCCTTCGGTTTCGACGGCTCGGTTATTTCCACCGACAAAAAGGACCAGGTCGGCCTTTTTTGCAACAGACAGAGCTTCCTCAGTGAGCTCCCTGATTTTTATCTGCTTTTCATTTTCCTCCTTTTTCAGCTCCTCCGGAGTCGTTTTTCTGAACATTCTGCCAAAATCAAAGATTTCCGGTATATAACCCTGTGCATAGATTATTTCTGCCTTTTCTCCGACTTTGTTTTTCAGACCCTCTAAAGGGGTTACTTCATATAAAGTTTTGACACCTGCCCCCATTCCTCCAAGGCCCATAGTCTGAACTGCGTTTGCTCCGATGACGGCTATCACGGGATTTTTAGCCAGGTTAAGCGGGAGAATGCCATCATTTTTAAGAAGAACGATCGACCTGCTTGCTATGTCATAAGCTGTTTTCTGCTGTTCAGGAAGAGACGTGATTCCCTTGTTTGCCTGGTCAGGAGGTACAGGTTTGATTGCAAGCCTCACCCTTAATATCTCACGAACGCGTTGATTGATGACTTTTTCGGGAACCAGGCCTGCTTTGACAGAATCGAGAAGAGCTGCGCCGAGGAATTTGCTTCCAGGCATTTCGACATTAAGTCCGTTCATTACAGTCTGAACTGTATGATGGGTTCCGCCCCAGTCGGATACTGTCATACCCGCGAAACCCCATTCGTCTCTTAATATTTTCTGAAGCAGAATATTGTTCTCGGAACACCACCAGCCGTTTACCTTATTATATGCAGGCATCACTCCAAATGCATCAGCTTCCTCGACCGCGGCCCTGAAAGGCGGCAGATAAATTTCACGCATTGCCCGTTCGCCTATTATTACATTGACATTTCCCCTGTTATTTTCCTGGTTGTTCAGTGCAAAATGTTTTATACAGGAAGCGACGCCATTGTCCTGGACTCCCTTAACATATCCCACTGAAAGTTTTGAACTTAGAAATGGGTCCTCGCTCAGGTATTCATAAGTTCGTCCGCCGGTTGGTATTCTCTGAATGTTTATAGCAGGGCCAAGGAGCATATCTTTCCCGCGAAGCCGGGCCTCCCTGGCAATGGCAGTACCGTATGAATAAGCAAGTTCAGGGCTCCAGGTGGCCGCAAGTGCTGATCCTGTGGGGAAGAAGGTTGCCCTGTCGTTTTCCCATCCAAGCGGATTCCAGCTGTCGGGTTCCATTTCTTCGCGTATACCGAAGGGCCCGTCGGTATATATCATGTCGGCAATACCGAGTCTTTCCACTCCGGCTGAAGTAAACATATGTTTTCCATGGAGCATATTTACCTTTTCTTCGATTGTCATCTGAGATATGATTCTGTCAATTTCAGCATCATATCCCAGCAATGCAGATTTGTGAACCCTGTATCCCGAACAACTGATAAGAAAGAGGCTACAGGTTGCAGCAACAAGAATTTTACGATTCATTTTATCCTGATTTAATGTAGTAGTTTCTGATCATAAAATTGGCAAAATAAATCGAATTAGACATGCTGAATGGATTGTTTTTTGGGACAGGCTTCGAAGATGAATAAAAATATGGTATCTTTGCATTAAAGGATTAATACTGAAACAATATTCAGTTCCCTTTGCGTTGAGTTGTTATTTTCAGGCGTTTAGCGGATACCAGACCGGGGCTGACATGGTTTTGACAGCATGAGGGGTGGTATGCAAGCATGCAGGATGTGGTGACGCGTTCCTTGAACAGTGTTACAAAACAATAACTGGCGAATCTAATTACGCTCTCGCTGCTTAATTAATCTCAGATTAATGAGCTTTATCCCGGCACATGTGCCGGGACGGGACGTCTCCCGGGCGGTCAGGCCCTGATCCAACCCGATACGGAGGCGCACGCAATTCAGGGCTAGTCTGATGAGGGTCCCTCTCTGACGGCGAAACATTCAGGGACTAAGGGCATTTTAGGTTGTTCTGCAGCTGGGGTGCCACGAAAAACAAGCAGGACTAAGCATGTAGAAAACATATGGCCTCCATGTTTGGACGCGGGTTCGACTCCCGCCAGCTCCACCCTGAACCCCGACCCACCAGTCGGGGATTTTTTATTGCGTCACTCAAAACGCTGGTTCACAACAATTACATCGGACGCCATTAAAAATGCGACCGCCACCCTAACACTGAAATTGTCGGAAAATAAGTGGAAAATTCTTACACCTATCTTTTTAAGAACCCAAAAAGGATAAGAATTTTCTACAGTAGCCTCGCAAATACTCATACAGTCTTGCTTTCTGAATATGTCGAATTTTAAAATTATGAACTATGGAAAGCAACATCAAAGTAACCTTCTGGCTGAACATGACCAAGAAGAACGCACAAAACCAAACTCCGATTTATGTTCGTGTCTGGTACAATTACGAACACTTCACCAAATCAACTGGATTGTCTACCAAGTTATCTGATTGGGATAAAAAAGCACAGCGGATTAAAGGCAATACGGAAGCCGTCAACACACAGAACAATCAATTGGATGCCATTAAGGTCAGGATATTTCAAATCATAAGCCAACTGACGGTATCTGGCAAACCTTTCAACATTATGACTATAAAAAAATTCCTTGACGGGAATGATGCCAGTCAGGTAACACTGATGAGGCTAATGGACGAACAATTAAAGGAGATGCAGAAACTTGTGAACAAGGATTATGAAAAATCAACTATCATAAAATACAACAACACCAGACTGCGCTTGCAGCAGTACCTGAGATACAAGTACAAACGTTCCGACATTTACCTGTATGAACTGAACCATGCATTCATCAGCGACTGGATTATCTTCTTAAAAAACAAATACGAGAACAGTACGACAACCTGTTACAAACACTACCAGAGGCTTACCAGAGTGTTAAAAAAAGCCATCAGTTACGGTTATATGGAGAAATACCCATTCCCTGATTTCAAAATTCGGATGCCAAAAAAACGTATCGAGTACTTGATGCAAGAAGAAATTGATAAAATTGAGCAAACGGATTTCAAAGTCACCAGATTGAATACCATCAGGGATATTTTTATCTTTTGCTGCTATTCAGGAATGGCGTATGCTGAAGTTGAGGCATTGACACCACAGAGCGTTACAATTGGTGTTGATGGAGATTTGTGGCTTGATATAATAAGGAAGAAGACCAAGAAACATTATCAAGTGCCAATTCTTCCAAAGGCACTTGAAATAATAAAGAAATACAAGTCACATCCACTGTGCCTAAAGAAAAACAGGCTTCTCCCCGTCCCCAGCAACGTGAAATACAATGCCTACCTGAAAGAAATTGCAGACATTGCAGGCATCAAAAAATATCTGACAACACATTTGGCTCGGAAAACTTTTGCCACGACTATAATGCTGACCAACGGTGTAAACATCGGAGTTCTAAGTAGAATCTTGGGTCATGCCAGTATTCAGGTGACCCTCAATTCCTATGCTTCTGTAGTTGATGAATTGATGTTGAGGAACGTCAAAGACCTGAAGGATAAACTTAATCCGAACAGAGACAGGTTTATAATTACGGAAGTTACAGACATTAATGATATCTTGTCAGCACATGAGAATTTGATTAACGATGCCAAGAACCAAAACTTGAACTAATGTCATAATTTGTGTTTCGCTAAAGTAAACATTGTCTTAACCCCCTATAACTTGGACAGATTTTTCAAAAGAATATAGAACTTCTT
>DAOOUQ010000009.1:0-119057 GCA_035390825.1 Bacteroidales bacterium | reverse complement strand
ATCAGACCTAATTTGTTTTTCAAATTATGTCCAGCTATTTGGGGGGTTAAGACAAAATATCTCTTCCTACACTCTTAAATTACCAGAAATCTGGAATTCTGAAATCTCATAGAATTGGGAATAGAGTACTTTTTAAAAAAGGTGAAGTTTTGGAAGCTTTGAAAACACCTATTCAATATCGGCGCTGGAATTTCAAATAACATATTTACTGATTATTTTATAAAAAATCCATCCATCCGAATAGTTAAGATGTCGGATGGATGGATAAGGGTCATTATTAACGAATCAATCAAATTCTATTTAATACGTGTATGTCTGCTTTTAATTAAGTATTTATTTGGTAATAATGATCCAACGAGCATTGCAATGTCCTGGGTGTCCTTATTTGGCAGATTGTTGCCATAGGAAATATTAATCTTACTTGTATCAATCGTTGTTGCCATAAATTTGCTATAGATAGAACCAAGTTCTTCTTCTGTAATTACATTTAAATCTGTGGAATCTATCGCAAACTGACAATAAAGAATTTTACCTGACCTATTAAAAAATAGCATAACTACTGAATTCGCATGTATCTTTTCAATCTTATTGATCGAAAAAACCTTTTGAGTTATTTCGTTAAATAGGGAATTTGTATATTCTTGATCAATAATAATGGCATGCTCGTTAATGACTTCTTCTGTCCTAAATGTACTTTTATTAATTGGGCTTACCGAGTAAGTTCCGAATTTAGATTTCTTATACTCGAATAATTTTCCATTTTGAGCATTTATTGAAAACACTATTAAAATTGATATGGAAAATGTTACTATTTTTTTCATGATATGAGTATTAAATGTAAAATTAATAAATTATAGAATCTCCAGGTGAGTGAAACCCATAAGCACTATAGAAAAACAACAATTCTGGTTCAAAAAATGGATAGTAATAATTGCCTGGTGGATTTGAATAATGGAAACGTGAGCAAAAATAATTAAAAGTTGCAATGTCAAAAGAAGTTCCTAATTCTGCAATTGAAAAAATCCAGGAGGAATATTCACTACAAAGTTCTGGCGATAAGCCCAAAGTCCCCATTAAGCCGCCAAAGTTACCGTTCATGTTGTTTATGATATCTTGTAGAACCTTTGCTTCAAATTCAAAATTCCTTTGCAAACCATCAAAATTTGGACCATATTCAATCATTTGATCCTTATGGACAAGTTCTTCAGTAAGATATTGTACTTTAATATCATTTGTTGATCTAAAGAATATTGTCGATCCATCATTACTAATAGCTGCAGGAGTACTAAGATCAGCTTTAATTTTAAACACCAATTTTACATTGTTTTCAATCAAATTCATCCAAATATTTGCATAAATAGAATGTGAAGTCGCAAAGGTGTTAAGTGCTGATTGTAATAATGATTTTTGGGTTGTAGAAAGATTAGATGATGAAGCATAAATTCGATTTAGATCTACTGCCTGAAATCCACCACCACCACCACTACCATCGCAAGTCGTACCCAAGTAATACCATGTTTCAAACCTTACACAACCTTTTGTGATTGTATTATCACAAATTTCAGTCCATGTGATATAGTACCAGGCATAGCATTCAGACTTAGTCATTTCTAATGGTAGATTTATTTCATCATGGATAATAATAGGGTCAATTACTAACCCATCCTTTATCCACCAGCCATTTGAGAATATCCCATTTAAATTATGATAAAGTATTATTCCACAAAAATCTTTATCCCACTTCTGATAAGATGTCGAAAATACTTCAAAATCTTTTGCTATTTTATAATCCTTATCTGGTATAATTGTCATAAGGAATGCAATCCTTTGAGCAGCCTTTTTTTCGACTATCAGTGTTGTTTGTGAGTAAATGTATCGTTTATCATCTGACTCTTTAAATGCTTGATAACATTCTTCAGATGCGATTCCAAATTCGCCATCAAAAATCAATGGAACTTCAACTGTTATAGAATTAGGATGTTTAAAACACCTGGCACGATCCCAATCAGGTTTAGCAATAAGTTTTTGCGGTGACAAGCCTTTTGAGTCGATGAGTAATTCAGGTGAGTAATTGCTTTCATACCAGCATTTGGCTTCCATAATTTCATTTGTATCCTCGTCGTTTGAAATCTCATCATATTTCTGACAAGAAATAAATAGAGCAAAAAGGAGGACAAAAAGAATCGGAGGTTGAGGTAGCTTTTCTCTCATACTAATTGGTTTTTAAGGGATTAAACAATAAATATTGGATAAAAAATGTTTTACTAATACTCGAATCTTTAAATAGATGGTTACATTAAAAAATGAAACTTTCATTTAAAGATTCTCAAGAAATTTAAAGTCTTTGCTTTTTTGAAGCTCTCACTGCACCCTTATCAACTTTCACTATTAAATTTATAAAGAAGATTAACACGTGTCAATATTTCTTCATTTTTTCCTAAACAAATTTTTAAAATCGTGCAAGTCTTGCCTTTCATCGAGACTTTTGTGTTTTATTGGATGGTATATATATACTTCATAGAATTCCTACATCCGCAAAACTATAAAAATCATCAGGATCAATTATCAAATGATCAAGCAGCTGAATATCCATTATAGAACAGGCATCTTTTATCTTCTTGGTGATCTTTGTATCTGTTTCACTCGGAGTTAAATTTCCAGAAGGATGGTTATGACATACAATAATCCCGGAGGCATTTGTTTTTATGGCTGCTTGTAAAATAATTCTAACATCAGCTCCACAAGAGTACCCGACCCACCAGTCGGGGATTTCTTTTTTGCCCCCGTAACGCTCACGAATTCAGCCCATTTCAGGGACACTCTGCAATCACCCCCAGACCGCCAATAACTGAAAATCGGGTTAAAAAAGTAGAAAATTCTTAACCCCTCTTCCATTTTACCCCAAAAGGGTTAAGAATTTTCTAATCGAAACTCGCAAACCAGTATACTGACTTGCTTTCAGAAGTATCACTTTTTAATCAATTTTACTATGATGCATGAGCCGGTGAAATTGACCACTTTACGCCGGTGATAATATTGCCGCTTTAGCGGTAACATTTGGATTTGTCTGTGAATTTTGATAGGAAATGATATTATTTTACTGCCATAACAGTAAATAAAAGCCAATTGCTTGCTACTTTAGAAAAAAACACTTAATTTTACCGCTATAAAGGAAAACAATGAAACAATCTCAGGAATTAGCAGAAGTGATAAGGTTGCATCGAAAGGCAGCCAGACTAAGCCGTGTACAGTTAGCAGAGCTTGCAGGAGTTGGAAAAACTGTGGTTTACGATATTGAAAAAGGCAAGGCATCTGTACAATTGGACACCTTACGAAAAATCCTGAAGGTGTTGAATATAAAGATTGTTTTAACAAGTCCATTAATGGATAATTTAACAAAGCAAGGAAATGAGAAAGGCTAAAGTATTTGTAAGGGGAAGAGAAGCTGGAATTCTTACTGAAGTTGTACAAGGAAAGGAGTATGTATTCGAGTACCTTGATGGTTACGATGGGCTTGAAGTTTCCCGAACAATGCCACTGAAAGAAAAAATTTATAAGTTCGATAAGTTTCCACCATTTTTTGATGGATTATTACCCGAAGGAATTCAATTGGAAGGCTTATTGAAATTGAAGAAAATTGATAAGTATGATTATTTTTCTCAGTTAATCGCTGTTGGCGATGACATGGTTGGTGCTGTAACAGTAAAAGAAGTACAAAATGAATTACTGCCCGATAACATATAATCCTTGTGGAGATAACCGTTACAGTGAAGCGGGACTTAAGCTGCTATCAAATGAATTGACTTCACTTAAAGACCTTGAATATACGGCAGAAGAACAAAGGAAAGAAGCCTTTAACCGTGCTTCTAAAATGTCAATACAGGGTATACAACCAAAACTGAGTGCAAGATTAAATATCAAAGAAGAGAAATTCGACATTGTTGATACAGGTGGAAGATATATTCTTAAACCTCAGCATCAATATTTCCAGGAAATGCCAGAAAATGAGGACCTCACAATGAAGCTTGCAAATGAAATTGGTTTGGAAATTCCACTTCATGGCTTGATATGGTCAAAGGATAATACGCTGACATATTTTATCAGGCGATTTGACAGGAAAGGTCAAAACGACAAAGTACCTGTTGAAGATTTCGCTCAATTGGCAGGACTCAGCCGAGATACTAAATACGAGTATAGCATGGAAAAGATTGTTGGCTTAATTGATAACTACTGTACTTTCCCTGCTATCGAAAAGCTAATCCTGTTCAAACTGGTTATATTTAATTATCTGATTGGGAATGATGACCATCATCTTAAAAATTTCTCTGTCATAACCATAGACGGAAAGGTTAAGCTATCGCCATGTTATGACCTGCTCAATACTACCATAGAGTATAGGAACCCTTATGATGAAATTGCATTACCCTTAAAAGGTAAGAAGAAGCATTTAACATATAATATGCTTGTAAAATACTATGGATTAGAAATGTGTGAATTAACGACTAAAAGTGTCGATAAAGTTCTTGAAACTATATCATCCGCAATTCCAAAATGGAAATCGCTTATCAATTCAAGTTTCTTGTCACAGGGTATGAAAGTAAAATACCTTGAGTTATTAGAAATGCGTCTCAACAACTTAAAAATTACATAGTCGAAGCATGATTGTGGAACGAATTTTATTTGTACTAGTTAGGACTTTGTCTGACTGTTTGGGTGAAAAGTTCTAACTACTATATTGTATATAAACGTCCCCAAATTTTACGAATAACCAATTTCACCGGCTCCTGCCATCTTGTGTAATCCAATTTCAGGGGAAGCCGACAAAATGAATTTACTATCAGGAGAAACACGCACTTTGATCGGATAAGTTTATAACTTTAAGCTAAAAACAATTATGGATAAAAATATTGAACTGGTCAAGCAACTTTACCTTAATTTCTCAAAAAGAGATATTAATTCGATCTTAAACTTATTATCCGAAGATGTGGAATGGGGCGAACCTGACAACCCCTATAATCCTGCGGGTGGAACGAAAAAAGGTCATTCCGGATTCCTGGAATGGTTAAATATTGGAAGAAATGCTGAAGATATTTTAGTTCTGGAACCCAGACGATTTTTATCAGATGCTGATTCCGTCGCGGTAATTGGATATATGAAATGCCAGGCTAAGAATACAGGCAAAATATATGAATCAGACTTTGTTCATTTTGTGATTATTAAAGACAATAAAATATGCAAATTTCAGGAGTTTTTCGATACTTACACAGCTGGTGAAGCTTTTAGATAGTCATATTGACAGACAATGAGATAAAATCAGCCAGCCGCCAATATACAGTATAGAAAACGCCGTAACAGCGGGTTATTCACGGATTGAAACCCGCTCCGACTTTGGGACTGCCCGACAGGAAATCAGCCGCCATCAAAAACTTGATATACCGCCATCCCTTTATAATTTTGAATTGCTTGCATGTTGTATCCTTGATATATTAGACACAAAGGGGGAATTGATAATCGTCAGTAACTTAAGTTTCAACAGTTTTGAGAAAATTCTGATTCGGAAGACTTAATAATTAAGTGTGTTAATATCCTGATTAAATTAACATAACCATATAAATAACCAAACCCGTTGATGCTCTTATTCAGGTTTAATGATTAATATTCAGACAAATTGGGGAAAAAATGCTGTTTGTGCCGGCCGGAGCTTTATGTGAGGTCGGCGTATTTACAGTTTTCGGCAACCATTCCCTTCTGCAGGTGACACAATCAGAAAATTCATAATAACCAGATTTAGAAATTGAAGATTTTCAGATACTTGATATCCTTGTCGGCAGAATGATTGATGTTCGGAATTTTCCGGAAGCAAGGGATCCGTCTTCCGGGCTTAACACCGGTTCCGGCAATGAAACAGGAATAAAAACAACGTGTGCAGCTAAGCTTCAACCACGTTAAAAACATGATTACCGGCAGACCGGTGCCATTTGTGGTGAATTTTTCGACCCTTCAGATCGGCCCGGCTATCTCTGTGATGCATACCACGTGTGCCAGGGATATGAGTGAGGAATGTGTCTTTTGTCACTTCTGTCATGGATGTTCCGACAGGTACAAAGCTTTGTTAAAAGCCATGACATTAAGGTCAGAAGTTATATTTTTCTATCTTTGAAAACTTCTTCTGGAATATTAAGAATTTTCAAATAAATCCTATGAAAAAACTGACCTTCTTTTACCTCCTGTTTCTGGCAGCAGGATTCACATGGGCACAAAACAAAACAGAATGCTCCGTCTGGAAAGTCTCAAAAATCAATCAGTTGTCTCTTCCGGTTTTTGCAAATCAGCCATCTGTCGACGGCAAGAAATTTGATAATGCTGCTTTGCTCGGGAGCGTGCAGGCCGATGCCGGCGATATTAAGAACTGGACTGTCATGGGTCAGAGGCCAGACAGCCTTGTCACGCTGGTAAACAAGGAGTATCAGTTTATACAGATGGCTGGTTACATTAATAGCGACAGATGGACCAAAGCCTCGATTAACATATCAACAAATGCGCTTTTCGAACTTTTCCTTGATGGTAAAAAAGTGAAAACACATGACCAGCCTTCAGAAAAGGCTGTTAAAACCGACATTGCCTTAGGAACCGGGGTTCACAGTCTTCTGCTCACAGTGATAAGCACCGGGAAAACGCTCCGGCTTGGTGCCAATATAACTTCTGACAAAGATTCCGTGAAACTGACCTGGAGCACCAATCCGAAAAGAAAAGTGACCATAAATGATATTATAGAGGGTGAAAGCGTTACAGATGCAAGGTTATCGGCTTCGGGGAAATACCTGTTGATTCAGACTGATGAGATCCTTCCCGGTACCGGGAAATCACAAAGGTCGTTCCGTGTATATAACATGGAACTGAAGCGGAACCTGTTCGCCTTACGTAACAATGCCTTTCGTGCAGGATGGCTCCCGGAAACTGACCGGCTTTTTTACCAGGTTGACAAAGATGGAAATACGGATGTGTATCTGTTTAATCCGGAAACCGGAGAAGAAAGCCTTGCAGCTTCCGGGCTAAAGTCGCCAGAAAGGATAATATGGTCGCCCGCTGAGGATTATTTCCTGTTTTCACACATCGAAGAGGCGCAGAAGACAGGTGATCTGAAGCGTGTTTTCGGCAATGAAGACCGTATTCCGGGCACTCGCGATCGTTCGTATTTATATCTTTTTGATCTTAAAACAAAACTTACACGTCCCCTTACGGCAGGTGCCTTATCATCAAATCTCCACGACATCAAACCTGACGGATCAGGGATTCTTTTCTCAACATCCCGGATGGATTACGGCGAAGTGCCTTTTACGAAGCAGACTCTTTACGAACTTGATCCTGTGACCATGCGTCTTGACACTATCTGGAAAGACAAACTTTATGGCGGTTCCTGCCAATACTCTCCTGATGGTTTGCAGCTTCTGGTCGCGGGTGGACCTGAGACTTTCGGTGATCTGGGAGTAAATGTGAGCAACGGCCTGATCCCAAACAGCTATGATACCCAGCTTTTCCTTTTCGATATAAAAACCGGAAAGGCTGAGGCTCTTACACGTGATTTTGCCCCGTCGGTTGAAAGAGTATACTGGGCCAGGGATGGCAAGATATATCTGACTGCAGATGAGTGCGATTTTGTAAATTTGTACCGTCTTGACCTGAAAAAAAAGACCTTCACAAAAATAAGCGTACCCGAGGAAGTCATCACTTCGATAGAATTTTCCGCGAAACGGCCTTTGTCAGTTTTCAGAGGCAGCAGTATCAGTTCTCCCGAAAAGTTATATTCACTGGATCTGACAACCGGAAAATCCATATTGCTTCTTGATCCCGGGGCAAAGCGGATGGAAGATGTGGAATTTGGAAAATCTGAGGAATGGAATTTCATAAATTCAAAAGGAACAACCATTTATGGACGTGTTTACTATCCCTCTGACTATGATCCGGAAAGGAAGTATCCGGTAATTGTTAATTATTATGGCGGGACAACTCCAACCAACCGGGCATTTGGTGGCCGTTACCCGAAAAATATTTGGGCTGCTGAAGGCTATTTTGTTTATGTCGTGCAACCCAGCGGATCTACCGGTTTCGGGCAGGATTTTTCGGCCCTTCACGTAAATGGCTGGGGAAGAGATGCTATCGACGACATAATAGAGGGAACAACAAAATTCCTTGCCGCATTTCCTTCAGCTGATGCACGGAATGTTGGTTGCATAGGAGCTTCATACGGCGGATTTACAACTATGATGCTTCAAACCAGGACAGATATTTTCAAAACTGCAATATCTCACGCAGGGATAAGTGATATTACAAGCTATTGGGGCGAAGGCTACTGGGGTTACTCTTACAGTTCAGGAGCCACAAAAAACAGTTACCCCTGGAACCGGAAGGATATTTATGTTGATAACAGTCCTATATTCAATGCCGACAAATTCCGGAATTCCATTCTTCTTTTACACGGCACTTCTGACACAAATGTGCCGGTTGGAGAGAGCCTGCAGTTCTATGCCGCATTGAAAATTCTCGGAAAAGATGTTGAAATGGTCCTGATAAGCGGCGAAAATCACCACATCCTTGATTACAAAAAACGCCTTGAATGGCATGATACTATAATGGCGTGGTTTGACATGAAGCTGAAGAACCAGCCTGATCACTGGAAAGAAATGTACCCCGATAAGAACCTTTGATCCTGAAACCCCAAAAAGGAAATTACCATTTAACAGTTAAAAAACTATTCATGGGCTATAAGAAGCACAATGCTTCATAACATGCTATTTCCTGATTTTTTATCAATCAGCAGACCACATTGGTCAAAATGCCTTTTAAATACCGGCTTTTTAACCTTTTTTTATTAAAATTTTATATATTACTGATTGTTAAATAATTAACAAAACAACAATTTTGCAAATAATGCTCTAAAGCACAGACAGCTTATAAATTTTGTTGATATTTTGACCAATCAGGTTCTTTTATTGACAAACATATACTTTTTGATGACGATCAGGCAAAAGCATATTGTTTAAAACTGATATGCCGGTCGGTTTATGCGGTTGGAACATGTGACAGGTTTGAAAGCTAAATTCATTATTGCTAATTTTACAGACGGATTCTCAGCATCCTGTTGATGGAAAGGCAGACTGCAATAGAAAAGACCGAACAAATGGGTTCTCAATCCGTTAATGCAGATACTGGGGAAAGCGTAATTTTAATGGATGATTATCAAAATAACCCTGTTTTTGAAAGTCTCCTTGCCGAGGGTGGGGAGAATTTTTATCACTATTTAAACTGGCTGGGGCTTTCCAAAGAACAGAACCTGATGATCCTTTCATCGATACACCATTATTACTACGATTTCAACGATCTCAAGGGTGTGAAAATCCTTGTCAATCTGAAGAAGCTCAATCAGATTAATCACGTTGATGCATTTCTCAACAATGTTGGCAGGGTGCTGCCCGACAAAGCCAGGTTCATAGGATGTTTTCTTGACAACAAAATCCGCGGAGGCATTGCCGTTCCTTTTTATATGTCATTCAGATGGCTTTCCAGCCTTATAAATCTGTTTGACTCAAAGTCTGACAGGTTTATGTCACGAAAGGATGTTATAAAGCTTCTTGAAGCACACAATTTTGGGATTCTTGATATCACTGAAATAAGCAATATCACTTATTTCTGCGCCGAGAACACAAAGAAATAATTCCGATACCGGAATTTTCATCAAACAATTCAAGCATTTTGTCAAAACATGTGCAGTCACTCCCTTAAGGCATATTATCTGCCTTCCATAACACTAATATTCAACATGTTAATCCGGAATCAAAATCTCTTTTACCCCGGAAAATAAAATACCAGTGATAAATTCGACTCCTGTTTTGACCTAAGTAGCTTTTTATTTTACCAACGGACAGGATAATGGGATTTGCGTCGGAAATTCCCTGACAAAGGCCCTGGCAAAACATCGGATTTGCTCATTAACTGAGGTTCCCATGCTTGACTGCCATCTATATTATAGATACTTTTACCTCATCACAAAAACACTTGAATATGGGAAACCTTTACTCATTGAGAAACACACAGATCAGTACTAATATTTCAGGCACAGAAAATGGGACGTTACTGTTTGGTAACGGAACGGGTGTGAATGATCCGGCTTTAAATAACATCCTTTCCGAAGGAGGGGATGATTTTTACAATTACCTAAGCTGGATAGGCCTTTCAAAGGATCCAAACCTTATGGTGCTCTCGTCAAGTCACCATTATTATTATGATCACAATGACCTTCTGGGGATTAAAACTCTGGTTAACCTTAAAAAACTTAATCACGTAAGGCATCTTGAGAGTTTTCTCCATATTATTTACAGGATATTGCCGGCGAAGGCAAATTTTGTCGGATGTTTCAAAAACTGCAGTCAGAATGCGGCACCTGCCAGGCTTCTTAATCATGCAGGATATTTAAGCGGCATGATGAGTGTTTTCACAGGCAGCACCGAAAGAAACCTTACCAAAAGGAGTGTAACAACCCTTCTTGAGGAGCATCGTTTCAAGCTTACCGACATAACAGATATTAACGGCATTACATATTTCTGGGCCCAGAGCACAAGGTGGCAGGGTGAATAGAAAAAAATACAAACAATTCGGATCTGCCATTGTTATTAATTAAATTTGTAATACAATCGTTGGAGAAGAAATTAAAAAAAGAAACTACTGCTTTCTGAGTTTTTAAAACATGGATATATTCAATACAATGATCCGTCTCAGAATAATTCCATTCCTGGAGAGATGGAATCTTCTCAATGTCATTTTGGGAGCAATTGACATACTTGCGGTTGCAATTGCGTTTCAGCTGGCATTCATGTTCAACTATTACGGAGAGGATGCAGAAGTATTCTTTTTCCAGAGAAGGGACCTCACACTGATCTTCATTGCAATTCTCCCCATCTGGCTGTTTACTCTTTACATAATCAATGCGACAGAGATACCGAGAACAAAAAGATACCGCACCCTTATATTTGAATATATCCAGTCGGCAGTAGCCGTAAGTGCTGTGCTTCTTGTTTTCTACTTTGTATTTAAACTGGGCTACCTTTCACGATTGTTCCTGATAGAATTTACATTTCTTGGGTTTTTATTCCTCCTGCTGGCCAGAACCTTCGAGTACAAAGTGTTCAAGATCTACAGGGCAAAGGGATTTAACTTCGTCAATATTGTGCTGATAGCAGATGAGACAGCCATCCCTTTCATAGAGGATGTCAGGGTAAACATTGACTGGGGTTACAGAGTTACCTTCATCTTCACAAGTTCTGAAGAAATCATTAAGAAATATTCAAAGATATATAAGATTCTTCCTGAAAAAACGAAGATGGTGATAAACGACCTTATGGAGGTCGATACCATTGATGAGGTCATATACTTAAAAAAGGAAGTCAACCCGTCGGAAGTAAGAAAGACCATAAGGTCGTGCGAAGAGCTCGGAGTTGTTTTTCGTCTCAGCTACAGGGATTTGCGTCTTAATCTGACAAACGCCTTTGTATCGACGATAGGAAACGAGAAATTCCTCACCTTTATCAACATCCCTTACCGATCGTCAGCGCTTGCTCTAAAGAAATTCATGGATGTTACGTTTTCCTCGATCCTTTTGCTCATGTTATCACCTGTGATGCTGGCTATTGCCATCCTTATAAAAACCACATCGAGGGGGCCGGTTATCTACAGGCAGGCAAGAGTCGGCCTTCGCGGAAGGCAATTCGACCTTTACAAGTTCAGGACCATGGTTACCAACGCTGATAAGCTAAAAGTTGATCTTGAGTCGCAAAATGAAATGGACGGACCCGTGTTCAAGATAAAGAACGATCCCAGGATAACAAGGGTAGGCAGATTCCTTCGCCGTACAGGTCTGGATGAACTGCCTCAGCTCATAAATGTCCTGAAAGGCGAAATGTCGCTTATAGGACCGCGTCCCCCGTTAAAAAGTGAAACTGAAAAATACAAAAGATGGCAGTTGAGACGTTTATCAGTAAAACCCGGATTATCGTGCTTCTGGCAGATAATCCCTGACCGTAACAATGTAAAATTTGACAAATGGATGGAAATGGACCTGGCATATATCGACAATTGGTCACCTCGATTAGATTTTATAATTTTGCTCAAAACCATAAAAACAGTATTTCAAAGGACCGGAGTTTGATAATTCTTATTTAACCTATTTATGAAAAATTTAAAGTCAGCCGTATGCAGGGCGGGTCTTGCATTTATTATTTTGGCATTTATAAGTTCCTGTGTTCCAATCCGACAACTTAGTTATTTCAATGATATTGATGAGCTGGCAAAGCCGGTTGTCAATCCCAAGGCTCAGAAAACTATTTTACCATTCGACAGGCTCTACATCAGAATACTCAGCATAGATCCCCAGACGAGACAGATATTTGATTTACCCAGCGAAATACGTTATAATGAATCTTCCTCAAGTGTTCTCGGATACCTTGTTGATGAAGCCGGAAATATCGATTTCCCGTTTGTGGGAAAGATAAATGTTGGTTCGTTGTCACTGGCAGATGCCGGCTCAAAAATTGAAAAAGCCCTCAATGAATATGTTCCAAACACAACCATTGTGGTCAAATTCATCGACAATCAGGTTTCTGTTCTTGGTGAGGTTAACAGGCAGGGGGTATACTCTTTTTCGCAGGACAAGATAAACATTTATGAGGCTCTCGCATTTGGGGGAGGCATTACCCGTTACGGTAACCGCCGGAATATTATCCTGATACGGCAGGAAGGTGACAAGATAATGCATCACAAACTCAACCTTTCTGATTCCAAGATTGCCAGTAAAGATTATTACTATGTTCTGCCAAATGACGTAATTGTTGTTGAGCCTTTGAAATCAATCTCAACAAGTTACTCAAACATAACTTACACGACAATATTATCATCAATAACAACGTTGATTGCAGTGTTGCTTTTTGCAGGGCTGGGATTATAAAAACCGGAAACAATGCTAAAAACTATTGAACCAGATTCGTCGATTGCCCCTTTAAAGTATTTTATCTTAAAGGTTGCTTCATTAAAATACTTGTATATCTCTTTAATTTTACTGTGCTTTGCTCTTGCATTCCTTTATAACCATTTTGCAGGAAAGGTTTATGAAGCATCGGCATCATTAAGTCCGGTTGAGAACAAGACCTCATCTCTTCTTAAATCAAATGAGCTTTTCAGCAGCCTTCAGTCGCTCGAGTCAATAAGCAACATCGAAAATGACATTACAAATCTGAGTTCCTTTGAACTTGTATATTCCACTGTAAGTGCCATGAACCTTGAAGTCAGCTATTTCAGGGAATTCAAAAAGGTCATTAAGCAGACTGAGGAAATGTTCAGTAATTCTCCTCTGACTGTAAGCATAGATAAATCCCATAACCAGCCGGTCGGTGCCAAATTTTATGTTACAATCCTGGATGACAATTCATACAAGCTTTCTGTATCGGGCAAGAAGGTGTCATTCTACAATTATGTTGACAATCAAATAATAAGTGAGGACAATGTGGTGGAATTTGATACCATATGCAAATTCAATGAAACAATAACCAACAGGTTGTTCAGCTTTTCAGTCGGGCTTAAGAAAGAAAATATCCCGGTTAACCCAAAAGTAAGGTATAATTATTACTTTGTTCTGAATCATCTTGATTTCCTGGCAAAGGAATATCTGAAGAAACTGGAAATTGAAAAGGCATCACCTCTTGCTTCAATAATAAACATTAAGTTCTCTGAAAGCAATCTTGATAAGACCATTACATTCCTGAACAGATTTCTCAACACATTCCTCGAACGGAATCTTGAAAAGAAAAACTATCTTGCAAGGAGCACGGTGAGGTTTATTGACTCACAGATATCTGAAATTTCAGATTCACTCGTTCAGTCGGAATCAGAGCTCAGGAATTACAGGTCGGCCAACCAGGTGATGGACCTTAGTTTTCAGGGCCAGCAGTCATTTGAACAGATGACTTCCATAGAAACCGAAAGGGCCGCTCTTCAGGTCCAGGAAAGGTATTACAACTATGTACTCAATTATTTCAAGATGAACGAGAGCGGTTCGGGAGTCGTTCTTCCTTCAGCAATGAATGTCTCGGATCCGATAATAAACCAGCTTATCACAACACTAAATGAACTGAACCTTCAGCGTTCTTCACTCCTGGCAGGCAGCAATCCACAGAAAAACATATTCCTCAACCAGATCGATGCAAAGATAGCCGCCCAGAAGCAGACCATAATTGAAAACTTTACCAACAACCTCAATACACTCACGCTTTCTCTTAAAGAACTTGATTACAGGCAGGAAAAACTTTCAAGAGAGATCTCGAAACTGCCGAGGACCGAGATGAATATGGTAAGCATGCAGAGAAAATTCAACCTGAACGATGCAATTTATACTTTTCTGCTTCAGAAAAGGTCAGAAGCCGCCATCGCACTTGCCTCCAATTATCCCGACTATGAAATTGTTGAGCCTGCAAGAACAATTACATCAAAGATTGTGGCCCCCAAAAAAGCCATTAATTACCTGATGGCCTTGTTTTTCGGACTGCTGTTTCCAACACTCTACCTGATGATCCGCGATTTCTTTGACGACAAGATCAGAAGCATCAATGATGCCGAATATATGCTGCACCGTTCAGTGATGAGCGTGATTTACAGCAATAATCTCAAGAGTGAAACAGTTGTGGCTGAACATCCGAAGTCGGCAATCTCCGAATCGTTCCGTAACCTGAGAAGCTCTCTCTTCCTTAAATCGGATCATGAAAAATCGAAGGTGATACTAATAACTTCTTCCCAGCCACAGGATGGAAAGAGTTTTGTATCCCTCAACCTTTCATCATCAATTGCATCGGTAGGTTATAAAACCATTCTTATTGACTGCGACTTAAGACGGCCTACACTTCATATAAAACTTAAGGAAAACAATAATTACGGCCTTACCAACTTTATGATCAATAAGGCATCAGCAGATGAAATAATAAGAGGGACCAATATCACAAACCTCGATTTTATCTCGGCCGGCCCGGTAATACCGAACCCGTCAGAACTTATTGAATCGGGTGTAATGGATAACCTGATCAATTACCTCAAAACAAAATATGATTATATAGTAATTGACACTACCCCGGTCGGAATTGTTGCCGATGCAATACTGATGATGAAGTATGCTTCGAAGGTTCTTATGGTGATAAGGAACAATTACACGAGGAAGGACATTTTCGCCAATGTTCTTAATAACCTTAAAACCAACAAGATGAACAACTTCGACATAGTTTACAACGACCTTAGTCTGCATAAAAGCTCCTACAGGCATTACAGCAACTATTACATAAAGAATTAGTGAGATATAAATCTCATGCTCAAATATTTATATTAACTACTTATTATTCATATAACTATGAATACTGATGCAACTGCAATAAAAGAAAAGGTAAAGGATTATATCAAGCAGGCCACATTTGTGGACAAGGACAAGATCAGGGATGATTCGCTGATCTTCAAGGAAGGATATTTCGATTCGATGGGATTTGTCGTTCTCATCACATATCTCGAGGAAAACTTCGGGATAAAAACCACTGATTCAGATCTTGTTGAAGAAAACTTTGAATCGATTAACGCGATCACTGATTTCATAATTCGTAAAAACAGTAACTGAAAATGTGCGGAATCGCGGGCATAGTAGATTACAGCGGCAGGAGAATTGACGGGCCGATGATCGAAAATATGCTCCGCGCCATCAATTATCGTGGCCCGGATGAAAGCGGTATCTATCTCTCGGAATTTACCGGGATCGGAAATGTACGATTAAGCATAATTGACCTTTCTACCGGTCAGCAACCGCTTCCGGATGCATCAGGACGTTACTGGATAGTCTTTAATGGCGAGATATTCAACTATAAGGAGCTCAGAGAGCAACTCCTTCAAAAGGGTTATAAACTCAGGACCCAATCCGATACCGAAGTCCTTGTCCAACTTTATGCCATATATGGAAAGGAGTGCCTTTCATTGCTTAACGGCCAGTTTGCATTTGCAATCTGGGACAAGGTAAAGGAGGAAATTTTTATTGCGCGCGACAGGATTGGAATTCGTCCCCTGTTTTATAACCTCTCGGGAGGCAGGTTGACTTTTGCATCAGAGATCAAATCAATTTTCACGCAGAAGGAAATCGTTCCTGAATTTTCTTACGAGAACCTGTCGCAGATTTACACGTTCTGGACAGCAATTACACCAGGGACCGCATTCAAAAACATTTTCGAACTGTCGCCGGGCCATTATCTTGTTTACAACAGGGAAGGCATAAAGACAGGCCGTTACTGGGAACTGAATTACAATGATACTTTCAGCGGCATTACAATCCAAAGGGCGCTGGAGGATTTTCATGAGCTTTTTTATGATTCGGTCAGGATCAGGTTGCGGGCCGACGTGGAGGTGGCGGCATATCTCAGCGGCGGTATTGATTCGAGCTCGACCGTTGCATATATAAAGGATATTGAGCCGGGAGTTCTTAATACCTTTTCAATCGGCTTCAGAGACAGGGATTTTGATGAAACAGAATATCAGAATGAGGCTGTAAAGTTCCTCAATACCCGCCACAAATCAATAACGTGCTCGTCTGATGACATATCACAGTGTTTTCCCCAGGTGATATGGCATACCGAAACACCGGTTACAAGAACAGCGCCGGCACCTATGTTCCTTTTATCGAAGCTTGTCAGGGAAAACAACATCAAGGTTGTAATAACCGGTGAAGGCGCCGATGAAATGCTTGCAGGTTATGACATCTTCAAGGAGGCCAAGATCAGAAGGTTCTGGGCAAGCCAGCCTGATTCGACGTTGCGGCCAAAACTCCTTACCAAGCTCTATCCTTACCTGCCCCAGATGAGACAGGCAAATCCTGCAATCCTAAAGATGTTTTACGGCTATAAGCTCGAAGATACTGCCAATCCATTCTATTCACATCTGCTAAGATGGAATAATTCAAACCATATCAAGAAGCATTTCTCGGAACAGTTGAAATCGCATCTTAACGGGTATTCTCCAATTGACCACCTCGAAAATTATCTTCCTGAAGATTTTGGAAGATGGGACTATCTGGAGAAATCGCAATGGCTCGAGACATCAATTTTCATGTCGGGTTATCTTCTTTCATCGCAGGGCGACAGAATGGCAATGGCAAATTCAGTTGAAGGCCGTTATCCGTTCCTCGACTACCGGGTTATAGAGTTCTGTAACAGACTGCCCGGCGATTTCAAGCTAAACGGACTGAATGAGAAATTCTTCCTTAAAAAACTAATGCAGGGAAAAATTCCTGATTCAATTGTAAAACGCTCCAAACAGGCTTACAGGGCACCAATAAAAAGTGCCTTCATGACGGGAAATGCTCCTGAATATGTTAAGGAAATGCTTTCTCCGGAAGTATTCGGTAAAGCAGGAATATTTGATCAGGGCTCAGTTTCAAATCTTCTTCAGAAAATAGAACTTACCGGAAAATCATCAGAGGTTGACGATATGGTTCTTGCATCCGTTATTTCGACCCATTTGCTTTTCACAATGTTCATCGAAAAGTCGGATTACGATTTCAGCCAGGGAAAAGTTAGCAATCTTAAAATTATTGACGAGACTAAAAAATAGCTATGGAAACCAGAAAACCGTTCACAAAAGATATCATATTGCTTCAGGATGTTGAATCTGTTGTTAATAAAATAACAACAAAGCTCCGGAAGGATGTACTTACCGATTTCAAACGGAATGGTGCCGTCGTAGGAATAAGCGGAGGGATAGATTCTTCAGTGTGCCTGGCGCTGTCGGTAAAAGCTTTCGGGGCAGATAAGGTACTGGGCATAATTATGCCTGAAAAGGATTCAAGTCCTGACAGTGAAGAGCTTGCCCTCGAACTTGCTGCTAAATTTGGCGTCACCACCGTGAAGGAAGTCATTACTGACGCTCTGGACGGATTCAGATGCTATGAGAGGCGCGACGAAGCCGTGAAAAGGGTTTTCCCGGAATACGATCCAAAAACTTATAAAATGAAGATAGGCGTAAGGCAGACAGGACTTTACAATAATCTTCCTCCTTTATTCATCCTGAGCATCATTGATCAGGAAGGAAATCAGAAAGACAGCATTCTGCATGCAAAAGAGTATCTTCAGATAGTTGCGGCTTCAAATTTCAAGCAAAGGTCAAGAATGTCAATCCTGTACTATCACGCTGAAGCGTTGCATTATGCTGTTATCGGCACCCCTAACAAGCATGAGCAGGAACAGGGCTTCTTCGTTAAATATGGCGATGGAGGCGCAGATGTGATGCCTATTGGGAACCTTTATAAAACCCAGGTATACCAGCTCGCCAGATATCTCGGCGTTCCGCAGGGTATTCTGTCAAGAACGCCTACAACTGATACATATTCGGCTACCCAGACACAGGAAGAATTCTTCTACCAGCTTCCTTTTGAACTGATGGATATATACTGGTATGGTTTTGAAAATGGCTATTCTCCTGAAGAGGTAAGCGCTGTGATGAATGAGACACCTGAAAGGGTTGAGGCATTGTTCAGAAATTTTGAAAGAAAGCGTAAAACCACCGAATACTTAAGAATGGCTCCTTTAAGAGATTATTACTCTTCATAAACAAAGCCTCACAATGAATGCATTTGATTATTTCTTCGAGAAGACTTCACAGCTTGAAAAGCCTTTTCTTGTTGGCAAAGAGACCCTTTCTTTCAGGGAGCTTTACAACTCTTCGCTGGCCCTGGCCGGATATCTCAGAAAAGAATTCGGACAAAACAAGAATATTCTTCTTCTTTCTGTAAATAATCCGTTCTTCCTGAAAGCATATTTCGCGATTCTAAAATCAGGCAATGTCTGTATACCACTGGATCCTAATATTGAAAAGGATAACCTCGACTATATCTCTAAGCTTACAGAGCCTGTTATGATATTCATGACAAGGGATATCGAGAAGAAAATTCCAGACGGAAAAATAAAAGCCATATTCCCTGATACAATTGGCAATGAAGAGTTTAAATCATCTTTTGCTGAAGGAACCGGAACTGAAAGTGATGAAGACTGTGCGGAAATAATATTCACCTCCGGATCAACAGGGATTCCCAAGGGAGTGATGATCTCACACAAGAACCTGAAGGCAAATACCGAATCGATAATCACGTACCTGAGGCTGACTGAGAATGACAGGATGCTTGTAGTGCTGCCTTTCTATTACTGCTACGGGTTATCGCTTCTGCACACACACCTGAGAGTTGGAGGTTCAATAGTCCTGAACAATTCCTTTATTTTCCTTGGAAGCATTATCAACAACCTTCTCGAATACAAGTGCACCGGATTTGCAGGTGTTCCAAGTCATTACCAGATTTTACTCAGGAAATCCGACAACTTCAAAACAACCAGATTCCCGGATCTCAAATATGTGACCCAGGCAGGCGGCAAACTTGCACCTATCTTCATCGATGAATTCCGCTCCAGTCATCCCGAAATCACATTTATCGTGATGTACGGCCAGACAGAAGCAACAGCACGCCTGTCATACCTGCCTCCTGAGCTGTATGAAGCCAAAAAGGGTTCGATGGGCAAAGGTATCCCTGGTGTCGAACTCAGGGTTGTCGATGAGAAAGGAAGGCCTGTAAAGCCGGGAGAGATTGGAGAAGTAATCGCCAGGGGCGACAATATTATGCTCGGTTATTTCAGGGATGAAGAGGGCACAAAAAATGCCATCAGGAACGGATGGCTGTACACAGGAGACCTTGGCACTGTTGACGACGACGGATATATCTTCCTGACTGCAAGAAAAAAAGAGATAATTAAAGTAGGGGGAAAAAGGATAAGCCCGAAGGAGATCGAGGCGGTTATACTTGAATTACCGGAAGTTGTGGATTGTACAGTTGAAGGTATTGAGGATCAGCTTCTCGGCGAGGCCCTTAAGGCAACTGTCGTAATGAGGGGAGATAACGGGAAAGAGCTGATGACTGAAAGGTTAAAGGAACATTGCGCAAAACACCTTGCCCTTTACAAGGTGCCGCAGGTATTTGAACTGAAAGAACAGCTGGTTATAAGTGCAACAGGAAAGAAAATCAAAGGGAAACTCTGATATGATAATTGATCATATCTGCTTTGCAGTAAAAGATCTGAAGGAAGGGATTGATTACTGGGAACGGGTTTTTGGATACTCCAGGAAGACAGGAATGGTCGTAAACACCCTTCAGAAGGTAAAAGTGGTTTTCCTTAAAAAAGACCACAGCCTGGATATTAAACTTATTGAACCCCTTGAAGACAATATCTCACTTGTGAATTTTGTAAGCCGCGGTGGGGGCTTCCATCATGTCTGCTTCAGATGCAGGCAAATAGATGAAGGAGTAAGGGAGCTTAAGGAAAAGGGGCTTTTAACCCTTGTACCCCCACAGCCCGGAGAGGCTTTCAATAATAACAAAATAGCTTTCCTGCTTGCTAAATACGGGATTAATATCGAGCTCATCGACACCGACGAAAGAGCTGAGCTTTTATCATGATTGCATTTCCTCTATTCAATTCCTTCCCTCCGGTAATTTCAGGGGTTTAACAATCCGAAATGCTGTTTTACAAGTCTGTCTTTCTGTTCTGATGTGCAGTTCTTCGTTTTTACAAGTCCCGGACTTTGTTTTGAAAGCATTCTCTGAATCCCTGTTTTGGAAATTACCTGCGCCGGATTTCCTGCTATGACAGAGTTTTCAGGGAAGTGACCCCGGACAACGCTTCCGGCTCCAACAATACAATTATCCCCGATCTCGGTATTTGAAAGTATAATGCAGTTGATCCCTATGAAAACATTGTTACCGATTTTTATTTTTCCAAAAACGCCTCCACCTTCAACATCATCTTCAAATACCCAGGTGGCACCGTCGTGTGTAATAAACTCTGTTCCTGCTGCAATTGCAACATGGTTCCCGATTTCGATCAGATAAGGTTCGGTTGAAAAGTCCATCGTTCTTACTCTGCATCTCTCTCCTATTTTTATTCCCAGGGTGCGGAGGTATCTGATCCTTCTTTCATCGGTGGCTTTCAGCATCAGCAGTTTATAAAAACTTTGCCAGACTCTTTGCAAATATCCCATTTTAGTAATGATTCAAATTATGTTTCACAAAATATAAGGTTAATAAAGGCTTATTCGCAGTCAGAGGGATTGCACATTGCAGCCGGATCAAAACCGATACAGAGAAAGCTTTATCGTTTTTCCAGAAGATCCCTGTATATGTCATATGTTTCCGCTGCAATTTTTTCCCAGTTGAAATTCTTCAGCAGGATTTCCTGATAATTGTACTGCCTTTCGCCGGTCAGTTTATATTTTAGTTTCCCGGCAAGATCATCCTCATCACCAACCCTGAAATAGTCAGTTTCGTTAAGACCGATTTGAAGATTGGCAGGTATATCACTGACAAGGACATCGAGATTATAGCTCATTGCTTCAAGGAGCGCAATGGGAAGGCCCTCTGAAAATGACGACATTACAAACAGTTTTGCATGAGAGAATATCTGGTTTAATTTCTCCCCTTTGATAAATCCTGTCAGTACAACTCCGTTTTCCTGGGCAAAAGCTTTAAATTTCTTTGAATATGGGGTTACATAATCCGAATCACCCACTATGACAAGCCTGTAATCCTGCTGATCCAATTTCCTGAAAGCACTTATCAGATAATCAAATCCTTTTTCCTCAAGATACCTTCCGACAGCAATAATATATTTATTGCTTTCAAGTCCAAGCGATTCCAGGAAATCGGTTCCCGCCGATTTTTCGGGGATATTGACGCCGTTTGAAATGTACTTGTGATTTCTGATTCCATATTTCTTAACCATTTCGGCTTCAATGACTTTAGAGATAAAGATCACGAAATCCGAATGAGGAAGGCTTATTTTTTCAGACAGATGAAGGAATTGCTTTGCAAAATAATTCCATTTCAGATGCTGATAACTTATGCTATGATAAGTAAGCACTATCTTGGCGCCGCTCAGCTTCAGTATCGGTATGAAGAATCCGGGGCCAATATTATGGATATGGATTATGTCATAATTCTGAAAAAGGGCATGCATTGCCGAATAGAATGAGTGCAGAAATGTCTCGAAATACATACTCTTAGGAACCCTGAAGTCAACAAACCGGATGTTTTTATTATCCGATTTTCTGTTCTTTTCAGTTATATACGGTTTCCTCCTGTATACGATTATTTTTGTATCATCATAAGCAGACAACCTCGTATACAGTTCATGGCAGTGAGTTTCTACACCTCCCTGGATCTCAGGGAATCCTCTGGTACCTATTACTCCGATTTTCATTTTCTAAATATGGTGAGACAGGCCTGACAGCCTTATTTGTTAGTTTTGTTCAAGTTGCTGTATTTTTTAACGTTATAACACCCGACGGTTTTGTGTAAGTTCCGAGAACAGTTTCAGGTAATTTTCAAGCATCTTTTCATTGGAAAATTCCCGCCTGATTAAAATGAGGCTGTTCCGGCCAAAATCTTTCCTCAGGGTCTGTGATCGTGTAAGTATCTCAAGCTTTTCAACAATTTTGGTCGTATCCCTGCAAGGAACAAGAAATCCGTTAAAGCCGTCCTTGATAAGATAATTGTTGTCGCCAACATTTGTTGCCACAACAGGCAAACCGGCCGCCATTGCTTCCATTATTGAGTTTGACACCCCCTCAAATAATGATGTACTCAGGAATATATCGCATTTATTCAATATCCCGTGGATATCAGGGGGATTAAGAAATATTTTGACTTTATCGTTTATTTCAAGTTTCTGGGCGAGGTTTCTGATCTTGTTCTCAAGAGGTCCGTAGCCCACAATATAATATGCAAACTTTGTCCTGTTATTCTGTCGGAGCAATGCATTGAAAGCTCTCAATGCTGTAACGTAATCTTTCTGTTTTACAAACCTGCCCACTGTAATAATCCTGATCTCACCATCAGGTTTCATGTCTTTCTCCTGGTTCGGTGCCAGTGCAAGTGCATTATGAATGACATGAATCTTTTCAGATTTAAATCCGAGCTTTACAAATTTCTTCTTGGCAGAGTAATTATTGAATACGGTGGCATCATTCAGGATATTATGGATCAACTTTTCAAAAAAGAACTTATGATAGGGCAGTTTTTCATTTCTTATACCCCCGATACTTAAAATTTCTTTGTTAAAAAGCCTTGTCAATCCCGAGACAAAGTTGGGCAAGGTGAGATAACTTACAACAATTGACACATCATTGCGCCTGATGGTTTTGCCGAATGTTCTGAACTTCTTCAGATAGTTGCCGCTGAGAGGGAAATACCTGAACGAATTATCTGTAATGAAACTCAGGTACTTATGATCAATTTTATTCCCATACCAGTTTATAAGGCTTACATCCATTCCCTTGTCAGAAAGGAGTTTTGTAAGTATCAATGCCTGTTTTTCAGCACCTCCTTTATGCAATGTCTTGCAAAGAATAGCTACTTTCATGTCAGTTATTGAAGAGGCCCTTGCTGGCATCAGTTTGAAGCGATCATTTTAATTGTATTCAAAAGTCTGGCTCCGTTCATATCCGGGCTGAAATGCTCTTTGCATTTTGACATTCCCCTGAGCCCTTTAAGCCGGGCTGCTGCCGGATCATTGACAATTTGCGAAAGGACATCCGATATCAATGCCGGATCAGCCCTGTCGATCAGAAAAGCGTCATCGTCAGTAAGATAAAGTTCAACATCACTTACCCGCGTGCTTATCACCGGATTTCCGGTCGCAAGGTATTCCCCAAGCTTGAATGGGAAGCCGGCCTGTGCAAATCCTGAATTTGTCCTGCACATGCACAGCACATCTGCATTTCGAAGAAGCTCATAAAACTTATCGTCTTCTACTCGTCCCATGAATATAATGCCGTCGGCATTTTTATATTTTTCCAGGTAAATCTTTTGCTGGGCGCTTTCTCCGGTAAGGATCAGCAATGAATTTCCATGTTTCTTTCTGAATCTTAAGTACCCTTCAATAATCTCCCCCACTCCATCCTTGTCAGTGAAGGTACCGGCATAGAGTATTTGTAAAGGGTCATTGAATGCGGTCTTTGCAGAATCATGGTTCAGATAGGCGGTAACTGGTATCATGACAACATTTTTTGCCCTGAGTCTGTCATATTTGAGCCTAAGATAGTTAGAAATCACCACAATGGTATCGGCCCATCTGCAATTAAGAAAATCGAACTTTTCAATGCTCCAGCATTTAAACCGTGATATGGCCTTGATGTTGTCTCTGAAGAAAGTATAATCCTCCTCGATGGCCAGAATGAGTTTGAAACCAAGAATCCTGGCAAAAAGGATGAACAGGAAATTTTCTATATTGATACCCCCGGAATTATAGATTATGTTAGGATATCCTTTCTTTCTCAAGCCTGAAACAGCCCGTAAGCCTTCAAAATAGTAACTTATGATCCTGTGAAGATGGGATAATTTCATTTCCACCCCCGACCCTATGTTCCGGTAAGGTATTGATCTGTAAATCCCCTTTGATGATTGTTGATTCAGCTGGCCCCTGAAAGCAACGACATTTATGATTATTCCCTTCTGCATTGAAAGATAATCCAGAAAATTCTGTACTCTTTTGGTGCCGGCCATACCAGAAGGGTATTCACGCATAAAGAAAACCAGATTCAGCTTCTCTTCCATTAGCCAGACATTTCAAATAAATCTTCTCCTGAAGTAATAGGCGTCGGCAACAGAAAAACTTTCGCTGAAGTTCAGTGTATGTAAACCCTTTAATTCTTTTTCCCAGTCGGGTTTTACCTTTGCAACTTCCTTTTCAAGGTAGTCTGTTTCAGTCAGCACCATTATCTCATTGATGTTAAGAGCCTGCCCGTACCTTGCGGAACAGTCCTGAGATGGCCGGTACAAAGCTCCGTCGCTTATGAAAATGTTACCTGCCGGACGTGCTGTCCGGACATCTGAAATTACAGGATTAAGCGGGTGGCTTATCCATTTATCTGACATAAAATCATCGTTGTAATAAATATAAAGCTCAGGACTGTTGTCGCTTGCAAAGCTTATCCTTTCAACCAGGGTAAACAGCCACCATTTATCCCTGTAATTGAAAAGAGTAGAATCCATTGCTTCGATATCGCTCATGATGTGCTTTACAAATGTCCATTTGAATGGGAATTCAGTTGATTTATACAAATCAATTGTATGATTCTCACATGTCTCAGGTATCATATAATATGACCCTTCAAAATTAAAAACATGAGGATAAGACATATGATAAGGATGAACAATCACCGGACCTGATTTCACAAGCTTTCCCTGCTTGTCGAGCTCCAGAACAGAGATATGTCCCCTGTTTTTTTTGTACATAAATTCCTCAACAAACACATAGTGTTTGTCATCAGCCGACACTACAAAGGGATCAGCCCAGAACCTGTTTTTTGCTGGTTTAAGTTTTTTATAACCGGCACAGGAATTATCCTGAAATCTCTTTTTGACTGAGGTATCATAAAGAAGTATCCAGGAGAACGGATCGGTAAAGAAGACCTTTTTCAGAAATTTCCTGATCAGCAATTTAACGGCAATAAATGGTTTTGCTTCAGTGGCCTTATTTCCCTTTTTCCCGGTTTTATTATCCTCCAGGTAAGTGGTTCCTGAATTCCTTGCCTTTAAAAGTTCCAGGTAAGAACTTCCGTATCTGCAAATTCCCTCAATTATGCGCGGAATAAATAAAGAGGCTCTCCAATACAGCTTGTTTCTGTTCAGATGAACCGAATAGGAACATGTTGATTCAATGGTAGTTGATATCGGCATACTTTTCTCTACGGGATCTCTCAGGATTAAGAGCTCAGCACGTGTTACAGGATTCTCCGAAATTACCTCATTGTACCCTGCTTCACCTCCCGGATTGCTTTTACAGGTGTCCATTGAGAAACCCCATACACCGTATCTTGGCAGCTTCAGAATTTCGCCTGTTAAAAGGCCCTGCCTGAATTTTAAAATTACATCCGGATTAAATTTCCTTATAGCGGCAATATCAGTGAGGGCAAACTCTTCAGCTACACTTTTTCTGACAGTATTGACCCTGATTTCGTTTATCCCATTCACAAGCCGGCTCAAATCCTTTAAAACATCATATGAATCAGCCTTTCCGAAAAGCAGCCTGTCAAGTTTCCCGTGAATCCTTGATATAAGGGGCTCTGAATTCTGTGAGGATCCGGATGATACATTCGGGTCGTTACAGTATATAACAAGAGCGAGTTCGGCAAAATCAGAAGCAACAAGGTCTTCTATCACTTTATACACCCAGGCCTGAACACTGCTGCCGCTGATTATGATCCCTGTCTTAAGCTTACTATCCATCACCTGTTAAAGATACATGAAGGCTTATTAAAGTCTTGTTGTAAAGTTTATGTTCTTTACCGGTTCTTTAGTGCTTTTTTATACACCTCTTCAGTCTGGATGGCAATTTTGTCCCAGTCATATGGGGTCATGTCGTATCCTACGGGCTGAAATGAAGTATTAAGTATCCTGTTAAGACCAATCCTGAGTGATTCCACGCTCCCTGTAGAGAAATATGATCCGTCAGGAAGTGCTATTTGCTTGTTTGCAGGAATATCGCTAACAATAACCGGAAGTTTATAGCTCATGGCTTCAAGAAGAGATATTGGCAATCCTTCATGAAATGATGGCAGTACAAACATTCTGGCATGGGTCAGAAGCTGATGAAGAGCCTCTCCCCTGACGAATCCCGGAAGAACTACATTGTTCTCCTCGGCCAGTTTTTTGAGTTGTCGTGTATATGGCATGTCATGGTCAGCATCACCTGCAATTACAAGTCTGACATCATTCCTGTTCAGGCTGACGAATGCTTTAATAAGCAGATCAAAACCCTTTTCCTCGACAAAGCGGCCAAGAGCAAGAATATACTCACGGGGCTTAAGACCGATGGTTTCAATATAACCGGTCCCATTCGAAAAAACCGGAGGAGCGACTCCGTTGAAGATCAGATTGGTGTCAAACCTTTTGTACCTTTCTTCGAGAGACTTTTTAATAACTTCAGAAATTACAATAATTTCATTTGCCGATGCTGTTCCCCATTTCTCGCCAAGTTTCAGTACCGATTTTGCTATCGGACCCCATTTTGCCCTGTTATAATCGGGCCCGTGATGGGTAAACACGACTTTAAGGCCGAGCAGCCGTGCAAAAGGGACAAATAGTGCCGGTCCGATTGCGTGTATATGCAATAAATCTGTCCCCTTGAACCTCGTCCAGATGACAGCCAGAAATGTATGAAGCAGGGTTTCCGTGGTCCTTCGACGGACCGTGAACAGGCTGGTGAGTTTAACTCCTTTATATTCTGTCAGTTTATCACCATCAGGAACATAACATGACCGACGGATCAGGCGGACAGAATGGTTTAATTTCACCAAACGCGGATACAACTCCTCACAATGAGTTTCAACTCCACCCTGCATGTTTGGGATTCCGCGGGTACCAATTACCGTTATTCTCATATGGAAATACGTATCTAATTACACCAGTAATAAATTGTTCAGGAACAGAAGACTGCTCCAATACATGAACTGTTGTTTTTCAGAAAGAGCCGGGTATGATCCGGTTTTTGATTTTCCGATGGAAATATTTGTATCATTCTTTAGCATTCAAAATGCTTTTATAGATCATTAATATTTCCTGATAATAATTTTCTGAATTATAATTTTTTACAGCTTCTTTGGAAATTTCACGATAATTGAAGATTGCGGCATTATCGAACATCAGTCTTATTTTTGCTTTCAGATCCTCAACATTTCCTGAAATATAACTATACCCGTTAACACCTTCATGAATAAGTTCGGGAATTCCTCCTATCCTTGCACCAACGACCGGTGTCCCAAGGCAAAGCGACTCTATGACGCTCAGTGGGTTATTTTCATAACATACTGAAGGCATGACCATGAATTTTGAATTACCCAGAATTTCTTTAAGTTCAGGCCATTTTTTATATCCTTCGAATTTAATGTTGCTCCCGGTATATCTTGCTTTAAGTTCATCTTCGAGGGGACCGGTTCCTATTACCTTCAATTCATACTGTGGCATTTCTGATGCGGCTTCCAGAAGTGATGAAACTCCTTTTTCAGCAGACAACCGGCCTACATAGCAATAATAGTTTTGTCGTTCAGTGGGGACAAATGAAAGTTTTTCTTCAAGTATGAAATTTGAAATGACCCTGAGTTTGTCTGACGCAAATCCTCCCTTTATCATGTTTTCCCTAAGAAAACTGCTTGGGCAGATAAATACATCTGTTGAATTACCGAGTACTTTCCTGTTCCATGTCAGGGCTTCTGCATACGCCACGATACTGGCCATGACACTGTTTTTCATACATTTAAACCTGACAACATTGAATTTAGCAGTAAAGCAGAGTTCACACGGTTTATGATCGCGGGTACAATCATACCTGGGGCAAAGCAGCTTATGATCATGAAGGGTCCAGACCACAGGGATATTATGCCTTTTTGCAATAACTGCCAGAACAGGAGAAAGCTGGGAATGGATATTATTAAGATGCAGAATATCAGGCTTGAAAGATTTCAGAAGAGCTGTAAACTTTTTCCTTACCTCAGGCGATCCGAACGGACGGATCACAAATTTAAAAAGATTATTAAAATCCTTCCTGTTGACATCAACCTCTGTTGGAAAATAACCGGAATACACTGAAGGTATATTAAGGGGATGCTGCATCGAGAACGCGGCAACTTCATGTCCGTTCTTCCTCAGGAGTTTCTCGAGTTCCAGCGTATAAATATCCCCGCCTCCTCTGTTGTAATAGAACTTGTTTGAGATCAGTATTCTCACTCCTAATTGTATATTGATTTTTTACTTTTTAAACGCCTTATTTGTCCCTTCTGCCTACTTCTGACGGTACAAGCAGTACGTAGAGCTTCAGAAAGTATCTGTACAACAAAGGACTTAACATTATAAGAGCATAAGCAATCCTGTGCTTTAATCTTAGTCCATGCGATTTCCCCGCCACAAATGAATATTCCTTCAAATCCCTGATCATGTTATAGAAATCATCGGGATAAGGAGGTTTAGAATATAAAACAATAAGGTTCAACGTTGACAGGATCTGCACAAAGTAGGATATTTTTGCCTCTCTGACGGTTTTTTCATCAGCCTGTGCAACAAGGTCAATTACCTGCCTGTCGATAGCAAGGCCCTCCATATCGAGGATACTGAATTTCCTGATGCTTACTGAATTCTCCCTGAGTTTGTAAATATATTTGGGAGCATCCTGAAAAACACTTTTTTCGGCCTTCAGGAAAGCTCTCACATTGTAAAGAAGATCCTCCTTGAACCTTCCTTCAAACAGGATATTTCCGGCTATTTCTGATTTGAAGATTTTGTTGCCAACATTCATATAGAATAAACCCGTGAGGACTTCGTACACACCATCATATTTTTCATACAGCTTAATGCCCATGTCGCTCATCCTTTCATCTACATGGTCCCTGTAAATCCGTTTGATGCCACAGACCGAAATATCTGATCCCGTATTTATTGCATTATTAATCAGAAGCTCATACATATCCTTTTCAAGAGTATCGTCGCTATCAGCAAAACCAATGAATTTCCCCCTGCTGACTTCAAGACCACGGTTCCTGGCTGCTGAAACTCCCTTGTTATCCTGGTGTATCACAATGACCCTGGGATCAATTTTGCCGTAATGATCACATCTTTGGCCGCTTCCATCAGTTGATCCGTCATCGACCAGTATCAGCTCAAAGTCCTTGTAGGTCTGATCAAGAATTGACATGACACACTCATCGACGTAGTTGACTTTATTATAGACAGGGACAATAATTGAAAGAAAAGGCATAAATCAGACAGAGTGTAATTTGTTTAATAAAATCATTCCCGGACCAGGTTCAACAGAAGGGATTGAAAATCAGTTCTGACTTTATCGGCGCTGAATCTTGATCTGGCAATATCAACTGCTCTGGTGCCAATAAGTTTTCTGTAACTTTCATTGTTTATAAGGTAGGTAAAAGCATCTATTATTTCCTGCTGATCCTGTTTTGTAACACAACATCCGCATTCGTTGTCTTTAAAGAACCTGGTCACTGCCGTTTCTGCCGGTGAATAAATGAGTACCGGCGTGCCTGAAACCATATATTCTGATGCTTTTGTAGGCATCGACAGCCTCAGATAATCAAGCGCATGGTCTGAAAAATCATTTGCAAGCAAGAGTATATCAGCGTCAGCAAATATTCCGGGAAGCTCCGACAACTCAGCGAATGGATTGATTATAATGCTCTTATATTTCTTAAGTTGACTCAGGATACTTTCATCTTTTGTGGGTGTCTGAATATGAAGGTCAATTTTCATACCGTTCATATTCATCCTGTCAACTGCCGCGGCCACTTCGTAGATCGAATCGGTGATTCCCATTCCTATCCTGCCCGAGTAGAGAACGGAAACTCTTCCATTCTTAAGGGAGTAGTCCTTTTTACTATACGGGAGCCATGATGAAGTCTCGATAGGGTTATGGAATGCGATAAACTCTTTTTTATACCTTTCTGAGTAGGCTTTTGACATTGCGTCACTTATGCTAAGGTGAAGATCAACCTTACTGAAAAGGGTTTTCAACTCCCTGTCGATACGTCTTTCGATTGCCTTGTGGAAAAGGCCCTTCCTGCTGATTGTAGAGGGCCAGTCGTCCATAATATGTATCACGGATGGAATTTTCAGGTGGTTGATCAGGTCAATTCCAAAAATAATTTCATCCCTTGTTGTAATCTGCAGGTATAACAGCTCAGGCCTGAATTCATTCAGAAATCCGGCAAACCTTTTGGAAATGTGAATTTTTGAAAGAAAATGGAAGATCCCTGTCCATCTCAGAAAAGGATAAAAGATGCTGTTAACAATTTTGTATCTTAAACCTGTCTGAATAAAATTAAATGCAGGTTTCTTATCAGGATCAAATTTCTTTAATCCCGACGGAAATTTACGTTGTATCAGACTAAAGGGGAATACCCATTTATACTCTTCTATTCCAAGCTGATATACTGTATCACAGACATCAGTGGTAACATTATATAAACCATGGCCCATGTATGCTACAGCAATTTTCTCCTTGGGCCAGCCTTTAAAGAGGTTTGTCAGCGTAATGCCTCCGCCTGTGAAGTTGTTAAAGGGTTGCCCGAATATTAAGACCTTCTTAAACACCATATATAGTTTGATTTAAAAACAACTGGTTTTTATTAATGGCTGTTTCAGCCTGAAGATGTTGGTGATTACACCGATTTCACTTCCTGAAGGATTGTACTATGGCTCTGATTTCATCATCAGACATATTTCTTATCTGGTCCGAGTAGCATATTCCTACAGAAATCCAGACCAGTATGTAGTATACCGAGAAAATAACAAATGATCCCGGGTACATATATATAAGAAAAAGGAAAATCCAGATTGCAGCAGATTTGGCAAGAATATTTTTTGATTTCATAAATCCCTTGAACATGGCCGGGATTAAGATCAGGAGGATCAGTATCAGCCCTACAAGACCGCTGTTAAGAATCACCTGAAGATATCCCGTTTCTATGACACTCCTGTAGATTGTGACCCTGCCAGCACCTTCTTCCACCCCGGGACAAAAATACTCACCCATCATGCCTTTCCCGAAAATCCAGTCGACTGGTTTCATATCCTGGTAAAAATACTCTTCAACCCTGCTGCGTGTATCCTGTTCAAATCGCTCGGTAATAAGGCTGAAAGTGTCTTTCCTGTTTTTGTCATAGATTAAAACCGCTGAATATGCGATGATTATCAAAACAAAGAATGAAATAACAGTGTTCACAACTTTTGTTTTGTTGGCAATCTGATAAATAAGGTATGAAAAAATCAGCATTGTTAAGGTTATGAACATAAGTCCCCGCCGTGCCCTGATAACTGCCAGAATGAAGGTAAGCGACAGAATGAAAAGTTCAAACAGGTTTAATTTCTTTTTGTAGTAGACAAATGTCAGCAAAACAAAACCTGCCGGGATGGCAAGAAACTGTGCGAAGTTCTCGATCAATCCCTGGCTTATGACATTATTCCCTGAAATAAGCAGACTTTTAATAAATATAAAGACTAAAATCAGATAGATTACTGAAAGGACCAGAACAGCCTCAATGAGCTTGACATAGTAAGAGATTTTCCGCGGATAAAACAAAAACAATGGAACAAAATAAAGGAAAATTCCTCTGAACGGATTGAAAAGCATAAGCTTGACAGACTCGTAATCAAATTTCACCCCCTTGACTATAACAAACACCGACCAGCATAAATAAATCGAAAAAACTATTTTCAGGAAAACATCTTCGATTTTAAGCTTAAAGGTTGCCATTCCGGCCGGTATCATCATGGCAAGTCCAAGGATCTGAAAAACATTGCAGAGAATGTAGTTAACCTTATCGGTTGAGGCAAGGGCATGGCTCACCATATATAAGATAACGCCAAGCCAGAAAATATTCATTAAGACAAGGTCATTTGCAGAAATATCCTCCCGGTGAAGTGTCTTTGAGTCAGAAGTCATATTTTATCAGTGAGAAGTTTTATTTACAAGCCGGTTTACAAGATTCATGTGTCTGCTTATTATATTTTCATTTTCAAATTCGGCTGATATTTTACCCCTGATATTATTGGAAAGGCAATATTTTATTCCCTCTGCAAGATCATCAGAATTCCTGTACTCTGCAAGATAACCGTTTATTTTATGTTCAATCATATCGGGTATCCCTCCGGTTCTGAAACCAACCACCGGTGTACCACATGACAGACTTTCAAGAACAGTTGTCGGCAAATTATCGGCTAACGAAGGCGTTACAAAAACATCGGCTGCATTATAGACAAGAGCAGCTGAATACTCGTCTTTTAAATATCCTGTAAAAACAGTATCGAAGGGTATGTTTTTCCTTATCACCTCAACATTGCATTTCCCGAATATCAGTACTGAAATTGTTGTTTCGCGGTAAGTACCACTCAGTTTGTCCAGAGCATTTTTCAGATATTCCCAGCCCTTATAGGGACTGTCAATAGCAAGGGCACCAAAGGCAATGACACTATTCCCGTTGTCGATATTAAGAAGAACCCTGGCCACCTTTTTATCGACCGGTCTGAAAATCTTTCTGTCGAGCAGGTTTGGTATCAGGAATATTTCCCTGTTTCGGGTTAACGATGAACTTTCTGCACACTCCTTAAGCCATTTGCTTGGGGAAACAAAATATAAATTGCTGAATCCGGAATATAATTTCATTTTCTTTCTGAACCCCTTCGCAGAGAGATCATTTTTCTTATGCCCTGGAAAAAACTGACAGTCATAACATTTCGTCTTATACTTCTCGCAGGTAAAACTATGATGGCAGCCTCCTGTTATTGACCACATATCGTGCATAAAGATTATTACGGGCTTGCCGGTTTCCGCGATTTTCCTGTATCCTGAAATATTCAGGAATCCTTTCTGGACCCAATGTATATAAATGATATCAGCTTCTTTTATGACACGGTGTTGTGAAATATCTGTTCCAAGGAAAGGATAGCTGAACAAGCCGAATTCTTTTTTGGATTTCCTGGTTACAAAATCGCTGATCATATCCTCTATACGGGCCATGATCTTAGCTTTCCTGCCGCAATATATAACCCTGTCTGTATCATTTATGTCGTCGTGCAAGGTCAGTATATGTGAATCGATTCCGGCATCCAGGAAGGCATTATGGAGTTTCAGCGCTGCACCGCCGCCTGATTTTGAAGAATATTGGACCTGAACAATTTTCATTTACCTCAATCCTTTTAAATATTTGTGAACTTATCATTCAGTTTGCTTTCAGGCATACCAGATAGCTCTTTTTGATTGCTGGACAAAGATCTTATAATATTGCAGAGGAGCAATTATATAACCATAAACATTTGAGATGAGCGAAGCGAACAGGATCGATTCAACTCCAAAATGGAACTGACGGATAAGAACAAATGAGACAAGAAGATATGCAACCGAAGTAACTATTGAGCTTATAAACTGAATCTTCAAAGCTCCGAGCCCGTTAATTACTGCCACAAAAATATTTGCCAGCATGCTTGTGGAAAAGAACAAAAAACACAATAACGATATGCTGAAACTTACGTTTACAACATTCTTGCCCAGCCATAAGTCGTATACAGGTCGTGCAAATATCAGCATGATGGTTCCCATCATCACGAAAGGTACAAGAAGCATAAGATATTTCTTTACAACCTTTTTTATCCAATCAATGTCACCGCAGTTATACGCATCAGTGGTTCCGCTCCATAAGGGCGATAAAGCGATAACAAATACCATCTGAAGAACAGAAAAATACTTGTAAGCAATATTATAGGATGTTACCTGTGTAGTATCGAAATAATGTGCTATCAGAAAGGAGGCTGTCTGATACTGAACAATGCTGGCGATCTGAAGGACAAAAAACTTAAGGCCAAGGGTCATTATATCTCTTGCATACTCTTTTTTAGCCAGACTGATCGAGGGAACCATATCCCTGTACCTGGTTTTGAAAAGAATGATGTTGGCCAGTACAAGAACAAGAGTAGGAGCTACTGTAAAAGCCAGTCCGAGGTATATGAGCGATCCATGAGTTGTCTTTGTAAGAATATAAATGAGTATCAGGGCAATAAACTGTCCAAGCATATCAAGCAGTGAAGCTTTTGCAGGCTTCTGGTCGGCTGTGAGTATTGTGGTAATTATCCGGAAAACGAACTGGAAACAGAAATATGAAAAGACTATTATGGCAAGTGTGGAGACTTCTTTTTCCTGTTGCTGGGGAACATTCAACAGGTAAGCCCAGTTGATAAACCTGTTGCCCAGAAGCAGGCAAATCCATATAATGAGAAATATAATCCCGATATAATAATATGTAGTGCTGATGTAGATTCTGGCAAGGGTAAGGTCGCCCCTGGCCTTGGCTTCAGCATATTTGTTTCTCAGACCCTGCGTGAAGCCTATATCAAAGAAAGACATCCATGCAACCATTGAGCTAAGCGTGAGCCATATCCCATACTGGCTTGAATTCACGTAATTCAGGGCCAGCGGGACCAGTATCAGGCTTATTGCAATACTGCAGCCTTTGATAATGAATGAGGCAACAATATTTCTTTTGGCCTCCACACTGCGTTTATGCCCTTTTGAAAAGAAATCTTCAATCAGTCCGGGTATTCCCGAAATCTTATTTGCAATCGAAATGGGCATAATCAGTCTGTGTATAAATTAAGTTGGATCAGGGTTAAAGGGCGGATATAAAGCGAAGGCCATTTAAAGCTTCGCCACATCGGTCACAGATGTTCTGCCAATGATTTTTTGAAATTATCCGACCATTTTACAATAGCTCACTGTCTCAAACGACAATCTTTAAGCTATATTTTGTTTAAAAAGTAATTTTACCCTTTATGCTGCTGTTATCTGAAAAACCGCAGGGATTTTCTTCAGATAATTATTATTCAAGTGTGTGAGTTATATAAAGTTTTGTCGGATTTTCCTTTGTAATTATTTTACCCGGATTACCTATCACCAGGGAATGATCGGGCACGTCAAAGTTCACGAAAGCATTAGGAGCAATGAGTACATCATTCCCTATTTTTATCGGGCCCACCACAACAGCCCCGGTTCCAAGCCAGACATTGTCGCCAAGAGTCGGCCTTCCAAATACCCCCTTTTTGTAAGATCTTCCGACAACCACATTATGTGATACGGTAAAGTTCTTACCTATTTTCACAGGTCCGATATACACTGTACCACGGTGATAAAGATGAAGACCTGGTCCTATCTGCGCCTCGTTGCTAATGTGATATCCCCTGTATGTAAACAGCCTTTTCATTATCCTGTAAAAAAGGCCCAGGGGAGAGACTGCTTTATGACGCATAGCTTTCCTTAGAAAATAGGTATATCTGAATCCTGAATCACACAATCCTTTGATGAGACCTGTAATCCCTTTCTTCCCGTCAAAACGATAAAGATCAGCTCTTATGGTTCTGTCCATAGCCACTCAGATTAATTGAATTTTTAATTCTTCCCACCAGCTACTCCTACTTCTAAATAGCAGAAATATCCCATTAAGAAAGGCTTTCAATCATTTAATAATACCCTGCCTTCTTGATGTTGGTTTTCTTCCCCGGTCACAGGCATACAAAGTAAGGAATATTTGCTATGTTTGAATAAAGACTTTAATAACGTTTAGCTTAAAACGATCTTTTCTCAGTCAAAGTGCATAAGTAATTGAAAAAAATTGTAATAATTTCCGCGTCGTTTCTTCTGGCAATCCTGGGATTCCTGCTTGGCATCGACAGGATCATTGATTTTCTTTCAAAAACATCCAGAACGGATGCAAATCTTTTGGTTGTGGAAGGATGGCTTCCCGATTATGCCATTGATGAAGCATGCAGGGAATTCAGTTCAGGAAGATACGATTTAATTGTTACTACCGGCATTTTAACACCCGATGTTGAGTTTTTCAATATGTATTCAAACGGCTTCCTTGTTTTTTATCCTGGAAGAATCACATCATCCGATACCCTTCTAAAACGGCACCTGATCGAAATAACGGCCCACAGTAAAACGGGCGGGAAGTACAGCGCCCACTTCAACTTTTTTGTAAATGATTCCCTGATAGCGGATTTCACTGCTGATGAAAAAGTTCGAAAATACAGTATAGAATGGCGGGGCGCTTTAAACAAGCTTGATTCATTGTCGGTCAATTTTGATAATGACTATGTAGATGAAAAAGGAGATATAAACCTGTATGTAAAAGAAATAGTAATTGATGGAGAATATATTATACCCTATCAATTCCATTCCGAATTCGATATCGGGGCGCTCGACGGAAATAACAGGGAGAAAAACAATTACAAATCAAATGCTGAAATTGCCAGGAACATTTTCATCAATAAAGGCATAGATCCGGAACGGGTGGTCGCAGTCACTGCCGGAAAAACCGTATTTAACCGGACACTTTCAAGTGTTACCGAATTCAGGGATTGGAAAAGGAAATATTCGGGAGCTGTGACAGGCATTAATATCATAAGCCTTGGAACCCATTCCAGAAGAACATGGATGACATATAAAACGATTCTTGGAAATGATGAAAAAACGGGAATAATTTCTGTCAGAGACATTTCCGGGAGTTCCACCGGAAACAGAAAATATATGAATGTACTTAAGGAGTTTCTTGATTTCCTGTACTACAGAATTATTCTCATTTTTTATTAACAAATCCAATATCCTGATAAACAGTGTTCTACATTAACTTCAATACAGTATCTGCTGATAAATCAGATAAGTAGAATAAAGATTTATGATATTTTTAACATAAAAAAATCAATAAATACAAGAAATTTTGAATTTTATCGTTTATTTTGCAGCGTTAATCAATTTTTATTTCCGGTTAGTCAATATTATTCATTAGCATATTTCTATGAGAAAGGTTTTGATGCTGTTTTTATGCTCGTTAAACATTGTTGCCTCAGCTACAGACTATTACGTAAGTTCTTCCGGCAATGATGCAGCCAACGGGCTTTCATCGTCAACACCCTGGCAATCAATATCAAAAGTAAATTCAATTTCCTCAAGTCTGAAAGCCGGCGACAGGGTACTTTTCAGACGAGGCGACACTTTTAAAGGTTCTCTTGACCTTGGCTCTTCAGGGACATCCGGAACACCAATTACAATAGGAGCATATGGAACAGGAGAAAATCCTGTTATTTCAGGGTTTACTCAGGTAACCGGATGGACTTCCTATGGAAATGGAATATATTACAGGAATGTGGCCTGTCAGTCTGATCCCAATATTGTTCTGGTCAATGGAAAGAATACTCCCATAGGGAAATGGCCCAATTCAGGATTTCTTTCGATCGACTCACACGTTTCAAATACATCAATCACAGATTCTGAACTTCCCTCCTATCCTTCATGGACAGGAGGAGAAGTAGTTATAAGAAAATCAGAGCATATCTGGGACAGGAACAGGATATCCAGTCATTCCGGAACCACAATTTATTATCAGAGTGGTTCAGACTACAATGCTGAAAACGGATATGGCTACTTCATCCAGAATCACATAGGCACTCTGGATCAGGTTGGTGAATGGTATTATGACGGAAAGAACTTTTACATGTATTTCGGAAGCAATAATCCTGAAAATTATAATGTGAAGGTCAGTACCATTGACCAGCTTTTATTCCTTGATGCCAACAGCAACATCACACTTGATAACCTTGCTTTTGAAGGCGCAAATGTTTATGCCATACAGGTAAAAAACTCAGCCAATGTCACGATTCAGAATTGCAGGATATCTTATATCGGCAACACCGGGATTTTCGGTCCCTGGTGGGGCGACTCTCCATATTGCCGGATTATTAATAATGTTATTGATAATTGTAACAACAACGGGATCCAGCTCGCCGGAGATCACACCAATGCAACTATCTCGGGCAATTCTCTTTCAAACAATGGGCTCATCATCGGAATGGGAGAAAGTGGCGATGGTAACTACATGGCTATAAATGTTGTAGCCGACAATGCGACCATAACTTCAAACACTATCAGAAACACAGGATACATCGGGGTTTATTTTGGAGGGAACAACACTTCGGTAACAAATAATGTAATATCCGATTTCGATCTTGTAAAAAACGATGGAGGAGCTATCTATACATGGAACGGGACAGGAGCGGCCGTATATGGCCTGAAAGTGACCGGGAATATAATAATGAACGGAGTCGGATTCAGTGGTGCAACACCTGATAATAATCTCTTCGCTTTGGGAATATATACGGATGAGCGTTCAAGAAATGTGACAATTTCAAAGAACACCATCTTTAATTGCAGTGCTTCAGGAATTTATCTCCATAATTCGCATGAAATAACAATAACAGAGAATACTGTCTATAATAACGGAAGTGGAAGACGTGACCATGGCGGTCAGATTTTAATTGTGCACGATGGCTACAGCCCTGATGACCCTATCAGGAACCTTACCATGACAAACAATATTTTCTTTGCAAGGACAGAAGAACAGGCATTACTCGCTTTTTGTACTGCCGATAATGATATACCCAGCTTCGGAAAAGCTGATTATAATTATTATGCAAAACCATTGGACAATTCATCTGTAGCCAGAACCTGGAGCCAGGGATGGTACAGCCAGCAATATAACCGTTCACTCTCAAACTGGCAGTCATTTACCAATCAGGACTGGAACTCAAAGACTGCACCATTTTCCATATCAGATGTCAACAAGATCAGATTCGAGTACAATGCCACCAGCTCAAACAAAGTCGTTTCGCTCGACGGAAGCTATGTTGATGTTAAAGGTGCCAAATATTCAGGCTCCCTTACTCTTGCCCCGTACTCGTCAGTGGTTCTTATGGTCGATCCTAATCCCTCAGCACCGCCTGCCACACCGGTTTTTGTAAGCGCATCAGTCGAAAACAGCGCTCCGGCTGTTGTCGAAATGAATTATAACCTTAGCCTCGCTAATATAATTCCGGCCACATCGGCATTTTCAGTCCAGGTCAATTCAACAGCCAGAAATGTAACATCTGTTACAATTTCAGGTACAAAGGTAAGGCTTACCCTTGCAAGCCCCGTTGCAGCCGGCAATACAGTTAAAGTGTCGTACACGGTTCCTTCTTCCAATCCGATCCAGACACCGGCGGGCGGCAAGGCAGCAGCGATAAGCTCGCAGAATGTCACCAATAACGTTGCCCCTCCTGCTGTTCCTGTTTTTACAGGTGCGGTTGTTGAAAACTCTGCCCCCTCAGTGGTTGTCCTGAATTACAACCTTTCACTTGCAGGAATTACTCCTGCCACCGGCGCCTTTGCTGTAAATGTTAATTCTTCATCCCGTGCTGTAAGTTCAGTTTTCGTTTCCGGCACACAGGTCAAGCTGACACTGGCATCTCCGGTTGCCAATGGAAATATTGTGACTGTAGCTTATACAAAACCATCATCAAATCCTCTTCAGACATCTGCCGGCGGACAGGCAGCCAGTTTCAGCGCACAAAACGTTACAAACAATGTCAGCGCCACTTCAACACCCCCGTCTGTTGTAACACCTCCGGCAACTACAAATACTCCCCCGGTAGTTAACGTAAACTACATAAAGTCGATCAATTCAGGATTCGTTGGTACACTTAATGCCAGCGGAAGCTATGACGCAAACAAGGATAACCTCATATATACGTGGAAAGCCCCTGCCAATTTCCCTGTTTCCGCAACAAACGGCCCTATAATCCAGTATCTTGCTCCTGTTGTTGATACAAAACAGACATACGATTTCACTCTTGTTGTAAGCGATGGCAAATCACCACAGACAAAAGTGATCCCGGTTGAAATTTTACCTTACCAACCCGAGCTTGAAAGCGCTGAGGTGGTCGACATTGAAACTGATGAATCACTGTCGTCAAGTCAGCCTTACAATATTGTGGACGGCAATATCGGAACCATATGGTCGGTACAGGGAAGGGATCAGTGGATTATCCTCGAACTGAAAACCGCATTCAATATTCAGCATGTAAAGCTTGCCTTTCAGCCTAATCTGAAAAGGGAGTTCTTTTTCGATATTTATGGTTCGAATGACAAGGTAACATGGGATCCCATCCTTTCAAAATCAAGTTCCTGCGCCTTTTCAGGCAACCTTCAGGTTTTCGATTTTCCTGAATCAAAAGCTGAAAAAGAATATAAATATGTCAAGGTCGTTGGTCAGGGCAACTCGGTTGATCAGTGGAATTACATTGCCGAATTCAGGATTTTTGGTTACAGACACAGAAATCCTGCTTACGAGGAACAGATTGTAAAGATATATCCTAATCCAGCCCGTGAAATGGTCAATATTAAGATTGACGAGCCGTCCTTTGTTCCTGATTTTATAAACATACTTACTCTTTCAGGGAAAATCATTTATACAAATATTATTGAACCTGACAAAAGGCTTCTTCAGATACCGGTTAATTTCAGCAAAGGCATATACCTCATCCAGATGGGGAAAGGCTCAATAACCATGTTCTCGCAGAAGCTGGTCGTAGCCAATTAGTTCCAATCAGTTAGTACTGGCTGAAGTGGGTTTGTTTTCGATTATTCTGAAATCTATTCTCCTGTTTCGTTTTCTGTCACTTTCCTGATAGTTTGGTGCTATTGGTTTAACACCACCAAAACCTTTTGCCCTCAGACGCTGACCGCTTATACCGTTCACCACAAGATAATTGACCATTGTCTCGGCTCGCTTCTGAGTCAGTGCAAGGCCCGATGCGGGTGTTCCCTGATTATCGGAATGACATTCAATCTCGAGTTTAAGGGCCGGATATTTCGACATGAATCCAAGTAAGAGGTCAAGCATCTGCGTACCTGAAGAAGAAAGATTCGATCCGTTGGCTGCAAAGAAGGCGTCTGCCATTGTTCCGAATACCCTCTTTAGGTTAAGAAGTTCTTTCGCAGCCTGATCAGTAACCAAATGGGTGATTACCTTTGCATCTGAATACCCAAGGCCCGATAGTTCACTAAATGAAGGATAAAGATCCATCAGGTTCATTTCTTCCATAACCGTGTATGAATAAATCCTTTCGTCAGGAATATATTCCTCCTTCAGATTGAACTTACCGGGAATTCTCTTTAATATATCCTCGTCAGGTGACAACCTCCTTTTGGATCTTACGATTTCCAGGCGGTAAACCATATCCTGATTTAAATTCTTTTCAGCAGAATACATGCCGGAGGCCCTGATATGATCATATTCAAAAACATTAACCGGAACAACAGGAGCCGGAGGCCTTTTATCAAAAGCTTCTTTTTCATTCTTGTCGCTGAAAATCCTGACAGGCTTAATTGCGCAGGCCTGACGTATTACTCCCGTTTTTGTATTTCTTACCATCAAACCGAGTTTGATATCATAATCTCCCTTTTCCAGGAAAACATGGCTTTGACTGTCTCCCTTTGCCCTGCTTCCGTCTCCAAAATACCAGGTATAATTCAGGATTTCCGAACCGGGGAAGTGCGATGCAAGGCCATTCAGGTTCACAGGTTGCCCGACCATGGCAGATGACATGGAAGTGATTACCGGTTGTTCAATATCCCTTAATTCGAGATCGTACGACAACTTTGAAAAATAGATTTTCCCTGTTTTCTTATCGGTAACATCCAATCTCACAGGATATTTACCAGGCCCCTTATAGCAGTGCTCGACATTCTGGCCGGTAGTTGTCTCTCCATCACCGAAATTCCAGACCAATTGAACATATCTGCTGTCGATCTGTATTTTACCTTCATCACTGAACTTGAAACAGTATTGATTTACCCTTTGTTTATCGCAAAAGAAAAGCTGGTTGATATTCGTCCTGAATTTATAAATATCGACAGAAGTGCCTCTTTTTGAACTGAAATACCCTTTGCTCATTACCGAGTCGGCAATAAGTCCGAAATCGTCATATTTTGAGTTTACCGGAGGATCGAGATGAACCGGGGGGAGCCATTTACCATTTACTTCCCTGGTATAGAATATATCCTTCCCTCCAAGACCCGGATGGCCGTCAGAAGCAAAGAACAATCCTCCCTCACTGTTAACTGACGGGTATGACTCATTGCCCGTGGTATTAACGTTTGGACCCAAATTTACAGGTTCATCCCAGTAATCGCCTTTCCAGTTACAGTAATAGATATCGGTACCTCCCATCCCTGAAGGATTATCTGATGCAAAGAAGAGCCTCTTTCCATCGGGAGAGATAAATGGCGTTGTAATGTTGTAGTACTCATTATTGAACCTGAGATCAAGTATCTTTACCCAGTCATTGCCTTCAAGTGTTGCCGTAAATATTCCAAGCTTGTTCCTTGGGCTTATTTCCTGTTCAGCGGCTCCATCTACTTTCAGGTTCCGGGAAAAATAAATTGTATCGGCATTTTTACTGAATGATGCCGGTCCGTCATTATATCTGGTGCTCAGGTTCTTTGAGAAAAGCTTTACCTTATTTGTAAGTGTATCTACAAAATTGATTTTCAACAATCCTTTGTTATCAGCTGTCTGGTAATTCCTGAGAAGATTCCAATTCCTGTTCGAGCAAAAGACCAATCCGTTCTTATAATAGACCGGCGAAAACTCATCATATGTTTTCGAATTGAATCCGGCCACACTAACCGAATAAGTTTCTGTCTGACCAAAGATGTCAGGTGTAAAAGATAAGAAAATCAGAAAGACAGCTATTTTTATTATTTTCATGATCTGCAATTAGAAATTCAAAGGACTTATTGCTTCAACTCTATAACGGAATTCATATCTGAACATTATTTCATGTGACCCTGAACTGAAGGTGCGCAATTTGGCAAAGTCGAAGTCATAGGTGTAAGCGCATTTTATCTGATTGGTCAGCTGAACCTGGAACATTGCCGCAAATGCCCTGCCGTTACGGTATGAGGCCCCCACCCAAAAACGGTCCATCATTCTGAGATGAGCATTTATGTCATAAAGGATATTGTCTTTAGGTGAATAACTTACAAGAACTGAAGGAACGAATTTCAGATCCGATGAAATTCCGATGAGATATCCGGTATTAAACTGGTAATAGTAGTCATTCATATTATTGTTCAGGACATACTTATTCTTTTCAAAATCAAACTTATATCCTACCAGCCGCGGAACAGAGAATCCTGCAAAATACTTCTCTCCGGCATACCATGTTCCGAAACTAAAAGTCGGGACCAAAAATACTTTTGAGTCGACAAGTATAAATTCGTCACCCGGATCAATCACAATCAGGTCAGACCATGCAGTATTTGTCATAACAAGCCCGGCAGAAAGGCCAAAAGAAAGAGTACCCTTTTTCATGGCGATTTTGTAGGCATAGCTTGAGCTGAGCTGCGTTTCGCGTGTAACACCCAGCTTGTCGTTAAGGATGCTGAGACCAAGGCCCATTTTATTGTTACTAAAGGGGATGTCGGCTGTAAGCGAAATTGTTTCAGGCGACCCTTTTACTCCGACCCATTGTTTCCTGTAGAATGCCGTCATGTTCAGGATGCCCCTGTTCCCTGCAAAAGCAGGGTTTATTGCCAGCGGGTTAAGCATGTACTGGTTTGAATAGGGAGTAAGCTGCCCCGACAGAGTCAAAGGCAACGCCAGAAAAAACAACAACTTGAGTGTCTTTTTCATTTTATCTTTTTATTACAACAAATCCTTTGACCGGAACTGTTTTTTCCGGCCTGAGCACATAAAAATAAGTATCTTCAGGAAGGGGCCTTCCTTCCATATCCCTGCCATCCCAGTCATTTTTATAATTCCCGGAACAATAGACATTTGATCCCCATCTGTTAAAGATGTCAAGACTGGTTGTCCCCAGGGATTCTATTCCCCTGATTAAAAAAAAGTCGTTCCTGCCGTCAAGGTTGGGTGTAATTAGTGAAGGTATCAGCAATTCCCTGACTCTAATCGACACTGTATCGGAGGATGCGGCACAAACATCGCTGGTTACAATCCAAACTAGAGTGTTTTCGCCAAGTGAAAGGCCGGATACACCTGAATTATTATTGTTTTTATCAGAAAATGTTCCTGAACCTTCCAGAACTTTCCATTCACCCTTCTGACCGCTTTGAATCGCGGAAGCGTCAAGGACTGTTTCAAAAACAAACTCAAGGATCTGATCAGGGCCGGCATCTGCAACCGGCCTTTCATTAACTGTAACAGTCACCTGGTCGGAATTCTTGCAACCCCATTGGTCAGTAAGGGTTACTGTATAAACCGTCGTCGCCGAAGGTGCAGCCAAAGGATCTGCAACTGAGGGATTGCTAAGGCTGGCTGACGGGTTCCATGAAAATGATCCGTTTCCCTGCGCCTGAAGCCGTACCGAGTTCCCTCTGCATACCGATGCATCGGTTCCGGCTGTAACATAAGGCACAGGGTGGAAATTAACCCTTATTATGTCGCTTGAAGAACAGTTGCTGCTTACCACCATCCATTCAAAATCATAAGCTCCGGGTGCCGAAACTGTAACCGTAGCATCAGGCTGATGTGGATCAGGGGCGAATACAGCAGTTCCGGGGCCATCAACAAGTGACCAGGTCCCGGTACCTGTACCAGGTGTTGCATTCAGCCTGAAATTCAAATCACATTCATCGCCGCCATTCCCGGCATTGGCGGCAACCTGCTCAAAAAAGCCAATTGTAACATTTGAGCTTGAGGAGCATTGTCCGTTTACTTCAGTCCACATGAAAACGTATGTGCCGTAAGCAGATACTGTTACTTTAGCCATAGGATCATGATTATCAGGGCTGAACGAAGCTGTTCCCGGGCCGCTTACTCTTGTCCAAGTTCCTGTGCCTACGCTCGGAACAGCCCTCAGGAAATATTCACGCCCGCAGTTATTTTCATTTTGTCCTGCATTTGCAACTGGCTGCTGAACAAAGTCAACCGTAACATCAGAACTGTCGGAGCAATTACCGTTTGACACGATCCAGGTAAAAATTTTCCTTCCAAATTCCGAGACTGTAACTATCGCTGAAGGATCATCCTGACCGGGTGAAAATATTGCAGTGCCGGTTCCGCTTTTCATTATCCAGGAGCCACTGACATCTGCCGAGCCGGTAACCGCACCAAGATGAAAATCAAGGCTGCAGGTGTTGCCGCCTGCACCGGCATTGGCAACAGGAGGTCGTGAGAAAACAACTGTTATATCGTCATATGATTTGCATACGCCTTGAGTTTCAGTCCATCGAAATACATATGTTCCATAAGCGTTTACAGTAACTGTTCCATTTGGCGCATTAGCATTTGGTGAAAATGAGGCATTTCCAGGCCCTGATACTTTTGTCCATATCCCGGTTCCTATTTTAGGTACTGCATTAAGGATAAAGTTCAGGTCGCACTCATTACCCCCCTGCCCTGCATCTGCCTGAGGACATGGCAGTGTAGTAGCATTCAGTCGCACCGGAACAAGCTGAAGCTTGCCTTTGCTGTCGGCAGCAACAATATATATTGTATGAATCTGACCAGGATTATTTACTTCAAGAACTACCTGAAGGATATTTCCGATGTCGGCCCTTCTGACTGTTATTACCCTGGCTTCGACAAGATTTCCGCTTTGTCCCAGTATAGCACGGTTTCTGACAGTCGACGAACTGAGGTTTTCAGAATTGTTGTAATTATATACAATTATATATACCGTCCCGGTCATGTTGATCCCGTAATTTAAAGTGACTGACAACGGACCAATCATTGCAACTGAAGGAGTTCCTTGTACCCATACCGGCTGGGCATAAAGCTTGTATACTGAAAGGAGCATCAGTGAGAAAAAGAATATCAGTATTTTGCTTTCCTTTCCCATTAAGTCTTAAACTAACGTCTTATCACCACATAACCTTTGAAAGTCATGCCGTCTTCAGATTTGAGTATATAGAAGTATGTATCTTCCTGCAACTGGTTCTTGTTATCATCTGTCCCGTCCCAGCTATTGTCATAATTATCATTCTCATACACCCTGGCTCCCCAGCGGTTGAAAATAATGAGTGAACTTTTGCCAAGGGTCTCAATGCCTTTTATTACAAAGTAATCATTGTTCCCGTCGAGATTTGGGGTTATAAGAGTTGGTATTATAAGGTTGTGCACCATTATGTTAACTGTATCTGTAGCAGAAGGGCATGCTCCGTTGCTGACAGTCCATAAGAAGCTGTTGTTATCGATGCCCAGGTTGGTTACCCTGGCAGCAGGATCATTTTTATCTGAGATATCTCCTTTCCCTTCAAGTATTGTCCATTCGCCTGTCTGATTACTTTGAAGTGAACCAGCTGCAAGCCTGGTGTCGAACCTGAATTCAAGCACCTGATCAGGTCCGGCGTCCGCAACAGGTTGTTCACGGACTTCGACGATCACCTGATCGCTGTTCCTGCACCCCCACTGGTCGGTAAGTGTTACGGTATATGCAGTGGTTTCTGAGGGCGTTGCAACAGGGTTAGGAATAAATGGATTGTTAAGTGAGCCTGCCGGCAACCATGAAAAAGAACCTGTTCCCGAAGCATTAAGCTGAGTGTTTCTTCCCTTGCAAATAAGCGCATCAGCGCCTGCACTTACAGGAGGCAGATCATGAAATGTGACCCTGATGATGTCGCTAGATGAACACTGGCTATTGACTTCGGTCCACGCGAAATCGTAGGCTCCGAACTGGGTAACGGTCACAGTTGCGTTGTGTGTATTTGCATTTGGAGAAAATGTAGCGTTACCGGGTCCGCTGACTTTCGACCATGTTCCCACACCCGGGCCCTGTACTGCATTAAGAACGAAGTTCAGATCGCATTCATTCCCTCCTTTACCGGCGTCGGCGGAAGGCTGCTGGATAAAAGTGACCGAAATTGTGGCGCTGTTCGAACAGGTCCCGTTCATTTCAGTCCATCTAAAAACATAAGTACCATAAGCTGTAACAGTGACAGCGGCATTGGGAGTATTTGCATCGGGGCTGAAAGTTGCAAAACCGGGGCCGCTTTCACGGGTCCAGGTACCGACACCCAGGCTCGGGACTGCAGCCAGATTAAACAGATAGCCGCAGTTGTTGCCTCCTGTTCCCGGATTTGCCACAGGTTGCTGATAAAAGTTCACGGTTATCATGGAACTACTGGTGCAGATTCCGTTTACTTCGGTCCATGTAAACACTTTTGTGCCATACTCTGAAACAGTCACGGTAGCAGTCGGGCTGTTAGCGTCAGGAACAAACGTGGCTGTCCCGGTTCCCGCAGTCATTGTCCATGTTCCAACACCTGAGCTTGGAACAGCGTTCAGCGGGAATGACAGTCCGCAGGCATCACCTGCAGGACCCGCGTTGGCAACCGGCAGCTGATAAAAGTTTACAGTTACAATGGAACTGCTTATGCACGGTCCGTTTGTCTCGGTCCATCTGAAGGTATAGGTCCCGTAGGCTGAAACTGTCACAGTTGCTCCCGGCAGGCTGGCTGAAGGTGTAAATGCCGCCGTCCCGGGCCCTGTTACCAGCGACCATGCTCCAAGTCCGACCGTGGGTACGGCATTCAGAACAAAATTAAGGTCGCATTCAGTTCCGCCGTTACCTGCATTGGCAACCGGAATCTGATAAAATACGACTGTTACGGTCGAGGTATTTGTACAATTATTGCTTACAACAGTCCATGTGAAAACATATGTTCCGTACATTGTTACAGTCACAGATGCATTAGGAGTGGTTGCATTGGGTGCAAAATTTGATGTTCCGGGGCCGGAAGTCTGTGACCATGTTCCAGTACCTGTTATTACGGGAGTTGCTCCAAGTGTAAATGTAAGTCCGCAAACGCTTCCACCGGTTCCTGCATTGGCAGCCGGAGTCTGGTTGACCGTAACCGCAACTGCGAGCCTGGCAGTGGACTCGCAGCCGCTTACTGTCTGGCTGGCATAGTAATTTCCTGTTGCCAGGGGAGTCGTTGTTAGAAGAGGTGTCCCTCCTGTTGGTGTCAGATACCAAAGAATGCCTGTTCCGGTTGCTGTAAGACTTGCCACGGTCGGATTGGCTATTGAGCAGAAAGTCTGAGTTGCACTTCCGGTTGGCGCCCCGGGGCTATTCACAATAACACTTACCGCCAGGCGTGATGTCGACTCACAACCGCTTACTGTCTGACTGGCGTAATAATTCCCGGTAACAAGCGGTGTGGTGGATAAGAGTGCCGTGCCTCCTGTTGCCGTGGTGTACCATTTGATCCCGGTACCTGTAGCTGAAAGATTCGCTACCGTCGGATTATTTACGGCACAAAAGTTCTGTGGTGATGCTCCGGTGGGAGGTGTCGGGTTAGTCACTGTAACAACTACGGCAACACGCCCTGTCGATTCGCATCCGCCTACCGTCTGGCTTGCATAATATACTCCTGTTGTCAGCACCGTCGTTGAGGGAAGCTCTGTCCCGCCTGTTGATGTTGTATACCATTTTATCCCGCTGCCTGTTGCTGTAAGGTTTGCGATTGTCGGATTGCTGCTTGCACAAAAAGTCTGGGGAGATGTTGCTGTCGGAGCTGCAGGATTACTTAATGAAGCCACTACAGCAAGCCTTGAAGTCGATTCGCAGCCATTCACAGTCTGACTCGCATAATAAGTTCTGCTGGTAAGAGGTGTGGCAGTCGCAAGAGGTGTTCCGCCAACAGAAACCGTGTACCAGAGAATCCCGCTGCCGGTGGCAGCGAGATTTGCAACGGTGGGATTGTCAATCGCACAGAAGTTCTGAGGAGAAGTGCCGGAAGGCGCGGCAGGGTTGTTCACTATGACAGACAAGGCAAACCTGGAAGTCGATTCACAGCTTCCAAATGTCTGGCTGGCATAATATGTCCGGGTGGAAAGTGATGTTGTAGATGCAAGGGGAGTTCCGCCACTGGCTGTAAGATACCACTTAACATTCGAACCTGTAACAACAAGATTTGCGACAGTCGGGTTGTTTATAAGACAGAATGTCTGCGGAGATGTTCCTGTCGGAGCATCAGGATTGGCTACGGTAACGGAAACGGCAAGACGGAGCGACGATTCACAAACACCGACAGTCTGACTTGCATAATATGTTCCTGTAACAAGAGGTGTTGTTGAAGAAAGCGCCGTCCCTCCTGTCGGAAACAGATACCATTTTATTGACAGGCCGGTTGCTGTAAGGCTCGCAACAGTCGGATTATCAGCAACACAGAAGTTCTGGACCGTGGAGCCCCCCGGGGCCGGTGGATCGTTGACGACAACAACAACAGCAGTACGGATACTTGATTCACAGCTCCCAACCGATGTCTGGCTTGCATAATATGTGGTTGATACCAGTGGCGTTGATGAAGGTAGCGCGGTGCCCCCCGTCGGCGTTGAATACCATTTTATATTTGTTCCGGTAATAAAAATACTGGCAAGTGTCGGATTATTAATCTGGCAGAATGACTGGGGAGAAAATGAAGCAGGGGCCGGTGAATCGCTGACCACTACAAGCACCGAGGCTCTTGACACCGACTCACATCCGTCTATAGTCTGAGATGCATAATAAGTCCCCGGGACAAGTGGATCAGTTGAAGCCAATGCCGTACCGCCTGAAATCACATTATACCATTTGATATCAGTTCCCGTTGCCGTCAGATTTGCAACTGTCGGCGAGTTTATCTGACAGAATGCCTGTGGCGATACAGCTAATGGAGCAGGGGGAACCGGTGATGATATAATTGTTCCTTTTGCACCGGCAGCACCGGTACATGTACCTGTCGTTGTGATTTCATAATCAAATTTGCCTGTAACAAGAGGTGTGCCGCTAATGGTAAAAAGTGTCCCCGCCTGTAATCCTGTTACGCCAGATGGTAATCCGCTCACAGTTGCGGTAACACCTGCTCCGAGCGTATAGACTATATTTGTGATGGGAGAGTTTACACAGCCACTCTGGTTATCTGATCCCGACGTCAGTACTATACATGTCACCTGTGCTTTTGTCATGTTCACTGACAGTACCAGGTTTAAAAGGAAAAAAGCAGCTTTAATAAATTTCATCAGATGTTCTTTTATGTTTTGCAGGTTCAGGTTTATTAAACGCATAAATATTCTCTGCGACAACTTAAAACATGTATATCAAAAATCATACAGAAAAACAGAATAACCGACATGAATGTCTTTTTCCGGGATACTCATAGTCAGGTGTCATTATCTGTCGGCATTGAGCTCAGACATCATTGGCTAAATTACATAATAATGTAATTGACAAATATTTAATTTGACCAATAAAAGAAAATCATCCGTAAACGGATGATTTTCCCCATAACTTAATTTTCAACCACTTCGATCAGTTCTTGTACTTTTGAGTCCGAGTATCATTAATCACACCTTTCCAGTTGAGCCCAAAGCCAAAATCATACCGGTTGCCATCACTATCGGTATAACACGTCATATCGCGGGGAACATCCTCATACTGTTTTTCCACGGTGAGCATATCGGCCGGCATCTGAAACGGCAGCAGACCCGAAGGTTCACTTTCACCTGTCAAAAGGTCAAGCAAAGCCTGGTCCTGGACCCCGAAATGAATAAGTATGGCAGATGCATTCTTCTCAATCTCTGAAAAAACCATAGGGTTGGAAACATCAATAACAACAACGACAGGCTTTTTTCCCATCCTGGCCCTTGTCTCATTTACCATTTTCATATCGTAGGAATTCTGAGCCGTAACGGTCTTTCCTTTATAGGAACGGTTGGTGAAATTTTCAAACGGACTTCCTCCGGCAATACTTGGATCGCGGGCATATTCAGCCTTGTATTTTCCATACTGAAGCGGGATGGGCACATATCCGTTTCCTTTTGCCTTCAGGTCGTCAAGACTGTAACCTGAGCCGCCTGACGGGCTGGAGATCGAAACAAGTGCAAAATCAGCATCCGCTGGCTCCTGAACAACTGTAAAGTATTTTGAGACAATATTCATGTTTACAGGATCAATCCATCGTTCAGGTGTCTCCTCGCCAAACCAGTTACGGCCCGCCGGAGTATATTTTTTGGGAATATAAACCTTCATTTGCTTTTTCAGGGGAAGGGTACCGGAGCTGTTCTTAAGCATTACGACCGATTTTAGCTGAGCATCGTATCCGGCCTTCATGAAATCAGGGTTGCCGACAGTGTTTTTTGTTTTTTCAGTATCCAGATATGGATTCTCAAACAGGCCAACCCTGAAGATATTTCTTAAAAGCCGTACGGCAGATTCTTCAAATCTTTTTCTCATGAACTCCTCTCCGTTTTCCTCAACGCCTATATTATAAGCCTCAATGACAGGCCCCTTTGCATTGTTCCCTCCGAACTGGTCGACACCGGCCATTATTATTTTATAGTGTCGTTGTGCTACCGTGAGGTTTTCCGCACCCCACGACTTTCCTTCAAATTTATCGACTCCGGTAACGTTTCCCGTCACTCCCCAGTCGGTACATACAACACCATCATACTTGTATTCTCCTCTCAGAAGATCGTTGATAATGAATTTGCTGTAACCGTTTCCCACGTTTTCGCCATATTTTGTATCCTGATTATATGATATTGTATAATAAGGCATAACAGCAGATGCCACACCGGTAGGGCCAGAAAGTTTAAATGCTCCCTCGGTGAAGGGAATCAGGTGATCCTTAAAGTTGTTTCCGGGATAGACTGCATATGCACCATAACCGTAATGGCCATCCCTGCCTCCTTCTTCAGGTCCGCCTCCCGGCCAGTGCTTCACCATAGCATTTACACTATGGTAACCCCATCCCCCGGATATTTCATCACTGCCTGAAGAAGTCTGGAATCCGTCAACATAGGCACGTGCCATATCGGCAGCAAGCTGTGGATCCTCCCCCATTGTTCCGTCAAAGCGGCTCCATCGTGGTTCAGTTGCCAGGTCGATCTGCGGCGACAGGGCGGTAGTGATACCGAGAGCCCTGTATTCTGCCGAAGCCACTTCTCCGAATGTTCTCATCAGCGATGGATCAAATGTGGCTGCTATCCCAAGTGTTCCGGGCCACATCGATATTCTTCCTCCGGCACCTGCATTGTACTCGGCATAGGAATCACTCCCGTGGCGGGGATCGGAACTGGTATTGACAGGAATTCCCAATCCTAAGCCTTCTACAAACGACTGGGCATTGTTATTCCAGATTGCCGCCACCTCGGGACTTTGGACTGTAGTTATCAGAACGTGCCTGACATTATCGTCAGACAGAAATATCTTTTGCTGATCAGTAAGATCGCCGGGATTGGCTCCGCTTTCGGCAAAAGGCTTTCCTCCGTAAGTGCCTCCGCCCATTCGGCCACCTCCTGCTGAAGGTATTGACTGATGGCTGCTGTATAACATAAGGCCCGCTATCTGTTCAACAGAAAGCAGGGATGCCAGGTTACGTGCCCTTTCGTCAAATGAAAGCCGCCAGTCTTCATAGGGATCAAGCTTCCCGTTCTTGTTCAAATCCTTGAATGCCAGCCCGTTGACTGTTAATATTTTCACACCTGAAGCCGGGGAATAACCTAGTGTCATGCCATCCTTATTATGGACAAGGTTATATCCGCTGCCAGTTTCTTCACTCCATTTTCGTGTGCATCCCGTTGTTAAGACAATAAAAAGTACAATCAATGACGCCTTTGTGAAATTTCTTATACAAGTTTTCATATTCAATTATTTACCAGGTTTAAGTTCATTTATACCGACCTGCAGTGGAAGTGCAGGGCTTTCCTTTTTTAGTGTGATATCGTTTCCCACATCAAATGAGGAGGCAAGTTTAATATCTTTTGATGATGATCCGACCTTTAAAGTGTACTGACCTTTTTCTATTACCCATGATGAAATTTCCGGATCAAAAGAGGCCAGGTCATTCCCGGTGATCTCGAAAGAGATAAGCTGCGATTCACCAGGTTTAAGGAGCTTAGTCTTTTTGAACCCTTTCAGTTCAAATGCAGGTTTATCGAGAATTTTGCCGGGTGCTGAAATATAGAGCTGAACAACATCTTTACCGTCGGTTTTTCCGGTGTTTTTAACTTCCATGGTGGCAGTAAGCCTGCCCCTGAATCTTGTTGAACTCAATTTAAGACCGGACAATTCAAAAGTTGTGTATGACAGCCCATAACCAAATTCATATGATACCGGTACATTAAAAGTGGAATAATACCTGTAGCCTGTATAAATACCCTCGCTGTAAGTGATTTCCGATGGCCGGGGCCGCATAAAGGCGCTCATCATACCTTCTTCCCGGTCAGGTTGAGCCTGGGGCCGAGCCAGTACTTTTCCCGGGAACTCAGATGAAAAAGGAACATCTTTGTAGTCAACAGGGAATGTTGTTGCAAGTCGACCTGACGGATTAATCTTCCCAACCAGGATATCGGCAATCGAATTTCCTGTTTCCTGCCCTGCCTGCCAGGCCAAAAGAATGGCATCGGGAAGTTCTTTCCAGGAGGCTGTCTCGATAACCCCTCCTATATTTAATATAACTATGGTTTTCTTCCCTTTTGACTTATAGGCAGCCGAAACAGCCTTTATCAGATCCTGCTCAGTATCGGTAAGCTGAAAATCTCCCTTTTCATTTTTCCTGTCATAACCTTCTCCCGAATTCCTTCCGATCGTTATTATGGCAGCATCTGTCATATTTACAACACTGTTTATGATGTCGGAATTGACATTTAATTCAGCAATCGGAACTGATCCCATCATGAATCCCCTGCTTCTTTGTTTCCCGGCCCTGGCTGTTTTCAGATAAGCTTCATACAACGATTTAAGGTTTTCTTCAGTAACGATCCCGGCATTCCGGAGCCCGTCCGCGAGAGAAACGCTGTAGGCTTCGTTAACATCGCCGCTGCCGGTCCCCCCCGTAATAATATCATATGAAGTATTCCCGAACGCGGCTATCTTTTTAATATCGGAAGATAATGGCAAGGCGGAATTTTCATTTTTAAGCAGAATCATTCCCTCTGAGGCGGCCTTCCGTGTCACTTCTGCATGGGCTTTCAGGTCGGGTTTGTTTGTAAACCTGTAACCTTTGAACCGGGGTGATTGAAGGACAACATTAAGTATCCTTTCAATATTCCTGTCAAGAACTTTTACATCGAGGCTGCCGGCCCTTACAGCTTCAAGAATAGCTTTCGACTGATTTGGTGTTCCGGGCATAAGAAGGTCATTGCCTGCTTTCATCATGGCGATCGGATCACTGCCTCCGAACCAGTCGGTCATTACAAGTCCGCTGAAGCCCCAGTCGTTCCGCAAAACTTTGGTAAGCAAATCGTTATTCTCGGCCGCATATGTGCCGTTAATAAGGTTATATGATGACATTACTGTCCATGGCCGGGCCTCCCTGACAGCAATTTCAAATCCCTTTAAATAGATCTCCCTGAGGGCTCTCGGGCTTACAATCGTGTTGAGCGAATTACGGTTTGTTTCTGCATTGTTGGCTGCAAAATGTTTTACAGAAGTTCCCACTCCGTTCGATTCGATCCCGTTGACCATGGCAGCTGCCATTTTCCCGGTTATCAGAGGATCTTCGGAGTAGTATTCAAAGTTCCTTCCGCAAAGAGGATTTCTGTGAATGTTCATTCCCGGTCCCAGGATTACATCAACTCCATATTCAAGCGCTTCATTACCCATAGCCTTCCCGACACTATTTACGAGGTCGACATCCCATGTCGAGGCAAGAAGCGTTGCGACGGGAAAAGCTGTACAGTAATAAGTGGCATTATTCCCCTGTCTTGTCGGACTTATCCTTAATCCGGCCGGGCCATCTGCAACCACAATTGATGGTATTCCCAGGCGCGGTATCGGGTAAGTGGTACCAGCAGCCCCCGGAACAATGTCCTGTGTTTGTCCGATAACAGGACCGGCCTGCTGAGCCGGTCCGGAAGGATCTGCAGAAGGAGGTGCTCCGGGCATCCGCATTCCCATTCCAACCACTAATGCGGCTTTCTCCTCGAGATTCATGGAAGAAATAACCTTGCTGATCGGTGCCTTCCCAAGCTGAGGAAGAATTTTGACAGCATTCTGGGCATTTACTGCAAGAAAAGCTGATATAAACAAAAAAGTGAAAGTGATTCTTTTTTTCATTCAGGTAAGGTTCAAGATGATTTTTGCCGGTTTCAATTAAGTATCGAAAGCTCAATAAATATTTGACAATCATGCGCCGGCTTTTATTCGGTTAATTATACAGCCAGCATCAATTTTTACAATGACCAGGATAAAGAGAGGCGGTTTTGTTTCATTCTTTACCTGTCCGTCTTTTAATTACAATCACCCCATTCGATCCCCTTGCTCCGTAAACGGAGGCATCGGGACCTTTTAGCACTTCGATCGAACTGACAGTCTCAGGCGCGATGCCTTCAATATCACCGGTTATTACACCGTCAACCACAAATAATGGCTCTGTGCTTACATTTAGGGAATTTACTCCCCGTATCCTGATAGATTTCCCCGAGACCTCAACTCCGGGAACTCTTCCTCTTATCATATCATATATGTCCTGGTAAACAGGAACGGAGGAATCTTTTATGTTAAGGCCCTTACTGTCATCTGATGCATTTTTGTTATTTTCCGTGGTATTGGATTTCTCATCCAAGACAAAATCTATATTTGTTCTGCCTTCTATCAGTTCCTTCTTTGCTCCTTTAACGATTGAGAAAACCAGGATCTCTCCTGCCCCGGGTCGAGTTTTCACAGAATATGAACCATCCTGTCCGGTAACGACATTCGTTTTAACCTTATCAATAAAGATGGTTGCACCGGGAACCGGATTTCCGGTTCCATCTGTTATTTTACCGGTAATTGTTATTTTTTTTGGCTGCCAGGCTGACACGGGAAAAGAACAGCAAACAAAAAATCCAAGTAAGATCAGAAGGGCCGGCCTCATGGTTCGTGGATCATGCGAGTATATTCCTCATATAATCAATGCACTTCTTAACCTCTCGGGCAGCATCAGAACCGTCAGGGATCCTGTACTCAAGCTCCACATCAACCCGTATCGGCCATTTTTCCTTTTTAAGCAGAAGCAGAATATCCGCAATTGGCGTTTCACCTTCGCCGAATGGTTTGTTCATATTGGGAGTCAGATTTTTCGGACCCGTCTTATCCTTAATATGAATGCTCCTCATCCTGTCGTGATACTTTATTATCACATCGTTGGGATGAAGACCCGTTGCACCGTAATAATGACCCGCATCGAGATTCAACATGTTTGCAGGTGAATATGAGAGAGATCTGTCGAATGAAAAACCAGGGTCGGCAACCTGTCCATGAGTATGGAACATTGCCAGGCTGTTATGTTTCTCGGCAAATTTTCCCAAACGCTGGCAGTTGGCATCTGTAAGTTCATCGGTTATTCCTATTGATCCCAGCACTTTAGCCGCTTTATATGCATAATCTATTTCTTCGTCTGACCACGCGGAAGGGGCAAATTTTGCAATATACACTTCTATTCCAGCCTTATTGAATTTCTGTCTCATCTGGGCATACCTGTCCATTGAAAGTGAAAGCCTCCATTTCCGCTGTTCCTCCTTCAGGTTTTCGGCAGCCTTTGCCAGCTCCTCCCTTTCCTTTTCAGTTAACTGTGTTCCGGGGGCAGGCCTTTTGATTTGCGGAATACCAAGATCCTCCTCGGCAACATTCCTGAGTTCAATCGAATTAACTCCTGCATAAAGAAGATATGATATTACATCATCTACTTTATGGGGCATACTTCCATAACTGTAAGTGGTTACACCCAGCTGAACACCCCCAACCCTGGAATTGGGCTTTTTACTTTTCAAATCGGGAATTATTGAAAAATTGAACGGCGCGGCGCCTAATACCGTTGCAGCCGCCGCAGTACCAAGAAACCTGCGCCTGGAAATAGTCTTGTCTTTCATTGTGATATACTTATAAGTTATTAGAAACGAAAAAACCGGAGTTTTAAAGGTAGTAACATTTACCGGAAAATCAAACTGATTTGACATACTGAAATATGGCTGCAGGTGGTTCCGGTACGATAAAATTCCGAATGTTTTTCAATAGTTTTCAGTGAATAGTGCAACACGATACAACAGAATTGGCTTATCTTTATTAAACAATCTCATTGACCTGATCATACTATCATATGAAATTAAAAAGAAGAGATTTCCTCAGAAACGCTGGAGTGCTTGCTGCCGGAGCCGTTACAGCACCTGAAATCATTCCGGGATATCTCCTGAAATCTTCAGCTCCTTCAAACAGGATAAATGTGGCAGTTATTGGCATCGGACGTCAGACCGTCAACCCGAACATTCCTCAATTCCTCAAGTCGGAAAATTCCCAGATCATTGCAGTTTGTGACGTTGATTCATGGAGGCTTGAGAATGGGAGGAAACAGGTAAATGATTTCTACTCACAACAAAAGGGATTTACATATAAAGGATGTGATGCAATTTCAGATTTCCGTGAAATTATGATCCGGAACGACGTGGATGCTGTCATGATTGCAACCCCTGATCACTGGCATGTGCCAATCGCAATCGAGGCTGCAAGGGCAGGGAAGCATATCTCGCTTGAAAAACCAATCTCAACATGTATTGAACATGGCCGACAGCTTGTCAGAGCCATAAAGAAATACAACGTAATTACCCGTAACGATTCAGAGTTCAGGCCTTTGCCAGAATTTTCAAAAGCCGTTGAGGTTGTGAGAAACGGGAGGCTGGGAAAGATCCTCCGGATTTATGCGGCAGTACCTGCAGAACTATCGGGCGATCCTTTAAAGCCTGTACCCACAATGCCTGTTCCTGCCGAACTTAATTATGATATGTGGCTTGGGCCGGCATGGGAGGTTCCGTATACCGAAAAAAGAGTTCATGCCATAAAGGCTTACGGCCGGCCGGGCTGGATGAGGATAGACTCGTACTGCAACGGCATGATAAGCAACTGGGGCGCTCATCTGATGGGAATAGTTCAATGGGGAAACAACACGGAATATACCGGCCCCGTTTCAATAGAAGGAACAGGCTGTTTCGACAGAGGATTGTGGAACACCCTGAACAGATTTGATATCAAATACAGGTATGCTGACGGAGTTGAAGTCTTCTTTAAAATTGAAAGGCCCTACGTCAGATTTGAAGGCACGGATGGATGGGTAGAAGTTGAATATCCCGACAAACTCTCTGCCAGCTCGCAGGAAATCCTCGATTACCAACCCGGGCCGGGAGGGATTTCTTTCAGCAACCTTCTTTCCGACAAGGAGGATTTTCTTCAGGCTGTAAAGGCCGGAAGGCAGTCTTTTGAACCTTTGGAAACAGCTCACCGGACAATATCAATGTGCCAGCTTGGCCTGATTGCAATTAAAACAGGATCCTCACTGACATGGAACCCGGAAACGGAAGAAATAATCGGAGATAATGCAGCTTCAGCCATGCTAGACATCCCGGTCAGGGAAAAATACTTTAAATTCTGAAGCCTTCCCGGAAATCTCCGGTCACCAGAAAAGAAAAGTTAATATTGATTAAACCACAATTAATTACAAAAGAGACATGAAATTTTCAAGACGCAATTTTATCAGAACTGCCGGAGCAGGATTGCTTGCTTCAGGGATCCCGGCCATGGCGTCGGATCCTTTGGTTCGTCCTTCTGGACCAGGATCAGATAAGTTCAGGCTGGCCATTGCAGGTTACACATTTGCAAAGATAAGCCTTGACGATTCGCTTAAAATGATGAAACGTGTCAATGTCAACCTACTGGGAGTAAAAGACTTCCATCTGCCTCTTAACAGCACAAGGGAAGTGATTGAACAGACACTCGCCAGGATGAAATCATTCGGTGTGGAGCCATACGGTGTGGGCCCCATCTATATGAAGTCTGAAGCAGCTGTCGACCAGGCTTTTGCATATGCAAAGCTCACGGGCGTAAAGCTTGTTGTTGGTGTGCCTGATGTGCAGTTCCTGCCATATGTTGAAAAAAAAGTGAAGGAATATGATTTCAGGCTGGCAATTCATAATCACGGCCCTGATCTGCCTTTGTATCCGGGAGCTGATGATGTCTGGAAGGAGATTAAAGATCTTGATCCAAGAATAGGGTTCTGCCTGGATATCGCACATGAGACCCGCCATGGCCTTGATCCAATTGAGGCCTACCTTAAATACAAGGACAGGATCTTCGACTTCCATATCTGGGATTGTGACAAACCTGAAAAAGCAGGATGGTGTGTTGAAGCAGGCCGGGGCATAATTGATTTTCCGAAATTCTTTAAAGTACTGCGTGAGAACAACTATAGCGGGACATGCAGCCTGGAATACGGTAAAGATATGGATGATCCGCTGCCTGGCATTGCTGAATCAATAGGATATTTCAGAGGCGTTCTTGCTGGTCTTCGATGAAAGGAAGAGAAAGAATCCTGACCTCACTTGATCACAGGGAACCTGATAAAATCCCATTTGATCTGGCAGGTACAACATGGACAGGAATTACTAAAACGGCTTACCTGAATCTTACTGAGTATCTAGGTAAAGCTGAAAATGATCCTGAATGGGCCGACGTAATCCAGCAAGTAGTAATACCCTCTCCTGATGTGCTGAAAATCCTGGACGTGGATACTCGGGGGTTGTTTCCGCTTACAAGTCACAACTGGAATATTTTCAGTCATTTAGAGGATGCCGGAAATAGCTGGAAATATGTTGATGAATGGGGGTTTACCCATCATTTTCCCAAAGAAAACGGATACTGGTTTTCAATTGTGGGGCATCCGATGGAGAATGTTGTACCCGATCCCCGCATAATTCAGGAATATAACTGGCCCGATGCCATAAACAAAGACCGCATCTCAGGCTTGAGGGAGAAGGCCCTCAGCTTCAGGGAACAAGGAAAGCTTGTGGTTCTGAAGGGAATATGCGCAGGTATTTTTGAAATGCATCAGAGATTCCGCGGAGTAAGCAATGCTCTTGTCGATCCATTTCTTTATTGTGAATTTTCCGACCTGCTGACAGGGAAAATTGCTGATATCAAAATTGAATTCTGGAAAATGGCTCTGTCGGAACTTGCTGATGTAGTCGACGTAATTGCTGAAGCAGATGACTATGGCACACAGGAATCACAACTTATCGGCCCCGATCATTTCAGGCAGTTTTACCGGCCACATATAGCAAGGATTATTAAGGAAATAAAAGTGTCCGCCCCACATGCAAAGATTATGTTCCATTCATGCGGAAATGTGAGGCCCCTAATTCCTGATTTCATTGATATGGGGGTCGACATTCTCAATCCGGTACATATTAACGCATCGGGCATGGAACCTGACAAGCTTAAAAGGGATTTTGGCAAAGACATCGTATTCTGGGGTGGCGGCGTTGACACCCAAAAAGTGCTTGCTTACGGAACGGAGAAGGATGTTGCGGAAGATGTAAAAAGAAACATTGATGCCCTTGCTCCTGGTGGCGGATTCGTATTTGCTGCCGTCCACAACATTCAGGCAGAAGTGCCTCCCCAGAACGTTATGTCAATGTTTAAGGCTCTGAATCAACAATAAGCAGGCAACAATACAAGTAATGATAAAGAAGAGGCTTTCTTAAAAGCGTCATTAATGGTTTTTTATCGTTAGAGTTGTTTGTGAACACCTTCGATATCCTTTGTGGTAAGATATTTAAGATTAACCACAAGGAACACAAAGGGGAGCACAAAGGTACTCCAAGGACTTTTAAGACAGCCTCTCTTAATCATTTTACCTCGTTTCCCGTAATCCTAATTAGTCGGATATCCGGGATTTTGGGGAAAGTCAGCATCGATATTCAGATCGATCTGTGACTGAGGGATAGGCCATAAAACATGATAATCCTGAATATTAAGACCTGGATTCTTCGGGTTATTGTTATATTTCCTGACTCTCTCCACAAGTTTACCCATTCGTCTGAGGGTTATGTGTCTCCATTCCTCCCCGTAAAGTTCCCTTGCCCTTTCATCGAGGATATAATCGAGATTGACATCCTCAGGCGCTACGGGTGTTGCATTAGCCCTGTTCCTGATAAGGTTTATATCAGCGGCTGCAAGATCGGGCCTGTTCAGGCCCACATAGGCTTCGGCCCGCAGAAGGATAGTTTCTGCCAGACGTATAGCATACCTGTCTTTATGGTCGTTGCCGCCGCCTGAACGTGCAGGATCAGTGAAATAGTGGCATGGATCAGCGAACTTCATCCAGTAAGGATAGATATACTGACAGGAATCCCTCATGGCATCCCTTGTTCCGGCGGCGTATTGGGCAGCATAGTCAACAAGAAGGTTTATCCTCTTTTTATCATAGGCAGAACCAGGCGAATCATAATAAAAATCCCTCTTGATATTATGTTTTGCATTCCTGATGTCGTTGTTCCAGTCGCTTTTCCAGATATCATATGCTGCATAGTTGGTAGGATGTATCCATGAAACCGGTCTTCCGAGAGTGTCAGAATATCCGGTATACGCGCCATTGACAAATTCACCTCTGAAAGCCTTCTTCCCGTCGGGCGTGTTACCCAGTCTGAAATAGGCCGGTCCGAATGTCCTGTTGCCTTCAACTGAACCTCCTCCGGTTGTTGGCGGCGGCTCAACCTGGATTACCCAGATTGATTCGGTGTTTATACCCAGGTTCTGGTTTCCGTATGCGAACAGATCATAATAGACATCGCCCGTCTTAAATACTGCATTTTGGCGGTCACCGAATCTTTGTGTCATAAGAGCATAATTGTATCCGTCAATTACATGAGTGGCAGCGTCAGCGGCATTCTGATATTTTCCCTGAGCAAGGTAACATTCACTTAGCATATGCCAGGCAGCGCCCTGTGTTATCCTTCCGGGTGCCTCTTCTTTACCGGGTTCGGGAAGATTGGTGGTGCCATAAAGAAGATCCTGTTCCATCTGGGCATAAACCTGTGCCTTGGGAGTCCTTGTAAAATCGGTCTTTACGCCTTTTATTACTTCTGTTACAAGCGGAACATCGCCATAAGTGGAAACAAGGATACGATAGGCAAAGGCTCTGAAGAACATTGCCTCAGCCAGATATGCATTTTTCTGGGCCTCGCTTGTCCATATCGAGGGATCGGATGCATTTATCCCTTCAATAAGGACGTTTGCGCGTTGGATCAGTTCATAATTCCAGGTCCAAAAATACCTTAAATAAGTATTCTCCGATGTAACATAGTTCACATAATTGCACAGGAATCTTGTGCTGTTGGGGTCTTCTCCGTGAAAGGCAATGTCGGTTCCCAATCCTTTCATTATGGCGCCTGCATCCTGGTCAGTGCCGTAAAACCATCTCTGCCTGACTGAAAAATGCAGCCCTGATATTCCCTGCTTAATACCCGGAAGAGTCTTATAGGCATTCTCGGGTGCAAGAAAATCAAGCGGTGTTTCGTCGAGCACATCCTCGCTGCAGGCAGGAATTATCATCAATATAATGCCGGCATAAAGGAGAAACTTCTTGCAAAACAGATTCAGATATTTTTTCATAATATTAGTATTTTTCTGTATCATAATCATTTACCAGTGATTTCCTTTCGTCAGAATGTGATCCTGAAACCTGCAGTAATATTCCGCATAAGTGGTGAGTTGCTTGTTCCGGTTTCAGGATCCCAGCCCGACCAGGAAGTCCACACATATGGATTTTTGCCTGAAACATAAACCTGAAGTGCTTCAAGTTTCATTTTGTTCAGCAATTCCGGGCCAAACCTGTATGCCAGTGAGATATCCTGGAGCCTGACAAAGCTTCTGCTCTCATAAATACCGCTTGAAACAGCTGGTGAGTTATAAACCCCGGTCGCATTATTTACACCATTATCCGGGGTCCAGTAAGGTCTTACAGCCGATGCATTGATCCTGAGAACATCGTCTGATCGCCATGCTACGTTTACAACACCGGCATTATCCAGTCGATAGTATTTTTTACCGCCCTGGACGGAGTTTATGAAGAATGTCAGCGTGAAATTTTTATAGGTCAGGGTGTTATTTATACTGAACCTGTAGCTGGGGGTCCTGTAACCTATTACTTTTCTGTCGTTATTCGGCTCTATGACACCATCACCGTTCTGGTCAACATATTTATATTGGCCGGGGTACCAGTTGTTATATGTCTGACCGGCATAAAGCTCGGCCTCTGTCCATAGTCCGCCCATCATTTCATAGTCATAGATGGCACTGATCGGCTCACCGACAAACCACGAGTTTCCAATATCCTTGTCATTCTCATCGCCATATAGTTTGGAAATTTTATCGCGGTTGAGAGAAAAAACAAAGTTGGTTTCCCATCCAAGCCGGCCTGTAAGGTTAATTGAATTCAATTCGATTTCAATCCCTTTATTATCAATGGCTCCGATATTTGTCCAGACACTTGCATATCCTGTTGTAGGCGGAAGAGCCCTGCTGACGAGAACGTCGGTTGTTTTGGCTTTATAGAGGTCGATTGAACCTGAAATTCTTCTGTTAAAAAGACCAAAATCAATACCAATGTTTGTTGATGCTGTCTTTTCCCATGCCAGGCTTGCGTTGCCCAGAGAACTCGGGTATATTGCAATTGCCGTTGCTGCGCCAAATACGTAAGCATCGGCAGTCATCCGTGAGAAGCTTGAATAACGACCTATACCCTGGTTCCCGTTTTCCCCATATGAGGTTCTCAGTTTAAGGTAAAGCCATTTCAGATCCTGCATGAACGACTCATCGGAAATCACCCACCCAAGGGAGACTGAAGGGAAGTTGGCAAATTTGGAATTTGGTCCGAAGCCCGAGAACCCATCTCTTCTGAAAGTAGCTGTAAACAGATAACGGTTTTTAAAGGTATAATTCACCCTGGCCATATAGGAAAGGCTGTTTTCCTCCCATGCTGATGAGGATAACGAATAAGTCGTTCCCAGACCCATATTATTATATCCAAGAACCGGGTTGTCAAATCCCTGTGAATTGAGAGTTGATGACTGGGCATGACGGTTCTCACGGCTGTAAAGCATAGTGGCATTCACCTGATGTTCGCCGAAAGTCCCTAAATAGGTAACTATATTGTTGATGATCCAGTTAGTCTCCTCGTAAGGATTTTTTATTGCCTGTCCCTTGTTTCCGGAACCTTCAGGAACTGTAGAAGGATAAAATGTATTATTATTGCTTACATTGTATGTATTGGAATAATTAAACTCATAAGTCAGTCCCTTGATCCACGGGACCGATATTTTACCGCTTCCGACAATAAAAAGGCTGTTTCTCTTATCGCTGTTATCAACATGAGTATTGTTTAACGGGTATGGCATGTAAGCCTCTCCGGTCAGGTACATCGGCCAGGTCGGCTGCCCGATGGGATTGTTTGACAGCGGACTGCAGGCTCTTGCATTCCCGAGGCTTGCTTCAAGCCCCGAATAATCCCTGTATGAATAAGAAGTGATGAGCCCTAAGGTGAACCAGTCGGTTACCTTGCTTTCTATATTACTGTGGAGTGTGAACCTCGAGAATTCATCATTCAGAAGGATACCTTTCTCGTTGGTATAGGATCCGGACACAAAATAACTGCTGTTCCCGTTTTTACCTGAAAGGCTGACATTGTAATTCTGTATGGGTGCCACACGAAGAACAGCATCGACCCAGTCTGTTTCTTTTCCGGCAAGATAATTATCCCTTTCCTCCTGGGTCCGGAGGCGGGCGGCAACAATATCTTTATTTGTAATGTCCGGCCTCACCGGTTTTCCGGTAGCACTTGTTGGTTTGGTCTTGTACCATGCATAAAGGTCCTGCTGGTAATAGTAATCGACCAGACGAACAGCATATTGCTCAGCATTCATAACCTTCATGGGGTTATTTGTCATGTCCTGATACCCGTAGTACATATTAAATGAGACAACAGGTTTTTCTGATTTTCCTTTTTTTGTTGTTATCAGCATGACACCGTTGGCTGACCTGGACCCATAAACAGCTGCAGCGCTGGCATCCTTAAGGATGTCAATCGATTCAACATCACTTATGTTAATATCGGAGATGGCACCGTTATATATTATGCCATCAAGAACAATCAGCGGCTGATCACTGGCTGACAATGAGGTCTGACCTCTTATTGAGAGGTTGGGCTCACTTCCTGCAAGACCGGTTCCCTGAACATTCACACCTGCAGTAGCCCCTGAAAGGGCTTGCGAAATATTCAAATTCGCCAGAGAGGCTTTTTCCTCCATTGCCACACGGACAACAGATCCGGTCAGGTCACTTTTCTTTTGTGTTCCATATCCTGTGACAATGACTTCGTCAAGTTCGGTAGTGGCCGATTCAAGGGAAACATTTAATACTGAACGGCCCGAAACAGGCATTTCAATTGTATTATAACCGATGAATGAAAAAACAAGCACTACATTTCGATCAGTCAGCGCAAGGGAATACTTGCCGTCAGGGCCGGTCAGGGCTCCCTGAACAGTACCCTTTATGATGACATTAACACCTGCCATTGGATCTCCTGTCGTTTTGTCGGTTACTGTTCCCGTTATGGTCACCTGCTGCTGAGAGGCCCCGTTAAGGGAAACTGAAAACCCCAGCAGCAACAGAAGGATCAGAGCTTTGAGACATGGCAGGAATTTCCTGAGATACCCTAAAAAAGGCATCCCTAAATTGGGATATACTTTCATCATTTAATTAGGTTTGTTGGTTAAAAAAAAGAGTCGGTCTTTAAAATTGTTCAGGGAAACTTTTTTCCCCTCCTAGTAAAAGAAATTTGTCATAGGCATTTCGGTTTAGGTCAGTTATAAATACAGGTTAGCAGTACTAAATTTAGTAATTTCTTCCAGAATTCATTACAGAAATTCTGAAATATTTACAGTGTATCAGCGTTTATAAGTTACATGTGAGTTGTTATTTAAAACAAAGTCGACACGAGATGCCAAAGAACAATAATTATGTAATCAGATATATTTTCCTGAGCCTGATACTTATGTCGGTTTTTATTCCAGGAAAAGGGCAGGCTGGCATACCTGAAGTGCTGGTAAATGGGAGTATCAGGGAACAACTTGAATATATCCAGGAGAAGACCAGGATCTATGAAGAATACCGTGCGATAAGGGAAGACATGTTCCGCCTGATAAAGAAGAATGCACTTGATTCGCTCAAAGCAGCCAGAAATGAGATTACAGCCCTGAAAAACATGATTAAAGAAAGGGCTTCGGATATTGATTCGTTAAATTCTCAGGTCGGTGCATTAAAGTCAGATCTGGACAAAATGACCAGAACAAAGAACAGTGTTAGCCTGATGGGCATTCAGATTGACAAAACCATATATAATACAATCATGTGGTCGGTAATCACAATTCTGATTGTGCTCCTGGCAACCGGCTTTCTGACCTTTAAAAGGAACAGAACCGTGACACTGAATACCAGGAAGGAGATTGATGAACTGAAAAAGGAATTTGAAGCATACCGTAAAGCTTCAAGGGAAGCAAGGGAAAAAATGTCGATGGCACATTTTAACGAAATTAAAAGATTAAGAGGAGCATAGAGAAACCCGCGACGAAGGACACATGACACAAGATGCAGAATGCAGGGCGAAAGGTGAAGTTATTGTCAAAAGATAACGCCTCTGCTTAAAGCCGGATTTCGATTTTAGCCCCGTTATTAGTAAGAACGCTTTTTGCCACTTGTCCGTCAGAAACCACCTCCAAAAGAATTTTATCTTCTTTTTTCGATACGAGTATATTTATCTTTTTACCTCCGAATGCCACAATATTTTCAAGCGACATCTTTTCCCAGTTTGCCGGCAGCCGGGGTGTAACTGTGAACGATCTCATACCAGTGGGCCTTAGACCGAATATGCCTTCAGTTACAACACGGCAATACAGTGCGCTTTCAGCTGAAAGATGACGCTGGTTTCCTTCAGGCCATGCTTCCACGGCGTATGGAACATGATCTCCGAGAAGCCGACGGGTTGAATAATCTGTGAAGAATTTAAGTCCCCTGTCAATGGCTCCGGCTGCGAAAACACCTCGCAATCCGTAAAGTGTGGAACGATCCCAGAACGTGCTTGTCCCGGCTTGCGTGAGCAATCCCTGGTCGGTCCATAACTCGGGAGAAAACAAAGCATTTGTAGTACCCTCAAACCTGTCAAAAATGCCAACAGTAAGCGGAATGCAAATCCATGACCGCAAGACATCATTGCCGTCATAATATCTGTAAGTATCGTAGCCATTAATCCGCGCGCCAAAATACTTTTCAATATTTGCTTTAAGCTCTTTTGCCATAATTCTGTACCCGGATATCTGTTTTGACGGTTTTCCGAGATCCCTTCCCAGAAACGCGGCCGAGATCAGTGCATCATAAAACAGGGAAGATGTGCACAGGTTCGCACTTCCGGCAGGGAATCTGCCTTCAAGTTCGTCACTGTCAGATTCGACAACGCCCTGGTCATTTAATTTTCTTTTGCAATATTCGATGCACCATTCAACAAGTGGCCAGATCTGCTCAGCTGTTTTCCTGTCGCCCAGTGCCAGCGCAAAACGTGATGCCCCGTAAGCTATCATGGCCTGATCGCCCCTGTCACCGGCGCCGTTCCAGAAATCTGTTCCTTCAGCTATTATTGAACTTGGGATGGGATTATAATCAGGATTAATGTATTTTGCGAACCAGTCCCATGATACCCTGGCTGCCTCAATAGCCGCAGGGTAACCGGTATAGGCGAAAAACGGATTTGCATATTCAGCCTGGTCGTTTGCCCAAATGGCGGCGTAGTATGTTGCTCCCCCCGGACTATGAACCAAACCGCCCCTTGTCTCATAGATGCTTTCCATCGCCCTTATTTTGGCAAAGTCGAACATCCTGTTAAGAACGGGATCAGGCGACACGAACTTCAGAGTGCTGAACATCTGCTCAACGAATCCTTTCCTCTTTGCCAGTTCCCCGTCAACATCAATCTTCAAAGGAGTGCTGCCAGCCACCTGACCTGAAAAAACCACCGCAAAAGTGATGCTGTCGCCAGGGTTCACTGTATAAAGACCTGACCCTACCGATTTTGCCGACAACTCATAAATGCCATAGACACTTTTTTCAGGATGACTTAAGGTGGTCTTTTCGAAGTTTTCAACATCCACCGAAATTTTACGATCCGTAGTGTTTTTCAGGGTATACTTCTCAATTACTGCAGGCTTATCTGTCGAAGGAAACAATTCATGCTTTATAATGATATTGTCAGCAGTTGATTCAATGATCAATATACCCTTGATATTGAACCGTTTAACATGCTCATTCAACTGACGGTTATTGATTTTGACAACGGGAGCCGACTCCGGTCCGAATGTGTACATTGTGTGGGCATGCGTATCATTCGGAATGGTCCTGAGCATAGGAAAAACGATTTTCCGCGTAAGCTGCAGATTTCCATTTTCTCCAACTCCATAAGAGGCGATCAGGGAGACATGCCTTCCGCTCATCTCAATATTATCACTATGAACATCATCTTTCACCGGTGTCCATCTGATACTCCCATCAGGTTCAATATTCCATCTGGTTTGTGCCGGGAGTTGCCCTGACGAAAAAACCACGATGAAAAGAGTGAATAAGATCCTCTTCATCTGATATATACAGATATTGATTTAAATATAATAGCTTTCCCAGCCTTTGCGGGGAGGCCTGTCGGCCAGCATTGCATTTGCAAATTTGTCATTTACAATTTCCTTTGTATCACGATTGAAAATCAGCTTCTTATTTCTTCGCAATGCAATTATTCCCAGAGAAAAAATCTGGGTCAGGGGAGCAAAGGTCTGGAATGGTGATCTTGTTTTTTCTTCTCCGAGACAGGCTTTCAGGAAATTTTCATAATGGTTCGACGGACTTTCAGGGTATTTGGGAAGTTTCGGAGCCATTTCTCTTGCTTTTTCTGCAGGTATTATGACAAGCGGTGCCGAATGTGTACCTCCTTTGAAAGTAAGTTCCTTGCTGTAAATGATCTTGCCTGCTTGCGGCATTTTCTGTTGAGCAGGTTTTTGTTCAGGCACGCCTCCGGGAGGCGGTATTGTGTTGTCGACGGCAGCATCAACAGAGAAATAGCCATCGGGCACAGGCGGAATATTGTTTACACCGTCGTACCATATTATATCAACTGGTGGCATATCTCCACGGCTTGGAAAACGAAATTTAATTGTTGATTCGAGGGGGAAGAAATAGTCATTGAGATTGACTACATGAAGAGGCTCAATCTCATATGGCAAACCAAGGTCAAGAAATTCATGTATTGTGTCGAGAATATGGGCGCCCCAGTCACCGAGCGCACCTAGCCCGAAATCGTACCATCCCCGCCAGTTGCCCGGATGGTATTTTTCATTGAAGTCATGGTAAGATGCAGTTGTAAGCCATGTATCCCAATCCTTGTCACTCATGCCTTTGGGAAGAGGCTGGGCTTCGGGATATTTTGTAATGTTCGGATCATAAGGGTGCCACCTGCGGCTTCCGTTCATAAATGCAGTGACGGAGGTGACATCTTTGATAATTCCTGCTTCCTTCCATGCCTTGAACTGGAAATAATTCTCTCCCGAATGCCCCTGATTACCAACTTGCGTTACAAGCTTCGGATTCTTCTGAGCCATCTGAGCCATCAGATCCGCCTCATAGAATGTCCTAGCCATTGGTTTTTCAACATAAACACTTTTACCGAGTTGCATAGCAGCCATGCATACAGGGAAATGTGCGAAATCCGGTATCGCAACCTGTACAGCATCAATGTCTCCTGCCATCTTGTCGAACATAACCCTGAAGTCCCTGAATTGTTTTGCTTTTGGGACCAGCCTGATGGTTTCCTGTGAACCCCGGGAATCCAGATCCACATCACAGACAGCTACTATGTTTGCCAGTCCTGAATTAATAAACTGCCTGGCATCTGAAGCTCCCTGGTTGGCGATTCCTATCAGAGCCAGGTTCACTTTTCCTGACGGGCCCCTGGAAACATTTAAGGGTGAAGATCCGGCTTCCGGAGTAACACCTGAAGCTTTGCTGCCTATAATGGCTCCTGTCGTTGCCATGCCGGCAGTTTTTAAAAAATCGAGTCTTGTAACCTTGTGTGCCATGGTGCATTGATAATTTTATAATATTCTAAAGTTAACGGAATTCTGATGATAAAATCACTATTACCACTTGAAATAAATAATTCAATACCTGGCAGCAAATTCATCAGCCAGTTTATTTATTTCATCATCAGCAAGATATGACCCTGATGATATTATGGTCCTGTATCTGAAAGTCACGGATTTGCCTGAAGGTATGGAGAAATTTATTGTTTCCCTTCCGCCAGTGAAATCCTTTGCCCCAAGCGGGTTTGCCGAGAACAATCCATAACCTCTTGCATGCCAGAAGGTGGGATATGAAGGATTATCGGGATGATCGCAGATTACGACAGAGATCTTTTCGTTGCCTATTGTACCGTAGAGGTTCATCCATCTGGCCCTGGTGCCCCAAACGGCCTCACCGGTTATCCCTTCACTGCTCCTGTAATTGCCGGTAACACCATTGTTTTCCATTGCTTTTTCATTACCTGGTTTCCCATTTGAATCAAGCAGGGGGACATTTTCTTCTGATGGTAATTCAAGCTGCCTTGCGACACGTATTGCAAACATCCCTTCCTTGGTATCCGGCATCCTGATATCCTCCTGACCCGCTGTAAGGGTTGTGATCCTGTCAACAATCCAGTAATTGTTCGAGGAGGAAAACCGGTATTCCGTAAGCTCTTTCATCATTTCCTGCCCTGAAGGATCTTCCCAGACGGAATTTATGCTCAGCACCCCTTCCTCATCCCCGCTCCCGGCTTTTTCAATTCCCTCCAACCTGATAACTCCTCCGTTTTCACTTTTTCTTCCTGTGGATCCGTTACCCCAGAAATCAAACCCGTTGACATTTCCGTAGTTCAGCCACGATCCAACCTGATGAATATGATCATTCCTCTCGCCCGCCCTCGGTTTCAAAGGGAATCCCCTTGTGATCTCTGTCCCTGAAAGGGTCCTCATCGGATAAAGGACAGGTTTGTAAACATTATCGGGCCAGGATAAAGTGGTCACATTTCTGCCGTCAATAAACACATCAACTTTTTTATCCGTTTCTTTTACATCAAATCTGACCTTGGGCCCTTTTGACGGCTGACAGCTTACTGTTAATTCATTAACAGCAAGAAGCATCAAAGAAAAAGTCAGGAAAAAGCCTGGAACGAGATGCCTCTTCATTTTACAGGGTCTTAAATGCCATAACCGTTCACTTTTATATCTGCCTCGAGTTCTGCTTCCTTCAGTACGCTTTTTACCAGAACAGGGGCTCCACCCAGTTTCTTGCTTTCCGATGCAGCCTGCATAAAAGCGAAAATCTCAATAGTCTCCTCAGAAGAAACCGGAGGAATACCTGACTGGAAGAATTTAATAATCTCAGCCAGCAGGGCATTATATCCGCTGTACCTGCCGAGAGTCAGGATTTCTTTCTCTCCAAACACGATCCCTCCGTAATCAGACTTTCCTTTTCGTATCCCTCTGAAGGTACCGATGCGGTTACCTGTCCATAAACCTGTAACATGGTCGCAGTCATCAGTGAAGGTCCCTGATACGCTTAGACAGCCTGTTCCCATTACAGTGAAGAGAGTCTCCACTCCATGTATGCCGTACCAGAACAGGTCGGGATGTGTTTTCTCGAGAGTCGCAGGGCTATAGGTATCGGCACCCAGAACCTGACCTATCGATCCTTTTGCCACCTCATCGGCTCCAGGAATATATCTCAGGGAGGAGGCTGAAAACACTGGTACTTTATACCTTGCAGCCAGCTTATAAATTGCTATGGCATCAGCAAGAGAAGCGGCCACAGGCTTGTCGATGAACACTGTCTTTCCTGCCCTGAAAACCTGTACGGCCTGATCAAGATGAAGCCTGCCATCGTTCGTTTCGAGCATTATGAAATCCGTTCTTTTCAGCAGATCATCAATTGAACCGACTATTTCAACTCCCGATTTTTTTACCTCCTCCGTATAACCGGGGATCCTGTCGACACTCGACTTGATATCGTTACTGCCTTTCGGATATGCGGCAGTTACCTTGAATCCGGCAAATTCAGGCCCGGCTGAAGGATCGTTCAGAGCCTTTGTAAAGGCTGTGGCATGTGAGGTGTCAAGACCTATTATACCAACTCTTTTACCAGTCTGTTCCTTTTTCTGAAAAGTACCGCTAAAGGCGTTTCCGGCAATACTCATTCCCACTACCCCGGCAGAGGCTGTTTTAATAAAATCACGTCTTCTGATCTTGCTCATAATATGCTTAATATTTAATGATTATGTCAAAAAAATTCCGAAACTCAATTAAATCCGGCCGAAAGTTTATAAACTTCTTCATCGGACTTTTCGGGTAATATTGTTAGCTGGTCAGCGGCATTTTTAAGGTCATAACTGGTTCTGATTATCTCAGTTGCCTCAATGATGCCTGCCTCATCTTCTGTTTTCGCGCTGCCGTCCTTTATTCCGGCCAGAATAAGCCTTACAGGGGCAAGAGAAGCGGCCAGGTCGGGCAGATCATAGCTTTTAAGAGCTCCAGGCACCGCCGAAGGTATATAGCCATGATTATAAAAACGGTTCATGACTATTGACCTGTAAGAACACAATGGTTCCATGAGAATTATCGAACTGAACGATTTTGTAAAGGCAGCCGCATGCAATAAAACAGGGGCCAGGGCTCCCCTTGCGAAGCCTGTGATGGCTGCGTCTTTGTTTCTCTTTTTTACCAGCAGAATGAATCTTGCAACATCGCCTGCCTGAACACCTGCAATACTTCTTCCTATGAGAATCGAAGCATACCAGATATTGTGCGATACACCGTCAAAATATGCATCTCCCCTGAAATTATCGGGTTGCAGTTCTCCTGTTCCCGGCAGATCAGGAGCAATGACAGTGAAGCCATTTTTCATGAATCTTTCAATTTCACCTCCCTGTGAGGCTTCCTTCGATTTGCCTGAAGGATGCAGGTATATCATATAACGTTTCCCTTCATTATCAGGCTTAAATAGAAGATATGGAATCACATAGTTCCCCTCTCCCCTTACAAAATACTTCTCCACCACATATCCATTCCTGACTATCCTTCCGGTAAAGACAGGATCTTCAACATCGGAAGGCCCGATATATCCTGACAGCCTTTCTGCAGAATTAACTGCTGTCATGGTGAATTCGTCAGGCATAGCCCTGCGCGGTTTCAGTTTCTCATTTTCCCTTTCATATCTTTCCCTGTTCAGAAGGAAAACCGTCAGGGAGTTGCAGGATTCGGAGATCTGACCCTTAGGAGTAACTTTCATTTCATCAGGAGAAGGCATTGTAAAATCCTTATCTGACGGATCGCCTGGATTTGCAAGGTGATGCATGAAGAAAGCATACATTGCTTCACGGTTCTTTCTCGTAGATGAATGCCCGGCGTCATCCTCAATTCGTTTGAAATTACCACTCTTTTCATACATCCTGTAAATCTCCGAAACCTCTTTTTCGGTTTCCATGGCTCCCTGAATGCTGAACATATCGGAAGATGTTGTAATCACAAGGGTTGGTTTGGGAGCTCTTACTATCAGAAAATCAGGATGATCAAGTCCTCTGGCGATCAGGTTGAAGAGATTCTGTTCAGCATCCTGGGGCCCGACAGTCTGAAGCAGCCTTGTAAAATTGGTTATGTAGTTTTCAGGTGCTACAGCATAAATACGGTCATCATAAGCTGCAATACAGGCCGACTGTGTTCCGCCCCCTGAGCGTCCTGTAATGCCAATCCGTGAAGGATCGACTTCTTTTCTCGAAATAAGGTAATCGACTGCTCTAATTCCGTCCCAGATCATGTAATATGCCTGGGAACTGCCTGCTATAAAGGCCTGTGCCCCGGGATATGAATGCTCATTAGTGGGGCCGCCCGCTTTTGACTTCCCGGTTTGAGGATCAAAATATTCAAGCCGCTCGCCCTGTCCGACAGGATCAAAAGCAAATACTATAAATCCCTTGCTGACAAGGTTCAGGATCACATGCATATATACTGCGCTCCTGTAGCCTTCTTCAGAATGGCCGCTGCAGTAAAGTATTGCCGGAGCCCGGGTTCCCTTTTTGATACCTGATGGAAGAAAGAGCGAGGATGTCACATAAAATCCCGGCTGTGATTCAAAAACTATATGTTCAATCCTGTAGTCCTTCTTATCAATCACCCTTATTATTCTGGCATTCAGAGGGGTTTTTTCAGGGAAAGGACCAATTATATCATTAAGTTCTTTCCTGATGAAAGACTGCCTATCCCTCCAGCCTTCCCTTGTGGATATTGCAGAAACCTCATCTGATCTTTTCTTAAGAAGATCGAATGCCTGCTTTGCAAGATGTGAATAAAGAAAATCCTGTGCATCGTTATAGACGAGCCATTTGCCACGGATCACGTTAAGATCGTCCTGCGAAAATGCACTGTTGCAGTTAAGCATCAGATGCACAAAGAGCAGAATGGCGATTCTCACTGCCGGGTTGCAGATAACACAGAGACCGGGATTACGAGCTCCCATGAGTCTTTTATTTATATGGAAAAATAAGTTAAAAGCTGTCAGACCTTTTCAGGAACAATATAAGGTTTACGATATTCCCTTGTAAGCAAAGCATCAGCTTCCCTGTCATTGACAAATTTCTCCCTCGCCCCGTCGAATGTGAGCTGCCTTCCGAGGAGATAGGATATATTTGCCAGAAGTGGAAGAGAAGATGACAAATGTCCCTCGCTGACGTGGCAATGAAGGGTCTCATCTTTACCTGAGCGGATCGCATCAAGGAAATTTGCAAAATGATCCGAACCTCCGGGAGCTGCAAGGAACGTGGGATCTGCCGGCCTGCCTTCGCTTGTCTGTGATCCTGCAAATGGTTCCTTTTCCCTTTTCCTGAAGGCTTTCCATGTATCGCCGTCGAGTTCAAGATAACCTTCGGTTCCGTAGAAGATATTTCCAATCCTTATTCCAAGGCTCGATTCGTCATTTGTATATCTTCCCCTTGTTTCGAACTCAAGAATTTTTCCATCCTTGTATTTGAACATAGATGTCTGTGTGTTCGGAGTCTCCTGTGCACATTCGGCAGGGTCGATACCATAAAGGCCTCCCATGGAGTATATGGTAACAGGGTGCTCATTTTTATTCAGGCCCCAGCGTGCAATGTCAAACTGGTGCGGTCCCTGGTTACCGGTATCTCCGTTGCCGGTGGCCCAGAACCAGTGCCAGTTATAGTGAACCCTCTTTTCATTGTACTGACGGTAAGGTGCAGGACCCAGCCACATATCGTAATGAAGTGATTCCGGAGGATTACCATCGGGTGCAATTCCGAAAGAATCACGCGGTTTATAGCATAATCCCTTGGCCATGAATACTTCACCTATGCCTCCGTTGTGAAGGAAATTTATGGCAGCTATCACGTTTGCGATAGATCTGTTCTGGCATCCTGTTTGTACACGGACATTGTATTTAGCGGCAGCCTCCACCATTTTTCTCCCTTCCCACAGGTTATGGCTGGTGGGTTTTTCAGCATAAACATGTTTGCCGGCCTGGCAGGCCCAGATTGCGCTTAATGCATGCCAGTGGTTCGGAACTGCAAAGGAAACTGCATCAATGTCCTTGTCCTCAAACACCTTGCGCATATCCCATACTGTCAGGGGAGTATCTCCCGATTTTTCCTGTACAAGCTTGATTGCAGGAGCAAAGAACTGTTCATCAACATCGCAGATTGTCTTAATCCTGACATTGCGGTTGTGTTTCAGCAGACTCCAGTTATTGATATGGTCCCTCCCGCGGCTGCGGACTCCGACAACAGCCATGTTGATCCGGTCATTTGCACCTATTACCGAAGCATAGGACCTGGGGCCAAGTCCCATCCCCCCTATTGTAAAACCCGCTGCACCTAGTGCCGTGGTCTTTATAAAATTCCGTCTGTTGGTCATTGATATTTATGTTTTTGTGTTTATGTTACTATGTTAATTGTTACCGGCTGCAGGGTGCAGTGAAAAACACTCACCGGATCATGGTTTTAAAGACACTCATTTGTTCCTTCATTGCTGCAACACGGTCGGCTGGTTCAGTGCGTGCTTCAAGCAATATCCAACCATCATAATTTATTCCCCTGAGCAGTTTAAAAAGCTCCTGATAAGGATAATTTCCCTCATTAAGCTCCCGAACGTGAACTGTATCACCGAACCATTTCTTCAGGGTGTTGAAATTACCTTCAAGTCCGGGAGGCAGAAGGTCCTGATCATTGCAATTCCAGCATATTTTCACATCAGGTTCCGAGACGTGATCGAAAATGGCTTTCATATTTGGAATTTCCTGTGTAAGGTTGCCATGTACCTCAACCCTCACAATCTGGTTGTAACCGCTTGCAAATCTGCCTATTTCATTAAGAGATGCACCGATCTGCGCGATTGTCTTTTCTCTTGGCACATCAGCCGGAAGATCGTTGGGCTTAACCTTTATGCCTGTTGCACCTATATCATGGCAAAGGATAATATATTCCTTTGTCTTTTCGATATTGTCCCGGAGTATCTTCGGATCGGGACTGTGGTATTCAAAGTTAGACCCGTAACCAATACATTTTACTTTGCTGTCGGCAAAACGCTTTTTCACATCAGCCCGCCGGGCAGCCGTAAGGTTCGATTCTACTTTATGTGCATGCCCCGTCCTTAATTCCAGTCCTTCATAACCGGCCAGTTCGCAGTTGGCTATAAGCGTGGGAAGGTCCCAGTCTCTGCCCCATTGGTAAGTTACAAGGCCAAATCTCATTGAAGATGCTGACAATGAAGGCTGCTCAGGCAAATACCTGAAGGCTGCAACACCCATCCCGGCAGAGACTGTCCGGCGCAAGAATCCACGTCGGGTTATACTATGCATATTCGACAGATTTCCCATTTATTTTATGGCTTTCATCCATGCTTTAGCCATCAGCTGTGCCCCGGCGAGTGTAGGGTGAACGCCGTCGCCGGTCCAGTATGCTCCCGGAGCTTTTTTCTGAGCCTCATCAAAGATTTTCTGATACGGAATAAAGACAGCCCCGAACTGAATGGCGATGTCCTTTGCAGCTTTTTGATAATCATAGAACTCAGGATACCATTTATCGTCGACAGCTTTCACACCCTTAACGGCAAATGGCTCACAGATTATCAGCTTAACGTTCGGAAGAGCCTTTAAGGTACGTTCAAGAAGTGCAATGTAATCCCTCCTGTAAATATCAACGGTCCCGTCATAATTACCATTAAGCTTATGCCAGATATCATTGACTCCTATTAAAATGCTAAGTACATCAGGTTTAAGTTCAAGACAGTCCTTATCCCATCTTTCGGCAAGCTGGAAAACCTTGTTCCCTGAGATGCCCTTGTTGTAAATTTTAAGATTGAGTTCCGCATATTTGTTCAGGAGGGCTGCTCCTGCAAGCAGAGGATAACCTGAACCCAGGTTGCGGCTTGTGTTAAATCCCGAATCTTCTTTATTTCTTCCCGAATCCGTAATGGAGTCTCCCTGAAAAAGTATCACCTGACCTTTTGAAAGTTTGATCTCCTTTATTCTTTCTTTCGCCGTTGAGGCTGAAAGAATCTCGGGGATGGCAATAGCAGCAACTGTACCGATTGCTGCCTTTTTGATAAAGTTCCGGCGTGAATTCATATTGTCGCTCATTTTAATTTAAGTTTATACCATTTGACGGCATTTTCATTATAAATCTTGTTGATGACTTCTTTTGGAAGCTTCAGTCCCGTGAAAGTGCCACTGAATTTATCAGAAGTCATTTCTTCATCTGTAGCAAAATATTTCCAGTCATCAAGCCATGTTTCGTGCATGCTCTGTCGGAATTTTTCAGGATCGGATCTGCCAGAGTCGCCAGTATCAGTTCCATATAAAAGCCTGTCCTGGTATTTGATACAAAAATCCCTGACCTTTCTCCGGTCTTTTGCAGACTGGTATTGGAGGTGACATATCCTTGCAGACATGTCGACTGCCATATTCGGGAATCTGTCGAGTCGTTTTGCAAGCGAATCAACGTTCCATTCAAGGCTGGCGAGATGACATCCGATAAAAACAAGACCAGGATGTTTTGCCAGCATGTTGTCCCTTGCGTTTATCTGGTCCTCATATGAAGGATACTCGGGATGCAGGAACATATGATACTGCGGGTTTTCGGCAAAATAACTGCTGTCGTTGCTTACAGTCATCTGGTCAAGCGGAAGCCAGCAGTTCCTGGGTTCTCCCAGATGTCCTGTTACGGGAAGGCCCCTTCCCTGAATATAATCATATACGGGATCAAGGGCAGGGTTGTCTGCCATTATGAATTTCCCTGACCTGTCGCGGACAGTCATCCCGATATTTTTCCAGATCTTGACGGTAATGCCGCCCTGTCGGAGATCTTTTTCAAGAGAGGAGATAACCTTTTTGCTCCATTCAGGAGTTCCCCAGCCTACGGTATCGAAAAAAAATGTGGGACCATAGAAGACCCTTCCCGGGAATTTTTGTGATGATAATACAGCATTCTCGTGCTGGCGGCTTACACTTGCTGAATCGCCATGATCAACGCCCAGGGTTATAAGGGCAAAATTGTCAGCAAGTGCCGCTTCTTCGAAATATCCTTTATCACTGTCTATATGGATGTGAGAGTCAATTTTCAGGATTGACGGATAATCATTCTCAGAATAATACCTGCTGCTGCATCCTGAAAAAACAGAAAGAAGCAACAGCAGGTTTATAATCCTTAATTTCATGGTTCTGAACCGCCTTTCTAAAGAGGCATCTTTACATATTCAGCTGCGTTCAGGAAGTCGATGCTTTTCTGACAGCTTGTATAGACATCAAAATTGTATCTTTCAACTTCCACTACGCCGTATTTCATACCTGATTTTTCAGCTCCTGCCCAGATTGAGGCAAAATCCATCATACCGCTTGCGCCTATTTCCTCTTTGTCCTTGATATGCCACAGTTCGAACCTTCCCGGATATTTATTAAAATAATCAACCGGATTGGCTCCGCCTACAACTGCCCAGTAAAGGTCAATTTCAAAAATGACCTTTGAAGGGTCTGTATTCTCAACCATAAAGTCATAAATAGTCTGACCTTCAAGCTGTGTCGAGAATTCCCTGTCGTGATTATGATATCCGAAACGGATTCCGGCAGCGTTGCATTTTTCGCCGATTGTATTGAAATAATCGCAATATCTTTTAAGGGTGTCGAGGCTTCTGTATGCTTCTCTTCCCATTGACGGTTGTACAATATATTTGCAGCCAGCTGTTTTGTGGGCAGCAATGCATTCATCCCACCAGGCCATCACCTTATCCCAGTTTGCTGAATCAGGCAGTGACTGTCCGGTATGTGAGCTGAGTATCGGCAGACCGTTTTCATCGCAAAGGGCTTTGAAAGCAGCAGGATCCATGCCGTAAAATTTGCCATCGCGATAACCGGCCGGTTCAACAAAGGTGTAGCCCATCCTGGCAACCTTGGCAATAGCGCCGGGAATATCCCTCATAATTGAGTCGCGGATCGAATAAAGCTGCAGACCGATGTTCTTGTGCGGGGTTTTCTTGCATGATTCAAATGTTGTGATAAACATACTGCTGACAAACAGCAACATAATTACTGAGATAATGGTTCTTTTTTTCATTTTGCTGGTTTTGATGATTAATATTTAAAAATAAAGTTTTTCAGGTGTGCAGTAATGCAATGAACATTATCAGTTGTAAAAATAGGAATTTTTATTTTCCCTTCTGCAACGACTGCAAAACTTCCCTTATTGCCTTCTCCCCTTTTACGGCACCAGCAGGAAGATCACCCTTTTTGCCGAATACAAGCTGTTTGTCATATTTTTCAACTGTCACTTCCGACTCATCAGAATTTCCGGTTCTATCCCTCACAGCATCTACGTTCAGTCCCAGATGACGTACCATAAAAACTTGCATGGCAAATCTTTTTACTGTCCATAGTCGTGCCCTTCCGACTTCAGATGCATGTTCTCAACATTTTCGGCTTTGTCGTAAAGAGAATAAACCTTCTTAATATAGGGAAATTCCGTTTCGGGTTCTTCCTGTTTCCAGTCGCTGCCGTCAGAGATCACAAGCATGGGCCTTGGCGCAGCCATTGCAGTCATTTCTGCGCTGGCAGTTCCTGCTTCAGTGCATGAATGAACGGGCAGACCGCTTTCACAGTGACATCCGCCATAGAAATAGGAAGATACCGTAACAACAGGCACGCTGACTGTTATCCTGTCATCAACGGCAGTAGCCAGAAAAGTCTGTGTGCCCCCTCCTGATTCACCCGTAATGCCAATCCGGCTTTTGCCGACATAAGGAAGTGATGTAAGAAAATCGATGCCCCTGACCGAGTTCAGGGTCGGCATTGTAAGCACAAGTCCGGTTCTGTGCAGCTCACTACATAATAAGCATATTTTGAGATCTGGTAAGTATTTTCATCCTGTTTTGTAAAGGCCATATCGATGGGAAGGAGAATATTGGCAGGCGTTTCCTCAGTGCTGATCCTGTATCGCCATGACGGGGACAGGACATCCACTCCATTAACGAGGCTCCCATTGTATAGGAGTTTTATGTTATGATTCTGTTCAATTTCAGCCAGAACTTCTTTCAACGGTCTTTTATAAACCTGGTCAGGCGTTTGTGAAATCAAACAAGGCTAAACCAGCAATGCAATGAACAGAACAGTAAAGACTTTTGTCATGACATGTAAATTTAACAACCTTGTTTTTTCCCGATCTCCCCGGGCTCATCTGAATCTGCTTTTTAAGCCGCCGAGACCGGTTGCAACAAAGATTTTTTTTCGTAAGCCAGAATGAGACAGAAAGAACCAGTTTGAAATTAATAAAATTCATGAACTTACAGGTCAGCCTTTGCCTGAGAGCGACTTACCTGTAAGATTGAACCGGCAACGTGCAACCTGATATATCTTTTAATTTGCATGTAATCATTCTTTGGCTTACTTTTATTCTCACCGTAGAAATCCAAAAACAGTGTCATGGCAAAGAGAACCATTTTACTTGTACTCATTTTGCTTAATATATTGAGCATTTCGGCACAAAAGCTGCCGACCGGGAACCCGGCTGATTTCAAAATCATCACGACATCGCGGTTCATCATGATGCGATGAAATGGCTGCTCGATGAAGTCAATCTGCCCAACGTAAAGGCAGCATTCGATTGCTGGTCTCCAACGCTCGAAGGTTTGTCGGCCGATGAAATAAAACAGGCTGTCTTTACAATGAAACCATATCTCGTTCATACTACAACCGCTGATTATCAGGAACTCCCGCGGTATACCTACGACCTTAACCATACAAATTATATCCGTAAGGAATCTCAGATGAGGGCAGTGCCAATCGGAGAAGGGTTCCTTGATTATAAAAACTTCATTAATGCTCTGAAAGAGATAGGCTATCAGGGATATATCGCATATGAAATGTGTGAAGTGCTTAAAGGAGGAGGGTCAATCGAAAACCTCGACAAAAGCGCGAAAGCCTTCCTGGAATATGTTAAACAGTTCAGATAAAATGGCAGAAGAATTATGATATTTATAATAAATTGAAGAAAAAATCTGCTTTTTATTTGATATATTAAAAATTCACATACCTTTGTCGCTCGATTTAAAACAAAAAAGTGTTTAAAACTTTAATCCATATTATTGTCCTCGTCCTTATTATTGCCTATGGCAAATGATCCGGGAGGAATATGGTACAATATAGACTATGAAAGCTTTCCGGATCAGCCGGAAAGCTTTTTTTTTAACAAAATAATGAGATGAAGAATAATAAGATCAGGAGCACACTTACAGTAACCGGCAGGAATATGGCCGGAGCAAGAAGCCTGTGGAGGGCTAACGGAATGCAGGAGGAACAGTTTGGCAAACCTGTTATTGCCATTGTTAATTCCTTCTCCCAGTTTGTACCAGGACATGTTCATCTTCATGACATCGGTCAACTGATTAAAAAAGAGGTCGAGAAGCAGGGCTTTTTTGCGGCCGAATTCAACACGATAGCCATCGACGACGGAATTGCCATGGGCCACGACGGTATGCTCTATTCTCTGCCCTCGCGCGAACTGATTGCTGACAGCGTTGAATATGTATGCAATGCACATCGTGCAGATGCAATGATATGTATCACGAATTGCGACAAGATCACACCGGGAATGCTTATGGCAGCAATGAGGCTGAACATTCCGGCTGTCTTTGTTTCAGGAGGTCCGATGGAAGCCGGAGTATTCCGCGGCAACAATATTGACCTGATAGACGCGATGGTTGCTGCTGCTGATGATTCAGTAACCGATGATTCCCTTGACGAAATGGAAAGAATGGCATGCCCGACCTGCGGATCCTGTTCAGGTATGTTCACTGCAAATTCCATGAATTGCCTTACCGAGGCTCTCGGGCTGGCTCTTCCGGGAAACGGAACACTCATTGCAACACACTCAAACCGGATGAAGCTTTTTGAAAAAGCAGCAGCGCTCATAACGGAAAATACAAGAAAATACTATTATGAGGGCGACGAAAGTGTACTCCCCCGGTCAATTGCCACCCGCCAGGCATTTATCAATGCAATGTCGCTTGATATTGCAATGGGAGGATCAACAAATACTGTCCTTCATCTTCTTGCAGTTGCCCATGAGGCCGGAGTCGATTTCACCATGAAAGATATTGACATGCTCTCGAGAAAGATCCCAAACATCTGCAAAGTCTCACCGAGTTCAAAATACCATATTCAGGATGTAAACCGGGCTGGAGGCATACTGTCAATAATGGGTGAGCTTGAACGAAACAACCTTATCGATACTTCCGTAAAAAGAATTGATTATAATACACTCAGAGAGGCAATAGATTCATGGGACCTCATGAGCGCTAATGTCAGTGCCGAAGCTGTTGATTTATACAGGAGCGCACCCGGGCTTAAAAGAAACCTTCAGCTGGGATCACAGGACAACCGATATGAAAAGACAGATACCGACAGGGTGGCCGGATGTATAAGGAATACCGCCAATGCCTACAATAAGGACGGGGGACTTGCAGTGCTTTATGGCAATATTGCCAGAGATGGCTGCATTGTGAAGACAGCAGGTATCGATCCGTCGCTTTTCACTTTCAGGGGACCTGCCGTGATCTTCGAATCGCAGGATGAAGCTGTGGATGGCATACTTAACGGAACCGTCAAATCCGGTGATGTGGTGGTCATAAGATACGAAGGCCCAAAAGGCGGACCGGGAATGCAGGAAATGCTTTACCCCACATCCTATCTTAAATCGAAACTACTCGATAAAAAATGTGCACTGTTGACCGACGGAAGATTTTCAGGAGGCACGTCAGGATTATCCCTGGGGCATGTTTCTCCGGAAGCTGCTTCAGGAGGTGAAATTGCGGTACTCAGGAGCGGTGATGTTATTGAGATTGATGTCACAGGCAGGAAAATAAATGTTTTGCTCTCCGATGAAGAACTTTCGGAAAGACTTGAAGCTGAAAGGGCAAAAGGGGAAAACGCTTTCAAACCGTCAAAGAGAAACCGCAATATCCCTCCTTCTCTCAAAGCTTATGCACTGTTAGTAAGCTCGGCCGACAAGGGAGCCGTGAGAATCATCTGATAAAAATTTGGTATTTCTTATACAGAGGCTCACCAATAAATAACACAAAAAACGAAACAAACAAAGCACAACAAGTTACTGTGACCAGGAAAACTTCCAAAATTAAACATGCAACCATATGATGACTGACAGCGAAATGATGCAGGTTAATGAACAGGTAAGCAATGGTGAAAATATCACAGGCGCCGAAGCACTTTTAAGATGCCTTATGGAAGAGGGCGTCGACACCATCTTCGGTTATCCCGGAGGCGCCATAATGCCCGTTTATGACAAGCTGCTTGATTACCAGGATAAGATAAGGCACATACTCACGCGTCATGAGCAGGGAGCCGCGCATGCAGCCCAGGCTTATGCTATGGTGACCGGCAAGCCCGGAGTATGTTTTGCAACATCCGGACCGGGGGCCACAAACCTGGTTACAGGTATTGCAAATGCCTACCTCGATTCGGCACCGGTGGTCTTCATCACCGCCCAGGTGGTCTCTACACTTATCGGTTCGGACGCTTTCCAGGAAACTGATATTCTTGGTGTTTCAATGCCTGTTGTAAAATGGAACGCACAGGTAAAAAAACCACAGGACATACCTGAAACCATTGCTAAGGCCTTCTATATAGCAACAACCGGACGCCCCGGACCTGTGCTTATCGACATAACAAAAGACGCTCAATTTGAAAAACTTAACTTCAAATACAGGAAATGCAATTACCTGAGAAGCTACAATCCTCATATTCCGCTTCACAGAAGAGAAATTGAATCGGCTGCAATTATGATAAATCACGCAGAAAGACCATTGATACTGGCTGGACACGGAATACTGATCTCGGGAGCCGAAAAGGAATTGTTGCAGTTCGCTGAAAAGACAGGCATACCTGTGGCAATGACCCTTCTGGGACTTTCAGCTTTTCCTTCCGGACACCGTCTGTGCGCCGGATTTCTCGGAATGCACGGAAACTATGCAGCCAACACCCTTACAAATGAGGCCGATCTTATTATCGCCATCGGAATGCGCTTCGACGACCGCGTTACCGGCAACCTGAAAAAATATGCAAAAAATGCAAGAATAATTCACATCGAAATAGATGAAGCAGAGATAAATAAAAACGTCATTGTTGATATTGAAATCAACAACGATGCCAAAGAAGCACTGACTGAGCTTATTCCCCTTGTTGAAAAGAAAAGTTATGAATACTGGATCAGGGAATTCAGGATCCGTGACAAGATTGAATACGATAAAGTTATAAAACCTGAAACCAGGCCCGAAGGGGGAAAGATTAAAATGGGCGAAGTTATAAAAATGGTATCCGGCCTTACAAAGGGAGATGCCATAATCGTTACCGACGTCGGCCAGAATCAGATGGCAGTAGCCCGTTACTACGAATTTACTACTCCGGGCAGCCTTGTAACCTCAGGAGGCATGGGTACCATGGGATTCGGGCTTCCCGCCGCTATCGGAGCCAAGATCGGACGTTCTGATAAACAGGTGGTTGCTTTTATTGGTGATGGAGGTTTCCAGATGACTATCCAGGAGCTTGGCACAATCCTTCACTACAAGGTTCCTGTCAAACTTATCATACTCAATAACAGTTTCCTTGGAATGGTGCGCCAGTGGCAGGACATGTTCTTCAATAAAAGATATGCATCAACCGAAATGGTCAATCCCGACTTTGTCACAATAGCTTCAGGCTATTGCATCCCTGCAAAAAGCGTTTCGGAGAGGAAGGATCTTGCTGATTCACTCACCGAAATGCTGAAAGCCGAAGGGCCGTACCTGTTGGAAATTAAAATAGACAACGAGGCAAATGTTCTTCCAATGGTCGAACCCGGAGCCTCTGTGTCAGAAGTAACTTTGACTTATAAATAATATTATGCCACTGACCGGCTCTGAGTACCACTTGTTTATTCATTATTATCAAAGATCATACACAGACGACTTGGAAAAACAGGGAAAACACGGAGGATATCAGAGCCACAGAGCAGGAAAAACAATACTGAAATGAAACAGGAATACACAATTTCGCTTTTCACTGAGGACCATATAGGTATTCTCAGTCAGATAACCATAATACTGACCCGGAGGCAGATTAACATAGAAAGCATTACAGCATCGGAATCAGCAGTAAAGGGTGTTCAGATGCTGACCCTTGTGGTAAAGACTACTGCCGAAATGGTCCAGAAGGTTGCCAGGCAGATGCAGAAGCTTGTAGAGGTGCTTAAGGTGTTCGTACATACTTCCGATGAGATAATTTATCAGGAAATAGCCCTTTTCAAGGTGAAAACCAAGGGACTCATGTCGGGAAATATAATTGATCACATTGTCCGCACCCATTACGCAAGAATACTTGAGGTATCTCCTGAATTCATGGTCATTGAAAAAACCGGTCACAAAACTGAGATAAATAATCTTCTCCATGAACTCGAACCATGCGGATTGCTTCAGTTCGTAAGATCAGGAAGGGTTGCAATAACAAAACAGGTTAAGGAACTGAATGCATACCTCGAGGAAATGGATGAAGCAAACCAGTATAAACCTGATAAAATTGAAGCTTATAACTAACATTTTAAATAACACATTAACTTAACCACTATGGCAAAAATTGATTTCGGCGGTATTCTTGAAGACGTTGTTACAAGAGAAGAATTTACACTTGAAAAAGCACGCGAAGTGCTTAAAAACGAAACTGTTGCAGTAATAGGCTACGGAGTGCAGGGGCCTGCCCAGGCCATGAACATGAGAGACAATGGTATAAATGTCATTGTCGGCCAGGCACCTGAGTTCAAAGCCGACTGGGACAAAGCTGTTGCCGACGGATTTGTTCCCGGCATTACCCTTTTCAGCGTTGAGGAAGCAGCCACAAAAGGAACCATTATACAGTATCTTGTTTCAGATGCTGCTCAGAGAATTCTATGGCCAAAAATCAAACCCTGCCTGAAAAAGGGAGACGCTCTCTATTTTTCCCATGGTTTCTCAATAACCTATAAGGAACAAACCGGTGTTGTACCACCAGAATTTGTGGATGTCATTCTTTGTGCTCCCAAAGGCTCCGGCACAAGCGTGAGAAGAAACTTTCTCGCCGGAGCAGGTATAAACTCGAGCTATTCAGTATTTCAGGATTATACGGGAAGGGCAAATGAAAGAATTCTTGCTCTCGGCATAGCCATCGGTTCGGGTTATCTTTTTCCTACAACATTTGAGAAAGAAGTATATTCCGATCTTACTGGTGAAAGGGGTGTACTTATGGGTGCCCTTGCAGGCATAATGGATGCACAGTACCAGGTTCTGCGTGAAAACGGACATTCTCCTTCAGAAGCTTTCAATGAGACTGTTGAGGAACTTACACAAAGCCTTATCCGCCTGGTAGATGAAAAAGGAATGGACTGGATGTATGCCAATTGCAGCGCAACGGCCCAGAGAGGAGCCCTTGACTGGCGCCCGAAATTCAAACAGGCTGTTTTGCCGGTTTTTGAGGACCTTTACGACAAGGTAAAATCGGGCAAGGAATGCCAGAGGGTGATAGATTCTTTAAGTTCACCCGACTATAAAAAGAAACTCGATGCAGAACTCAGCGAACTTGGCAATTCTGAACTGTGGAGAGCAGGAGCTGCAGTAAGGAAGCTGAGACCAAAGAGCAAAGAATGACGAAAGATAAAGGTAAAACGACAAAGGTTTAATAAGTCAAGTTATTGTAATATGGAAGAGAAGGTAATAATTTTCGACACGACGCTCAGGGATGGAGAGCAGGTGCCGGGCTGCCAGCTTAATACGGTTGAAAAGATCCAGGTCGCTCAGGCTCTCGAAGCCCTGGGCGTCGATGTGATTGAAGCCGGATTTCCCATTTCCAGCCCGGGGGATTTCAAATCCGTGGTGGAAATCTCCAAGGCAATTTCAAACCCTGTGATCTGTGCTCTCACCAGGGCCGTTAAAAAGGATATCGAAGTGGCAGCAGATGCTCTTCAATTCGCTAAAAAGAAAAGGATACATACCGGTATCGGCACTTCTCCTTTTCATATACAATATAAAATCAAGACCACTCCCGAGGAAATCCTGAGGAGGGCCGTGGATGCGGTTAAATATGCTAAAAAATTCGTTGAGGATGTCGAATTTTATGCTGAAGATGCCGGCCGGAGCGAAAATGAATATCTTGCCAGGGTAATTGAAGCAGTTATAGATGCCGGGGCCACAGTTGTAAATATTCCCGACACAACCGGCTATTGCCTGCCGGAGGAGTATGGTGCAAAAATAAAATTTCTGAAAGAGAATGTTTCCAACATTCATAAAGCAGTAATCTCGACCCACTGCCATAATGATCTCGGAATGGCTACAGCCAACACCGTCATGGGAATTGTAAACGGTGCCAGACAGGTCGAGGTAACCATGAACGGCATTGGTGAAAGGGCCGGGAACACATCTCTCGAGGAGGTGGCGATGATAATAAAAAGCCATCATTCCCTTAAACTGACCACTGAAATCAATTCGAAACTTATTTTCAGCACAAGCAGGCTGGTATCAAATCTCATGAGCATGCCGGTACAGCCCAATAAGGCTATTGTCGGAAGAAATGCCTTCGCTCACTCCTCAGGGATCCATCAGGACGGTGTTCTGAAATACCGGGAAAACTATGAGATAATAGATCCTCACGAAGTGGGTATCAAGGAATCATCAATAATCCTTACAGCCCGCAGCGGAAGAGCAGCGCTTAACCACCGCCTTGAGGCCCTGGGCTATACATTCGGAAAGGAAGAACTTGACGATATATACCACCGCTTCCTTATTCTTGCTGACAAAAAGAAAGAGATTAATGACGAGGACCTCCGTATTCTCTCAGGTGAGGTTTTTTCGGGAGAAAAAGCGCTTAAACTTGAATTGCTGCAGGTGGCATGCGGTAAATCAGCGGTACCCGTCGCCACTGTCGGAATTAAGATCAACGGAGAAATACATACCTCGACTTCGACAGGCAACGGACCCATCGATGCCGCATTTACAGCCGTGAAACAACTGATAAGCAAGACGGTACACCTCGAAGAGTTCCTTATCCAGGCAATTACAAAAGGCAGCGACGATATAGGGAAAGTCCATATCCAGGTCGAACACCAGGGTAAAATATATTACGGGTTCGCCGCAAATGTTGACATAGTTACAGCCTCCGTCGAGGCATTCATTGATGCTATTTCAAAAATCAAATAATGGGAAAACAAACACTTTTTGATAAAATCTGGGATTCACATGTTGTGAAGTCAATTGAAGGAGGCCCCGATGTCCTTTATATCGACCAGCAATACATTCATGAAGTCACCAGTCCGCAGGCATTCAACGGACTCAGGGCGAGGGGAATACCCGTTTTCAGGCCCGGGAAAACGCTTGCCACTGCCGACCATAATATACCGACAACCGATCAGGACAAACCAATCCGGGATCAGCTTTCCAGAAACCAGGTAGAAGCACTTGCTGAAAACTGCAAAACTTTCGGAATTGAATATTTCGGACTGAATCACCCGAAAAACGGGATTGTCCATGTAATCGGCCCTGAACTCGGTTATACAAGACCAGGCATGACAATAGTCTGCGGCGACAGCCATACATCAACACACGGAGCCTTTGGCGCAATAGCGTTCGGCATAGGAACAAGCGAAGTTGAAATGGTACTTGCAACCCAGTGTATCCTCCAGCCAAAACCCAAAAAAATGAGGATAACTGTCAATGGAAGCCTTCACAAAGGCGTAACTGCCAAGGATGTGATCATGTATATAATTTCGCAGATATCCACAAGCGGAGCAACAGGCTATTTTGTTGAATATGCCGGACCTGTCATCTCTGGTCTGAGTATGGAAGGAAGGATGACTATCTGCAACATGAGCATTGAGATGGGCGCCAGGGGCGGGCTTATCGCTCCGGATGAGGTGACTTTCAGATATCTTAAAGAACTGCCCTCCGTACCTGAAGGCTTTTACTGGAATTCACTGATCCTGAACTGGAAAGAACTTAAAAGCGATCCTGATGCCGGATTCGACAGGGAACTTACATTCAATGGCGACCTTATTAAACCAATGATAACCTTCGGTACAAATCCGGGTATGGGAATAGCCATCGACGACTCAATCCCGGTGCCGGAAGACGTGGCCGGCGATGATAATGCTTCCTTCCGGAAAGCACTCGACTACATGGGATTTGTTCCGGGAATGAAACTCGCGGGACACCCCGTCGACTATATATTCCTGGGCAGTTGCACAAACGGAAGAATTGAAGATCTTAGGGCTTTTGCCCGACTTGTCAAAGGAAGGAAAAAAGCATCCAATATCACGGCACTTATAGTACCCGGATCAAAAGCTGTCGAAAGACAAGCCATTAAGGAAGGTATCGATAAAATACTTAAAAATGCCGGCTTTGAACTCCGGCAGCCCGGATGCTCGTCATGCCTGGCAATGAATGATGACAAAATACCGGCAGGCAAATATGCTGTCTCAACATCAAACAGGAATTTTGAAGGCCGCCAGGGACCAGGAGCCAGAACTCTCCTTGCAAGCCCTCTCACAGCAGCAGCAGCCGCCATCACAGGGAAAATAACAGATCCCCGGGAATTTATTGATTAAATTCAAGCTAAATTTTTCAACCAATGCCAAAAGAAAAACTTAATATCCTTGAATCGAGATGTGTCCCGCTTCCTTTGGAAAATGTGGATACAGACCAGATTATTCCTGCCAGATTCCTAAGCGCAACATCAAGGGAAGGTTTCGGAGAAAATCTGTTTCGGGACTGGAGGTTTGACAAGACAGGAAACCTGAAACCGGATTTTGTCCTCAATAATCCTGCATATTCAGGTAAAATTCTGGTGGCAGGAAAAAACTTCGGAAGCGGATCGAGCCGTGAACATGCGGTATGGGCCGTACATGACTATGGATTCAGGGCAGTTATCTCGAGCTTTTTCGCAGACATTTTCAGGAACAATGCCCTTAATAACGGCTTGCTTCCGGTTGTCGTACCTGAAAAGTTCCTCCAGGATCTTCTCAGCATGGTTCTTAAAAATCCGGAAACAATTGTCAGAATTGATGTTCAAAATCAAACAATTACTGTCCCGGAAACAGGACAGTCACACTTTTTCGAGATCAACCCCTACAAGAAAGAGTGCCTTATAAAGGGGCTTGATGATATAGACTATCTTCTCGGACTGAAGGATCTGATCGCTTCATTTGAATCTGAAAAAAACAGGTAAAATGAGAATAGAAATAATGGATACCACCCTGAGAGATGGAGAACAGACACAGGGAGTTTCATATACACCGCTCGAAAAGCTGCATATAGCCAGCCTTCTTCTCAGGGATGTAAAAGTCGACCGTATCGAGGTTGCTTCTGCCCGGGTATCATCAGGCGAATTCGAAGCACTAAAGCTTATCACCGCATGGGCCCGTCAGAACAATATGCACGGGAAAGTGGAGGTGCTTGGCTTTGTCGATGGCGATATCTCCCTCGACTGGATCCATAATGCAGGAGGCAAAGTAATCAACCTCCTGTGCAAGGGATCTTTGCGCCATCTCGAAAAACAGCTCAGGAAGACTCCGGAGCAGCATGTTGAAGATATCAGGGATATAATAAGGATGGCCGGAGAACGTGACATGCAGGTCAATATCTATCTGGAAGACTGGTCAAACGGAATGATCAATTCAGAAGATTATGTCTTTTATATGATCGACAACCTCAAAGACCAGCATATTTCAAGGTTTATGCTCCCTGATACTCTTGGCATACTTAATCCTGACCTGACATACGCATTTTGTAAAAAAGTGACTGACAGATACCCGGGTCTTCATTTTGATTTCCATTCTCACAATGATTATGACCTGGCTGTCGCAAATGTTTTTTCAGCCGTCAGAGCAGGCATCAAAGGGGTTCATGCTACAATCAACGGGCTCGGGGAAAGGGCAGGTAATGCTCCTCTCTCGAGCGTAATAGGCGTGCTTCATGATCAGCTGCATGCCGAAACAGGTGTCGACGAGTTTCAGATTACAAATGCAAGCAAGATTGTCGAAACGTTCAGCGGGATAAGGATACCTGTTAACAAGCCGGTGATCGGAGAAAATGTTTTCACGCAGACTTCCGGTGTCCATGCCGACGGCGACTCAAAAGACAACCTCTATTATAACAACCTCCTTCCTGAAAGGTTCGGAAGGAGAAGAAAGTACGCGCTGGGAAAACAATCGGGAAAGGCCACAATAAAGAAAAATCTCGAGGAACTCGGCCTTAATCTAAGCCCCGAATCGCTTGCGAAGGTAACTCAGCGGGTGATAGAACTTGGTGATAAAAAAGAGGATGTAACCCCTGAGGACCTTCCTTTTATAATCTCTGACGTACTTGGAAATGACAGGGCTGATTATAAGATCTTCATCAAGAACTATTCTCTCTCGCTGTCTTACGGTCTTAAACCGTCGGCAAGCGTTCAGATCGAAATAGACGGTAATCTTTACCAGGAAACATCATCCGGCGATGGCCAGTATGATGCATTCATGAAAGCATTAAGGATAATCTACGACAGGCTTGGAAAAGAACTGCCTGCCCTTATCGACTATGAAGTATCAATTCCTCCCGGAGGTAGAACAGATGCACTCGTCGAAACCGTAATAACATGGAATTTCAGGAACAGGGAATTCAGGACAAAAGGCCTCGACGTCGACCAGACAGAATCGGCGATAAAAGCCACGGAAAAAATGCTGAACATCGTTGAAAACAACGAGATCCGGATAGTTGATAAACTGCTTGTCAGCACAACAAACGAATTATAAATATTAAAACTGCCTTATGAACAAAACTTACAACATTGCTGTGATACCCGGCGACGGAACAGGTCCCGAAGTAGTCAGGGAAGGAAGAAAAGTACTTAACGCCGCTGCCTCAAAATTCGGATTCAGCCTCAACTTTAATGAATTTGATTTTGGAGGTGAGCGTTACCTGAGGACCGGCGAGGTTCTGCCTGAATCGGCAACGGAACAGCTTAAACAATATGATTCAATATTCCTTGGAGCAATTGGCCATCCCGATGTAAAACCGGGTATACTCGAAAAGGGCATTCTTCTTAAGCTCAGGTTTGAACTTGACCAGTACATAAATCTCCGCCCTGTGAAACTTTATCCCGGAGTGGCAACACCACTTAAAGACAAAGGACCTGAGCATATCGACTATGTTGTCGTAAGGGAAAACTCGGGAGATGTTTACACCGGAAGCGGAGGCGTCATGATGAAGGGAACCCCCGATGAAGTAGCTGTTCAGAATATGGTTTACTCAAGAATGCAGGTTGACCGCTGCCTCCGATATGCTTTCGATTATACACGAAAAAGAAATAAAAGAAAAACCCTTGCATTATGTGGTAAGACAAATGTTCTTACCTATGTTTTCGACCTCTGGGAAAGAGCATTTCATGAAATCGGACAGGCCGAATATCCCGATATCAAAAGAGAATATTACCACGTTGATGCAACCTGCATGTGGATGGTCAAGAATCCTGAATGGTTCGATGTAATTGTAACGACAAACATGTTCGGGGATATCATTACCGATCTGGGGGCTATAACCCAGGGAGGGATGGGTATTGCAGCAGGCGGAAATATCAACCCCGGAGGTGTGTCAATGTTTGAACCTATCGGAGGATCAGCCCCCAAATATACAGGGCTGAATGTTATCAATCCGCTGGCAGCCATAGCATGTGGAGGAATGATGCTCGAACATCTTGGTGAGATAAATGCCGCCAGAGCCATCGAAAATGCTATTATGGATGTTACTGCAAACAGACTGAAAGACCTGGGGGCAGGAAAAATGGGTTATTCCACAACCGAGGTAGGAGATCTGGTAGCAGAAAGAGTATAATTGTTACTTATTTTGCCAGATTTGTGATAATTCATAAAAAAACAATATCTTTGCCTTCAAATCAGAAATAATGCCAGCAATTCAGTCATACCATCATCATTTTCGTTGCTTCGCTCAGGCGGGATGAAAGTGGTATGCGGTTAATTAAAATATCATGAACCCGGCTGAGCAGATCAGGCGGGTTTTTTATTCCCGCACGGCCTGCCCGGCAAAAAAAATAAAACACAATGAGTAATCTGAAAATCGCGATCCAGAAGAAAGGCCGGTTAAGTGAAACCTCTCATAAACTTCTTGAAGAATGCGGAATAAAATTTTCAAACGGTGCCGATGTCCTAAAAACAAATGCCGTCAATTTCCCGGTAGAGATCCTCTTCCTGCGAGATGACGACATCCCTCAGTATGTAGAACAACAGGTTGCCGACATCGGAATCCTGGGTGAAAACATTGTTTTTGAGAAGAACAAGGATGTGGATATCCTTGAAAAGCTTGGGTTTGCACAATGCAGACTGAGCCTGGCAATACCAAAGGAAGCTGTTTTTACAGGGATGGAATTTTTCAGTAACAGGAAGATCGCTACCAGCTATCCGCGACTGCTGACTAATTACCTTAATGAGAACAATATTACTGCAGAGATCGAAGAGATAAGCGGAAGCGTTGAGATAGCTCCGGGAATCGGTCTGGCTGATGCAGTATGTGATATTGTAAGTTCAGGCAGTACACTGATGACCAACGGACTGAAGGAAGTTGTGACAATAATGAAGAGCCAGGCAGTCATCATCTCTAACAGGAACCTTGATGAAGGCAGGCAAAAAATACTCGACAAACTTTTGTTCAGGGTAAGGGCAGTTAAAAATGCAAGGGAAAACAAATACATTCTTCTTAATGCTCCACTTGAGGCGCTTCCGCAGATATGCAAAATACTGCCGGGTATGAAAAGTCCGACAATCCTGCCTCTCGAAGAAAAAGGCTGGTGCAGCATCCATTCGGTCGTGAAGGAGGATGAATTCTGGGAAAGGATCGACCAGCTGAAAAATGCAGGGGCACAGGGAATCCTTGTCATTCCAATTGAAAAAATGGTTCTATAGAAGCTTTTTTAAACAACTCCCATTGAATGAATATAATTTCATATCCCGGTAGGGAAACATGGAACTCGCTTTGCAAAAGGCCTGCTTTTGACAATGCAGACCTCGACAATGTTGTGGCGTCAGTCTTCGAAAAAGTAAAAAATGAGGGAGACAAAGCTCTGTTTGAACTTTCGGAAAAATATGACGGCGCCGTCTTCAAAAACCTCAGAGTACCCGACTCGGCAACAGAATCAGCACTTAAATCGATTCCCCACGAGCTGCGTAAGGCAATCAGCACAGCAGGGGAAAACATATCAAAATTTCACAGGACCCAGCTTATTGATGAAGATGTGGTGGAAACAACTCCCGGTGTAAAATGCTGGAGGAAAAATATTGCCATCGACAGTGTCGGATTATATGTTCCGGGGGGAACCGCTCCTCTTTTCTCCACCGTGCTGATGCTGGCCATCCCTGCCAGGATCGCAGGGTGTAAAAGGGTTATAATCTGTACACCCCCTGACAGGAACGGCAATGTTAACCCTCTCATACTTTATTCAGCATATTATGCCGGAGTAACTGAGTTGTACCGGGTTGGCGGTGCCCAGGCAATTGCTGCAATGGCATTCGGCACAGAAACTATCCCGAAAGTCGACAAAATATTTGGTCCGGGGAACCGGTATGTGACCAGAGCCAAGGAAATGGCACAGCTCGAAGGAACTCCTGTCGATATGCCCGCCGGCCCCAGCGAGGTGCTTGTTATTGCCGGAAATGACGCGGATCCTTCTTTCGTCGCTGCCGATCTTCTGTCACAGGCTGAACATGGCCCTGATTCCCAGGTATTACTGGTTTCCGACAATTATGATCTTCTTGAGTCGGCAATGAAGGAGACAAAAAAACAGGCAGAACAGCTTGCAAGAAAGGATATTGCTCTTAAATCGCTGGAGAACAGCCGGTTCATCCTGCTAAGAACACTTGATGAATGTATGGAATTCAGCAACCTTTATGCACCTGAGCATCTTATTATTTCAACGGGCGACCCGCATCTGCTTGCCGACAAAGTCAGGAATGCAGGCTCAGTGTTCCTCGGCAAATACAGTTGTGAAAGTGCAGGCGATTATGCATCAGGCACTAACCATACTCTTCCTACCGGAGGGTTTGCAAAAAGCATGGGCGGCGTTTCTTCCGAAAGCTTTGTGAAAAAAATAACATTCCAGGAGATCTCCGACAACGGAATGAAATCAATTGGACCTGCCATTGAAAAGATGGCCGGTGCAGAACTTCTGCAGGGACATAGAAATGCAGTGACCCTGCGGCTAAAAACTCTGAAAAATGGTTGATATAGACTCCCTGGTCAGGGAAAACATAAGACGTCTCATCCCATACTCCTGTGCAAGAGATGAATACAAAGGAGAATCAGGGATATTTCTGGATGCCAATGAAAACCCCTATGGCACTCTGAACCGTTATCCTGATCCTTATCAGCGCAGGCTTAAATCGGCCATAAGCAGGATTAAGTCAGTCGCGGAGGGAAATATATTTCTGGGAAATGGCAGCGATGAAATAATTGACCTGTGCTTCAGGGCATTCTGCAACCCCGGAAAGGATAAGGCACTTTCTTTCATGCCGTCATACGGAATGTACGAGGTATCTTCGGGGATAAATGATGTCAGACTGGTCAAAATCCCGCTTGACAATGATTTCCAGATTGACCTTCAGGCAGTTGAACCACATCTCGACGATCCTGACCTGAAGCTCATCTTCATCTGCAGCCCAAACAATCCCACCGGAAATTCAATGGATCCGTCCAGGGTGGAATCCATCATCTCAGGATTCAGAGGAATAGTCGTCATCGATGAGGCCTATATAGATTTTGCAGGACAACCCTCGTTTCTGACTCTTCTGGACAAATATAATAACCTTATCGTCATGCAGACATTCAGCAAGGCTATGGGTATGGCTGCCGTCAGGGTGGGAATGGCTTTCATGGATACTTCCATTGTTAACATTTTCAACAAACTGAAACCTCCTTACAACATAAGTTCAATAAACCAGAATGCTGTCCTTGAAGCGATCAGACATAACGATTCCGTTTTGAAAAAAGTGGAAAGGATCAGGTTGGAGAGGGCAAGACTTGAAAGAAACCTGAAGACTCTGGATATCGTTGAAAAAGTCTATCCGTCAGATTCGAATTTTCTTCTTGTTAAAACAAAAGATGCAGATCTTGTCTATTCTTTTCTTGCCGGCAAAGGGATCATCGTGAGAAACAGGAACAAGATGGTGCCTGGTTGTATCCGTATAACAGTTGGGACCATGAGAGAAAACAATGCACTTTTAAAAACAATGCGGCAAATAAAAATATGAAGAAGGTTTTATTCATCGACAGGGATTCGACCATTCTTGCCGAACCGGCAAACGGTCTGGCCGATACGGTTGAGGACTTTCAGTTTCTGCCGGGCGCTGTCACGGCACTTTCAGGAATCGCCAGACAAACCGATTTCGAACTTGTAATGGTTACTAACCAGGACGGATTGGGGACCGAAATGTTCCCTGAAGAGATGTTCTGGCCATCACACAACAAAATGCTCCAGATACTTAAAAACGAAGGCGTAGTCTTTGCAGAAGTATTCATCGACAGGAGTATGCCTGAGGATAACAAGCCCACACGCAAACCCGGAACCGCCATGCTTACCAGATACCTGTCGCAGGGTATTGACCTGGGAGCATCATATGTTATCGGCGACAGGGTGACAGATATTCAGTTTGCCGATAACCTTGGCTGCAAAGCCATATTTTTCAGCGAAACGAAACATCCAGGTGCAGCATTTTGCACAAACGACTGGAATGAAGTATACAGGTTCCTGACAACACTTTCAAGAATGGCATCCGTTCAGAGAAATACAGGAGAAACCAAGGTCCATGTCGAGTTAAACCTTGACGGGACAGGGAAAAATGAAATCTCAACCGGAATCGGATTCTTCGATCACATGCTTGAACAGATTGCCAGGCACGCAGAGATAGACCTGAAAATCAAGGCCGAAGGAGACCTGCATGTGGATGTGCACCATACTATTGAGGATACAGCCATTGCTCTTGGAGAATGTATTTCAAAAGCCCTTGGAAGTAAAAGAGGAATAGAGAGATACGGATTCCTTCTCCCAATGGATGATTCACTTGCCCAGACCGCTATCGACCTCAGCGGCCGTCCATGGCTCGTCTGGAATGTCAGCTTCAGGCACGGCACGACCGGCGGAATACCATCAGAAATGTTCTTCCATTTTTTCAAATCGTTCAGCGACAACGCAAAATGCAACCTTAATATCAGGGCAGAGGGTGAAAACGACCATCACATGATCGAAGCTGTGTTTAAATCATTCGCCAAAGCCCTGAAAATGGCCGTTGGAAAGTATGGAAGCTGCAATCTGCCATCAACAAAAGGAATATTATGATCGCTGTCTTAAAATATAATGCAGGGAATATTCGGTCGGTGCGAAACGCTCTTGCCAGGCTGGGTTACGAAAGCATAGTCACCGATGATCCTGATGAAATAACTTCGGCCGAAAAACTTATTATACCCGGTGTAGGTGAAGCAAGAAGCGCCATGCGGTATCTGAGGGAAAGAAGCCTCGACAGGGTTATCACCGGGCTTAAGCAGCCCGTTCTGGGAATCTGCCTTGGCCTCCAGCTGATGTGCACATATTCGGATGAAAACGACACCAAATGCCTTGGAATTTTTGATTCTGTCGTAAAGAAATTCCCTCCGTTCGACAAGGTGCCTCATATGGGATGGAACAACTTCTCAGCCCTTAAAGGAGATCTGTTCAGGGGGGTAAACCCCGATGAGGACGTTTATTTTGTTCACAGCTACTATGCCGAGCTTACTGATTACACTTCCGCAATCTGCGATTACGTTCTGCCGTTCAGCGCCGCAATGCACAGGGATAACTTTTATGCTGTACAGTTCCATCCTGAAAAATCCGCTGACACAGGAATAAAAATACTGCTTAACTTTCTTAAATTATGAGGATCATAATTGCAATCGATATAATTGGCGGAAGGTGCGTCAGACTTTCCAGAGGTGAATTTTCGACAGCCAGGGTTTATAGCGGGAACCCTGTTGAAATAGCAAGACAGATCGAGGATAATGGCTTGAAATATATCCACCTTGTGGATCTCGATGGAGCCCTGAACAAAAAAGTTGTGAATTACCGACTGTTGGAGAAGATCGCGTCGGCGACAAATCTTGAAATCGATTTTGGCGGCGGTATAAGGTCAGATGATGACCTCAGGATCGCTTTCGAAAGCGGAGCAAAACAGGTAACATGCGGCAGCATAGCTGTTAATAATCCGGCTCTGGTACTTAAATGGCTCGAAAAGCATGGTGCCGGAAAGATAATCCTGGGAGCCGATTCAAAGGACCGTAAAATAGCAACTGAAGGATGGATCGAAAACTCTGACAAGGATATCAAAACATTTATATCGGCTTACATGTCAAAAGGAATGACATATACAATCTGTACTGATATTGATAAAGATGGCATGCTCAACGGACCGGCAACCGAACTTTATAAGGAGATAGTTGAAATCCCGGGTATAAGGCTTATCGCGAGCGGGGGGATCTCAACCATTGACCAGCTGGCCGAACTCGATGCTGTCGGATGTGAAGGCGCCATTATTGGAAAAGCCTTGTACGAGGGATTGCTGGATCTTAAAGAACTGGGGAAGCTATGCTGAAGAAAAGGATTATACCATGTCTGGATATAAGGGACGGAAGGACAGTCAAGGGTGTTAATTTCATTGATATCCGTGATGCCGGCGACCCTGTTGAACTCGCAGGGAGATACGTTGATCAACGGGCTGATGAGCTTGTATTCCTGGATATTACCGCAACTGTCGAGAAGCGGAAGACACTGGCTGAACTTGTCAGAAGAATAGCGGAAGAAATAAACATCCCGTTCACCGTGGGCGGAGGTATTGAAACTATTGATGATGTGGCTGCTCTCCTTAATGTCGGAGCCGATAAGGTAAGCATCAACAGCTCAGCCTTCAGAAACCCCCAGCTTATTACACAGGTGTCAAAGCAGTTTGGAAGCCAGTGTGTAGTTGTGGCCATTGATACAAGAATGGTAAACAATGAATGGTTTGTTCTTATTGACGGAGGACGCACTCCCACTGGTGTCAGAACGAAAGATTGGGCCCTGACAGCTGAAAGACATGGAGCCGGCGAGATACTGCTTACTTCCATGAATGCCGACGGAACGGAATCGGGTTTCTCTCTCGGCATTACATCTGAGGTAAGCAATATTGTCAGTATACCTGTTATAGCTTCCGGCGGCGCGGGAACCATGGATCATTTCAGGGATGTGTTCATGAAAACGTCTTGCAGTGCGGCTCTGGCTGCAAGTATTTTTCATTACGGCGAAATAGAGATCCCTGAATTGAAAAAATACCTGGCAGCCAGGGGAATAAATGTCAGGATATGAGGGCCGAATCCGGCCCCCGCCCGTGTCTCCCACCCCAGACTGGCATTTATGCCTGCCGGGAACAGAAAACCGGAGCTAACGGATACAGATTTAACCGGGCATTAGCCCTAAACACAATATATATGAATAATATAGACTTCAATAAATGTAACGGCCTGGTCCCCGCGGTTATCCAGGATTATACAACCCTACAGGTCCTTATGACAGGATTCATGAACAGAGAAGCCCTCAGCCTTACCATCTCCGAAGGCAAGGTGACTTTCTTCAGCCGTTCCAGAAACCGCCTCTGGACAAAAGGGGAAACATCGGGCAACTTTCTGTATGTTAAAGAAATAACTGCCGACTGCGACAACGATACCATTCTAATCAAAGTCGAACCGGCCGGACCGGTGTGCCATACAGGAAGTAAATCATGTTTCGGAGATGAACCTTCAAAAGGTTTCATTTATCAGCTCGAACAGATCATCAGCCAAAGAATCGATCAGAATGCTGAAGACTCCTATACAAACAAACTATTCAAAAAGGGAATTAACAAAGTCGCCCAGAAAGTCGGTGAGGAAGCTGTCGAACTTGTCATCGAGGCAAAGGATCAAAACAATGAGCTTTTCAGAAATGAAGCTGCCGACCTGCTGTATCATTTCCTTATACTCCTCAAGACAAAAAACACATCCTTCACCGACATTGAAGAAGTACTGCGGTCAAGACATAAAGCCAAATAACTTCAATACATGCTGACGGCTGAAGGTTCATAAACCCCGGTGTCGGCTATGTTAAACCGTAAAGTATAAAATTCTGCCTGTTTTAAAATAATCTTAAAATTGTTTGCTGATTGTGAATTTTACATTACTTTTGTAACCAAACAAACCCGAATTATGAATATTATTTACAACAACTTCTTCTATTTCTTTTTCTTTTTTTATTACAAAAAGAAATAAAGGGGATTGTTGTATACATGCAAAAGATATAAATGGTAGCAAGGGTCCCCGAAAGGGACCCTTGCTTTTTAATACATCAATAAGATGAAAATATCAATACAGGGAGAAAAGGGTTGTTTCCATGAGGTAGCGGCAAGGCAGTTCTTTTGCTACGACGAAATAGAAATTGTTCCTTGCTCCACCTTCGACCTTACCCTGGCAAAGGTTATTGAAGGCGAAGCAGATTATGCCATGATGGCAATCGAAAATGCCCGATCAGGAAGCATACTCTACAATTATACCTTAATAAGGGAATCGGGGCTCAAAATGCTTGGAGAGCATAATCTCAGGGTAAAACAGAATCTTATGGCGCTTCCGGGCCAGACAATTCATGATATCAGGCAGATAAGGTCACATCCCATAGCCCTGTCGCAATGCATGGAATTTCTTAACAAGTATCCGGAAATCACTCTTGTCGAGACAGACGACACTGCAGGAAGCGCAAAGCTGATCGCTGAACACAGGCTCAGGAAAATTGCGGCTATCGCATCTGCTAATGCCGCGGAGATCTACGGCCTCGAGATCATTGCCGAGGGGATTGAAACATATCCGAGAAACTATACAAGGTTCCTGGTTGTCGGGAATCCTGAAAAAGGGAACAGGAACGGTAATAAGGTCTCAGTATGCTTTGCCACAGGGCACAAGCCCGGATCTCTGGCCGCCGTGCTGGTAAAACTCGCGGAGATGAATATCAACCTCTCAAAAATACAATCGGTGCCGAGGCTGAATGGCGACTGGGAGTATATGTTCTATCTCGATCTGGAACTGCCCGGTGACATCACTGTTGAAAAGATTGAATCGGTTCTGCAGAATCTTACAAACAATCTTGAAATTCTTGGAGTTTACAATAAAGGAGACATGCTGTATGAAAGTTAAACCTGCCAAACGAACGGAATCTGTTCAGGAATACTATTTCTCTGCAAAACTGCGTCAGATCGACCAGATGCGCAGAGAAGGCGCTGATGTTATAAGCCTTGGCATAGGAAGCCCCGACAAGCCTCCATCAGAAAACACTATTGAGAGGCTTGCAGCTGAGGCCCGTAAACAAAATGTGCACGGCTATCAGAGTTATAATGGCAGCCTTGCCCTCAGAAAGGCACTTTCGGATTGGTACCGGAAATATTTCGGCGTACACCTCGATCCCGACAGCGAAATTCTGCCCCTCCTGGGAAGCAAGGAGGGCATAATGCATATAAGCATGGCATTTGTCGATCCCGACGATGAAGTACTGGTCCCCGATCCGGGATATCCGACATATTCGTCGGTTACTAATCTTGTTGGCGGAAAGATCAGGTATTATGACCTTGAAGAGGAGAACAACTGGCAGCCCGATCTAAAATCGCTCGAAAAAAGTGATCTCTCAAAAGTAAAGGTGATGTGGGCCAACTACCCAAACATGCCGACCGGGGCCAGGGCTTCAATGAAGCTTTTCAGGAACCTGACCGCTTTTTCACGCGAACACGGAATACTCCTTATAAATGATAATCCTTACAGCTTCATCCTGAATAATGATTATCTGAGTATTCTGGCAGCTGAAGGTGCCCGGGAAACAGTTCTGGAAATGAATTCACTTAGCAAATCACACAACATGGCCGGATGGAGGATAGGCATGGTGGCCGGTAACAGTGAATACATCAGGAACATACTGAAAGTCAAGAGTAATATGGATTCAGGCATGTTCCTCCCTCTTCAGCTTGCGGCGGTCGAAGCCCTCAATAATCCGGAATCATGGTATGAAAAGATAAATGAAGCTTATGCCGAAAGGCGAAAGACCGCTGAATCGATAATGGAGATCCTGGGCTGCACTTACGATAAAAGCCAGTCGGGAATGTTTCTGTGGGGAAGAATACCCGACAGTATAGAAAAATGTGAGTCGTTTGTAGAAGAGATACTCACTAAGGCATTGGTTTTCATCACTCCGGGGTTTATCTTTGGAAGCCGCGGAGAAAGGTACATAAGGATCTCATTGTGTGCTGAAAACAGCAGGCTGAAAGAAGCAAAGGAAAGAATTTTATCTTTGAAATTTTAATTTTTACAAATAGTGTTTTTATTCGGTACAACAACTTCTTACTAAACATCTGGCAAAAAGAAGCTGGTAACCACAAACTCCCAGACAAATGACAATTGCTGTAGTAGGCATAGGACTTATAGGAGGATCGCTTATGATCGATCTCCGTAAACGCGGATTTACCGATAAGATAATTGGGGTGGATTCAAATCTTCAACACCGTAATATCGCACAATTATGCGGGCTTGTTGACGAAACTGATGAACTTGAGAACGCCGTCGACAGAAGCGACCTGATAATTTTGAGCACCCCTGTTGATGCCAACTGTGAGATGCTTCCCGGAATCCTTGACAGGATAAACGGCACTTCCAAAGTTGTAACCGACATGGGGTCAACCAAAGGCAGGATCGCCAGGGTCTCGGCAGGCCATCCCAACAGGGGAAGATATGTTGCCCTTCATCCTATGGCAGGTACTGAATTTTCAGGGCCCCTTGCCGCTATAGGCAGGCTTTTCGACTATAAGACAGCAATCATATGCGATCCCGAGCTCAGCGACAAGGATGCACTGCGGCTGATTGAGAAGATGCTCGATATTCTGAACATGCGTAAGGTGTACATGAACTCGAGCGATCATGATGTCCATGTTGCATATGTGTCGCACATTTCACACATAACATCATTCTCACTGGCCCTCAGCGTACTTGACAAGGAACGCAAGGAACAGAACATCCTGGCTCTGGCAGGCGGAGGCTTTGAAAGCACAGTTCGTCTCGCGAAAAGCAACGGCGACACATGGGCTCCGATATTCCTTGAGAACTCACAATACATAATTGAAGTTATGGATAATTACATTGAAAAAATGAACCTCTTCAGAAAAATGATAGCAGAACATGACAAAGAGGGGCTAAAGGCCCTGATGGAGGAGGCAAACAAAATAAGAAAGATTCTGAACTAAAATTCATACACGATGGAAACTGAATTAAAAATAACGACAGTGACTGAATGGAGAGGCTACAAAACAAGGCCTTTCCTTATTGCGGGGCCATGCAGTGCGGAAACGGAGGAACAGGTAATGGAAACGGCCCGTCAGCTTGCCAGTATGAAGGAAGTTTGCGTATTCAGGGCAGGCATATGGAAACCACGTACCCGCCCGAATTCATTTGAAGGCATCGGTTCGGAGGGCCTGAAATGGCTCAGACGGGTAAAACAGGAAACAGGCCTGATGGTAGGTACAGAGGTGGCAAATGAAAGACATGTCTATGAAGCGCTCAAATACGGGATCGACATGCTCTGGATCGGGGCCCGGACATCTGTTAATCCTTTCACAGTCCAGGAAATATCTAATGCCCTCAATGGCGTCGATATAATGGTTCTTGTAAAAAATCCAATAAACCCGGATCTCGAGCTCTGGATTGGAGCCATCGAGCGCATAGCAAAAGCAGGGATTACCAGGCTTGGCGCCATTCACCGCGGGTTTTCGGCATTTGAAAAGACCGTCTACAGGAACCAGCCAAACTGGCAGCTGCCAATCGAACTGCGTCGCCGCATCCCCGATCTGCCAATCATATGCGACCCAAGTCACATATCAGGTGCAAGGGAATACCTGTATGAGATATCCCAGAAAGCAATGGACCTCAACTTTGACGGACTCATGATAGAATCGCATATCGACCCCGACAAAGCCCTTAGTGATTCCGCCCAGCAGCTGACACCAAATGATCTCAGGGAACTGCTGAGCAGACTCATACTCAGAAGTCCGGTCACCGCCGATCCGCGTCTCCTCGATATACTGGGAGAACTGAGACAGCAGATAAATGTCTACGACGATGCACTGATAGAGATCCTTGAGAAAAGAATGAAGATTGCAGAAACTATCGGCAAGTATAAAAAGGAAAATAATATTACTATCTTGCAGCCTACACGATGGGATGAGATCATAAGGAAAGTGATGATTTCCGGCCAGTCGAAAGGGTTGAGCAAAGAGCTTATCGACACGGTGTTCAAGGCAATTCACCAGGAATCAATTAACCACCAGATGAATGTCATGAACATTGGCCTCGAAACCCATAACGGAAAATAAAAATCATGTCACCAAATGGAAAGATCGGTAGAACCTTCATTTGTATCAGGAGAGATCATAGCACCGCCATCAAAAAGCATGACACAGAGGATCATCGCGGCAGCAATGATGGCCGACGGGCAAAGCACTATCCTGAATCCGTCGTACTGCGACGATTCGCTTGCAGCAATGAGCATCGCAGTTAGCCTTGGGGCAAGAGTTGAGCCTGAAGCAGGACAGATGAAGATAACCGGTTCCTGGGAACTGAAGGAAAGAAAACTGAACTGCGGGGAATCGGGGCTGGCTATCCGGATGTTCTCCCCTGTTGCTGCCTTGTTTGATGAAGAGATCACACTCTCAGGCGCAGGGTCACTCAAAAGCAGGCCGATGAACATGATCGTCGATGCTCTTGTTCAGCTAGGAGTTGAGTGCAAAAGTAATAACGGGTTCCTTCCTCTTAAAATAAAAGGTCCATTGAAAGGAGGTAAATGTGAAGTCGACGGTTCAGTAAGCTCTCAGCTCCTGACAGGGCTGCTGATGGCGCTGCCTCTCGCTGAAAAAAGCTCCGGGATCAGGGTCAGAAACCTTAAGAGCAGACCATACATCGATATGACACTGCAGGTTTTAAGAAATTCCGGCATCAGTGTAACCAACGACAGTTATGAATTCTTCAGGATCGAAGGAATGCAGCAATACAAGCCGGGAACCTATCAGGTTGAAGGGGACTGGAGCGGAGGCGCTTTCCTTCTTGTTGCCGGTGCAATAAACGGCAGCCTGAAAATCAATGGATTAAGCAACCTGAGTTCACAAAGCGACAAGGCAGTACTGAAAGCCCTTAAAGATGCAGGAGCAGACCTGAAAATATCAGAAAATTCAATAGAGATCTCAAAATCAACACTTAAAGCCTTTGAATTCGATGCGACAGATTCTCCCGACCTGTTCCCTCCTCTCGTTGCCCTTGCCTCCTATTGCACGGGAGTTTCGTCGATAAAAGGTGTCTCAAGACTGTTGTATAAGGAAAGCAACAGAGCAAATGCGCTGTCGGAGGAATTCGGAAAAATGAACATAAAAACTGAGATAAGGGACGATTGCTTCTATGTCACAGGAGGAAAAGTGAAAGGCGCCAGGGTAAACTCCCATGAAGACCACCGGATAGCAATGGCTGCAGCCATTGCAGCGCTTGGAGCCGATGGAACAGTATATATTAAAGATTCACACTGTGTTGCAAAATCATTTCCGGAATTTTTCGACGATATTAAGAAAGCCGGAGCAACTGTTCATGAATAAAATTTTTTTACTTTTTTATTGAAAATCCAAAAAAATATTTACTTTTGAGGCCATGAAAACACCGAAATTATATATCTGGTCCTGGCGCAGCTCAAGAATTTAAGCTGTGAATAAGGCCGTTATATAATCTCTAAGATATTACCGATAAAGGCATGCTGTTCACAGCGTGCCTTTTTTGTTTGCAGATTTCTAACCACTAAATAAACAAAACATGAAAAAGACATCAAAGATTTTATTAAGCGAAAAGGAAATGCCACGTCAATGGTATAACATCATGGCCGACATGCCTAACAGGCCAATGCCGCCTCTTCATCCGGCAACGCGCGAGCCTATTGGTCCTGAAGCGCTGGCTGCAGTTTTCCCGATGGAACTTATAAAGCAGGAGGTATCAACAGAACGATATATTGATATCCCTGACGAAGTAATAGATCTCTACAAAATGTACAGGCCTGCACCTCTCTTCAGGGCCTTTAATCTGGAAAAGAACATTGGCACTAGAAGTAAGATATATTATAAATATGAGGGTGGCAACTACAGCGGCTCACATAAAGCAAACACAGCTATAGCCCAGGCCTATTACAACAAACAGGAAGGGATAAAGAGGATAACCACCGAAACCGGTGCGGGCCAGTGGGGAAGTGCATTAAGCTGGGCATGTCATCATTTTGGAATTGAACTTCTGGTTTTCATGGTTAAGGTTAGTTACCACCAGAAACCAGGACGCAAACTCCTCATGAATTCGTACAACGCCAGAGTTGTCCCATCGCCAAGTACTATGACTGAGTCGGGAAGAAGAATTCTTGAAAAGGATCCCGATTCACCCGGCAGCCTTGGCATAGCCATCTCTGAAGCAATGGAAATTGCAGCTCAGGATCCTTATACAAAGTACTCGCTGGGAAGCGTCCTGAACCATGTAATCCTTCATCAGACAATAATAGGTCAGGAAGCGTTGCTTCAGATGGAAAAGACCGGTGATTATCCTGATGTTGTAATCGGTTGTTTCGGAGGAGGTTCAAATTTCAGCGGCATTGCATTCCCTTTCCTCCGTGAGAAACTTGTCAATGGCAAAAACGTCAGACTGGTTGCCGTTGAGCCTGCCTCATGCCCAAAACTTACAAAAGGTAAATTCATGTACGACTTTGGCGATTCAGCAGGTATGACTCCTCTTCTGCCGATGTTTACCCTGGGACACAATTTCATTCCCGAAAAGATACATGCTGGCGGATTAAGGTATCACGGTGCCGGTGTGCTGGTAAGCCAGCTCCTCAAGGACGGATTTATCGAAGCCAAGGCAAAAATGCAAAGGGAATGCTTCGAAGGAGGAGTGTTGTTCGCAAGGACTGAAGGCATTCTTCCCGCACCCGAATCGACATATGCCATCGCCGGAGCACTTGATGAGGCACGAAAAGCTGATATTGAGGGAGTGTCTAAAACAATACTCTTCAATCTCAGCGGTCATGGCCATTTCGACATTTCTGCCTATGAGAAATATTTTGAGGGCAACCTTCCTGATCATGAGATGAGCGCCAAAGAAGTTGATGCCGCAATAGCAAACAGTGAAATTTAAAAATATGGGTTAGATTGGATTTTCACTTTATTCCTGTGTCTCTATGTGCCTCCTCTGCATTTTCAGTGTAAGTCCTTTATTCTCTTTCCTTACATTGCAAATTCAGGGAAGCACAGGGACATCAGGGATAATTTTAGAAATCCGAATAATCGGTCGGATGAAGAAGGAATGCCTTTGTCTTTGAAGTTGTATTTTTATATTCTTCCATTGATGACAGCCTCTTCCATTCAGGTGATTCCCTGAAAGCCTTCCAATGATCGTCATGAGATTTCATGTCGGCATAGGTTGTCATATACATGAGACGCGGCTTCTGGCTTCCCAGAAGGACCTGTCCGTAAAACACAGCATTTGAACCAATGCTTTCAAAGATTTTCATTTCCCCGCCCTCATTGAACATATGGATCTTCTTAAGGGCTTTTGCCTCCGTGGCACTTTCGTAACTCCTCAGTTCATAGATCCTTTCATTAACCGGAGTTGAATATGAATATACCCTGAACCCGGGCATGAACTTAAAAGCCTTAAGAAAAACACTCTCGTATCTGACATACGGCGGATTGTTATAGGGAGCATCAAGAAAATCCTTTCCTGCCGCCTGATAGCTCTTATCATTTTCGAGTGATGCTGTGATCTTAAAATACTGGTCAGGTGTTGTGTAAGGTATGAAGACATAAATAAGCTTTCCGAATGCAGTATCTGCCTCAACCGGTTTGAAAACGCCGATTTTGCTTATCCCTGCCTTATGCATCGCCGGGATGAAAGCATTCTTAAGGAAATTGTCAGTCACGGAAGCCTGTTCAGCCGAGTTTATCCGGTAAATCTTAATCTCAAAATACTGCTGCTTCCCGGGTGGAACTGCAGAAGTGAAGCTGTAAGCCGAAGCCATTAAAAATACGGCCATCACTGCTGATAATGTTCTGATAATGTTCCTGCTTTTCATAATTTCGTGTTTTTAGTTCCATTCCATGTTCAGTCACGGATATGGAAGCGGGTGAATTTATTTCTGATACAGTTTCGAAAACTTACTGAATATTTCTGCGGCCTTCTCAGGCGAGAGATCCTCTCCTGACTGTACATAAAACCTGTGACGAAGTGTAAGCGATTCTCCCTTTGCCAGGGTCCATACTTTCTTTTCCTGCCTGGGGTCATACGAATTCTGGCCAAGGTTGTTCAGCGAGAACAATCCATAGCCCCTTGCATGTGCATAGGCAGGAAATCCAGGATTTAAAGGATGATCAAAAATTGCAAATGCTATTCTGGTATTATCCTTTGTCCCGGAGAGATACACCCATTCATTCCTTGTTCCCCATACGGCATCGCCCTTGTTTCCGTTTGACGATGTGTACATACCTGTTACGCCTGTATTATCGGTTGCCTTAACAGTTGTGGGATTACCTTTCTCATCCGTAAAGATAAGCGATTCATTTGATGGCATTTCAAAAGCCCTGTCGACCCTCAGTGCAAACATTCCTTCCTTGTTATCCGTAAAAACGACTGCCCCGCTTGCTGCAGTCAGAGTTGATATGTGATCGATGGTCCGTGATGACTTGTCGCCGGAAAAAATATATCTGGCTTTCTCTTTCAGCACGGTGTTTCCCTTGTTGTCGCGCCAGTCGGAAGCAACTTCAAGAACCCCTTCCTTTCCGCTGACGGCTTTTGTTATTTTTGTAACAACAATATGGCCGTATTCATCTTTCTTATCCGCCGGTATGGCCGAAGAATTGTTCCAGAAATCAAGTCCATTGACATTCCCATGATTGAACCATAACCCAACCTGATGCGGATGATCGATCCTCTCCCCCTTTCTTGGGTCAAGAGGGAAGCCGCGCGTTATCACCGAACCGTTTGGAGCATATATTGGAAATAAAAAAGGCTTTTCAAGATTTGAAGGATACATGTACGTCGTAAACAAAGAGCCGTTTACATAGATGTTTACCTTTTGCTGATCATCTAGTCTTTCAAGCCTGATATTCTCTTTGCCCGCAACCTGGGCGCTGATAACAAAAGCGCCGGCCATTAAAAGCATGGTGGCTGAGACAGACACCTGCAGCATTTTACTATTCAGAATTTTTCTTTCAAGGATTTTCATGATATCTTTATTTTGAACAATCTGTATAAAAGTAAGTAAAAGTAAATTAAATCGTTTCTATCGGAGAAATCAAAAGCTCCTTTTTTTATTTTAGAATCAAAATTTTTCTTAAATACTGAAGGGAGACTCAAAAATATAAGAAATGAGAAAGACGATTCTTGTAGATATGGATGGAGTTCTGGCGGATGTTTACTCCAGGTTTTTTGATATCCATGAACAGGAGACCGGACAAAGGTTGTCGGTTGATGACATCGCCGGCAAACTTGAAGCTGAAGCATTTGTCAATCAACGACTTTGGGTAACAACACCCGGTTTTTTCAGACATCTCCCGGTGATGAAGGGAAGCAGGGAAGCTCTTTTAAAACTTATTGAACATTACAGGATACTTGTTGTCTCATTAGCGACAGAATTCCCGAATGCCCTTACCGACAAGCAACTATGGCTAAATGAGAATTTCCCTTTTATCGGCTGGCAAAACACGGTATTTTGCGGTGATAAAAGCATTATTGATGCAGATATAATGATTGACGATCATTTTAAGAACCTTGATCATTTCAGGGGAGAAACTCTGATGTTTACGCAGCCTCCGAATATGCTTGCCACAGGTACACGGCACAGGAGAGTAAATACATGGGAAGAAATAGAAAAGCTCCTTTTGCCATAGGTGAAAAAGGAGCTTTCCGAAATTATTTGTATCAGATGCGCTTAACAATCAGTTAAGTTGCATCTCGGCCAAAACAGGCAGGTGGTCCGAAGGGTGAAACATATTAAAAGAGTCAGATAATACACCGTGACGAAGAACTGTCACTTTATTATTGACAAAGATAAAATCGATTGTTCTTGATCTTGCCTTTACAGCAAAGCCCCCGCTTGTTCCTTCAGGCCCGTACGGTTTTGTGACAGATTTATCGCGGGCATCATCAAGTACCTTAAGTATCGACTGAATCGGGGCAGCATCTTTAACCAGGTTAAAATCACCTGTAAGTATTAGCGGCAGGTTTTCTTTGTTAATTTCAGATATCCTGCTTAAAATAAGTTTGGCGCCTTCTTCCCTGGCCTTATTTCCCCTGTGATCGAGATGGGTGTCAAGGACAAAGAATTTCTTGCCTGTAATATTATCCTTTAGCCTGATCCAGGTGCATGTCCTGTTGCAGGCGGCATCCCAGCCTTTCCCGGGTTTATCGGGAGTCTCACTCAGCCAGAACATACCATCTTCAATTTTACTGAATCTCTTTTTATTGTAGAAGATTGCCATATGCTCCCCGGCCCTTTTACCATCGTCGCGGCCCACACCAACATGGTCGAAATCCGGGAACATATTTATCAGATCATCCATCTGTTCCGGCAAAGCTTCCTGAACATTGAAAATATCGGCTTTATGGAATTTCAGAAGACCGGCCACTTTTTCCTTCCTCAGGGGCCAGGCATTGTCGCCATCATCAGGAGTATTCATCCTGATGTTGTATGTTATTATATTAAAAGGAGCATGCTTTTTTGACTGTCCTGAAACATTGAAACCTGCCAGGCAGAATGTCAACAGAAGAAACGACAGTATTGCAGTTTGTCTAATGTTTTTCATGGTTTTAATTTTAAAAGATAACCGCAAAGTATCGGTGCAAATTTTGCCAGCCTGAACTTTGCGGTTATAATCTTGTTACCCAATCATTTTACTACCATCCCGGATTCTGACCAAGATTTGGATTTGTAATAAGGTCTGTCTGGGGAATGGGATAATAATACATTTTATCTTCCCATTTCCTTTTAATGTTATTCATCCAGGTAAGTTCGCCGTATGTATCGTTCTTCAGAAGTTGCGGATTGGTTTTTCCGCCCACAGTCGGAGATACGTCTACATAGGTCACTCCCGAAACGGCGGGAGAAGGTTTTGTTCCCTGGTAAAAAGCAACATCCGGGATGCCGTCTTCATTCAGGTCGAGAGGGGTTACAAGTTGAGGAACATAAAATCCGTTCCATTCCAGGTTCATAAGTTCGCCCCTTTTCCATCTTAAAATATCAGGGAAGCGGAACCCCTCCAGGCAGAGCTCAATGCCTCTTTCCCTTCTTATTTCCAGTATTACAGGGTCAGAAATATCGGGGAAATAAACCGATTGCAGATATAAATCTATCACGGTTGGTTTTGTCGTCAGCCCGTTGGTAATGCCACCCCTTGCACGTAACTGACCAACAGTGGCGGCCCAGTCAGCGTCAGTGAGAGTACCGAGTTCAGCCTTGGCTTCTGCATAGTTCAAAAGAACCTCGGCATAACGGAAAAGTGGAATCGAATTTATATTAAGGTCCCTTGTGTCATAATACATATCATCAAGAACCCATTTTATAGGCTGATAACCTGTAAAAGTATAACTGAATACAGGAGGAGCCGGGATTTCCACGCCTCCACTGATCCTTTTATAATCTCCAAGCCTTATTGTCTGTTTCAGACGGAGATCCCTGTCTTTCACCTCTTCCATAAAAGTCATTGTTTCGTAACCCGGTGTGTTGGTAAAAGGTGTTCCGTCGAGTTTAAGGTAGGTGTTAATGAACGTTCTGATAAAGCTTGCCTTATCGCCGTATGTGCCACTGGTCCAGTACCAGTTTGCATCGTGCAGTTCGTTCAGGGCAAGATCCATGACTGATGCAAGCAGAACTTCATTGCCCAGAGGAGAAGGATTGATGAATACCTGTCTGTATGATTTCCCGGGGCCACCGGATGTATTCAGTGAATATCCGCCTTCATCCATTACCTTTTTTGCCGCATTGGCAGCTTCGTTAAGCCAGGCATTTGCAGATGATGTCAGTCCCAGTTCTGTATGATATTTCCTGAATGTACCTTCAAAGAGGCATAGTCTTGATTTAAAGGCATATGCCACCCATTTGGTGACAAGGCTCCTTGTATTGTCGTTGGTAACACTAATGTTTTCGCAGGCATAGTTAATGTCAGCCAAAACGGAATCCATAACAAGGGTTCTGTTATCACGACCTCCATACAATTCAGGATCTGAAACACTAAGAGGCTTGTTTATCCATGGAACATTACCGAACCTGATCACTTTGTCGTAGTAGAAGTAGGCCCTGAAGAACCGGGCAATGCCCGTATAGTGTTTTCGCACGCTTAACGGCACTCTGGGATCCTTATTATTTACAATGAAATAATTGATGTTCCTGAGATCTCCCCAGTCCCATCCCGAACTCAGGGTTGGTGCGAAGGCATTCTCCTGCACAAATGTGGGAACGGTTTTTACAGCCAGATAATCTGACATTGCATCCTGGCGTGTATTCCCCTGAGGGAGAATGCCGTAGAAAGAATTTGAATATAGCTTTAATCCGCTTTCACTGCCGAATACAGCTGATTTTGAAGTGGTGGATACAGGTGTCTGCTCAAGCTCGCAACCTGCAAGCAGAAGACCTAAAAGGATAAACCACAAATATTGTTTTTTCATATCTGAAATACTTTAATTGGTTAAAAAGTAACGCTCAAGCCGAATGAAACACTTTTAAGCATAGGATAGTTATATCCGTCTCCTGCGTTACTGGAAGTGAACATCTGGTCAGATGGACCGGTATTCTCAACATCAATATGGCCTCTTCCGACAATCTTGTAAAGCGGGGAATATGTCCACAGATCTTCTCCGGAAACATATACCTGCACTGCATTCGCATGTATTTTTGATGCAACCTGCTGCGGAAGATTATACCCCAGCTGGATATTCCTGAGTTTTATGTAAGCCACATTCTGCAGGTATTTTGTCTGGGGAACTCCAAGCTCCCTTGATGTGGCATTCGATGCCGCACGCGACATTGTCCTCGGGAAGTATGCATCGGTATTATCAGGCGTCCACATATTACCGAGATGGAATACAGGAATATTATTGTAAGGCCTGTTGTATTGTCCCCAGAAAATCTCAGATTCGGTGCTCGGATACCACTGCTGTTTTCCGACACCCATCAGGAAGGCAGAAAAGAAGAAATTGTTCCAGTCGGCGCCAAGATTTAACCCGAATGTATATCTCGGAGACTTGTTCCCGATAATCTTTCTGTCGCCCGGATCAGATACCCTGTTGGTGCCGATGTTGACAAAGCCGTCATTATTGGCATCAAGCAATTTGATATCGCCAGGGAACCACAGGTTGGTTGGTGATGCTCTCATCTGGGGGCTTTGTTTAGCGTGGGAATCAACATCAGCCTGATCAATGAAAAAGCCTTCTGTAGTATAACCCCAGATTTCACCTATCACCATGCCTTCATAGTAGTCGGAAAGAAGCTTGTCAGGGTTGTTATACCTTGTTATTGTGGATTTATTGTCTGCAAGGGTGAATCTCACATCGTAATTAAGAGGTTTTGAGCCAACATTGAACTTATCCCTCCATGAAATGGAAATCTCCCACCCTTTGGTTTTCAGGTCAGCATAGTTTCCTTTCGGAGGTGTTGCCCCAAATACGGCAGGCAGGGTAAGACCAATGGTAAACATATCAGTTGTGTTTCTGATATAATAGTCGCCAACAAAATTCAACCTGTCTGACAGCATCGAGAAATCGAGACCAAAGTCGGTGGTTGTCGAAGTCTCCCACGTCAGACCATCAGGAAGAACACTGGGCCTGCTTGTATACTGGGGTCTTACTCCCCCCAGTATATATGAAGACTGGGATATCCCGAACTGTTCCTGATAAATATAGGAACTTATGTTACCGTTACCCAGAGAACCGTATGATCCCCTTAGCTTCAGGTTTGATATAATTTTTGGAGATACATTCCAGAAGGCTTCCTTCGAAATACGCCATCCTCCTGATACTGAAGGGAAAAGTGCGAACCGCTGGTCGGAAGGAAATTTGGAAGAACCGTCATAACGGGCATTTACCTCGAGAAGATACCTGTCTTTATATGAATAGTTCAACCTGGAAAATCCTCCCAGTATAAGCCATTTTTCCCATCCGCCTCCGGTAGTGATTGACTGACCAAGTGCAAGGTTGAGGTCATCTGCATCTTCATAAATAATACCATTTCTCTGTGCTGACAACCGTTGATAAGTCGACTGCTCGTAATTATAGCCAAGCATGAATTTCAGATAATGATTCTCATTAAATGTGTTTTCATATTCAGCATAAATATTGGTGGCCAGATATTGTGTTTCGGCCCTCTCCTCGGTAATGTCATTCGTGGTTGTACCAACATATGCTATCACTCCTGGTTTATTGCTGTAAGGCACCTGGACACGCTTCCTTTTATAATTGTTATTAGTATTCAGGAAGGTAAAGTCACCTTTTACCCTAAGCTTATCATCAAGGAAAGTGGCTGTAAGACCTGTGGTGTTTTTAAAAATGCCCTTTTTGGTGTCAATGCCGTTCTTGCCATACCATAAATCACCCACATTGTAGACAGAAACCATTGTGAGGGTCCCGTCGGGGTTGAACATAGTACCATTTGGATGTCCCTCATCGGCAATGTTACGCCAGATCCCGCTGCCTTCTCCGACGTTCATCGGATTGTGGTACTGCATCTGTGAATAATCAGTATTATTATCAATTGTCAGCCACGGGAAGACCTCAATTGAACCTTTGGCACGGAAGTTCTTCATGTTATAGTCATCGGTATTGTAACGGAACAGCCCGTCCTGCCTCAGATAACGGCCCGATATCAGATAATTTGTTTTGTCACCGCTGCCTGAGATTGAAAGGTTATTGTCATAAGCCATCAGGGATTTTTTATAAAGTTCGGCATAGAAATCAGTGCTCCCGTAATAGACATATTCCCCGGTAACAGGATCGATTTCAACAGTGTTATAAGGTTCTCCTGACTCAACCCTTCTCTTAAACTCATCAAGATATGCCTGTGATACCTTAAGCGTTTTGTTAATATTCTGTGGGAAAGAACCATCACCGTTAATAAATGCTTCGGTGAACATCCTGACCCAGGTATAACCATCTGTCACATAATTCGGAACAGCAACAGGTCTTTTGTTAGCTGTATTTGAAGTAAAAGTTATACTGGTCTTCCCTTTTGTTGGATTTTTGGTTGTGATAAGGACAACTCCAAACGCACCCCTTGCACCATATATTGATGCTGCAGCTGCGTCTTTAAGCATCGAGACACTTTCAATATCATTCGGGTTCAGAAGGCTTGGATCTCCTTCCACCCCGTCTATAAGAACAAGTGCACTGCCTCCCTGGCCAATTGAGGTTGTACCCCTGATGTTGAAACTTGGAGCCTGGATGGGTTTACCGTCAAGAAGCTTTATATTAAGGTTTGGCAATACACCCTGCAACCCCTGCGAAACGTTTGGAACAGGTCTGTTTTCCAGTGTTTCGTTGGTTACCTGGTCGACAGCAGCAGTAAGATTCAGCTTTTTCTGGGTACCGTATCCTACAACAACAACCTCTTCAAGACCTTTGATGTTTTCCATGAGGACCATGTTTATCACCGTCTGATTCAGCACCTGTACCTCTCTGGGATTGTAACCCACAAATGAAAATACAAGTGTTGCTTCAGGCCCGGCAACAGTAATGGAATATTTACCTTCAGGATCAGTAAGGCTGCCAATGGTCGAGCCTTTCACCTGAACTGTTGCTCCTGGCAACGGATTCCCGCCTGCATCGGTAACTGTCCCAGTAACAGTTATCCTCTGAGCGAAAACCGATGTTGATGCCAGAAACAACAAAATCATCAGAACGTTTTTCATAGAGTTTTTGGTTTGGTTAATAAAAAGGATGAATTCCACGTTTAAAATTCAGAAGTGCGAATATAATATATGCTACAATTTTGTTACAAAATTATCCATATAAACTTTTGAGGTATTTCCGATACGATTCTCAGAACAACTTCCCAAAGATATGTGTCTGAAATTAAAAAAAGACTATAAAAGAATTAAAAAAAGGTTACAGATCGATTAATGGAAACACCAACTATCGTGGCTGCTTATACAGCGTAAAACTGTCAACCGGGTTCTTATCAGCATCGAAAACCTGATATTTTAGCGAAGAGGGATTGATGTCCATTATTGCATAACTGTACATCGACTTTTCAGGAGTAAAGGCAATTGTGGGTATCTCCTTCCCGCCCGGACCGGTGGGATTGCCGCCTGCAGTGCCATTTGTTATAAAAACCGTACCATCATCCGCCGACAATGAATTCGACGGATTCTTTTTTGCGATTCTCCCGTCTTTCATCTGCAGGTGACGTTCATAAACATGCCTGTGACCGGCAAGGCAAAGATCGACACGGTGTCTCTCAAGCAGCGGAAGAATATTGTCTTTCCATGCTTTGATATTGCTCCAGCCAAATGAATTCACCGGATAATGCATCCATACTATTATCCAGTCAAGTCCGCGGTCGTTTTCAGCTTTTGAGAGTTCATTTTCAAGCCAGATATATTCGGGCGATCCCGGTTTAAATTTTACAGAGCCCAGCGGTTCTGCACCCTGGGCATAGCCCGAAAATACACCGATAAAGCGGACCTTCCCATATGTAAAAGAGTAATTGACTTCATCGCCCGGGAGATTGAAAAGATCATGGAAAGTCTCAAACGGCTCCTGGGAATTCTCACCTTTTTCATTATTGATATCATGATTGCCGAGAACAGGCATCAGTGGCGACACTGCATTCAGCTCCTGGGAGACATTCAGAAATTCTTTCCAGCTTACATCATCCGAACCATCGTTTACCATATCGCCCATGTGCAATGTAATTGCAGGATAGTATTCCTTCACGGCACTTACAATAGCAGCAGTTTTAACAAAGTTCTCATTATTAGTATTGTCCTGTGTATCACCTATGACTGCCACTCTGAAACTCCCGTTTCGCGGCTCCGACGAAAAAGAATAAACCTGGCTCCATCCTGTCGCATCAGATCCGCATTTATAATAGTATTTCTTTCCCGGTTTGAGCCTGGCAAGTTTCACTTTGTAAACAGAGCCGCAATCTGTTACAGTTTCTGCAGCCTTCACTTCTTTTGACGGATCAGGACTGGTGCCGAAAATGACATACTGGGATTCCGGACCCTTTTCAGAACACCATGTAACTGTTACAGGAGCCGGCTTACCTTTCTCAGTTGCCCCGTCAATGCCGAGATGAATCATTGAGGGTTGTGAATGAATGCTTAACGATATTGCAGCAATACATGCTGTCGCAACTGACCTTAGAGATTTTGTCGATATCATTTTATTCTATGTAAGTTAAGGTTATCAATATTTGTTGCCAGGTGCCGGGTGCAGGCAACCTGCACCCGGCAAACACCACCCGACGGCTTAAGCCTCCAATACTTACTTCGAAAATAATAGATTTTTAGAGTAATGATAGTGACTTGTGATTTTTATATATTTGACTAAGGAAATATATTGAAACATTTGAGCAGTATAAATCATTGTGCAGAATTAAAAACAGCAAGAAAAAGGTTCATAAACTCGAATTTTCCCTGTTTGTTAATAACCCTCTTTCCCGTTTCCCCCGGAGGGGAAAAGTTTACTGCGATGCTCCCTCCTCTATGGGGGAGGGCCGGAGAGGGGGTAAGAACATACACAAGAATATCCTTTTTTCATGATTAATGTCCCTCATTTTAAACCAAAGTACTAACATAATTTTATATGGAAGAAGTTAAGAAATCACAAACCAGACGACTCTATTCTCTCGATGCTTTACGCGGATTCGATATGTTCTGGAT
>DAOOUQ010000008.1:0-121149 GCA_035390825.1 Bacteroidales bacterium | reverse complement strand
GTTACTTTCTTTTGGAGGAGCAAAAGAAAGTGACAATCAACTAAAAAAGAAAGGGGGCCCCTTTTGAGACACCCTCTTTTTATTAGTGCAAATATGAATTATTTTTCATATTTTACAGAAGCCTGAGCTGCTGCAAGTCGGGCTATCGGGACCCTGAAAGGTGAGCAGCTTACGTATGTAAGACCTGCCTTATAGCAGAATTCCACTGAAGCCGGATCTCCGCCCTGTTCGCCGCAGATACCCACTTTCAGATCGGGTCTTGTAGCGCGGCCTTTTTCAACCGACATCTTTATAAGCTGTCCGACTCCATCCTGATCTATTGTCTGGAAAGGATCTGACGGGAGCATCTTCTTGTCAAGATATTCATGGAGGAATCCTCCGATGTCGTCGCGGCTGAAGCCGAATGTCATCTGGGTAAGGTCGTTTGTACCGAATGAGAAGAACTCGGCTGTTTTTGCCATACGGTCGGAAAGAAGAGTTGCCCTTGGGATCTCTATCATTGTCCCGTACTTGTAATCAATCTTTTTCAGATCATATTTCTTGCATACTTCTGCATAAATAGTATCAACGATCTTTTTTGTGACATCAAGTTCCGATACGTCGCAGGTAACAGGCACCATAAGCTCGGGTTTCGGATGTTTTTTCTCATTCAGAAGTTCGGCAGAGGCTTCAAACATTGCCCTTACCTGCATCTCGGTGATTTCAGGATATGTTATGCCAAGGCGAACGCCACGATGACCCATCATGGGGTTGCTTTCATGAAGAGCTTCGCCGCGTTTTGCAACATCCGATTTCTTGATGCCGAGAGCTTTGGCAAGCTCGGCTTGTTTTTCGGCACCCTGCGGAACGAATTCATGAAGCGGGGGATCGAGAAGCCTGAATGTGACTGGTAATCCGTCCATGGCTTCAAGAGTGGCTTTCATGTCCTTCTTGACATATTTGTAAAGTTCGTTCAGTGCCTTTCTGCGTTCTGCTTCATTTGCGCTGAGTATCATTTTGCGGAGAAGGAAGAGGGGCTGTTCTGAACCTTTGCCGTAGAACATATGCTCGGTACGGAAAAGGCCGATTCCCTCAGCTCCGAAATCGCGTGCAATTTTTGCATCTTCAGCAGTGTCAGCGTTTGTCCGGACACCCATTTTCCTGTACTTGTCGACAAGCTTCATGAAGCTCTGGAACCTTGGATTTTCAGAAGCATCCATGAGATCAAGAGCACCCGAATATACATTTCCTTTTGTTCCGTTGAGTGTGAGAACATCACCTTCGTTAAGTACTATATCTGTGCCGGTTACTTTGGCTTTTTTGGCTGCGGTGTCGACATGAAGTGCTCCGGCGCCCACGATGCAGCATTTACCCCATCCGCGTGCCACAAGGGCAGCATGTGAAGTCATCCCGCCCCTTGCAGTAAGTATGCCTTCGGCTGCTCTCATCCCTTCAACATCTTCAGGGTTTGTTTCTTCGCGGACAAGAATGACTTTCTGACCTTTACGGTTCCAGGCAACTGCATCCTCGGCTGTGAACACTATTTTACCGACTGCTGCACCCGGTCCGGCCGGCAAACCTTTTACAAGCGGTTTGACTTTCTTTTCAACTTCAGGATTGCAGATGGGATGCAGAAGCTCGTCAAGCTGTGCGGGATCAACGCGCATAATGGCTGTTTTCTCATCAATAAGCTTTTCCTTGAGCATGTCCATTGCCATATTGAGGGCGGCGGTTCCTGTCCTTTTCCCTGCACGGCACTGTAACATATAGAGTTTACCTTCCTGGATAGTGAATTCAATATCAAGCATATCGTGGAACGACTTCTCGAGAATCTCACGGATGTTGCAAAGTTCCCTGTAAGTATCCGGCATAGCTTCTTCCATGCTCTTCAGATGCTTGTTCTGTTCGTTTTTGGTCTCGTTGTTAAGAGGGCTGGGAGTGCGGATACCTGCAACAACGTCTTCACCCTGGGCATTGATGAGCCACTCACCATAAAACAGGTTTTCTCCGGTCGCGGGGTTGCGTGTGAAAGCAACGCCGGTAGCGGAGGTGTCACCCATATTGCCGAACACCATGGCCTGAACGTTTACAGCTGTACCCCAGTCATCCGGAATTCCTTCTATGCGACGGTACGAAACTGCCTTTTTGCCGTTCCAGCTTTTGAAAACCGCCTTGATACTGCCTTCCAGCTGTTCTTTTGCATCATCGGGGAAGGGTTTGCCAAGAACCTGTTTTACCTTTTTCTTGAATTTTTCAGACAGGTCTTTAAGCTCATCGGCAGTGATTTCCGTATCAGACTTATATCCTTTAAGCTTTTTGAAATCATCAAGCATTTCATCAAGCTGTTTGCGGATACCTTTTCCTTCACCGGGGTCGATTCCTTCTGCTTTTTCCATTACAACATCAGCATACATCATGATCAGACGGCGGTAGGAATCCCATACAAACCTTGGATTGTTTGTCTTTTTGAGAAATCCGGGGATGGTTGCGGTGCAGAGTCCGATATTCAATACTGTATCCATCATTCCGGGCATCGATTTGCGTGCACCTGAACGGCATGACACAAGAAGTGCATTTTCGGGATCTCCGTACTTCATGCCCATGGTCTTTTCCGTAAGCTTCATGGCTTCCCATACTTCGGGCATAAGTTCTTTAGGAAGGGTGCAGTCGTTTGCGTAATACTCATTACAGGCATCAGTGGTGATCGTGAAGCCGGCAGGAACAGGAAGACCAAGAAGGCACATTTCGGCAAGGTTGGCACCTTTACCGCCGAGAAGATTCTTCATGTCGGCCTTTCCTTCTGCTGTCTTATTTCCAAAGGAATAAACTCTTTTTACTTTTGACATACTTTTATGAATTTGAGATAAACTTAAATTGTTGATTTCTAAAAATAAGGTGCAAATTTAATATTTATAATCGAATTTCAGAATAGTGTTGAAAATTCATGCTCTCGGGTGAAACATCATAAGAGTATCACGAAGATAGCTTCTGTCGATGTGTGTATAAATCTCTGTTGTTGTGATCGATTCATGGCCCAGCATCTCCTGCACTGCCCTGAGATCGGCTCCGGCTTCGATCATATGGGTGGCAAACGAATGACGGAAAGTGTGAGGGCTTATTTTCTTCAAAATCCCCGCTTTTGCCGCAAGATCCCTGACAACTGTGAATATCATGGCCCTCGTCAGCTTTCGTCCCCGCCGGTTAAGGAAAACAATGTTCTCATTATAGATAACGGGAAGCCGGTTCCTGTCAATCATGTACAAATCAATCTCTTTCAGCGCTTTGTTGCTGATCGGTACCAGTCTCTGCTTGTCCCCCTTTCCAGTAACGCTCACATATCCTTCTGAAGCATGAATATCGGTCAGCCGGAGGCCGACAAGTTCCGACACTCTCAGACCGCATCCGTAAAGAGTCTCGATTATGGCTTTGTTGCGATGACCATCGGGACGACTAAGGTCGATGGCTTCGACAATCCTGTCGATCTCCTCAACAGAAAGAACTTCGGGCAGCTTCAATCCTGATCTGGGGGACTCGATAAGTGATGTGGGATTCTCATCAATTTCACCGTCTGCAAGAAGGAACCTGTAAAAAGCCCTGATTCCCGACAAGACTCTTGCCTGGGTACGGGCATTTGTGTTTTCCGAGCCATACCACGTGACAAATTCCCTGATGTCGTCGAATTTTACAGCTGAAGGATCAGTTTCATGCCCCGGCCTGGAAAAGAATGATTCAAGTTTTTGAATATCATTGAGGTACGCTTCGATGCTGTTCTCTGACAGGGATTTCTCAAGCCGGAGGTAATTTTCAAAATTACTGAGCCATGTCTTCCAGCTTTTGGTCATTTAATCTGTTGTCGTTTTTCAATGTAAAAATATCATTTCATAGCTTTATATCATAAGGTTAACGGCATAATCTTACAAAACTGCCTTACCGGGCCCTGATCGTTGGAATTTTAACTATTTTTACACCTGTTAAACCGGTGGAAATGACAAAAATGAAAATCCAGATAATAAACGGACCCAATCTCAACCTCCTTGGTAAAAGGGAACCAGGGCTTTATGGAGGTATGAAATTTGAAGATTATCTTGAGTTTTTAAAAAAAACTTTCCCGGATGTTTCAATTGATTATTATCAGTCGAACGTGGAAGGAGAGATAATTAACAGGATACATGAGACCGGATTTTCGTGTGATGGTATCATTATTAATCCCGGGGGATATACGCACACTTCGGTGTCTATCGCCGATGCCGTTTCGTCGGTTAAGACACCTGTTGTCGAGGTGCATATTACAAACGTTGCCGCCCGTGAAGAATTCAGGCACAATAGTCTTATAGGCCGATTTTGCGCCGGCAGTATTGTCGGTTTCGGCCTCGACGGTTACCGGCTGGCTGTTGAAGCGCTCATTGGAATAAAAAGAAAATCATCGACGGAATAATGATAAAAAAACGCACAAAAATAGTCGCCACAATTTCCGATAAAAGGTGCAGCCCCGATTTTATCAGGGAGCTTTACAATGAGGGAATGGACGTGGTAAGGATCAATTCGGCTCATCTCACCATAGAGGGCGCCCTTACCATAATCCGCAATGTAAGGGAGGTGTCAGACAAAATCGCTCTTCTGCTGGATACCAAGGGCCCGGAAATCAGGACAACAGCCTGCGATTCGCCGATTGAGCTTAAAAAAGGGTCGGCAATTGCCATTAAGGGTGACCCGGCCGGGACAACAACACCTGAATTAATATGTGTAAACTATGAATTATTTGTTGAAGATGTCCCTGAAGGATCCGCCATCCTTATCGATGACGGCGATATTGAACTGAGAGCTTTAAGAAGGAAAGGTGATATTCTTGAATGTATCGTCGAGAACGACGGCCTTCTCGGATCAAGAAAAAGTGTGAATCTTCCCGGCGTGAAGATATGCCTGCCTTCAATAACGCCGAAAGACAGGGAGTTCATAAAAATGGCCGTTGAAAACGAGGTCGATTTCATTGCACATTCATTTGTGAGGTCCAAACAGGATGTCATTGATGTTCAGGAAGTTCTTGATAGTTTTGACAGCAGGATAAAGATAATCGCAAAGATTGAAAATGAAGAGGGGGTTAATAATTTTGATGAGATTCTCGAACACGTCTATGGAATAATGGTGGCAAGAGGTGACCTTGGAATCGAAATCCCTTACGAAAAGATTCCTGGAGTTCAGAAGATGATGATCTCAAAATGTATAAATGCAAGAAAACCCGTAATTGTGGCGACCCAGATGCTTCAGTCGATGATAACCGCTCCGCGCCCCACCAGGGCCGAAGTCAGCGATATTGCACATGCAGTATATTCACAGACAGATGCATTGATGCTAAGCGGCGAAACCGCAAACGGTAAATATCCCGTTGAGGCCGTAAGGACAATGGCAAAGGTTGCACTTGAAGCTGAAGAGGACAAGGGAAAGTTTCTTAATCTCCCTTCAGTCAGCCTTATAGGCGAAATTTCGGGGTATCTGGCAAAAGTAGCTGTCAAAACTTCAGTCAGGATCGGAGCCAAAGCCATCATCTCGGATACCACGGGAGGAAGGACAATACGGGATATGGCTGCCTACAGGGGTTATAACCATATACTGGCCCAGTGCTATCTTAAAAGTACAATGAGAGAACTTGCGCTGTCTTATGGGGTATATACAAGTTACCAGGAAAGAAGAAATTCGATAGACGACTTTATCAAGATAGCTCTGACCGACCTGGTGACACGTAAATCCCTTGACACTAAAGATGTTGTGGTTGTGTTGGCCGGCAATTTTTCAGGCGGCTCAGGATTTTCATTCATTGAAGTGGGATCGGTCGAGTATCTCAGAGACAGAGTTGATATAGTGGATTAGAAGTGTACTTGATTTATTAATGGTCTGATTTTTGAGGATATTTTATTGCCATTAACCGGTAATCAATGTTCAGAAACTTGTTAATTTCCTCAATGAATATGCTTCAAAATGTTCATGTTTCAGTTCTGAGCATCGATTGCGCCAAAACCAGGAACAGGTTTGTTGTTATTTAATTAATCTTTTTAAGGAGATTTGTAAAAGTGAAACTTTTAAAAATAAGGACATTGATTGCAGCCGCATTTCTGCTTATGCTGGCCGGAAATGCACGGGCAACACATAACAGGGCAGGGGAGATCACTTATGTTCAGTTGTCGGATCTTACCTTTGAAATTACAATAACTACCTATACCTATACGCTAAGCTATGCCGACAGGCCCGAACTTGAGGTAATGTGGGGCGATAATTCGACATCGGTCGCAAAAAGGATAAGCATTCTCTTTCTTCCCAATTATTATAAGCGCAACATTTACAAGATCACGCATACATACCCGGGGCCGGGAGTGTATAAAATTGTGGTCCAGGATCCTAACAGGAATGCAGATATTAAGAACATCCCGAATTCCGTCAATGTGATATTTTCAATTTCAACAATTCTTATCGTAAACCCTTCAATAGGAAGGAACAATACACCGGTGCTTCTTAATCCACCCTATGATAAGGCAGCCAGAGGTTATGTGTTCATCCATAACCCGGGTGCCTATGATCCTGACGGAGACAGCCTTTCTTACAAGATGACAGTATGTACCAGAGAAGACGGAAGGCCGATCGAGAATTATACATTGCCTCCTGCGTCACATTTTATCAGAGTGGATTCGATAACCGGAGATCTTATCTGGGATACACCGGTCGATACCGGTGCATATAATGTAGCCATGGAGATCGAGGAATGGCGTTATGGCAAAAAAATCGGAATCGTAGAAAGAGATATTCAGATAAATGTATATGATACAAAGAATAAACCCCCGGTGAATGGTCCGTTACATGACATATGTGTTGAAGCCGGGAAACCTGTTAATTTAAAAGTTACGGCAACCGATCCCGACAACGATTTCATAAGCCTTATGTCAACTTCAGGCATTTATACCATACCTGAGTGCCGGGCAGGTTTTATCCATCTCGATTCGATAGCCGGGTATGCATCGGCAACAGTGCAATGGACCCCGTGTCATGCAGCTGTAAGAAATCAGCCGTATGATGTTCTGATAAAATCTGATGATTACAGCAGTGAGATGAAGCTGTCGGATATTGACAACTTCAGGATAAAGGTTCTGGGGCCGGCCCCTGTTCTTGTCAATGCGGCACCTGAAGGAAAATTCATCCGGCTTACATGGAACAGCTATGGGACTGATGTGATCGCAGGGTTCAACATTTACAGGAGGGAAGGACCGTCTTCATTTGTCCAGGACTCCTGTTCTTCAGGCTTACCTCCGTCATCAGGTTTTACCAAAGTCGGTTATGCGGCGGGTAGTTCGACTGTGTCATTCGTTGATACAGATAACGGGCAGGGACTGCAGTACAGCAGGGAATATACATACAGGATAGTTGCCGTGTATCCCAACGGTACCGAAAGCAAAGCATCAAATGAAATATCAGGAGCACTGGTGACTGGTGTTCCCGTAATAACAAATGTAAGTGTCAGGACCACATCGTTGACAAACGGATCGATATATGTTGCCTGGAGAAAACCCGACCGTCTCGATACCATTCCGGCACCGGGGCCATACGAGTACCTGATTTACAGGGCAGAAAGCATCACCGGTACAAACTATGTGCAGATCCGTTCGATCAGGACTTCCACGCTGAATGAAACAAGTTTCATTGATACCCTTATTAACACCCAGGGCAGTGGCTACGTTTACAAGATCGAACTTTACAACAACGCTCCCGCCAACAGGTTTCTGATAGGGGAACCCGGATATGCATCATCAGTATTTCTTGCCGCGAATCCGGGTGACAGAAAAGTCCGGTTCACCATAAGCCGAAATACTCCGTGGATCAATACCAGATATGACTTCTTCAGGCTTAACCAGGCCACAAACAGGTACGATTCAATTGGAACGACAACGCAGCTTACTTATACAGATGAAGGACTTGTCAACGGCCGGCAGTATTGCTACAAAGTAAGATCGACAGGAGGATATACAAATCCGGGATATCCGGTGAACCTTATTAATTTTTCTCAGGAGACCTGTGTCACCGCAGTCGACAATGAACCTCCCTGTGCTCCCCGGTTATCCGTTTCAAGCCAGTGCGACAGCCTTTACAATACTGTCAGATGGACAATTGCCGACAGCAAATGCCTTGAAGATGTCAGTGGCTACAAGATTTATTATAAACTCCTTACTGATGAAAATCTGTCATTGCTGACAACCATCAATGATAAGAATACATTCGCTTACAAACATTATCCGGGCGAGGTTGTGGCCGGATGTTACGCGGTATCAGCATTTGATGCCATAGGGAACGAAGGTGAGAAATCGGCAATGATTTGCGTGGATTCGTGCAAGTTCTATGAGATCCCCAATGTTTTTACTCCAAACGGGGATGATATTAATGATCGCCTGGTGGCAAAGACATCAGGACTTATTGAAAAGGTCGATTTTAAACTTTTCAATCGTTACGGTGTGCTTATATTTGAGACTGATAATCCAAAGCTTGACTGGGAAGGGACATATAAAGGGAAAATTGTCTCACCCGGAGTATATTTCTACCAGTGTGATGTTTACGAGAGACGAATTTCCGGTCTTGAAATGTACCATCTTTCGGGATTTATACATGTGATAACGGAGAAAGGAGCAACACCAGGGAAACCCGAGTATTAACAGAAAACAGATCCTTTTCGATGAAAAGAACATTATTTTACATGGCATTTTCATTCATTACGATTCTGGCAGCAGGTCAGAAGCCGGTCTTTTACCTGATGAAGGGTAAAGCCTTCATAGATGCCGGGAACCCAGGGGAAGCCGTTTCTGTGCTTACATCGGCGATGAAGGATAACCATGACGCTTCCTTCTACCTCTGGAGGGGTGAAGCATATCTTGCCAAAGGTGATTTTTCATCAGCAATTGATGATTTCAACTCGGCAAACAAGATGACTGCCGCATCGGGTGAATACGGACTTGCAAGGATCTATGCCATGAGGAATGACGCGGCAACTGCTGTTTATCATCTTGAACTGTCGATGAGATCCCCGTTCAGAAAAAATGAAAAAGAGATACTGACCGACCCTTCTTTCGCCCAGCTTGAAAACAAAGCGGAATGGCGCCAGTTCTGGAAAAAGGACTGGTATTCTACACCTGAAAAAAGGGTTGCCGAAATTGAATACAATATTTCAACGGGGAACCTTGCTGAGGCAAAGAACATATTCAGGGCGCTCAGCTCATCGTATCCTGACGATGTCGTTACCGGCTATTCGTCAGCTTTGATAAGCATTGCCGGATCAATGTATGGCGACGCAGTAAGGACACTGACACGGATCGTGTCGGAAAATCCCGGTGACATTAAATGTCTCAGGCTTCTTGCATCTGCGCAGGAGTTGTCAGGTAATCCGGCAGGGGCATCGGCTTCCTATACCCGTCTGATAGATATGAATGTTGCCGATCCCGAACTGCTTTTAAGCAGGGCCGGATGTTACAGGAAAACCGGTGAGACTGAAAAGGCAATGGATGATATCACCATGTATCTTGAGTTTTATCCGGGCAACAAGAAAGCCCTCAGCCTTGCAGGAAAGGCAGCATCGGCGGCAGGTGATAATATACTTGCCCTGTCGTATTTCTCCGAAAATGTCAGGCTTCATCCAAATGATCCTGAGTGTTTTATCGATCGTGCAAATTCCTATTTCATGTCCCGTTCATGGGAATGGGCCGCGAAGGATTATGGTATGTCGCTCGACCTTCAGCCGGGTAATGCCGAAGTCTGGCTCAATAACGGGATTTCGCTTCTCAACATGGGAAAGACCGAAGATGCATGCTACAACTTCAGAAAGGCTTTCATCCTGGGAAACAGGAATTCGACCGAGTATCTTGGCAAATATTGTATAAAGTAGATCCTCTGTCCTTTATCTTACATTCTTCAGGATCTTTTCGAACAGATCGCGCGGCTTAAAAGGTTTCAGGACATAATCGTTTATATTGAGATTATCTATCCTGTCGTGTGTTTCCGACATTATCGCTGCTGTTAATGCAACTACGGGAATATCCTTTATCCTGGGATCATCAGAATTCCTGATGATCTTCGTAGCCTCTATTCCATCGAGGACAGGCATATGCAAATCCATCAGAACGAGGTCAAAATCTTCTTTTTCCAATAGGTTTAATGCAATTCTTCCGTTTTCAGCATGGGTGACCTTCACTCCCCAGCCATTGAGGAATTTATTTGCAACGAAGAAATTAATCTTGTTATCCTCGGCCACAAGAATTCTCTTGCCTTCAAGCCCGACATAAGATTCTGATGTTTCTCCTTTCTGGGAGGCTTCGCTTTTTTCTGCTATCCCGAACGTTAGAACAAACCTGAACGCCGAACCCTTGCCGGTCTCGCTTTCAACTTCAATATGCCCTCCCTGCAGTTCAACCAGACGTTTGCATATGGCAAGTCCGAGCCCTGTTCCGCCATAATGCCTTGTTGTATCAGGAGAAGCCTGGGTATAGCTTTCAAAAATATAATCGTGTTTATCCTTCGGGATTCCGATCCCGGTATCTTTTACGGTGAACTCAATCTTAGTGGTTCCGGCATTGCGTTCCAGTTCCTTCAGTATAACATGAATGCTGCCTTTCTGGGTGAATTTCAAGGCATTTGAAAGAAGGTTTGAAAGGATCTGGTTGAGCCTTATGGGATCGCCTGTCAAATTATCAGGCAGATCATTTTGCCTGGTTATATCGAATTCGAGGTTTTTCGATTTGGATCTGAATGAGTAAGTTCTCTGTATGTCTTTCAGGAAATCGCTTAAATTGAATGAAGTCTGTTCAAATTCAATTCTGCCCGATTCCATCTTATTATAGTCGAGCACATCATTTACGAGAGTCAGAAGGTGGTTTCCAGAAAAACGCAGAGTTTTGATATAATCCATCTGATCTTCCCTTGGATTGCCCTGAAGGAGGAGATTGGTGATGCCTATGACTTCGTTCAGCGGTGTTCTGATCTCATGGCTCATTGTCGACATGAACTGCTGTTTTGACTGGGCAGCCTCTTCCGCTTTGCGGCTTGCCATGATAACATTGTCTATCATTATCCTGCGCTGAAGTGCGATAGCTATCTGGTTTGCGATGAACTCAAGAACGGTAACATCCTCCTGTGAGAATTTGTCCTCATCGTGATAATCCTGGAAAGCCATTACCCCGATTATCTCTTTTTCTGCTTTCAGGGGAACACCCATCCATACCTTGCAAGGCGCTCCGACAAGGTCTATATCTCCTGAATTCTCAAGGCATTTCATATCATTTACCTTGAGAAGAACCGATTTTTTCAGTCCAATTGCCCACTTGGAAATTGTCTTACGGGCAGGAACCCTTTCAAACTGATCTTTTTCGTCAGAAAAGAAAGGCATGGAAAGAGTGTCAGAAGCTTTATCATACAGAGCGATGAAAAAATTGTTGGTATCCCATATCTTGCTCAGCTCTTGTACTATCGTCGGATATATCTCCTTTATGTCGGTCTGGTTCAGTGCTGCTGTCGAAATATTATACAGGATCTCCTGTATGGTCTGATTCTTCTTTTCAACAGAGATGTCGCGGTAGATGCCAAGGGAGGCAACTATATCGTTATCAATAAGAACGTTTGTGGCAATAAGTGATACATTGATCCTTCTGCCGGTTTTATCGCATCTTATGGTGTTCCTTGTTACCCTGTGATTTTCAAAGGCAATCTCACCTGGCTTGACAGAATCGTGTTTCAGATCTTCAGGGATGATGAGGTCGTCAACATATCTTCCCACCGCTTCCTCGGGTGTATAGCCGAAAAGATCAGTGAACTCCCTGTTCACCATTACAACCCTGTCTTCGAGGTCAATAATTGCAATGGCTTGCGGAATTGAATCTATAAGGTGTTCAAGGAGTACATTTTCCCTGCTTGTCTTTTCTCTTTCTCCGCTGTTTCTCAGGTCATGATTTAATCCTGATTTCGCTCTGAGAAATTCATTTTCCCTTCTTAAAATGGAATTCTCCTTAAGAAGTTCCTCATATTTCTCTTTATAGTCAGTCATGGCCGGTTTTGAAAAAGGAGGTATTATCATAATTATGGTTTGTGCAGATAATGTAACGTGGAATAAGGTCAAATCTATATGTCAGATGCCTTTTTATCTCTCTTTTTTTCGTTAAAATATCTGCAAAATCCGGATAAACCGCATTTTTGGCACAACGGATTCCTTGCTTTGCATGTGTAACGGCCATGAAGAATCAGCCAGTGATGTGCTTTGTGAATGAGCTCAGAAGGGATATGCTGAGAGAGCTGGACCTCTGCGCCAAGGGGAGTCTTTGCATTTGTGACCAGCCCGATCCTTACTGAAACCCTGAATACGTGAGTGTCAACTGCCATAACCGGCTTTCTGAATACCACTGAAGCAACGACATTTGCCGTCTTCCTGCCAACACCAGGTAATTTCTGCAGTTCCAGTGGGTCTGACGGGACAATGCCTCCGAATTCATTAACAAGCATCCTGGCCATACCTGACAGATATTTCGCTTTGTTGTTGGGATAGGAACACGACTTTATATATTCAAATATTTCCGAAGGATCGGCATCGGCCATTGATCGGGCATCAGGAAACCTTTCAAGAAGGGCAGGGGTGATCATGTTCACCCTCTTGTCAGTACACTGTGCCGAAAGGATAACCGCAACCACCAGACTGAACGGATTGTCGTAAGAGAGTTCTGTCTCCGCAACCGGCATATTCTCCGTGAAATAGGAAATTGTAAGGGCGTACCGTTCCTTAAGTGTCATGTCAATTTATTTTTCAGTTTATGGCCAGGGTTATTATCTTTGTAAAAATGGTAAACTTATTTGAAAATTCAGGTCTGTCACAGATTGCTTTTATTAAGGATTACACAAGGTATTTCAAATTTAACACTTAACTGGATTGCCGCTTGGATAGAATAACAGTAAAAACAGGAGGATTGGTATCCGAAATCCTTGTCGGGATGAAATGGGAATCTGTCAGAGAGCTTATTCCCGCTTCGGGTACGGCAATAATAACCGATAACAATGTAAACAAGATATACGGTGACCGCTTTCCTGATGTTCCTGTGCTCCAGATTAAACCGGGAGAGTGGAGCAAAAAAATGGAAGTTGTGGAAAGTCTTGCCGGGAGACTAATTGAGTCGGGTATCGACAGAAGCGGATTTTTGCTGGGCATAGGCGGGGGAGTTGTCTGTGACATCACAGGGTTCCTGGCTTCAATATATATGAGAGGGATTAAATGTGCATATGTGTCATCCACATTGCTTTCCCAGGTCGATGCAAGCACAGGAGGAAAAAACGGGGTGAATCTCGGAAGTATCAAAAATGTCCTGGGGTGCTTCAAACAGCCTGAATTTGTTATTTGTGATCCTGTCATGCTGCAGACACTGTCTGAAGAGGAATACCTGTCGGGGATGGCTGAACTTATTAAAACCGCGATCATTGGAAATGCAAAACTCTTTGATATTATTGAAAGCAATTACGAAACAATAATGAAGAGAGACCCTGCACTACTTACGATGCTTATCTCAATGGCTGTTAATTTTAAAGCATCAGTGGTTTCTGAGGATGAAAAAGAATCGGGCCTGCGCAGGATTCTCAATTTCGGCCATACTTACGGCCATGCCATTGAACTGTACAAGTCATTCAGGCATGGCTATGCCGTTGCATGCGGGATGGAACTCTCGTCAGGGTTCTCGCTTGCAAGGGGATATATTACAGATGAAGAACACGGGAGGATCGTTGCCCTTCTTCATAAGTTCAGGCTTTTGCGACCCCACCAGATACCGTATGACACGATCAGCCAGCTCATAATGCACGATAAGAAAAAGTCAGGCAGCGAAATTCATTTTGTCTTTATCGAGGGAATAGGACAGGCTGTGACTGAAAAAATCCCTCTGTCGGAGGTTGTTGAATATTACAAACGTAGCAAAGCAGAAAACTAATTCTATCTTGTATGAACTCTTTTGGGAATGTGTTCAGGGTATCGCTTTTCGGGGAATCGCACGGAAATGCTGTCGGAGTGGTAATTGACGGCTGTCCTCCAGGTATCGCGGTCAGTCCCGACGATTTTATTCCTGATCTTTCACGGCGGCAGAGCGGAAGCAGAGGTACAACCAACCGTCGGGAACCTGATAAACCCGAAGTCCTGAGCGGTATATTCAACGGGTTCACAACTGGTTCTCCTTTGACTGTCATAACAAGGAACAGCGACAGGATCTCTTCGGATTACGATGATTTTAAAAATATACCGAGGCCGGGACATGCAGATTTTGTGGCCGGGATTAAATACTCCGGATTTGCCGATCTAAGGGGAAGCGGACATTTCTCAGGCAGAATAACATGGGGATTTGTTGCCGCGGGCGTTATCGCAAAAAAAATCCTGAAGCCTGCCGAAATAGAGGCAAAGCTGGTTTCGGCCGGGGGAAGCACTGATATCGAAAAGGCTCTTGATGAGGCGATTGCTGACAATGATACTATCGGTGGAATAATTGAATGCAGGGTACATAATCCGATGAGAGCCATCGGGGAACCTTTCTTTTATTCTGTCGAATCGGCAATAAGCCATGCAGTCTTTTCTGTGCCGGCAATAAAGGGGATTGAGTTTGGATCGGGTTTTTCCGCTCCTCTGATGCGCGGGTCAGAACATAATGATCCTTTTATAGATCCTGCAGGCAAAACCGCCACGAACAACGCTGGTGGCATTAACGGGGGAATCACCAACGGCAATGAAATAGTGTTCAGGGTTGCAGTAAAACCGACTTCATCAACGGGAGTGGTTCAGAATACCCTTGACTTCAGCACGGGAAAAATGACTCAGCTGAAGGTCAAAGGCCGGCATGATACATGTATAGCCCTTCGGATGCCGGTCATCATTGAGGCGGCAGCCGCGGTCGCCCTTGCAGATCTTATCATGATCGACAGGGCTGTAAACGGATCAAGAGGATCGTAGTTGTAGAAGACGTAACTTTGAACCTTTCATCAAGCCTTTCACCAAGAATCCAGACTATTTTTCCATCCGACTCAAGAATTCTTGCATTTTCCTTGTCGGGAAGGGAATATTTCCTGTCGGTGAAATAATCGCTGAGCTTTTTCTTCCTGTTCATTCCAAGCGGATAGAAGAAATCACCCTTTTTCCATCCCCTTATCACAAGAGGAAAACAGATCTTCTCAAAGTCAATGCATGCAACATTTTTTTCGCAGGGTATAATGAAATCAGGTCCCCTGTCAATTATTACGGCTGACAGAATACCGGGGATATCATTAAGATCTTCCGGTTTTGATATCTGGTAATCAGCTGATTTTCTTCCCTCTGCTGGTTCTACAATCAATTCACCCCGGTTTTTCACGATTCTATGGGTTCCCGTGATTATCATCCTGCCTGTATTCCCTTTCAATAATCCTGAGAGGTCAGATGAACCGGATCCTGTGATCCCGTACCTGCTGAAAATCTCAAAAAGCAGGGCCCTGTCGGGGTTCAGTTCTGTTAATTTATTAACACTGAATATTGTAGTGTCGCCCGAAGCCACCGATGTGGTTCTGATAAGCTGATCAACATAGCCGGAAACGATTTTATCAAGTGAGGCGAACCTTTGTGCCGTTTCATTCAGAGTTTCTTCCACAGAAGGATTTATCTCCTTAAGGACTGGCAAAACCAGATGCCTGATTTTGTTCCTTGTATACTTGGTCTCGGCATTCGATCTGTCCTCCCTGAATGCTATCCCGTTCTCATTGCAATATTCGGTTATCTTCTGCCTTGTGGCAAAAAGAAGCGGCCGGATAATATAATTGCCCGAGGGCCTTATCCCTGAAAGGCCCGTCAGTCCTGTCCCCCGTGTGAGGTTTATAAGGAGGGTTTCAATATTGTCGTTAAGATTATGAGCAATTGCGATAAGGTCATAATGGTTGGCCTTCCTTATCTTTTCGAACCATTCGTATCTTAATTCCCTTGCCGCCATCTGAACCGATATCTTTCTGCGGCGGGCATATTCCCTGGTTTTGAACCGGACATTATAAAAAGGCAGGTCGTGCCGTTTTGCGAAATCCCTTACAAATTCCTCATCCATATCCGATTCGGCGGCTCTCAGGCTGAAATTGCAGTGCGCAATTCCGGGATGGGTTCCGATACTCAGGAAAAGATGGGCCATAGCCATTGAATCGATACCACCGCTGACCGCAAGCAGTATCCTGTCGTTGCTGTCAACAAGGTTATTGCTTTGTATAAAATTCCGGAATTCATCAGGCATGGACATGGGTCGATCGTTTTATTCATACGTTAACAGGGATGGGGGCCGCGGTTCAAACGTCACAGGCTCAAGCAACTGTTCTCCTGAAAATATCAATGGTCTGGTACTGGAATATCTTGGAGGATTCGGGAAATAGCCGAAGCGTATCTGGAACGTGTTCAGGATAAGATTGTCATTTCTGATCCTTAAGCCGATCCCTACTGAAGAAAGAAAAACCCCATCGGAAATTCTTTCGTTAAGCCCGTAAAGTGCTCCGGCATCGGCGAAAAAATATCCGGCAAACCTGAAGCCATAGAAATTTACAGGGCTGAACAGCACCGACTCAAAACCTACGACAAGTCTTTGAGCATTTCCAATGGAGTCGTTGTTGAATCCCGAAAAACCGTTCCTTTTTATGAAATATAATTTTTCGTCCCTGTATCTGTCGAATCCCCTTGTGTAATCAGCCTTTATGAAATTTCTTATCCTGTAATTCCCTATATCGTAAAGTCTTGAAATAAAGCTTGTTCTTATCGTAAACACACCCTGTTCTGTATTTGCACCGTTAAAAAAAGTTCCTGCACCGGCCGAGGACTGGATATATCCTAATGCGCCCAGGGTTTCGCCTACCGAAAGTGATCCTCCAATGTAAGTTCGGAACTTGAATTCATTATTCTCCCTTCCGATTGTAAAATTCAGGGATCCGCCGACAGGAATATCCTCAGTGCGGCCATAGCTGTAAATAAGGTTTGCCTTGTAGAACTTTCTCATACTGAAAGTTATTGACCCGAGAAACAGCTTGTACTTCTGGAGGTCGTAATAAGTTTCCGGGAGAATGAAAGGATGGTCGAAAACGTTATTGTTTGTATATCTTGCGCCGATTACAATTCTTGTGACAGATTCCCTGTCGAGGAGGAATGATCTCTGCAGCCAGTAATCCTGCAATGTGTATTTTACAGGAACCGGCTCAATGGGACTTTCAAGATCCTCATAGATACTCATTCTCCTTAACGAAATTCCACCTGCAAACCTGGTCTCCGAGCTTACAAGTTCGCGGGAAAGGTTGAACCCGTAGGTTCTTCTTCCAAGGCCGTTTTGAAAATAAAAATCGAGATTTGAAAACGAACTCAAAATATTGTTGATCTTGTAGCCAGCCCCGAATCCCGGAGAATCGGGGTACAAAGAATACCAGGGAATTGCTATCCCGAATTCCTGGCCCGTGCCAAAGATGTTTTCATCGAAGACTGTCACCGATCCTTTCTTTATCCCTTTTAAATCGGCCCTGGCACCAAGAGAAAACACGTCCTTTGTTATCACCGAAACGTCAACACTGCCATCTTCTGCAGGTGTGGCGATCACCCTGGCGTCGTCGATATAGGGCAGGTTCCTGAGCAGCCTTTCGTTGTCGCTTAATGTCAGTGGCGACAGCGTGTCCCCTTCGTGAAAAAGAAGATATTTTCTGATTAAATTCTCGTTGGAATTGACATGAGTCTTGTTAAGCAGCTTTTCAGTCGGGTTGGGGACGTACAGATCAGGATTGTCGATGTCGGTGCCAAAGACATTCAGCCGCCTTATTGTGATGTTTCTGATTATCTTTCCGGAATGTGCAAGGAATACCGCGTCGCTTGAATTTTCTGCTTTGCTGACCGTTCCCGTTGCTTTGTTCACTATCACAAAATCGAATAATTTCCTGGTAATGCTGTATTTTGATGCCCTGGTTTTCAGGGTGTCGAGGAAACTTCTTGTCCTGGTAAGATCATGGTTGAAAGGAGGAGCAGGCGTTTTTCCCGACTTTAAGGAAAGTCCGTGCGGGAATGGATAAATATTTCTTATGTAAACCGGATTGATTATATCCGTTCTACTCCGGATTGTATCCCGCTCCGGGCGGTTCTGTGAGTATGAAGATATAAAAAGTGAAAGTAATACCGGGAAGAAGAAGATTTTACTGATTATTTTCCGGATTCCGGTATGATGTTTTTCAGGTTTCATGTGAATTTTTAAGCAGCACATCGTCAGAGTTGAACTGGAACCCGAGACGTTTGCCTGTTATTACCCTTGAATGCTGAATTTTTGCTTCAGCCTGGCCGACAGTGGCAATCTTTACGGTATCGTATGGCGGTACAAGAAGGTCAAACTCGAGCGAATACTGAATGGCTGTTGAAATAATCACCTGGAGGGCATTACGGCTGATTGCTTCGTTGCCGTAATTTGAGAAGAGCATTCCCATCTGGCGTTTCCCTTCAACAAGATATTGATTTTCATGGTTTATGAATATCCTGGCGATAAGGTATCCAAGATCATCGAGCCTTGAATACTTGAACGAATCGAAGAGAAAATTGTAAATGTTTATGATGCCTGAATAGGCGTTTAACTTATTCTTCTGGATGTAAGGTGTTTTCCATGCAGGGTGCTCCCTGTCGAACTGGAATATATTTGAATGCATGCTGAAAAGAAGGATATCTCCGGCTACCTTTAACTGGGCATCGAAATTGCTCCTGTCGGTATATTCCATTTTTATCCTGGAATCAACGTTGCCAAGACTGCCGTTGACATCCCTGGCCATATTTTTAAGAATATCCTTTACAACACCGAACCATTCGAGAGTATTATCATATACCTTTTGTTTCAAAAGAGACTTTTCCCTGAGAGTTCCGATTATGGCTGACTTCTTTTCTTCCAGTTCCGACATGATATAATTATATATAAAACTCCCCTAAATTAATAATTTAAATTAAATAGTTGAACTGAAAGATCAGTATGATCTGGCAAAGAGTACCCTTCGTCCGGAAGGTTTACCGGAGAAAATGCATTTACCTTCTTCTGCCGGGGTGTCAAAAGGTATGCACCTTATTGTAGCCTTGGTTTCATCCTTTATCTTTTCTTCGGTTTCAGTTGTGCCGTCCCAGTGTGCCATGATGAAACCGCCGCGGTTTTCAATGATATCGACGAATTCACTCCAGTTGTCTGTATAATAGGTGTTTTCGGTTCTGAACTTCAGGGCTTTCTGGTAGATATTAGACTGTATGTCGTCTAACAGCCTTGAAATATGGGAAGTAACAGAGTCTGCAGCAATGGTCTTCTTTTCAAGAGTGTCCCTTCTTGCAATCTCAGCAGTGCCGTTCTCAATATCGCGGGGTCCGATTGCTATTCTCACCGGAACTCCCTTTAATTCGTAGTCCGCAAATTTGAACCCTGGCTTGAGGTTTTCCCTGTCGTCATATTTAACTGTGAATCCGGCTTTTTCAAGTTCAGCCTTTATTGCCGTAGCCTTCGACGTTATCATTTCAAGCTGGTCGGCAGTCTTGTAAATAGGAATTATAACCACTTGCAAAGGTGCCAGCTTTGGAGGCAGGACAAGTCCGTGATTATCGGAATGGGCCATAATCAGGGCCCCGACCATTCGGGTCGACAATCCCCATGATGTTGCCCATACATAATCAAGTTTTCCGGTCTTGTCGGCAAACTGGACATCAAAGGCTTTTGCAAAATTCTGCCCGAGAAAATGGCTGGTCCCGGCCTGAAGGGCTTTACCGTCCTGCATCAATGCTTCGATTGTATAGGTGTCGAGAGCGCCGGCAAAACGTTCATTTTCACTCTTATATCCTTTTATCACAGGAAGGGCCATGAAATTCTCGGCAAAATCGGCATAAACGTTTATCATCTTTTCCGTTTCTTCAACAGCCTCTTCCCTTGTGGCATGTGCCGTGTGGCCCTCCTGCCACAGGAACTCGGCAGTTCTCAGAAACAGCCTGGTCCTCATTTCCCATCTGACCACATTTGCCCACTGGTTGATGAGAATTGGCAGATCGCGGTACGACTGGATCCAGTTCTTATAAGAATTCCAGATGATTGTTTCGGATGTGGGGCGGACTATCAGTTCTTCCTCAAGCTTTGCAGAGGGATCGACAATAATTCCTTTTCCATTTTCATCATTTTTAAGCCTGTAATGTGTCACAACTGCACATTCCTTTGCAAATCCCTCAACATGTGCGGCTTCCCTGCTGAAAAATGATTTTGGAATAAAAAGGGGGAAATAAGCATTTACATGGCCTGTGGCCTTGAACATCCTGTCAAGCTCGGCCTGTATTTTTTCCCAGATGGCATAACCATACGGTTTTATAACCATGCATCCTCTTACTGCTGAATTCTCAGCAAGATCAGCCTTGATAACCAAGTCGTTATACCATTGTGAATAATTCTCATCCCTGTTTGTCAAAAACTTCGCCATCGTTGGTATGATATTTGAATTGTCGGTTATTCAGTTAAATTCGGAGCGTAAAAATAGACAAATACTTGGGAATTAAAAAAAGGCCAGGGTCGTACCTGATTTAAAAATAAAATTGTTTCTTATGCAGAAAGTATTAAATTTGCTGAAAACTAAAAACCTGAAAAGCAAAAAGATAAATCGGAAATTTTGGTACGGTATTTGATAATTGTATGAAGAACGGATGAATGAAAAAAACAAATAAAATGAAAGCATTATATTACATATCCGGATTTGTACTTCTCACCCTTGCTTCCTGCTCGTCAGGTCTCTATACGGGAACCGAATATGATGATCTCTACTATCAGAGCTCAGATGTGCCGGTAACAAGGGTAAGTACAGAGGTTGCCCGGCAGGTTCCTGAAGGGAACCTCAGGTCTGATGCATATTATGATAACATATATGCAAGCGATACCCTTGTGTCAGAACAATATTCAGATGCAGTCGATTCAGACGATGCAAGAGCATATGGGAATTATTACAATTACAATTATAATTTCTATGATAATTCATATGCCGGAAGGCTGAACAGGTTTTACGGCAACTATTTCTATCCTTACTGGAGGGATCCTTTCTATTACAGCTGGTATCCGTCATTCAGCTTCAATTACTACTACGGCGGATTCCCGTATTCCTACTACGATCCTTTCTACTACGACTTTTACAGCCCTTTCTACTACAGCCCATACTATTACAGACCGTACTACTACGGGTTCGGCGGTATATACAACAACTACTTCTATGGAGGCATTTTCAACAGGTATTACGGATACTATCCATATTACGGCTATCACAATGATTACGGCTATAATGATGGAGCCACATATGGCAGGAGGGAGAGGCCAAGCACCCTTTCGACCAGATGGAGCGGCGGAGGCAGCAGCAACACCGGCAGCCCCTCCGGAGGAGTATCGCGCAGGAGCACTGATGTTGCAACAGGCTCAACTTTGAGCACAACCTCCGGCACACAGGGCACTGTTGCAGGTTCAAGAAGAACCACGGGCACACAGTCAGAATCACAGCAGGTCATTTCCTCGGGAAGGACACCGACCCAGGGAGTGGACCGCACCGGAACCGAGAATGTATCGACCACCGAGTCGAGGCGTGCCGCAGCAACACAGCGTCCGGCATATAATTCTGTTAACAGAACTTATACTCCGAGCTATAACGATCCAAAGATGAGCACCAGGCCTTCGTACAACAATACAAGGGTTAATTCGAACGTGAATCAGTTTAACAACAGCAGGGTTAACAGCAATACCGGAACAAACAGGCCGGAGACCTATCAGAGAAGCGGTTCGGGCAGCCAGAGCACCGGAAGGAGCAATTCTTCAACTTTTAGCCCGACACAGAGCAGATCAGGCTCTTCCTACAGCAGGCCCAGCAGCAGCTACACCGTGCCTTCAAGAAGAAGCACAGGTTCATTCTCCTCACCTTCAGGTTCGGGCAGCAGATCTTCGTTCAGCAGCGGTTCAGGTTCTGTTTCCAGGAGCAGCGGATCATTTTCTTCGGGTTCATCATCCTCAGGCTCATCTTCAAGGAGTTCATCAGGTTCCTCAGGCTCATCGGGAGGCAGAAGACACTAGTCTTACATGAAATATAATATACTGTTTAATGTTCATTCTGATAAGAGTGCAGGTACACTCATAAACAAAAAGTAGAAAATCAATGAAAAGATCAGTAATCATCATACTCTTAATTTCCCTTGCAGTCAAGGGACTGGTTGCTCAGAATGTTGATGATGCCCTCAGGTATTCCCAGACATTCTACATGGGTACGGCACGATTTATGTCGATGGGAGGCGCTTTTACTGCACTCGGCGGCGACATGTCGTCGTTCAGCCAGAACCCGGCAGGAATCGGAGTGATGAGGTCCTCCGAGCTATCCTTCTCTCCGCAACTGCTTCATAACAATACCAGCTCTTCATTCCACGGGATCAATAAGGATTACCTTTATAATTTCAATATAGGACAGGCGGGTATTGTAAGCAATCTGATATCGAACAGCGGAACAACCGGACTCCTGAACCTGAATGTCGGCTATTCTTTCAACAAAACAAACAATCTTAACTCGGCAGTCCGTATTGAAGGCAGAAGCCCATCGGGTTCCCTTACCGACTACTGGGCAAATTCAAGTTACGGAACACGATATACCGACCTCACAGGAGCTGCAGGAATTGCTTATGATGCATGGCTCATCGATACAATTACCGGCAGCGGCCAGAATGCCTATGGTACTGTATTTGATTTCTACGGAGACAATCTTTCATCAGATTACGGCCAGAATGTGAGGCGTTATATAAATAATGAAGGATATACCGGTGAACATGCAATTTCAATAGGCGGAAACTATTCAAACAAAATATTCTTCGGCGCAACCATCGGGATAAACAGGATCAGATACACTGGTCATTATGAGCATCTTGAAGAGGCTGACTACTATCTCGATTCGGGATTCAAAAACTTCACTTATACCGAGCATTTTGAGAATACGGGAACAGGCGTATCTTTCAAAATCGGAACAATTATCAAACCCACTGAAGAAATCAGAATAGGTTTTGCACTTCATTCTCCCATATATTATAAGATAGATGAATATTTCTACGACAATGTAAGCTCCAATTTTACCGATAACAGCCATTATGAATTCAATAATGATCCGATGCGTTATAATTATGCACTGACAACTCCATTCAGGGCCCTGGCAGGTTTTGCCTACCAGTTCAAAAAGTCAGCACTTTTCAGCATCGATTATGAGTTTGTCGATTACAGCACGGCAAAATTCTCCGAGACAGGCGATAATTACGATTACAGCCTGAAAAACAGAGAGATAAAGAGCATGCTGAGACCGGCAAGCAACATACGCGCAGGAGGTGAATACAGGCTCGACAAGTTCTATTTCAGGGGCGGTTATGGTTATTATGGCAAAGCGTTCGAGACCGGAGAACTAAATGATAATATGGACCACAGGACCATCTCTTTCGGAATCGGTTTCAGGGAACAGAACATTAATCTCGATTTCGGGTTTACAAACCTTAAAAGCAAACAAAACTATATTGTTTTTGACCCGCTTGTTTCAAATGCTGCCACTGCAGGGCTTACGAGCAACAGAAACATCTTTTCGTTTACAATGGGATATAAGTTTGGATATTAAGCCGGAAAAGATCACAGATAATCAGCAGCATCCGGGCCTGTGTTGAATATCAGGTCGAGAATGCTCAGGCCGGGGACAAAAATATTATTTCCAAAGACCTGTATGTAAGGTTTCGTCAGGATCAATGGCTTTGTCCCAGGCTTTATTTTGTACCTGTAGTCATTCTCATCTTCCGATACCGGTGCAAAGGAAGAAGTAAGCGAAACAGTCTTTTTTATGTTAATGATCTCCATGCACTTCAACAGAAGTTCGTTGTTCAGGTCGAGCAAAAACTTATGGTTCTTCAAAAGCAACGTTTCAAGGTCCTCAAAGTAATATTGAAAGTACGGAGACTTGTTGTATGAGGATATTAAAGCCCTGACATGAACCTGCTGCCATCTCTTTGAATAATCAATGGTGACATCACGTGTTGGTATTTTTACCCTTCCTTGCTTGGAGACGGGTACTGAAAGGTCCATGACACCTCCTGAGGCAAGTATACTGCACCTGTTCCTGTACGTTTGTCTGGGATAGTTCTCTTCCTGCTCTATAAGAACCTTGTCGGCATTCCTGATCAGTGAAAAATAGGAGGCAGGAGGGAAATAGGCAGTTGAAAGAAGTAATTCTCCCGGCATAATGAAAGTCTCATTTCATCCGGTTTATCATGCTTGCTGAAAACCCTGCCCCGAAGCCATTGTCGATATTTACGACAGTGACTCCGGCAGAACAGCTTGTAAGCATGGCAAGCAAGGCTGAGATCCCTCCGAAATTTGCACCGTACCCCACACTTGTGGGGACTGCAATTACAGGTTTATCGACAAGGCCGCCGACAACGCTTGCAAGCGCTCCTTCCATACCTGCAATTACTATTATTACACTGCATTTCTTTATTTCGGGTAGTTTGTCAACGAGGCGGTGAATGCCTGCCACCCCCGCATCATATATCCTGAGGACATCATTACCCAGAAGCTCGGCCGTCACTGCTGCTTCCTCGGCGACAGGCATGTCAGAGGTGCCGGCAGTGATGACTGCGATTTTACCTTGTGCTGAGGGCAGCTTTTTCTTCTGGACGCTTATTATTCTTGCAACCGGATTGTATTCAGCTTCAGGCACCACCGATTTGACGAGCTCAAAAGCCTTTTCATCGGCCCGGGTTCCGATTACATTGTTTTCCCTTGTTATCATCACTTTGAAGATGCCGGCGACCTGCTCAGCCGTTTTTCCGGCGCAATAGACTATTTCGGGATATCCGGTCCGCATTTCCCTGTGATGATCGATTTTTGCATAACCAAGGTCAGTATACGGGAAGTTTTGCAGGATTTCAAGAGCTTCCTCTACTCCGGTTTTTCCGCTCCGCACATCATGGAGCAGGTTTTCTATTTCTCGCTTTGTCATAAATGGCTGATTTCATGATCGGAACTTCCTGATCTGTAACCTTCAAGGTCCAAAGATACATATCTGAATCCTATTTTTTTAAGATTATTGATTATATGTTCTTTTTCAGGATCACGGATTATCTTTTCAAAATATCCGGGAAGACATTCAATTCTTGCAAGATTGCCATGAATCCTTACCCTGGTCCCCGGGTAGCCTTTTTCGAAAAGGAAATGCTCGGCTTTCTCTATCATTCTTAATGTCTCTTCACTCACTTCAGTATTGTAAGCGATACGGGTAAGGAGGCATGCCATGGCAGGTTTGTCCCATACCGAAAGCCCTTCCTGATGAAGCAATTCCCTGATTTCCTTTTTTGTAAGACCTGCTTCAAGAAGAGGACTTTTAATATCAAGTTCCTTCAGGGCTCTTATTCCGGGGCGGTAAGTCCCGGTGTCATCAGCATTGGTACCTTCAACGACATATTTGTAACCGTTTTCGGATGCAAATGCAACAAGTTGGGTGAACAGTGTCTTCTTGCAAATATAACACCTGTCAACCGGATTGTTCCTGACAGATTCAGGAAAAGCCATGTCAAGCACGTGGTGATTTATCCCGTAAAATCTTGCAAATTCGACAGCTTCTTCAATTTCTGATGCCGGAATATAGGGGGTTCTGATCGTAACGCCGATGAAATCAGGCTCTTTAAGGGAGTTTGCCCTGTGAAGAAGGAACGAACTGTCGACACCGCCTGAAAATGCAACGACAAACGATTTAAGCTCCTTCAATGTATTATCGAGCGCATCACATTTATTCTTTGTCATATCTGATCATTTTTCAGCGACAGCAGCCCTATAACATGATTGTAGACTTCCTTTACCGGAACTCCCGTTTCAGAGGCAATCCTTTTGCAGTCCTCATATTCGGGTTTCACTGAAACAGGAACGTTTTCATAAAATGACTTTTTAATAGTGATCTCACCGTATCTTGTACTTAGCTTTGCAAATTCCCTTGCAAGTGTCTCTTTTCTGAATTCAAAGATCCTTATGCCCAGCGTTGTGGATTCCTTGAATATTATGTCCTTTACAATATCTTCAAGCCCGGTTTCGCAGACGACTTTAAGTACAACACCGGGTCTTCCTTTCTTCATTATTATCTGGGAAAAATAAACATCGGAGGCTCCGGCCTTAAATAGCCTCTCGGAGATATGATCATAGAACTCGGGGTTCATGTCATCAATATTCGATTCGATAAGGAGAGCTTTATGACCTGTTGCTGACTTTGAAACTGTCTCACCCAGTGATACCCGCAGGAGGTTTGGAATGTCGGGGTGGTCTTTATGCCCAACGCCATATCCGGTTTTGATTATTTTTACAGCCTGTGTTGAACCGAAATCTGTTCCCAGGGCCGAAAGAATTGCGGCTCCGGTAGGGGTAGTGGCTTCAAATCCGACACCGCCGGTCTTTACGGGAATACCCTTCACGATTTCCGCAGTGGCTGGAGCCGGTACCGGAAGGTTCCCATGATCGCATTTCACGAATCCGCTTCCCAGCTCAATTTCCGAAACAAATACCGCATCAGGTTTCAGTGCTGCAAAGCAAATTGCTGCACCTGTTATGTCGACAATGGAATCAATGGCTCCGACTTCATGAAAATGAACCTCTTCAACCGGAATACCGTGGACTTTTGCTTCGGCAACAGCAATCTTTCTGAAAATCTTCATGCTCAGTAACTTAACTTCATCCGTTAATGAGGATCCGTTAATAATCTTTTCAATGTCTGACAGATGCCTGTGGGCATGTTCATGAACAGTCTGTATTACAGTTACTTTTGTGCCTTGTATCCCGTGCCGTTGTGCTTTTTCAACTTTAAGTTTCCACCCTCCCAGATTTAATTTGTCAAGTTCACTATTAAGATATGGTTCCTCAATTCCAAGGTCCAGCATTGCTCCCAGATTCATATCTCCGCTTATGCCCGAGAAACAGTCATAACATAGTACTCTCATAATACTATATATTAGTATATATAAAAATTGTAAAGTTAGAATAAGTAAATTAATATGGGATTAAAACAGACTCTTATAGTGGTCATGAATTACAATGGTTGGTGTTTATATGAAAAAAAAGTAGTACTTTTCGAAACTTTTTGCATTGAATTTTCAAATACAAACTGACTGATCATGAAAAGAAGAGAATTTTTCAGGACTTCATTCGGAGCCGGAATTGCAGCGGGAGCGGCGTTGAGCCTTGGAGGATATGACAGGCTCTGGGCAGCCGCACCCGGAACAGCCAAATACGATATGGTTGCAGTTATGGGTGGAAACCCTGATGCGATGTTTGACCTTGCAATTCAGGAACTTGGCGGGATGGAGACATTCGTCAAAAAAGGGCAGAAAGTGCTTGTAAAGCCCAATATCGGTTGGGATGTAGTACCGGATCTTGCAGCCAACACCAATCCGCTGCTTGTTAAAAGAATAATTGAGCATTGTTTCAAAGCCGGAGCAAAGGAAGTTTATGTTTTTGACCATACATGCGACAACTGGGTAAATGCATACAAAAACTCAGGCATTGAAAAAGCGGCGAAAGCAGCAGGTGCCAAGATGGTTCCTGGGAACAGTGAGAATTACTACCATCAGATCAGTATACCAGGCGGGGTAAAACTTAAAAGTGCAAAGGTCCATGAGATACTTCTTGAAACAGATGTCTTTATTAATGTTCCGATCCTGAAGGATCACAACTCAACAAGAATGACTGCCAGCCTCAAGAATACAATGGGCATTGTATGGGACAGAGGGTACTGGCATTCCAATAATCTTCATCAGTGCATTGCCGATTATGCACTTTTCGAAAGGAAACCGGCCCTTAATGTCATCGATTGCTACAATGTAATGGTTAAGCACGGCCCTCAGGGAGTGTCAAAGGAAGATGTTGTACAGATGAAATCGCAGATTCTGACTGCCGACTGGGTGGCAGGTGACACAGCAGCTGCAAAAATTCTTGGCGTTGATCCACAGAAGATCGATTATATTCCGATAGCCCATAAAATGGGCATAGGCAATATGAATCTTGACAATCTGAATATCAAGCGTATCAAAATGTAATTAATAATGACATCTTCTTTCCTGAGGAAATTCCGGATTGCTTTTTCAGCAATCATATTTATTTGCTTTCTGGCTGTTTTCCTGGACTTCAGATCGCTTATACCTGAGAAATTCATTAACTATCTTCTTTTTCTCCAGTTCGTTCCTTCCGCCATTAAGTATATCGACCTGAAAACTGTGGCGGCCGGAGGTTTCATGGTCGTAATCCTGCTAACACTGCTTTCAGGACGAACATATTGCTCATTTTTATGTCCCCTGGGAATAGGTCAGGATATTAACAGCAGGATCGGCGGAAAAATCAGGAAGAAGTTCAGAAGATATGGTTTCAGTCGGCCACACACCATAGTAAGATATTCAATACTTGCATTAATGCTGGGAACAGCTGTCTTCTCCGGAGTATATGTTCTCATTCTTCTTGATCCTTACAGCATTTTCGGGCGTTTTATGACCTATCTTGGAAAACCTGTCATTCTGGTCATCAATAATTTTCTGGCCAATATTCTTGGGCGGTTTGATATTTACACCCTGAGTCATGTTGAAATAAAAGGATTTAAACTGGCAGCCTATATTGTCCCGGTTGTTTTTGCGATTCTTACAGGTGTGCTTTCTTTCATAAAAGGACGTCTTTACTGTAATATGCTATGTCCGGTAGGCACCCTGCTGGGCCTGATATCAAAAATATCATTGTTCCGTGTCAAATTCAATGAAAGCAAGTGCACAAAATGCGGAAGATGCTCAATAAGATGCAAATCATCATGTATCGATTTTCTGAATTATGACATTGATGTCAGCCGCTGCGTTGATTGTTTCAACTGTATTGACACCTGTCCTGAAAAAGCCCTCTCATATAGCCTTCTGGGAACAAGGAGCAAAGTACATGAGGAAACAAAGCCCGACGAAAGCAAGAGGAAGTTTATTAAAGGGTCTGTTCTTATGCTTTTAGGAATATTATCCTATACAAGAGCCCAGGAAAAGACTGTTCCGGTTCCCAAGAAGGAATCGACTGTAAAAGAACCAAGGACATCACCAGTTTGTCCGCCGGGGGCCGGATCAATAGAATTCTTTACACGGAACTGCACAGCATGTTCTCTTTGCATTACATCATGCCCGAACAAGGTTCTTCAGCCTGCGACCGGGCAGTATGGACTGGCAGGCTTTATGCAGCCGGTAATGGATTATCACAAGAGTTTCTGCAGCTATAACTGTACAGTATGCACAGAGATCTGCCCGACAGGCGCCCTAAAGCCGCTGATGCCGGAAGCGAAGAAGCTTAGCCAGATCGGGAAAGTAAATTTCATAAAGGACAACTGCATTGTAAAGACAGAAAAGACGGCTTGCGGAGCATGTTCCGAAGCATGTCCCACGAAGGCCGTGTACATGATCCCATACGAGGGGAACCTTGTCATTCCTGAAACCAACCAGGAGATCTGCATCGGGTGCGGGCACTGTGAATTTGCATGTCCGGTTACACCATACAAGGCTATTTTTGTTGACGGTAATCCTGTTCACCAGGCGGCAAAGAAACCTGAAAACAAGGAATCAGACATCACCACACCTGTGGAATTCCCATTCTGAAATTTCCCCGGTCCTGATAAAAAAACCCGGGAAACATGATTTTTATCTGCATGAGGTATTTATCAGCAGTTAATTTTGCTTTAGTAATACTTTTGTCCTAAATTTAATACTACATGAAACCATCACATATTGAACATATTGGTATCGCAGTTTCTGATCTTGAGAGATCAGTGGAACTGTACGAAAAGGTTTTTGGCCTGAAATGTTATAATATTGAAGAGGTAGCTGATCAGAAAGTCAGGACAGCATTCTTCATGATCGGGCAGACAAAAATTGAACTCCTTGAAGCAACCTCACCCGAAAGCCCTGTTGCAAAATTCATTGCAAAGAAAGGGGAAGGCATACATCACATCGCGTTTGCAGTTACAGGTCTTGAAGACTCCCTGAAGCATGCCGACAACCATGGTATAAGGCTTATTGATTCAAATCCCAGAAAAGGAGCCGAGGGACTTGATATTGCATTCCTTCATCCGGCATCGACAGGAGGAGTTTTAATAGAACTTTGTGAACGTAAAACAAAATGAAATATTTATTCAGATGGATAGTCAGGAGAAGGTAAAACAGCTGATTGAACTAAGGGAGAAAGCCCGCCTGGGAGGAGGTCAGCATAAAATCGACGAACAGCATTCGAAAGGAAGGCTGACTGCACGCGAGAGGATCAATATCCTGCTTGATGAAGGCAGCTTTGAGGAATATGACATGTTTGTCACCCACCGTACCGAAGACTTTGGCATGAGCAACAAGAAATACCTTACAGACGGGGTAGTGACAGGTCAGGGTACAATTGACGGCAGGGTGGTTTACGTTTTTGCACAGGACTTTACGATCTTTGGAGGATCGCTGTCTGAAGCTTTTGCCCAAAAGATCTGCAAGATAATGGATCAGGCCATGAAAGTGGGTGCACCGGTGATTGGAATAAATGACAGCGGAGGTGCAAGGATACAGGAAGGCGTCAGGAGTCTTGCAGGCTATGCCGAGATATTTGAGCGGAACATTCTTGCTTCCGGCGTAATACCCCAGATTTCGGCAGTCTTTGGTCCCTGCGCCGGGGGGGCAGTGTATAGCCCTGCGCTTACCGATTTCATTATAATGAGCGAGAAAAGCAGCTATATGTTTGTTACCGGCCCAAAAGTCACAAAAACTGTTACAGGCGAGGACATTTCAACAGAAAATCTTGGAGGATCGGGCGTCCATGGCACAAAATCGGGAGTCGCGCATTTTGTTGTTGATGAAGAAGAGCAGGGCCTGCTCCTTATACGCAAGCTTTTAAGCTATCTGCCCCAGAATAATCTTGAGGAGCCGCCGCTTACTGAATGCGATGATCCCATCGACAGGAAAGATGATGAACTTAACAGCATTGTACCTGAAAATCCAAACCAGCCATACAACGTGAAGGATATAATTTTCAAGATTGTTGATCACAGCGAATTTCTTGAGATTCACGCCGGTTATGCCCGCAATATCGTGGTAGGGTTTGCCAAAATGGGAGGGATGCCTGTAGGAATAGTGGCAAACCAGCCAAATTTCCTTGCAGGTGTCCTCGATATAGATGCTTCGCGCAAAGCGGCCAGGTTCGTAAGGTTTTGCGATGCCTTCAATATCCCGTTAATAACCCTTGTCGATGTCCCGGGATTCCTTCCGGGAAGCGGACAGGAATATGGCGGCATAATAATACATGGAGCCAAACTGATGTTTGCCTACGGCGAGGCAACGGTCCCTAAGTTGACGGTTACACTCAGGAAGTCATATGGAGGAGCTCATTGTGTTATGTCGTCAAAACAGCTGAGAGGCGATCTTAACTATGCATGGCCGTCGGCCGAGATTGCCGTCATGGGCCCTTCAGGTGCAATTGAGATACTCGAGGGAAAAGCACTTGCCGAAATTGATGATCCGGAAAGGAAAGCAAGATATATAGCTGAAAAGGAAGCAGAATACAAAACAAAATTCGCCAATCCGTATGAGGCGGCAAAATATGGATTTATAGATGACGTAATTGAGCCTCGAAACACCAGGTTCAGGATAATCAGGGGTCTGAGGACACTTGCAACAAAAAAAGACCCCGGTCCAATGAAAAAACATGCAAACATACCTTTGTAATTCGATCTGTTATGAATCTGTATTATTTACAAATGAATGACCTGAGCCCGGCAGATTACAGACTGGTCACTTTGCTTATCTGGCTGAATGTGCTTCTGCTCTCGGTCATAATTATTTACTTTACAGTCAAAGTTATCCGACCCTCGATTTTAAGACGGCTTGCCGGCATGAGGAACGACAGTGTAATTCAGTCCGGACCGCCGGAATGTGAGAATGCCGCTGCCGATGAAGCCGATAAAGCCGCAATTGCTGCAGCACTTTACCTATATTTCAATGAAATGCATGATGAAGAAAGTGATATAATAACTGTAAAAAGGGTGTCAAAAACTTATTCACCATGGAGTTCAAAATTGTACAGCATGAGAAACCTGCGATAAGGAACACATGATATGAAAAATTTTAAATTTTCGATTGCGGGTAAGAAATACGATGTAAATGTTCTTTCCCTGAATGGCAACACTGCCAGGATAAAAGTGAACGGTGAGGATTATGTTGTTGAAATAGAGAGAGATGTAAAACCCGACAAAACCCCGATCGTTGTCAGATCACCTGTTAAGGAACCGGAGAAGGAGATCGAGAAGAAATCGGGTGGTCCAAAAACGGAAATAAAGTCGCCGCTTCCCGGAATAGTCATTAAAATTTTTGTAAAGCCTGGCGAGTCGGTTGAAAAAAACCAGCGGCTGTTCAGCCTTGAAGCCATGAAAATGGAAAATGAGATCAAAGCAGAAAGGGCGGGAGTGATTGCAGGAATAAGGATTTCCGAAGGACAATCGGTATTGCAGGATGAGGTTATTATGGAAATGGATTAACATTCTGAATTATGAATAAAAGGCTTGCTGTCACGGGAAATTCCGGACCAAAAGTAAGGTCCGACTGCCAGACGGAGCTCGAACTTACTGATGATGGAGGTATCGTAATTGAACTCCAATCTAAAGTGCAGGTTCTTTATGGCGAATCAATAAAGAATCAGTGTCTTGAAATCCTTGACTTTTTCGGGATCAGGAATGCTGTTCTTAAAATAACTGATTCCGGCGCTCTGCCTTTTGTAATCTCAGCACGTATTGAAGCCGTCGTAAAACAGGTTGTTGATACCGTCAATGAATTTCTTCCCGAAATTCGTGAGGATAACAAATGTCCTTCAAAGCGCGACAGGTTCAGGTTTTCGAGGTTATATGTCCCGGGCAATACTCCAAGCATGATGATAAATGCGGGTTTGCATTCCGCCGATGGAATCATACTCGATCTTGAGGATTCTGTTGCACCTGAAAAAAAAGACGAAGCACGAATACTCGTCAGGAATGCCCTCAGGCAGATATGCTTCTATGGCGCAGAAAGAATGGTACGTATAAACCAGGGTGAAAGGGGGCTGAAAGACCTGGAATATGTTATACCGCATTATGCCAATCTCATCCTTATCCCTAAATGCGAGAGTTCAGAAGAGGTAAAGAGGGTTGAATCAAAGATACATGAACTCAGGAATCTGTACCATCTTTATAATGAAGTTTATCTTATGCCAATAATAGAATCAGCTGCAGGTGTTGAAATGTCGTTTGAGATAGCCAGGTCATCAGATCTGATCGTTGCCATTGCCATCGGCCTTGAAGACCTGACTGCCGACCTTGGTGTAACCAGGACAAAGGAAGGGAGCGAAACACTGTATGCCAGGGCACGTATCGTTAATGCTGCCAAAGCAGCAGGCATTCAACCCATCGATTCGGTGTTTTCCGATGTAGGTGACATGGAAGCCCTCCGCCTGAATGTCCTTTCATCCAAATCTCTGGGATTTGAAGGAATGGGTTGTATACATCCGCGCCAGGTGCCGGTTGTAAGGCAGGGATTTGCTCCCGGGCCTGAAGAAATTGAAAAATCCAAAAAGATTGTTCTGGCCTATGACGAGGCCAGACGCAATGGACTGGGTGTGGTTGCCCTTGGCACCAAAATGATCGATCAGCCTGTGGTTGTAAGAGCTCAAAGAACCGTTGACCTGGCTATCCGTCTGGGCCTTCTGCCTGACAACTGGAAGAACGACATTCCGATTGAAACCGAATGATTAATCAATTAGAAAGCGAAATGGCAATCCCGACCACAATGAATGCTGCAGGCAGGGAAGTACCACTGGAGGTAAACGGCAAGCCTGCAATCCCTTTCAAGGGAGTGGGGAAGCATAAACCCTTTGGGAACAAATACGGCCCCCCGATTCCCTCATGTTCCGATTTCCCGGATGACGGCAACAAGGTGGTTGCCACCCTGGAAGAAGCACTTCTGAGATGCGGTATCCGCGATGGAATGACTATTTCAACACATCATCACCTGAGGGACGGCGACCTTATCAGCAACAGGATATTCGAGCTGGCAGCTGTGATGGGAGTAAAGGACCTTGTGTGGTTTCCTTCCGCATCCTTCCCGTGCAATGATCCCATTATGAAATATCTTGAAGATGGCACCATAAACAGAATAGAGGGAAGCATGAACGGCCCCCTGGGCAGATTTGTCTCGGAAGGCAGAATGAAAGGCACCGCGGTACTGAGATCGCATGGCGGGCGGGTACAGGCAATACAGGACGGCGATGTTAAAATTGATATAGCCGTCCTTGTGGCACCCTCGGCCGATGCATTCGGAAATGCCAGGGGAACCGGAGGAAAGTCGGCATGCGGGGTGCTTGGTTATGCAAAAGCCGATTCAATGTATGCTGACAAAGTGATAGTTGTTACCGACAATCTTGTGGATCTGCCATGCCTTCCTGCCGAAATTGAAGGCAATTATGTTGATTATGTTGTTGTTGTCGACAGGATCGGAATCCCCGAGAAGATAGTTTCGGGAACTACCCGGATTACAAAGAGCCCCGACCGACTCCTTATAGCAGAGCTTACAGCTTCTTTCCTTGAAAAATCCGGAATACTCAGGGATGGCGTTACCATGCAGGCAGGAGCCGGAGGAACATCACTTGCCATTGCTGTCTTTATACACGAGATCCTCAAATCGAAGGGATGGAAATCAAAATTCGGTTTTGGCGGAAGTACAAAATACATGGTCGAAATGCTTGAGCAGGGACAAATGGGATATATTCTTGATGCCCAGGCTTTTGATCTTGATGCCGTTTTATCAGCAGGCAGGAATCCCAATCATATTCCGTATCCGGTTTATAATGCCTATAATTACCATTCGAAAGGCAACCTCACCAGCATGATGGATATAATGATACTTGGAGCAACAGAGGTTGACCTGAATTTCAACGGCAATGTGGTGACTCATTCTGACGGATACCTTTTGCATGGCATTGGCGGATGGCAGAACTGCCTTCATGCGAGGAATGTGATCCTCCCTCTGCCACTTTTCCGCGACAGGATACCTGTCATAGTTGATGAAGTGACAACATTGTGCGGCCCCGGCGAACTTATTGACGTTGTTATAACCGAAAGGGGCATCGCGATCAACCCATTGCGGGAAGATCTTATTGAAAGCGTCAGGAACAGCGGCCTTCCTCTAAGAACTATAAAGGAACTTAAGGATGAAGCTGAAAATATCTGCGGGAAACCATCAAGGCCTGCCTTCGATGACAAAATAGTCGCGGCAATTAAATGGGTCGACGGAACAGTTATAGACGTTGTAAGAAAAATAAAGCAATAATATTTCTGTATGGAAAGATACAAGTGCGAAGTATGTGGATTTATATATGATCCTGCTGAAGGCGATCATGCTTCCGGCATTGAGCCCGGAATTCCGTTCGAAAAACTTCCTTCAGATTACAAATGTCCGGTCTGTGGCGCAGGAAAGGATGTATTTTTTGTCTATGACTGAGAACTTTGTCTTAAACCTTAATATCAGGCATTCCTGCCAGGAATATGTTTTATAACATCTGTAAGGAGGTCCCAGAACATATTGACAGTCTTTATTTCTATTTTCTCTTCAGGAGTATGTGCTCCCCTGATCGATGGGCCGAAAGAAATCATATCGATGCCTTTGAATTTTTCATAGAATAAACCACATTCAAGTCCTGCATGGATTGCCCTGACCTGGGGATCCTTTCCAAACAGGTCCTTATATGATTTACGGGTGATCCCAAGTATCTCTGACTTCAGATTCGGTTTCCAGCCAGGATATCCGCTTGAATGTTCGACCTTTGCATTGGCAAGCTTCATGCAACCCTCAACCATTCCCGCGGCATCGTATTTTGATGATTCGACAGAACTCCGCTGGGTCGTAATTATCCTGACAGTCTGATTTCCCGTGAAGTTTACGGAAGCGAGGTTCGTGGATGTCTCAACCAGGTCATCCATATCCTTTGACCAGGAAATGACTCCGTGCGGGCAGCACGAAAGAAGCTTGATAAGCTTGTTCCTGCTCCTTGTATCCATTACCGATTTGGGAGTCTTTATCTCTTTTATTCTGATTTTCAGATTTTTCTCAAGATCTCCGAACTCGTCATGGAAGACAGGCTGTAATTCCCTGACAAATCTTTCAACACTGTCTTTTGTTAATTTATTAACAGTGATTTCTGCAAAAGCCTCCCGTGGTATTGCATTTCTGAGATTACCACCGTCAAACCTGCTCAGGCCTATCTCGAACTGTTCCGTAAGATTCCTTAAGATACGGTTCATCAGCTTCACGGAATTACCGTAACCCTTGTGGATTTCATCACCGGAATGGCCGCCCCGCAGTCCCGTAATTGATATCTTATAACCGGTCATCCCTGCCGGTACCGGAGAGCTGCCGTATTTCATTTCACCCACGGTATCTATCCCTCCTGCACAACCGATGAATAGTATTCCCTCATCTTCCGAATCAAGGTTTATAAGAGTCCGTCCTTCAATAAAGTCGGGTTTAATATTGTAAGCGCCAGTCATGCCCGACTCTTCATCAGTTGTGAAAAGACATTCAATTTTCCCTGTTTTAAGATCAGGATCCGTAAGTATGGCAAGCTGTGAGGCAAGGCCTATGCCATCGTCGGCCCCAAGTGTGGTACCGGTTGCCTTCACCCATTCACCATCGATACATGGAATTATGGCATCCTTTTCCCAGTTATGTGGATTATCTGAATCCTTTTCGCCAACCATATCCATATGGCTCTGAAGGACAACCGTTTTTTTGTTTTCGAATCCCGGCGACGCAGGCCTGATAATCACAATGTTCCCTGCAGAATCTTCCTTTGATTCCAGATTATGGTCCGATGCAAATTTCAGGAGATAGCTTCTGATTTTTCCTTCATTCTTGCTTAAACGAGGTATCTTACAGATCTCTTCAAAAAAAATCCAGATTGGTTTCGGACTAAGTTCAGCTAAAATGCCCATGTTTGCAGAATTGATCTTTTAAGTTCCGAAATTAGCTATTTTACGAGATTCAAACGGAGCATTATGACAGATTTAGGCAATCCTGATTATTAAAAATTGTTAATTTTACCAATGTAAATAATGCAGACAACCAAAATATTTAATTATGTCACGCCCTTCAATAGTTGCCCTGCCGGGCGACGGAATAGGTAAAACAGTTCTTGAACAGGCCCTCAGGGTACTTGATGCGTCGGGTTTCAAGGCCGATTATGTTTTTGGCGATATAGGATGGGAATTCTGGTGCAGGGAGGGAAATCCCCTGCCGGAAAGAACCCTCGATCTTATAAGAAAGCACAAGATTGCCCTTTTCGGGGCCGTTACATCGAAGCCAAATGAAGAAGCAAAGGCCGAACTTGCCACTGAATTGCAGGGCAAAGGCTATGTTTATTCAAGCCCGATAGTTGGTTTAAGGCAAAAATTCAACCTCGATATTTGTGTAAGACCATGCAGGTCATACAAGGGGAATCCATTGAATTTCATACGACGGGGAAGGGATGGAGCCATTGAGGAGCCATTTATTGATGTTGTGATTTTCAGGCAGAACACTGAATGTCTTTATTCTGGTGTTGAATGGACAAATCCTCCCGAAAATGTTTACAAGGCATTCATGAGCCATCCCAAATTTGTGGAGAACTTCGGCAGTGTTCCTGTTCCTGAAATATCAATATCTTCCAGGATATTCACGCGCAGAGCAACAGAGCGGATCCTGCTTGCGGCCTTCGAATATGCAAAAAACAACAATTACCCGTCGGTTACAGTCTGTGAAAAGCCGAATGTCATCAGGGAGACATCCGGACTGATGTGGAAGCTTGCAAAGGAGATACAGAAGGACAGGTACCCTTCAATAAAACTTCTCAACACCAACATTGATGCCCAGATGATGTGGCTGACAAAAAATCCCGAGGACTATGGGGTGATAGTAGCCGGCAATATGTTCGGTGATATTGCCTCGGATGCTTTTGCAGGTCTTATCGGGGGGCTTGGTTTTGCATGCAGTGCCCAGTTCTCAGAAGATGGAATTGCAGTTTTCGAACCGACTCACGGATCAGCTCCAAAATATGCCGGCTACAAAGTGCCGATTGTCAATCCGATAGCAATGATCGAATCGGCCTGCATGATGCTCGATTATATTGATGAAAAGGGAACGGCTGAAAAGATAAGGAAAGCGGTCGCAGAGGTTATTCTGGAAGGTAAGGTCAGGACATATGATATGATGAAGATGCAGGGAAGCCCTGATGTTGTTAATAACGGGGCAGCTTCAACCATTGAGATGACGGATGAAATTATTTCCAGAATCAGAAGATAAACAGGTAACCGTATGAACGAAGCAGTAAGAAGACTCTGGCCTGAGCTTGAATGGATAAAGGATGAATCGCTCAGGGAGAAGACAGCCCGAACATGGGAAATTGCATTGCAGAAGAGCGCCCTGACGCCGCAGGATCTTGAAACAATCCCGTTTACACTGCTGTGCGGGCCCGACCTGGAAGTGACATTCATGAATCATAAGAGATGCGTTGTACATATTGCCAGGGCATGCGGGGAAAAGATGAACGAATTCTTTGGCAGGGATCTTCCTGTGAACATGGATGTCTTAATAGCAGGCGCCATTCTTGCAGATGTGGGCAAGCTGCTTGAGTATGAACTTGATTCGGGCGGAAAAGCAGTTCAGGGGAAATACGGTCAGTATCTGAGGCACCCTTTTTCAGGGGTCTCACTGGCTGAGGAATGCGGAGTGCCTCCTGAAGTGTGCCACATTATTGCAGCACATGCCCATGAAGGTGATCTCGTCAGGCGCACAACTGAAGCCTATATTGTCCACCATGCCGACTTTATGACTTTTCTCCCGTTTAAAAGCCGTTTCTAGCCGAGCTTCATCTTTTCTATCTCCTCGATGTTCCTCTCGTTGCTGACGTCCTTGGCATCAGGAGTATACAGGTATTCAATAAGATCCTTGTACCTGTCCATAATCTTGCCCCTTACTATCTTCATCGTCGAGTTCATAAGGCCGTTTTCTTCGGTGAAACCTTCTTCAAGGATTCCGATTGCAACAGGAAGCCATCTTTGAGGGAACATATGCCCGTATTTGCCGTTTGTCCGGTATTCATTGACTTCATTTTCGAGCAGGGTAGTTATTGATCTTTTCCCCTCATCAGAATCTGCAGTAAGATTCTTTTCCTCGAGATAACCTTTAAGGGCATGCTGGTTCGGTACTACAAGCGCCACCGTATAAGGTTTCTGGTTGTTATAAAGCATGCACTGGTCTATATATTTAGACTGTTCGGTGATCGCTTCTTCTATCCCTTCAGGGCTGAATTTCTCACCGTCATCCGCGATAAGAAGGCTTTTGAACCTTCCCAGGACATAAAGGAAGCCATCTTCAGTCATATAACCCATATCTCCTGTATACAGCCATCCATCCTTGATTGTCGCGCGGGTTGCAGCCTCATTTTTCCAGTACCCGTGCATTACATTGCCGCCCTTGATTACGATCTCACCCTTTTGTCCGACGGGCAGTTCCTTGCCGTCATCGTCACATATCTTAAGATCCATGTTGTTTACAAGAACGCCCGACGATCCCAGCCTGTGGCGTCCCGTCGAGTTCGACGAAATAACGGGAGAGGCTTCGCTTAAGCCGTATCCCTGGTACATTGGAATGCCCAGTGCATAAAAGAATCTCTGCAGTTCAATATCAAGTAGTGCGCCGCCGCCAATGAAATAGTCAAGCTCTCCGCCGAAGCTCTCGCGGATCTTGCTGAATAATATCCTGTCATAGAGCCTAATGAGTGGCTTTTTCAGTTTCTGTAAACCTTTTCCCTTATTCCATCCTTCCTTGTTATACGAATAGGAGATCTTCATGGCATGGTTGAAAAGCATTTCAGTCAGCCGGCCTTTTTCCTTAATGCCTTTTTCAATGTTCTTCCTGAAGTTCTTTGCAATGGCAGGAACGCTCATCAGCAGGTTTGGTCTTATTTCCTTAAGGCATCCCGGAAGATTCCTCAGGGTTTCCATGGGCGTTTTCCCGGTTTTCACTGATGCTATGCTTGCACCCTTTCCCATAAACGCATATATTCCGCAGGTATGTCCGAATGAATGATCCCATGGAAGTATAAGGAGAGTCTTGTAGAATGATGGTATATCCATCAGGCTGTACGACTGATAAACATTTGTTACATAATTCCCGTGGGTAAGTATTATCCCTTTCGGATCAGCGGTTGTTCCTGATGTATAGCAGATATTTGCAAAATCAGATGGTTTTATGCCTGATTTAATTTCTTCGAATTTTGCCTTGTTTTCAGGTGATTCGAGCCACTCCCTGCCAATCTTTCTTACTTCATTGAAGTGTATTTCCCTGTCAGAATACTCCTCCTGGGTATCAAAGTGTACTATTTTTTCAATTGTCCTGCATTCGTCTATTATCTGTTTCAGTTTCTGGGCCTGGATATTTGAAGTCAGGATCATTTTAGATTCCGAATGATTTACCCTGAACTTTATCTCAGGGGGTGTAAGCTTTACTGAAAGCGGAACATTGACGGCACCTGTGTACAATATGCCAAGTTCTCCTATCACCCAGCTGTTCCTTCCTTCGGAGATAAGGCTGATTCGATCACCTTTCCTGACTCCCAGACTTAAAAGCCCGGCAGCAAATTCACACACCTGTTTATGGGTCTCTTCATAGGTTGTTCCCTCATATTTATCCTGAGGCTTTTCCCACAGGTAAACATTACTGCTGTACTTTTCCACACTTTCTTCGAAAAACTGTATCAGGGATTTCATCAGACAAAGGTTTTTAGTTTAAAATGAGTAACAGGTAAAGTAGATTTATAAATATGCCAATATACAAACTTTGTATAAAAAATCTTCTGTTGAAGGAATTGAAGACCGGGAAATGCCATGCCATCTGGTCTTTATGGTATGCCTGGATATCAGAATCATCTGAAAATTGTAGCATTGCGGTCGGGACCGACTGAAACAATTGTAACCGGTACTCCTGTCTGGTCTTCAATAAATCCTATGTATTTTCTGAGGTTTTCCGGTAAGTCAGAGTATTGCCTTATGCCTGTAATATCTTCACTCCATCCATCGAGTTCGGTATAAACCGGTTCTATGTCAGCGTCATTGTCAAATGGTATTTCGGCCAGCTTTTCCCCTTCGGCCTTGTAAGATGTACAAACCCTGACTGTTTTAAATCCCGACAGGATATCTGATTTCATCATGAAAAGCTTTGAAACGCCATTTATCATTATGGCATACCTGAGTGCCGGCAGATCGAGCCAACCGCACCTTCTAGGGCGGCCCGTGGTGGCTCCGAATTCACTTCCTTTTTTTCTAATCAGTTCTCCCGTTCCGTCCTTCAATTCGGTAGGGAACGGTCCGCTGCCAACACGCGTACAGTATGCCTTGAATATTCCGAACACTTCACCAATTTTCCCGGGTGGTACACCAAGGCCGGTGCATGCTCCCGCGCTTATTGTACTTGATGACGTAACGAACGGATATGATCCGAAGTCGAGATCAAGCATGGTTCCCTGAGCTCCTTCGGCAAGTATCTTTTTCCCCTGTGATGAAAGATTGTTTAAAAGGTATTCGGTGTTTTCAATTCTGAATTTCTTCAGGAGCTCGATTCCTTCAAACCAGCCCTTTTCATACTCCTTTAGGTCATATTCAAGATTGTAATTCCTGAGTGTCATCAGGTGGGCTGATCTGTGGTCTTCATAAAGCTTCATGAAATCGGGACTGAGGATATCACCTATTCTCAATCCGTTCCTGCCTGCCTTGTCGGTATATGCCGGGCCTATCCCTTTCAGAGTTGATCCGATCCTGAGATTTCCTTTGTGTTTCTCATATGCTGCATCGAGTATCCTGTGAGTCGGAAGTATAAGGTGGGCTTTTGCTGACAGAATCAGCCTTCCTGTGAGCTCTTCAACTGATGGTCCAAGATTTTCAATCTCGCATTTGAATACCGCCGGATCAAGTACTACTCCGTTACCGATAATATTTAATTTTTCCGGGTGAAAAATCCCGGATGGTATAAGATGAAGAACATGTTTTACATTATTGAATTCCAGTGAATGCCCGGCATTCGGACCGCCCTGGAAACGGGCCACGACATCATAGGCAGGGCACAGAGCATCCACGACCTTGCCTTTTCCCTCATCTCCCCATTGAAGGCCTAACAAAATATCAATCTTCATTTTAAAATTTATGGATAAAAAAAACAGATTCCAAGTTACAAAATAATCCGGCTGAAAATAACGTTAAGAAAATATTGTTGAAAAAGAAATGGTCCGGGAAAAATCGGGATCAGAATGTTAATTTAAAAGACAAGTTGTAATCATTTGGATTAAAATCATTTGCATTATGAAAAAAGTTATTGTTCTTTTTCTTCTTACTGTATTCTCAATATCTGCATTTGCCCAGAACGAAAATGTGGCAGCTCCTGAGAAGAATGTTTTGAAAGTGAACACTCTTCCCCTGATTATTGGTACTGGGTCGGTATTTTATGAGAGGGAGTTAAGCGATAATATGTCAGCTCAGATGGGGGTCGGTTACCTTAATTATAAAATTGATGAAACAAAATTCAGCGGACTAATCCTGACTCCGGAATTTAAGTTCTATATCCGGGAAAATGCCATTGATGGATTTTACCTGGCTCCATATCTGCGTTACAATAAGTTTGATTATACTGAAAACGACAATCAGAACGAGGGATCATTTAAGGCATTCGGTGGTGGTATTGCCTTCGGAAGGCAGTGGATCATGAAACGAGGATTTATAATGGATCTCTTTTTCGGCGGTCATTATACCGATGGAAGTGTCGATATAAAATCAGGTTCGGATCCAGCTGACGTTACAAAATTCGAAGGATTCAAAACCAGGGTAGGCTTTTCAATAGGATTCGCTTTCTGAAACAGTCTATTTTTTCCCCGGATCTTTAAGGTTCCCGTAAATATAAAGGGAATGATACTGCGGTTCAAAGTCATAAAGACTGCTCGCGGTTCGTATAATCTCCTGTATTCTGGGATCACAGAATTCTATTACCTTTCCTGATTCGATATCTATCAGATGATCGTGCTGGCCGCATTGATAGGCACGTTCAAACTGAGCCATGTTTTTCCCGAACTGATGTTTCACAACAAGGTTGCAGTCGAGAAGCAATTCTATTGTATTGTACAACGTGGCCCTGCTTACCCTGTAATTCTTGTTCTTCATGAAGATATAGAGAGACTCGATATCGAAATGTCCGCTTCTCGAATATATCTCATCCAGAATGGCATACCTTTCGGGTGTTTTCCTGTGACCTTTTCTTTCAAGATACTCTGTGAATATCTGTTTTACTGTCGACCTGGTATCATGGTTAATCATATCTGGTCTAATTAAAAATAACAGCAAATATATCGATTTTTAATCTGGGTGAAAACATCCAAAGGATTTAAACCTCATCCGAAAAATCTTCTACTCTTTTTATCGTATCGATTCCCCTGACATTTGATATTTTGAGGATCAGGTTGTTAAGGTCCTGGGTGTGATGAACATACAGGTCGATGGTGCCTTCGAAGATTCCATCCTTGACACTTATGTTAATCTTTGTCATATTGACTTTAAGCTCGGATGAAATAATATTGGTAATGTCGTTGACCATTCCTATCCTGTCGACTCCGGTCATGCTGATCCTTGCAAGAAATGATACCAGCTTGTGTATTGCCCACCTGACTGCAATGATCCTGTTCCCTTCATTCGACATTATCCTTATTGCAACAGGGCATTTGGGTTTGTGGATTATTATCGAACCATCGTGAGAGCGATAGCCAATAACCTCATCTCCGGGGATTGGGTTGCAGCACCTTGCTATTTCATATGATTGTTCTGCATTTTCTACGTTCTCCCTGAGAAGGAATGGTGATGACGGGTCAATTTTCCCTTCTTTGGCCTCTTCTTCATCTTTCTTTTCCTTACGTGAGCCGAGAAGCTTCAGTTCCCAGTATTTAATAACATTCTTTGAAGGACTTTTTCGAATTATCTTTTTGAGGTTTTCAAGGTTTATGGTACCCAGTTCGATCCCGGAATATAGTTCATCCTTATTGGGTACATCATATGAAAGCATTATTTTCTTAAGGATTTCTGTATTGGGAGATACTCCAAGTTCGGCAAGTTTTGCTTCCAGTATCTCCATTCCCTTCTGGATCCTGTTAGTCGATTCGGTTTTGAGTGCATTTTTGATCGCTTCCTTGGCCTTGGGGGTCCTGACAAACGACAACCATTCCTTTTCAGGTTTTGCAATATCAGAAGTTATTATCTCGACCTGGTCGCCGCTCATGAGTATTGCGCTTATAGGGTTGAGCTTATAGTTTATCTTGGCGCCGATGGCCTTGTTACCTATTTCAGTATGTATCTCATACGCGAAATCGAGGGCGGATGCTCCTTTGGGAAGGCTTACCAGGGTTCCTTTCGGAGTGAAAACCATTATCTCTGATGAGAAAAGGTTCATTTTGAATTCATCCAGGAACTCGATGGGATCCTCAAGAGGATTTTCAAGCATCATCCTGATTTGCTTTATCCATTTATCAAGTTCGGTTTCTGGTGTATTGTCTCCCTTGTACTTGTAATGTGCGGCATAACCACGTTCTGCAATTTCATCCATCCTCCTGCTTCTGATCTGGACTTCAACCCAGTGTCCTTCGGGCCCCATTACGGTAACATGAAGAGCTTCATAGCCGTTTGGTTTTGGACGGCTTATCCAGTCGCGCAGCCTGTCGGGTTTGGGAAGATATGAATCAGTAATAATTGAATAGATGTTCCAGCAGGTTGTTTTTTCCGGTATTCCGGGAACGGGCTCGAATACTATCCTGACGGCAAGAATGTCATAAATCTCTTCGAACGGAACATTCTTGGTCTGCATCTTCTTCCAGATGGAGAAAATTGATTTCGGCCTGCCGCTGATTTCGAATACCAGTCCTGATTCTTTAAGCTTGTTTATTATCGGGAGGCTGAATTTATTGATGAGGGCGTAGTATTTTTTTTCCCCGTGCTTCAGCTTTGACAATATCTCCTCATAAATGACCGGTTGCCGGTATTTGAAGCTCAGGTCCTCGAGTTCGCTCTTTATTGCATACAATCCCAGTCTGTTGGCAAGAGGTGCGTACAGAAAGATGGTTTCCCCGGCCACTTTCATCTTCTTGTTCTCAGGCATCGAATCAAGAGTTCTCATGTTATGGAGCCTGTCGGCAATCTTGATGAGAATGACTCTCAGGTCATCGGAAATTGTAAGCAGCATCCTCCTGAAATTCTCGGCCTGCAATGAGGATGATGAACCCTTGTTGTAGGTCCCTGAAATCTTTGTAAGTCCGTCAATCAGCGATGCAATTTTGGGCCCGAATTCCTTCCCTATATCGTCGAGCGAATAGCCGGTATCCTCAACAACGTCATGAAGAAGGGCTGCAGCTATCGATTTTGCCCCGAGCCCTATTTCCTGGTTGACTATCTTTGCAACACATATTGGATGGATGATGTATGGCTCTCCGGATTTTCTGCGCATGTTCCAGTGGGCCTTGTTCGCAATCCTGAAAGCTTTTTCTATGAGCTCCCTGTCGCCAGGTTTGTTACAGCGCAATAAATTATTTATCAGTGAATTGTATTCTTCTTCAATACGATTACTATCCTCCTCGTCAAAAATATCCTTGCTCCCCATAGATAATCACTGTATTCTTGTGCTTTCTGCAAAGATAGCTTTATTACAATAAATAATAAAGGCAGCCTGCAACATCTGACCGTGCCGGTTTTATCTTCTTATTAAAGTAACAGTCCCTGTCCGGGAAATGTTCTTCCCTGAAGGCGTTTTTATGCTCAGGAACCATAAGTATACGCCTTCATTTACCATTTTCCCTGCTTTATCCCTGCCGTCCCACGATTCCGCAAATGCATCGGTGTCAAAAATGATTTTACCCTGCCTGTCGGTTATCACCAGCCTGTATTCATCTGGAGTGTATGTCAACACAGGTTTGAAAAGGTCGTTTTTCAGATCTCCGTCGGGTGTGAACACATTTGGCACTGCAGCAGTTTCTGTTATGGTGACACAACTTATATTCGACCTGGCTTCCCCCTGTATTCCGTGAGGATTGCCGGTTTCGGAGGCCGTTACATAAAAACAGACTCTTCCTTCGCTCAAGGTGTACATTATGTCAGGTATACCGATGGAATGCGTAGTGTCAACCGGTGCTGATGCAGCTATTTCTGAGAATCCATTCCCGGCATCCATATAAATCGTGTACGATGAAACCGTTCCATTCCATTCCCTGTACCTGTTCCATCCAAGCAGTATTTCATTTCCTTCAGTTTTGTTTTGAAGTATCATGCCTGATGCTACATTTGAGTATGCTGCTTTAATGTTGCAGGAGTTTATTGCCGCGAGTCTGTAGAAGTACACTGTGTTCTTCAGGGCAGTTTTGTCAGTGAAGGCGACATTGTCAGCATCTGCTTTACTGATCCGGGCTATCTGTTGAAATGACCCGGAAAAACCCTGTCGTCTTTCAACGGAGAAAAGATCTGTTTCAGATAACGGATCGATGGTGAATGACAGTGAGATTTCATCATTATCGTTAACTGTGGCAAAATCGGCATTTATCCATTCGGGGATTCTCTGTATCCTGACGCTGGCGCAGGCCTTGCCGGATACAGATTTTTGTCCGTTCTGAAGGTTTGCCCCGACTGTAAAACAATAGTCCGAACCGGTTGAAATATCCCCGAAGAAGAACTCTGTCGTTTCCGCGGAAGTATGCCCGGCAAGGTAGTATGCACCGGAATTGACTGAAACGAGGATGTCATATCCCGTTACCTCCGTGGGGAATGAATTATACTTGTTCCATTTAAGGATTATCCTGTTATTGCATGTATCTGTCTGCAAACTTGCAAAGATTGTGGCAAGTTCATTTGAAAGAGGACTGGTATTGCCGGAATAGTCAATTGCTGCCACAACATAAGATTCACTGTAATAGCTTGTCCCCTCGCGTCTGGCAGAGTATGAAGTGGCAAGTGGATCAAAAATAGTGTCAATAGCATAACCTTCGCCGCCTTTATAAAGATAAACGACATAACCTGCCACATCAGAAGAGGGGCTGGGCATCCAGGTCATTACAGTATGACCGTTTGCAGGATCTATTGTGACAAGGGTGAATTTTGGCGATAAAGGCGGATCCTTGTCTGCCTGGCCGGCAACCTTAAGGGTAATTGCCAGAAGAAACATCAGAGGGAAAAGTGCTGCCCTTTTCATTTCATCCTGCTGTTATTTCATGTAGGTCATCAATGTTATAATACAGGTTCGCGAGCCTCATTATCTCTTCGGGGTCAATTGTCTTTACAGTATCCATCATTCTGTTGAAATAGCTGAAATCGAGACCGAACTCCCATACTGCCTTAAAACTGTCGGCTATTGCGAAGGGGCCGTCGAACATCCTGACCATCTCGCCTGACATGTAATTTCTGACTACTTCCAGCTCATCATTTTTTACATGCTCTTTCTGAAGAATTCTTATCTCCCTGTAAATTTCATCTATCGTAAGGGTACAGTATTGTTTTCCTGTTTCAGTCGAGATAACCTTATATCCCGACTGGTCAAGGGAAGTTACAGAAGAATGAATGCCATATGTATAACCTTTGTCTTCCCTTATGTTTTTCATCAGCCTTGAGCCGAAATACCCCCCAAGGATTGTATCGAGTATTTTTAATCCGGGGTAATCAGGATGGCGTTTATTTATGGTTGCTGATCCAATCCTTATCGCAGTCTGAAGGGATCCCGGTTTTTCTATATGAATTTTTGCGGCATCCTGGCCATTTATGGCTTTCAACGAATTTCCTGCCGGAAGACTGGAATCAGTAAAACTTCCGAAATACTTTTCGAAAAGATAAGGTGTATTCTCGTGTATTTTTCCCGAAATTATTGCAGCCATGTTCCGGGGTGTATAGTATGCAGAATGAAAGTCCCTCAGAAGTGCCGGAGTTATTGCTTCAAAATCCTTTTCTTCTACAGGCCTCCCGTAAGGATGATTTCTGCCGAACACCGATTCGAAAAAACAGTCGCTGGCAATATTCTGAACCTTTTCCCTGGAGATCCTGTATCCGGCAAGCCTTTTTTTCATCATGAGGTTCAGTTCCTTTTCAGGAAAGACCGGGTGGAAAAGTATCTCTCCGGCCAGCTCCATCGCTTTTTCAATGTGCTTGTTCAGGAAGAGCATGTTAAGACCCGCTGAGTCCCTGTCGGTTGTAAGATTCTGAAAGATGCCGTAGAAGTCGAGTGTGTTGTTAAGCTCTTCAGCGGTATAATTCCATGTCCCTTCAGAAAGCATCATATTTGTAATGCCAGCCAGAAGAGGAACCGATTCCATTGCCATGCCTGCCCTAAAAACGAACTCTATCCTTGCAACATCCTCTGTGCCTGCATTTATCATGAACAGCGAGATCCCATTCTTTAAAACTCTGTTTTCAACAGGGATGCCTGTTATCGCACTGACAGTCTTAACCGGCGGCTGTTTCGTCCTGAAATTTTCCATTATTCGTCAAGTTTGTCTGACAGGTAATGCAATGTTGAACAATTCTCTGGTCTGAAATATCTTATGGCGCTTTCTGAGACCATTTGTTTTGTGACATTTCTGTAGTTGGCAGCATCCGTGTTTATCATGTCGGCATTTCCAAGTAATTCATACATGCAAAGGGTCATTGCCTTATGAAGTATATTTGTATTTGAGAGCACGGTCGACGTTTCGTATCGGTTCCTGACTTTTTCCATTTCCGTATCTGAAACCGCTCCGTCCTTAAACTCTTCAATAACCCTGATCAGCTCATTCTCTGCTGTTTCAATATCGACTCCCTTCATTATCTTCCCGCTTATGACAGCAAGCCCGGGATCAAAGTCGGATGTAATATATGCATTTATTTCGCTGAAAAGATTAAGGTCCCTGACCAGCCTGCTATGAAGCCGTCCCGATTCGCCTCCTGCGAGGAGGTCGGTCAGGAGGTCAAGTGTATAGAAGTCACCGGCTGTTCTCGGGCCTATATGCCAGGCTTTAAAAAGTGCATCGGAAGGAACATTACGCTTAACAGTTATTTCCCTTGCCTTCTGCTGTTCAGGTTCCTGGGAAAGGCTTCTGGTGCCTGCATTTCTGCCGGGGATTGAGCCAAACCATTTATCTGCCAGGTCAAATGCCATCGAGGGATCGATGTTTCCGGTGAGTGCGAGGATGGCTTTCTTCGGGGCATAGTTTGCATTGAAGAACTGCCTGACATTCTCATTTGTGATTCTTCCGATGTGTGAAATGTCGGTTCCTATTGTGGGCCATTTGTACGGATGCGTAGTATAGGCAAGAGACCGCAGAATAATCATTACGTCACCATATGGCTGATTTAGATATCGCTGCCGGAACTCCTCAATGACCACGTTTTTCTGAATTTCTGTTTTTTCCCTGGTAAAATCCGGGTCAAGCATCCTGTCAGATTCAAGCCAGAAGGCGGTTTCGATGTTTTCGGATGGTATTGTAATATAATAATTTGTAATATCGTTATTTGTGAAGGCGTTGTTTTCGCCTCCTGCAAGCAGGAGAGGTGTGTCGTAATCAGGGATATTTGCAGAACCACCATACATGAGATGTTCCAGAAGATGGGCAAGGCCTGTGAGATCAGGGTCCTCATCCTTCGACCCTGCATCATAAAGAATGTTCATGGCCACAAGAGGCGTCGACCTGTCCTCATGCACAATAACCCTCAATCCATTGTTCAGAATGGACTTTCTGAATTCTATCATAAACCTGAATATGTCAAAAAGACAAACATAATAAAATAAAGATAAGCTTTGTTATTGTTTCTATATTTGCAGGGTTATGTTCGTAAACAGGAAACTTAAAAATTCTCTTGTAAGATTTCTGGTTGAACCCGGCCAGACCAGGCTGGTTTATCTCCTCAGCTTTGTGGTGGGGTTGTTGAGTGCCCTGGCTGCTGCAATGCTTAAAAATGCAATATTCTTTACAAACAGTCTGCTGTCGCGGGGGGGGGCACCAGAACCACAAAACCACTTTTATCTCATTTACCCGGCAGCGGGTATGCTGCTCACGGTACTTTTTGTGAAATATGTTGTAAAGGACAATATTGGTCATGGCGTAAGCATGGTCCTTTATGCAATATCCAGGAAAAAAGGCAAGCTCAGGACCCATAATACATGGACATCAATTGTTGCCACAACATTGACAATTGGTTTCGGGGGTTCTGTCGGAGCTGAGGCACCCATTGTCCTTACCGGCTCATCGATCGGTTCTGCCCTTGGCAACTATTTCAGACTGAATTACCGCAATGTCACTCTTCTTATCGGGTGCGGAGCGGCCGGCGCAGTGGCTGGAATTTTCAAGGCTCCTGTCGCAGGAATAGTCTTTACGCTTGAAGTGCTGCTCCTCGATCTTACCATGTCGTCGATAGTCCCATTAATGATCTCTGCTGTAACGGCGGCCACCGTGGCATATTTCATGATGGGTGAAAAGGTGCTACTCTCGTTCTCTGTCGTTGAGGCATTTAATATCAAGAACATCCCGTGGTATCTTGTCCTTGGCGTTATAACAGGACTGGTATCTGTACTGTTTTCAAAGACATCGCTCTATATTGAAAGTCTGTATTCAAAAATCAGTAACGCCTTTGTCAGGGTTTTCACAGGGGGCATGGCAGTAGCTCTTCTGATATTCTTTTTCCCTCCCTTCTACAGCGAAGGATATGACACTATCAGGGAACTTCTTGAAGGCCGTTCGTTGAGTGTCTTTGAAAACTCACCTTTCAGCGGTATCGGCGGCACATTTGCCGTTTACCTGCTTTTTTTCATTGGACTTGTGTTGCTGAAAGCAGTTGCAAGCAGTTCAACCATCGGGGCAGGCGGTATTGGCGGTATTTTTGCCCCGACGCTTTTTACAGGAGGTGTCACAGGCTTTGCCGTATATACAATATTAAACCATTTTGCGGGAATCGAGATTGCTGATAACCGGTTTGTGCTTGTAGGTATGGCAGGGGCAATGGCAGGAGTGATGCATGCTCCCCTTACAGCTATCTTCCTAATAGCAGAAATAACCGGGGGATATGCCCTTCTGATACCGCTGATCATCACTTCGACAATTTCCTTTATAACAGCCAGAACGTTCCAGTCTCATTCAATATATCATATACAGCTTGCGGAAAAGGGAGAACTTATTACACACGATAAAGACAAGGCCGTACTTACACTGATGAACTGGAAGAGCGAAATTGAAAGGGATCTGATCAGGGTCAGGGCGAACAACACATTGGGAGAACTTGTAAAAGTAATTTCCAAATCAAAAAGGAATATTTTTCCGGTTGTCGACCAGTACAACATTCTTGAAGGAGTAGTGCTTCTTGATGATGTAAGAGAGATTATGTTCAACAGCGAACTTTACAATACAGTTACCGTAAGGGAGCTCATGAGGATTCCTCCATCGTATCTTGATGTCAGGGAAAGCATAGAAACCGTGATGGATACCTTTGAAAAGACCGGGGCATGGAACCTCCCTGTTCTTGACAGCGGAATTTATGTGGGATTTATTTCGAAATCAAGAATATACGCGAGATATCGGGAGCTTCTCCTTCAGTTTTCGGAGGAATAGTTGGATCAACTTTGAAACAATTTTGATTTTAGCGTTATATTTGTCCGGGACGGCCATTCCCGGGAAGAACCGGAAGGCAGCCTGAAATGTTTTCTTAACCTTCTCATTTACAGCAGTAAATTTTATCAAAATGGATAGAGACAGCATTATTTTTAACCTTATTGAAAAAGAAAAGCAGCGTCAGCTGAATGGCATAGAGCTGATTGCCTCCGAGAATTTTGTTAGCCCCCAGGTTCTTGAGGCCATGGGCTCGGTTCTTACGAATAAATATGCTGAAGGATACCCGGGAAACCGTTACTACGGCGGATGTGAAATTGTTGACCAGACTGAACAGATTGCCATCGACAGGCTGAAACAGCTTTTCGATGCCGAATATGCAAATGTCCAGCCGCATTCGGGTGCTCAGGCCAATATGGCTGTGTTCATGGCTGTTATGAAGCCCGGAGATACCTTCATGGGGCTTAATCTTGCACACGGAGGCCATCTTTCGCACGGGTCGCCTGTAAACTCTTCGGGAATACTATACCGCCCGGTTGCATATAATGTAAGGGAAGATAATGGCCTTGTCGACTATGATATGATGGAGGAGCTGGCTCACAGGGAAAAGCCGAGAATGATAATAGGTGGTGCCTCAGCATATTCAAGGGAATGGGACTATGAACGAATGAGAAGAATAGCCGATGAAACGGGTGCAATCTTTATGGTTGACATGGCACATCCGGCAGGGCTTATTGCAGCCGGCTTACTTAAAAACCCGCTTAAATATGCCCATATCGTTACCTCAACAACACACAAAACACTAAGGGGCCCTCGCGGAGGTATTATACTGATGGGCAAGGATTTTGTCAATCCATGGGGTCTTACAACGCCAAAAGGCGAGCCGAAAATGATGTCGGCTGTTCTTAATTCATCACTTTTCCCCGGTGTGCAGGGCGGCCCGCTCGAGCATGTAATTGCTTCAAAGGCTGTATCATTCGGTGAGGCTCTTCGTCCCGAATTCAAACAGTATCAGATGCAGGTAAAGAAGAATGCTGCTGTAATGGCCGAAGCCTTCATAGCAAAGGGTTACAAGGTCGTTTCGGGAGGCACTGATAATCACCTGTTGCTTATCGACCTGAGAACCAAATTCCCTGAAATTTCAGGAAAGAAAGTTGAGAACACACTGGTGCTTTCTCATATCACCGTCAACAAAAATATGGTCCCGTTCGACAGCCGGTCGCCGTTCCTTACTTCAGGACTCAGAGTAGGCACTCCGGCAATAACAACCAGAGGTATGAAAGAGGAGCATATGGGCGTTATTGTTGAACTGATTGATGAGGTGATCTCAAATATTGATAATGAATCAGTTATTAAAAGGGTGGGAGAGAAGGTAAATGCAATGATGAAATCATTCCCTCTGTTTGCCTATTGAGGTGATGGTGTTTAAGGCTTTCAGGAGAGCCGATGACGCTACCTGAGGATAAAGTTATAAGTGATTGTGCCCTTCTGGATTACAGGGGCATCTGATTTCGGGTCGAACCTTGCTTTAAGCGCAGCCTCTTTTGCAACCCTGAGGAGATATTCATTCAGAGTGGTTGACCCCTTTATGCCTGGTATGGCCTGGGTTACTTTTCCTGATCTGTCTACGCTTACTTCGACTACGACTTTGCCTTCTTCCTGGTATTCATATGCTGGTTTTGGCAACGACTGGAAACCTCTTCCCCCGAGATCATAGGAAATATTACCCTGGTTTCCGAAGCCTCCTCCCTCACCCCTGTTCTTTGAATCAACAGATCCTGTCGGTACGCCCTGGTTACCGGTTCCCCCTGTTTCTCCTTCACTTTTTGAAGTCGTACCGGCATTTTTGGAATTGGCAAGGGCATCACGAGTTCTGTTCATGATATCGGCCTGTCTTTTCTGTTCAGCCTCTATTCTTTTTCTTTCCAGTTCTTCCTGTTCCTTTCTTTTCCTTTCGGCTTCAATCTGTTCACGGAGTCTGCGATCAGCTTCCAGTTTTTCAAGTCTTTTCTTTTCCGCTTCAGGATCCACTTTTTTCACTTCGGGCGCTTCTTCATCATTCTGTGTTAGAAGAGGTTCATCAGCCTGAACTTTGGGTGATGCTGCAGGAGGGGGAGGGGTCGCCTCTTCCTGTTGCGGCGGAGCAGAGGGTTCAATCATGCCAAGTCCGGTTTCATCAGTGCCGAAATTCACGAGAATCCCTTCTTCCATCTCCGGAGGTTCCGGAGGGACAAAAGCAACAAAAACCAGAAGCGCCAATATCACAATATGTAATATTGAGGTTCCGATAATCCCTTTTTTCCTTTCAGTGGGGATCTTTCGAAGGTCGCTATTTAGGAGAAGTGGCAATTATCAGTTTATAGTTATTTTTCTGCGCAATATTAAGAACAGCAACTACTGTCTCGAAAGGTACATTTTTATCGGCATGCAGCGAAATATATGTTTCGGGATTTGCACCGAGCTTTTGTTTCAGGACAGCCTCAAGAGTTTCAAGCGACACAGGCTGCTGTTCCACATAATATTTCTGATCGGCAGTGATCGAAACCGTCGTCTGCGGCTTTGCCGATGTCTGGGTGCTGCCTTTCGGCAGGAGAAGTTTCAATGCTGTGGGATGCACGAGCGTTGAAGTCAGCATAAAAAATATAAGAAGGTTAAAAACCACGTCTGTCATCCCGACAGAGCTGAAATTGATGCTTATCTTATTCCTCGACGATATTGGCATTTTAACGTCCTGTTTTTAATGGTTCATTAAGCACATCCATGAATTCTGTGAGTGTTGCCTCAAGATTGAAGACTACCTTTTCAACTCTCACAACAAGTGTGTTATAGGCGAAGTATCCGAGTATTCCCACTATAAGCCCTGCAACTGTGGTTATAAGGGCCGTGTAGATACCGTCTGACAGGAGTGAGACCTCTATATTGTTGCCTGCCTGAGCCATGGCATAGAAAGATTGCACCATACCTATTACGGTACCAAGAAATCCAAGCATGGGCTCAGCTCCTGTAATTGTTGCCAGTGTCGGGAATCCTCTTTCGAGTTTTGAGATTTCAAGTTTTCCAACATTCTCGATTGCTGTCGTTATGTCCTGTAGCGGCCTTCCAAGCCTGCTAATGCCCTTTTCAACCATCCTTGCCGAGGGACTGTCGGTCGATTTGCACAGTGCGACTGCTGCATCCAGCTTGCCGTCGTGAATGTAATCCCTGATCCTGTTCATGAAATTTGTGTCTTCTTTTGTTGCTTTCCTTATCACATAATATCTTTCAATGAAAATATATGTTGCCACAAGCGACAAAAGAACGATTGGAATCATTACCCATCCTCCCTTTATAGCAAAATCCAGCAGGGTTAATTTCTTTGCGGCAGCTGCCTGGACCGCTGCCGGACCCTCCTGCATCAAGAATTGTTGAAATCCCATATTTTCCTTTTATTAATTGATTAATAAACAGTTATTTATCTTCCTCTTCTTTGAATTTTCACTGGCGAAGTTATTAAAAAACGGAAAAAAGGTATATGCTATTATTGTGTGTTAATAACATTATTGCATTATTTATCAACTCTTATTCAACAGCTTTGATCTCATCTTCCTTTTTCATGTCCGAATTTTGTTTTCTTCTGAAAATGTCTGACAAGCGGTTGAAATCCTGTTTGAAGAAGATCCCAAGTCCCTGGGTGTACGGGGCACCCCGTCCGGTATAAGGATTATTGTATCTGTTGAAGGCTTTGAACCTTATCTTTTCGGTGATCTTGTATTCAATATCAAAATCGCCGCTCAGAGGTGTCCCGTCTTTATTGTTTTCGCCTCTCACATCAAAGCTTCCGTTTATGGTAACCCTGTCATTAAGAAGCTGCGTTGAAAGGGCTACCTGAAGTTCCTGTGAGTTAATGTCCTTGTTCCCTGGTCTGTAATTGAATCCCACATCAAAATCGTTGCTTATCTGGGAAAGCCAGTTGCTGAGCTGGTTCGAAAGCATTTCCGTTGTGGTGACCGCCATGGCGGAAGTGCCTCCGACCGATGATGCCATTGATGATGAATATGACGACTGAGAAGGATCTGAGTAAAAGCTGTTCATTACAAGAAGATATAAAAACTGCTTGCTGAGCTCTTCCTGAGTCGTTATGGCATTTTTGAGATAGGTCCTGGTTTCTTCATCGGCATTAGGCAAATAGATATTGAATCCTACTACGGGATTGAAAAGCTTGCCTGAAAGGATAAGCTGCGGTTCAACAGGTATCCTTGTCTTGTATTTTTCATCCTGCAGTATTGGATACAGAATCGGGTATAGTGAGGTCCTGAGGTTTTTATACCTTGCAGTAAGGTCTATTTCGGCATTTTCAACACTCCCGTTGAAAGAGACGGTTCCTCCGCTTTCAACATCAAACCGCTTGTTGAACAGGTTCTGGAGAGTGAAAAGATAATCGCCGTCGTCGATGACATAATCTCCAAAAATTCTGAATTCCCCTTGTTTATTAAGACTCAGATTAAGCTTTCCCTCACCGCGTCCCCTTATCACGTCACCGGCTTTGGGATCGATCAGCAGTTGGACCTCGGCTTCAGGTGTCACATCCAGATCAAAATTAAGTTCAAGTGATGAACCCCCGCTTCTTGCCGGCAACCCGGGGTTTTTATCTGATTCTTTCAATGATGCCGTATTGTGACTTACAAAGGTTACAAATGAATAATCGGAAACCGACATTCCTGAATTAAGAGGGATAAAGAATCTGGTCCCCTTGCCTGTCTTTGCTGAAATATCAAACGCAAGGGAGTTTGCACTGCTTTTTATAGTGGTGACACCCGATGCATATACAGTCCCGTAAAACATGCCGTTATCCTTTTGTGTGGTGTTGAGCACAAGACAGTCATTTTTATCCATATTGATTGTAAGATCGACGGCAAAATCCCTGAAGTTCTTGTGAAATATCGATCCGGAAACAGTTGCCGAATTTCCTTTTTCATCGGTGACTTTTGAGTTCCTGAACTTAATCCCGGTATTATCGAACCTGATGGTGTCGTTTAGTTTGAATTTTGTCTGGAGGTAGTTTATCTTCAGCGTAGTGTTTTCAGCCATAAGCGCCCCGTTCAAAACAAGTTCCTCCTGCCTTTTTGTTAGTGTTATTTTCCCTGATGCTGTTCCTGTGATTTCCGATGCAAAGAAGCCGAGTACCGGATTCAGCCCTGATACCGGAAGCTTTGATGCCACCCCGTTAAGCTGAAGAAGCTTCTTCTCCGGATCATAGAATCCTTTTATTTCGATATTCCTTTTACCGCCAAGATTGTTATAAAGGTTGATATCAGCAACCTTGGTTATTGAATTCCATGCCGAGAGCAGTGACATATCACCAAATTCCTCTCCCAACAGCGAAAAGTCATTTATCCTGACATTACTTTCAATCAATGGATTCTTAAGCGCAGATGATATCAGCACATTGCCATTTATTGTACCTCCGGGATTCAGCAGCATTCCGGTGCCCTGATCTTTTGAATCCTTTTCTCCTAGCTGTCCGAGAGGGCTTAACTCAATACCCCTGAACAGTAATTTCAGAGTGTCGGCAGAATTTTCCGAAACAGTGCCGTCGACAACATATGAATTGTACCTGCTTGCCACAATAAACCTGTTGATCCTGGTAACATTAGAATCTATTGTAATCACCGATTTCTTGACTTTCCAGAGATTGTTTTTGTTATAAATTTCAGATGAGTCAATATCAATTCTCAACAATGGCCCGCCATTCCCGTTTTCCTTCTTCAGAAATGCTCCCCTGGCAATAAATTCTCCCCTGCTGGAAATCTTTTCCCTGTTATCCCAGCCGAGTCTGAACAGAAAATTGTCGGGTATCGTATTAATACTTATCCTGAAATCTTCAAGCTCCTGCTGACCAAGCAGGCTGAAACCCGAGCTGAACAGATCTGCCCTGAATTTTTCCCCTGAATATTCTGCTTCAAATGCCAGATCATTCAGGATGTTGTTCCTGTAGTTCAGTGTTTTAGCCTTCGCTTTTATCCTGAAAAGACTGTCCTGGCAGAAGGCTCCTTCTATGTTGCTTTTTTCCGAAAGCACCAACTTTGTCCTGAAGAACCTGTTTATCTTATCAGTATTCTTGAAATTAAGGGCAAAAGTGAATTCATTTCCCGGACCTTTTTTAGTCTGGGCAGGAGGTTTGAACCTGGAAGGCATGATTGCCGACAATGCTTTCCTCACCGATGTTCCTAATTCGCTGAATTTATAACTGCCCCTCAGGTCAGCGTCCATGAAATCAGTTCTTAATGAAATTGCCGGTTTCCCGTTTTCGTTAAACGCCTTAAGCGAGAAATCATAAAGGTCGAGTTTGTTCCCGTACTTGGTCAGAGTGGAATTCAGCATTTTTATTTCTCCGAAGAGATTATCAACATTATTACCCCTGAAATTTGCTGTCAGAAGTGCAGAGAGGTGCGAAGTTGAATCCTTTTTGTCGAAATTTAATTTATACAGGTCCGATTTGCCCAGATTCAGCGTGAAGTCAAATTCGGGAAGATCGTTTCTGAAATCAAACATTCCCAGAAGGTCAAGCTTAATATTATCATCCGATATTTTTATGCTTCCGTCCCAGGTTTTTTCGGTGAAAAGGCCGTTAAGCTCCACGTTGCGGTAAACATAGTGGTTTACATCGACACTGTCTATTCTTCCTGAGATGCTGCCCGATATCTTATTTCCCGAAGTGGCAAACCCGTCAACATTTGTGACCATACTTAGTTTTCCCAGCAATTCATGGTTGTCAGTTATCCTTCCAAGGTCAACGCCGGTTCCTTTAACAAGACCTTTGATCCGGAACCTGTTCTTTCCCTCGGGCCTGAATGAGATATCGGTGCTCAGATTTCCGGTTTCAGTTCCTAGCCGGCCATATGTGACAAAATCAGTTGTAAAACCCGTGAAGCTTCCGCTGAAAGAAATATTGCCAAGTTTGTACAGTATTGTCGGGAATCCGGATGTTTTACCCCTGAATGTCTTCAGCTTTTCGAAATCCTTTGCATTGGTTGTGAAACTGTTAACACCGATATGGATAAATGTGTCCTCGATCCTGGGAAGACCTGACAGGTCAAAGCTGCAGTCAACGGTGCTGTAGTCCCCGTAAGCCGCTTTAATATTACGTCCTTTTAGCTCCGAAAGAGTTCCGGATACCCTGCCCGACAATTCCAGCCACCCGCTGAAAAGGTCAAGGGAAGGAACAAAATATCTCAGGTCAGCGCCGCTGACTGAGGATTTTCTGAGGACAATGTCAAGTCTCACTTCATCTTCAAAGTTACGGAACGAGCCGGTTGTATCGGCATCCAGGACAACTCTGTCGGCGTTTATTATTGAGCTGTCGAGATAAAGGAATACATCTCTGAATATTATGTCTTCGCCGGCCAGGATGACCTTGCTGTTCAGGCTCCGTACAAGGAATCCCTTCGATTCAGTGAATCCCAGGTCGCTTACAGAAAAAGAGATTGAGTCATCAAGGATCCTGAAATCTTCGACATTGCCGTTTATCCCCTTAAGCTTCAGATGGCTGAAGTCGATGGCGTTTTCAGTTGCCTTTGCATTCCTGTCAATAAGGCTGAAAGATCCGTCTTTCAGTGTTATCTGTTTAAACGAAATGGAAGTTGTGGCTTTTCCTGACGACCTCTCAGAACCTGAAAGCATTTGAAGGTAACGATCAAGGTTCATCACTCCGGAGGTGTCGGTGATAAGTGCAAATTCAGGTTTTGTGAGTCCTATATGCCCGAACCTGAACATGCTCCTTTTAAAGTTTATCCCGGTTATCCCCGCAGTCATATCGGCCGCATAGATCAGTGTATCGTGGTTATTGTCCTTTACAAGCAGATCTTTTATTTCAATCTTATTGAAGAATTTATATTCAAATCTGCCTATTGCAACCGTCGATTTTATCTCTTCAGAAATATGGCCTGTGATCCTTTTTACCATAAAAGTCTGAACTTCAGGAATCCGGAGAAGGAGGGAAAAAAAGGTCGGGACCAGCAGCAATATACCGATCAGGATCATCAGATACTTAAAAGATTTTTTAATAGTTTTGAGCATTCAAAAACAAGGAAAAATCAAAATTCAAATTGACCCTAAATATACGTAAAAATCAAAGTTCCTCATGGGAGTCACGATACTTGCCATAGAATCCTCATGTGATGATACCTCGGCTGCTGTTCTGAGGGATGGATTTATCCTTTCAAACCTGATTGCAGGGCAGGAAATACATATGGCTTATGGCGGTGTGGTTCCCGAGCTTGCCTCCAGAGCACATCAGGCAAATATTGTGCCGGTAACCGATTTGGCGCTGAAAAGAGCCGGTGTGACAGCCAATGAAATTGATGCTGTGGCTTTTACAAGAGGCCCCGGTCTGCTCGGGTCGCTTCTCGTTGGTACTTCTTTCGCCAAGGGATTTGCACTTGCCCGCAGGATTCCTCTTATAGAAGTCAACCATTTGCAGGCCCATGTTCTTGCACATTTCATCCTTGAAAGGGAAAAGGAGAACCGTGTTCCTTCATTTCCATTCCTTTGCCTCCTGGTTTCAGGCGGCCATACCCGAATAATCCTGATGAAAAGCCACCTCGAGATGACGGTTCTTGGTAACACCATTGACGATGCTGCCGGCGAGGCTTTTGATAAATGCGGCAAAATCATGGATTTCCCTTATCCATCAGGTCCTCTCATCGACAAACTGGCCGCTTCCGGTAACAAAAATGCCTTCAGGTTTGCCCGACCTCACGTAAAGGGTCTTGACTTCAGTTTTAGCGGACTCAAGACAAGCTTCCTTTATTTTCTTCGCGACAGGCTGAAGGAAGATCCTGATTTCATTGAAAAGAACAAGGCTGATCTTTGTGCTTCTCTTCAGGATACAATAATTACCATTCTCATGAACAAGCTTGTAAAAGCCTCCCGGAACACAGGTATAAAAGAGGTTGGCATAGCAGGCGGTGTTTCTGCAAATTCTGGTCTTAGAAATGCACTTGTAAGTGAAGGAGAGAAGAGAGGCTGGAACCTGTTCATCCCTCATTTCAGCTATACTACTGATAATGCTGCCATGATAGCCATTGCAGGTTATTATAAATACCTCAGGGGAGAATTCACAGGACAGGATGTAATACCACTGGCACGTTTTTGAATGATTGTAAAAAGATATAGATGAAAAGCACTGATCTTTCATTCCTTGTCCTCGGTGCAGGCGCGATCGGAGGAATAACGGCGGCCCTCCTCAAAAAAAACGGTTATGACGTGGAAATCCTTTGCCGCGATAAGGAATATGCATCCCTTGTTTCCGGCAAAGGATTGTCAATAAGCGGAATATGCGGCAGTTTCACAGTCAGGGTTCCTTCTTACTCGTCTGCATCAGAAATCACGACCAGAAAGGACATCATTCTCCATGCCACTAAAGCAACAGATATGCTGGCAGCACTCAATGATGCGCTTCCTGTTCTGAAGGAGTCAGGTTTTGTGGTCTCCATGCAGAACGGGATATGTGAAGATGAACTGGCCACCCTGGCGGGCCCCGGAAAAATAATAGGGTGCGTGACAGGATGGGGTGCAACGATGGAATCAAGGGGTGTACTGTCAATGACATCTGCAGGAGACTTTATACTTGGGTATCCTGCAAGGCCGCCGGATAAATTCCTTGATGCCCTCTCAGAAGCTCTTTCAGTGATTGTACCGGTAAGGACAACCGCAAATATTATGGGCCATCTTTATTCCAAACTCATAATAAATTCATGCATAACATCACTGGGTGCGGTATGCGGCCTTTATCTGGGTGACATGCTCAGGATCAGGAAGGTCAGGAGAATTTTCATCGAAATAATAAGGGAAGCCGTGACTGTTGCTGATAAAATGGGAATCAGGATCGAAGTCTTCGGCGGCAGGCTCGACTTCAGGAAATTCCTGAGCGGAACGGGCTTTATCGCCGAATTCAGGCGGCATGGATTAATCAGGCTTATCGGGTTCAAATACAGGAGGCTTAAATCATCAAGCCTTCAGTCGCTTGAAAGAGGTAAAAAGACAGAAATAGACTACCTTAACGGTTATGTAGTGCACAACGCGATGAAATATAATCTCGCCGTACCCGTTAATTCAGTAATCGTGGACATGATCCATGAGATAGAGTCAAAAAAGAGAGAGATAACTCCTGAAAACTTCAGTGATAAATCTTTTGACAGGTTTAACGGAGGATTTCAGGCTATTATGCATAATTAAGTTTACACAGCATTATTATTATGAACATAGTGAAGATTCCTGCTGAAAAGACCACACCCGAAGTGGAATTGAATCCCAACGGATCATTGAGTATAAAGGGCCGTTCAATTCATGAAAACATCCGTGATTTCTTCAATCCGATTGAGGAATGGGTAGTGGATTATGTAAGCAACGATCCGGCGGAGGTGACCACAATCGATCTTAACCTTGAATACTTCAACAGCGCTACGGCAAAGGCGCTTTTAAATATTCTGCAGAAACTCATCCGCGTTCAGCTGAAAAGCAGGAAGCTTGTAGTAAACTGGCATTATGAAAAGGGCGATGAAGATATACAGGAAAGGGGAGAATATTTTGCCTCAGTACTTAAAATACCTTTCAATTTCAAAGAGTTCAGATGATCTTTGAAAACGCCTGCTCAAGATCGTTTATAAGACACTCTGGTTCATCAAGCCCGATATAAAACCTTATAAGACTTGCTGAAAATCCATCATTTGTCCGCTCTTCGTCGAATGACATTGCAGGAAATACAAGTGATTCATGTCCTCCCCATGAAACCCCGATAATAAACTGCTTCAGACTGTTGACAAAGAGCTCGGTTTTGCATCTGTCATTGGTCTTGAGCCTTACGGAAAGCAGACCGGTGGGTTTTTGCATCTGCTTTTTTGCCAGTTCATACTGAGGATGAGCGGAAGACAAGGGATATATTACCTCAGATACGGCAGGGTGATTTTCAAGATATTCAACTACTCTGGTCACAGTGGCGGAGATCCTGTCAATCCTGGCAGGAAGGGTTCTCAGCCCCCTTAGCATCAGCCAGGCATTGAATGGGGACAAAATCCCGCCGAGTCCCATATACTCGTTGTTGAATATCCTTGTGATGTTGGCAGATGAGCCGCAGACGATTCCTGCAACAATATCGCTGTGGCCTCCGAGATATTTACTGGCAGAATGAAGTATAATGTCGACACCCATTGCTGAGGGTGATTGTGAAAGCGGGGAGGAATAGCTGTTGTCGATGAGTGTGGTCAGGTTGTGTGCCCTGGCAATTTTTGTCACAGCTTCAATGTCCTGCAGTTCAAAAGTCAGAGAATTGGGACTTTCAAGATATATGATCTTTGTCTCGGGCCTGAGAGCCTTCTCAAAATTGCCGGGATCAGTTCCGTCGACAAATGTTGTTTCGACACCAAACCTTGGCAGGAATCTTGTCATAAGTATATTCGTCCAGCTGTAATTGTTTCTCACACTCACAATATGATCTCCCGACCTGACAAATGATATGACGGCCGAGGAAATGGCTGCCATTCCGCTCGCAAAAGCCAGCGCTTCTTCAGTCTCTTCCAGGGCGGCAATCTTTTTGCATAATATGTCGGTCGTCGGATTGTTACCCCGCGAATAGATATAATTATCCTTCTCCATGGCAATTGCCTTTTTCAGGTCAGCCACACTGCTGAAAGCGAAGTTGCTTGTCTGGAACAACGGAGGGGTAACTGCATTGAAGTATTTCTCCCGTTCCTCTCCAAGATGGTTGATTATGTAGGAAATGTCTTTCATGATTCGTCAGCATTTTTAATTCCTGGGTATTTCTTGCTAAAATACAGATAAAAGGGGATCCCCAGAAGAAGAAACCCTGCTCCGACAGCCATATGCAATGGTTTGTTTATCATTATGTTGAATAAAAACCAGGTGTTTATAAGAATGAAAATAAGCGGAGTCACCGGATAAAATATTGCCCTGTATGCTCTTTCAGCATCCCTGTATTTTCTTCTGAAGATAAAGATACCTGAAGCTGCCAGTGTGAAGAATATCCATTCAACCGACACTGTATAAGTTATAAGGTTTTCAAGGGTCCCCCAGAAAAGAAGAAGAAGCACTGACCATACCGATTGTGCAATTATGGCATTGACAGGTGTCCTGAAGCGGGAATGGACTCTTGCTATGCTTCTGAAGAAAAGTCCGTCGTCGGCCATTGCATAATAAATGCGCGGTGCTGAAAGGGTATAAATCCCGATCGTACCGAAGGTGCTGACTGCAATCAGGCCCGCTATAAACATCCCTCCGCATGGAATCACGGTACTTACCGCATCGGCGGCAATCTTATCAGAAGATACTATCGTACTGACGGGAAGCAGAAGCATGTATGATACGTTTACAAGAAGATAAATGACTGTCACTGTCGATGCTCCTGTAATCATGGCCAACGGCACATTGCGGACAGCATTTTTTGTTTCGCCCGCCAGAAAAGATGCATGCTGCCAGCCTCCATATGAGAAAAGCACCCCGGTCAGAGCTACGCCAAAGCCTGAGAGTGTTGCTCCGGAATTACCTGAAAAAAAAGGAGAGCCAAACGACATTGAAGAGTTGCCCAGTAAAAAGCCTGCAAGAATTATTACGATGATTCCCATTATCTTGAGGCCGGTGAATATGTTTGAGAACATCTCCCCGAACTTTGCCCTGAAAACATTAAGCGTGGTCAGCAATGTTATTGTTGAAATGCTTGTAACAATTTCGCCGGTTTTGTTCATGGGAATGAAAAAGCCGAGATAGTGTGTGAAGGCAAGTGAAAGCACCGCTATGGATCCTGAGGTTATGATTACCAGGTATGCCCAGCCGTAGAGGAAACCGAGCCAGCCTCCATAGGCTTCTTTAAGAAATACATAAATTCCTCCGGCTTTCGGGAACAGGGCTCCAAGCTCGCCGAATGTCAGGGCGCCTGTAAGTGCAATGATACCACCAAGAGCCCATACAACAATTATCAGACCTGTTGATGGTATCAACCCTGCTATCTGAGAAGGAGTTACAAAAATTCCGGAGCCGATGCAGGAGCCTGTTGCTACCATAATCAGCCCGTAAAGTGTAAGTTCTTTTGCAAGCCCGGTCATGGATGATCTGAACAATCACCCGGAAAGATAATACTTAAAAGCAATTAAACAGTGGTGTGCAGCTTAATTTGACGAAGGATCAGCGACCCTCCCCATAAAAAGTATCGAATTAGTCGTTGTTTCTCTGATGATAAACATGAAGGGGCGGTCCATTCTGAATTCAAAAGCAGAAGGGCCTGCTGATGTTAGTCCTATTTCAACAACAGTCGCGGCGGCAGCTTCAGTGCCTACCTCATCTGTTTCTATGAAGGATTGGTGTGTCACTTCATTTATAAGAAGATCGTTTTGTTCTGATATATTCGAGAAATCTGCAGCATCTGTAAATGCGATTCCCATTCCCATATTGCCCAGAACTTCTTTAAGTTTCTTTTTGAATCCGTATTTGAATTTAGGAAATGTGACATCAGTCTCCCTCTTGCGCATCTGACTGATCCAGGCATTGAAGTTTGCATCTGTGATAATATTCATCGTACCTGCAAGCGATGATGTCCGGTCAGGAAGAATGACATCCATTACATAATTACCCTGCCCGTATGCAAACTCGGCAATTGCAAATCCGTTTCCTTCATAAACGTTGAAAGCAGATTTCTGCTTCATCATCGGAACATTCACAATGCCTGAAGTTTTGTAAAAAGGCATTTCTTCCGTCAGGGTCTTGTCAAATCCGGAGGCCCATTCCCCCTTGAAAAAGATTGCATTGATTAAAAGCATGACAGTGTTGTCGTCGAGACTTTCGATCATGTTTTTTATAAGTCCGTTAGTGTTTTTTTCGATCCATGCATTCATTCTGGCAGGAGCATCCGGATCATTTATGTCGAACGACTCTGACAGGGCATCGTAATACTGGGTAAGCGCGTCGATAAAAGCCTTTTTTACACTAAAATCATCTTCAGTCCATACAGAACTGGCAATTGATATAAGGACTCTTTTGTCGATCGAAAGAAGAGCTTTTGTAAGGTCGTGGTATGCCTTGTTTATCGCATCTATGCTGATACCCTTTAACCTGAGAGCTTCCAGCATTGCATCGCGCGTTTCACCGTTTGCACCGTTTATTGTCATTGACAGAGCGCTTGAAATGCTCAAGGGTGAAATCATAACATTATTACCTTCATTTTCACCTGAAATGATGTTCTTGAAGATATCAAACGCGAATTCATTTCCCGATTGAACGATGGCTGTCTGATCAGTTGTAAGTCTGATCGGAACAGGTTCCGAAGGGAGAATCTCATCATTCTTGCTGCAGGAAATAAAAACTGTGGGAAGCACCAGAAGTGCCAACGTCGCCGAATGTAAAATGCTGCTGTTCATAAATGACAGTATTAGGTGATCATTTTTTAAGCATGAATCATTTAAATTACCTGGTCCTGACAGTTAAGAAGCTCAAAAATCATGCCATGCGGCTATTTTTTCATTTTTTGCTTTTTATTGAGGTCTGTCCAACTCTTCAGGGATAAAAGTGCAACCAGAAACAGTATCAGGCTGATTATAAGAAGGAGGACAAAAGTGAATACCGGGGGATGTTTGTCTTCAGGAAGCGGGTTCCTTAACCTTAGTATGAATCCCAAAATAGTGAAAATCAGCACCATCAAGGCTATTACAAAGTTGAAAACAATAGTCGAGATGTTAAGTATCCTTGTGGATTTGTAGTATTTGCTGTTTCTGAACCTTTCAAATGAACTCCTTGCATAGTATTGTGCCCGTTTCCTTGACCTTTCCTGCCTGTATTTCTTCCATTCCTCTACTATACGGAAATAATCCTGTTCATCAACAGTATCCCTGTTGTGGCTCTCAATAAGAAAATCATAGGCTTCTGTGGCCAGAATGAATTTCTCCTTGGCACCCGGGTCATGATTAATATCAGGGTGATACAGCCTTGCCTTTTTCCTGTAGGCTTTCTTTATCTCTTCCAATGAAGAATTTACAGGCAATCCCAGAATTGCATAATATTCAGATATAAGCATTATCCTTCAATTTTTGAGGATTCAGTGTTCCGGGACTGGCGACGGGGTTGTTAATTATTTCACAATACCCGTGAATCCCATGAAAGCAAGGGCCAGGATGCCGGCAGTAACAAGTGAGATCGGGACGCCTTTCATCCCATCCGGAACATTGACAAGTTCCAGTTGTTCCCTTATCCCGGCGAGGATTATAAGGGCAAGTCCAAATCCAAGTGCGGTGGATGCCCCGAAAACAACTCCTTCCAGAAGATTGTAGTTTTTCTTTATGACAAGGAGGGCGACACCGAGGACAGCACAGTTGGTTGTTATCAGTGGAAGAAAAATGCCGAGAGCCTGATACAATGGCTGGCTTATCTTCTTGAGGATTATCTCAACCATCTGTACAAGTGCAGCTATAACCAGGATGAAAGTTATTGTCTGCATGAAGGCTATCCCGAGCTTATTCAGTACATAAATCTGGATGAGGTAGGTAACCATCGTTGCCAGCACAATTACAAAAGTGACGGCGCCAGCCATCCCAAGTGCCGTGTTAACCTTGTTGGAAACACCCAGAAAGGGACAGATTCCAAGGAACTGCGCAAGGACAACGTTGTTGACAATCAGTGCTGATATTATAATAAGGACATATTCCATGATACTTTATTTTGCTTTTTTAATTCTGTTTACAAGTGCAATGAAATATCCAAGGGCCAGAAAAGCTCCGGGAGCCAGAATAAAGACCAGTATCCCGTCGCCCTGAATGAATTTCTGCCCGAATATTGCACCGCTTCCGACAATCTCACGGAACGCTCCAAGGATGCCAAGGGCAAGGGTAAATCCCAGGCCCATTCCCAGTCCGTCGACAAATGATGACAGAACTGAATTCTTGCTTGCAAAGGCTTCAGCCCTTCCAAGAACGATACAGTTAACAACAATCAGAGGAATAAAGATGCCGAGTGTCTTATAAAGATCCGGCACATAGGCCTGCATCACAAGGTCGACAATTGTTACGAATGATGCAATAACCACAATAAAGGCAGGTATCCTGACTTTATCGGGTATTAGACCGGCCAGGAGCGAAATAACAACGTTTGAACCAATCAGGACGAAAGTGGTTGCTATTCCCATTCCCAATCCGTTCAGTGACGAAGATGTTGTTGCCAGTGTGGGGCAGGTTCCAAGCACGAGAACCAGGATTGGATTCTCCCTGAGCAGCCCCTTTGTTAGATTTTGTAGCTGGTTCATTTTATTCCTCCTTTCTGAAGAGTGTTATAAGCTCTTTGAATTGCATCGCAAAATGCTCTCGAACTGATTGTCGCGGCGGTGATTGCATCAACTGGCCCTCCGTCCTTCTTTACTTTAAGCTTAAAATCAGCAGGGTTCTTTTCATTGAACTGATCCTTGAAGGAAGACTCTGTCATTTTGGTCCCGAGCCCGGGTGTCTCCTTTTGCTCAAGGACAGTTATGTTTATTATGGTGCCATCGGGTTTGAAGCCTGCCATAAGGCTTATGTTGCCGCTGAAACCTTTGGGAGAATATGTGTTTACCGCATAGCCGACGACAACATCGTCCTTTTTTGCAGGGTATATCTCAAGACTGTCGCCTTCTCCTGTAGGCAGCCTGAACATCTCATTATTTGGATTGTTTGTGAACTCAGGAACAACCTGTTTTATGGCATTAAGCTTTTTGTTAAGACTGGAGAGGGCAATAGGCTCTTTTGTGGCCTCATAGACAAAGCCCAGCAGGGCCGATGATACAAGAGCTATCAGTGTAAGCGATAGTGCCATGTTTTTGAATGTCGACTCAGTCTTAGCCATTTTTCACCTCCTCACCAAACCGTTTTGGTTTAATATAAGCGTTCATAAGCGGGACAAATGCGTTCATAATGAGTATTGCAAATGAAACACCCTCCGGATATGCTCCGTAAACTCTTATTATTACAGTTATAATGCCTATTCCGCAGCCATAGATAAGCATGGCCCTTGGCACCATAGGGGATGTCACGTAATCGGTTGCCATGAAGATGGCACCAAGTAGAACCCCTCCCGCGAGTATATGGAACATGGGATCAGCATTTTTTTCGGGATTAACCAGCCACAAAATGGTAGTGAAAACCGCTATTGTGGCTACTATTGCAACAGGAATGTGCCATGTAATGACCTTTTTATACAGCAGATAGATAAATCCTATCAGAAGGGCCACTGCCGCAACTTCGCCCATCGATCCTCCCATATCGCCAAGGAACATCTGTGATGGTGTGGGTATCATTTGCATGAGTTTCGAAAGCGGTTCTCCGTTTTTAATACCTTCCTTGATTACTGCAAGGGGAGTGGCCCCTGTTACGGCATCCAGATATCCGGTTCCCAGCCCTTTCGGAACCGGCCAGCTTGTCATCTGTACGGGGAAGGAGATAAGCATGAAAACCCTTCCAACAAGAGCCGGGTTAAACGGGTTGTTGCCAAGTCCGCCAAATGTCATTTTAGCTACAGCTATTGAAATGAAGCTCCCGATTATTACAATCACGACCGGGATATTTGAAGGAAGATTAAAGGCAAGAAGAATACCGGTAACAAGGGCGGAGCCATCTGTTATTGAGAGCGGTTTCTTCAGAATGTACCTCTGGATAAGGTATTCAAAGATCAGGCATGATGCCACTGATGTCGCAGTTACTATTATGGCTCCGATGCCAAAATAAAATACTGAGGTGATGAACGCGGGTATCAGTGCTATCACCACGTTCAGCATCAGTTTTTGTGTCGATTCTTTACCGTGCACATGAGGCGACGGGGATACATTAAGCAGATTACTCATAGAGATTTGGATTCCTGTTATTTCAGATTTCTTTCACGGGCCATTCTTATTACAGTCGACTTTCCGAGTCTTATGTAATCGAGAAGCGGTCTGCCGGCCGGACATGTAAAACTGCACGAGCCGCATTCCATACAGTCGGTGATCCTTTCCTTTTCAGCTCTTTCAAACATGCTCTTTTCAGATAATGTCATAAGTAAATATGGTTCCAGGCTGAGAGGGCATGCCGATACGCATTTTGCGCATCTTATGCAGGGCTCAATTTCCTTTCTAACCGATTCTTCAGCCGGTATGAGTATCACTCCCGACATTCCCTTGACAACCGGAACATCTGTATTGCTGACAGCCTTCCCCATCATTGGGCCTCCATTAATTATCTTACCGGTGTTTTCAGGTATCCCTCCTGCCGCCTCGATGAGCTTTATGAGAGGTGTCCCTGTCCTTACCATATAATTGCCGGGTTTGGAAACCTTCTTCCCGGTTACTGTTACCACTCTTTCGAAAAGAGGTTTGTTTTTCTGAACAGCCTCATAAACCGCAAATGCGGTTCCTACATTGTGAACAACGGCTCCGACATCCAGAGGAAGTTTTCCCGAGGGCACTTCCCTTCCTGTAAGGGCTTTTATAAGCTGTTTCTCGGCTCCCTGCGGATATTTGACTTTAAGGGGATGAACTGTAATTCCTTTAAAGGAAGCTGCCGCAAGTTCCGTCATTCTGGCTATTGCATCAGGTTTGTTGTTCTCAATGCCAATCATGGCGCCGCTTACATTCAACGCTTTCATAAGGATTGAAACACCGACAAGGATCTCCTCTCCCTTTTCAAGCATCAGCCTGTGGTCTGAGGTAAGGTACGGCTCACATTCCACGCCGTTAATTATCAGAACCTCGCATTTTTTCCCCGAGGGAACAGTAAGCTTCACATGCGACGGGAATGTAGCACCTCCAAGACCTACAATACCTGATTCAAGGCATCTCTTTACTATTTCTTCCCGGGATAGACTTATCTCCCTTTTTATTTCCCTGCTTCTGTCTATTGTATCAAGCCATTCGTCACCTTCGACATCTATATATACGGCATTTTGTTTGAACCCGCCACTGTCGGGCGCGAGATCTATCTTGCTCACCTTTCCCGATACCGAAGAATGGATGTTCGCAGATACAAAACCTTTTCCGGTGCCGATTACCTGTCCAACCTTTACATGATCTCCCTTATTTACAGCAGGTATGGCCGGGGTGCCGATATGCTGGGAAAGGGGAATTACAACATTTGGCGGTACCGGCAAATACTCAATGGGGATCCCGGCAGTAAGCTTGTTTTCAGGTGGATGAACACCTCCTATGCGAAATGTCTTGAGCACAACTATAGTGTTTAGATTATCATTTAAAATCAGTTTACATTTTCAACTGCCGCTTCGGCTTTTTCCTTTCTTGGCGGGAAGTTGATTTCATGAATGGCATTTGTAGGGCATTCGACAACGCATTTCCGGCAGAAAGTACATTTTTTTGCATCGATATACGCGAGGTTGTCCTTTATAGTTATTGCTTCAAAAGCACAAACCTTTACACATTTGCTGCATCCGATGCATGCCACTTTGCAGGCCTTTCTTGCCGGTCCGCCCTTATCGCAGTTTGAACAGGCTACATAAATCTTCCTGTCTTTTTTTGCCTTTTTGCGCAGCTCAATAATATGAAGCGGGCATGCTTTCACACAGGCTCCGCAGGCTACACACTTCTCATCGCTTATCACCGGCAGATGCGTTACAGGATCGATGTACAGCGCATCAAACTTGCACGACCTCTCACAGTCGCCATATCCCAGGCAGCCGTAACTGCAGCCGGTATCTCCGGCGTAAAGACTTTTCGAGATCCTGCATTCCATGGCTCCGTCATAGTGTGAGGTCCTTTGCCTGTTTTCCGGCGATCCGTTGCATAACAACACAGCCACCATCGGATCTACAACCGCGGGAGTCTTTCCCAGAATCCGTGCGGCTTCTGCCATTACAGGAGCTCCTCCGACCGGACAGTTAAGCCCTTCAAAAGTATCTGCCCTGACAAGCGCTTCTGCGAGGTTCCTGCATCCGGCAAATCCGCAACCCCCGCAGTTTGCGGCAGGAAGTATTGCCTGAACCTCGTCTATCCTGGGATCTTCGTATACCTTGAACTTTTGCGCAACAAAGTACAGAATGACAGCCGATATAAATGCCAGCAGACTGAGACTGATTATTGTTATAAGGACTGTGGAACTCATCTATCAAGTTTTAAGAGAAAATGAAAAACTCCGGTTAATGTTTCTTCTGAAAATATACAGTATAATAAAATAGGGGAGAAGAAGGGATATGGAAGCCAGACCGGATGCAGCTTCGCTCATGGACAGGGAGCTGAAAACCACAAGGCCGGCAAAAATGATAAAGACAGGTATGATATAACTTAAAACAACGGCTTTCATACCCATCGATTCATTCATCTCTACAGTGACATTGTCTCCTGGAAGAACATTGTATCTGCCTTTTACACTTATTATTTTTTCTTCTTTTCCGGATATATTGCAGACTCCCTCTGCATGACATCCTGAACATGCTGAACTGGATACTATGCTCACTAGAACAGAATCGCCTTCAACCTGTTTTACTGTCCCTGCATGTTGAATGGTGCCGTGAGAACCCGATTTTTTCATAGAATTATCCGGCTTGGTTGGAGTTCGCAAATTTATGAATCCTGTAAATATTTGAACTGTTTTTTATCAGCTTTTAACCCCAAATTATTTATTTGTAATGATTCTAATTAATAAGGATACGTTGCCTGCAAGCCCCGCCCTGTTATCTTGTCATTTAAGCTGATATGCCCTGCCGATCTGCTGATAATTTACGCCACATCAGGTCCTCAGGGTATAAAAAGCCAGGGAGCGTAAGGCAGAGGGCAGGGAGCGGAGAGTTGTCCCCTTCCTGACAAGGCCTGAATATGAAAAAGCTATAAGAGTCGGAAACAGATTTGGACAAGCGAAAATGGAAAACCTTGAACCTCCTGCTGAGGTTATTCATGTTCCTCCTGCCCATCTGCCTGAGAATGCGGAAATAGCCGAATCTGTTGAATATATTCCACCAGTCGTTGTGGATACAATTACAGCTGCCGATCAGACACAAATCACCGCAGACGAAGCTTTGGCATCGCGGCAGAGCGAAGCAGTTGATGAATGCCGATCTGGTTCGGGTGACTACCTTGCTCCTTGAGGAGATGGGTTCGGTAACGAGGAGCCACTTTTTATTGTGGAGGTAATGACAACTTTTAAGGGAGGAGATCTTAACAGATTCAGAGATTGGATCCAAAAGAGGATTAGTTACCCTCAGGAAGCCATCGAAAAAGAATCAAAGGAAAAGTTGTCCTCACTTTCATTATTGAAAAAAATGGCTCAGTAAATAATATATCCATTGTTAAAGGAGTGGATCCTCTTCTGGATAATGAAGGAGTTAAGGCAGTCTCTGAATCTCCAAAACGGTCTGGCGGTCTCCGGAGAGGGAAACCGGTAAGAGTCAGATTCCTGTTGCCATCGTCTTTTTTGTAAATACCTGTCCACAATGTTCCTAATTAAATTTGCCGGCTTCCAATTAATCTCAATCTTTCAATTAGCTGGGTTTATTAATTGTGTTTCTGTATTGTGTTAAGCTTTCGGGATTCCCTGACGCCTGATGCCTCACGCTTCATTCTAACCTATATTGCTCCACGATTGCCTGATGCTGAAAAGCCTTTTCAGCTCTGTATTCAGAATATGATTCCTTTCATCTTCAAGAAGCGGATCTAGGTCAAGGATATCTTCGGCTATCCGTCTTACATATTCTATTACCTGCCCATCCTTTCCGAGGTCAGCGATCTTCAGGTCGAATGGTATCCCGCTTTGCTGTGTCCCTTCAATATCACCGGGTCCGCGAAGCTGAAGATCGGTTTCGGCAATTTCAAACCCGTCATTTGTGCTGATCATTACTTCAATCCTCTTCGCGGCCTCTTTTGATATTTTATCTGAACTCATAAGTATGCAATATGACTGGCTGGCGCCCCGGCCTACCCTTCCCCTGAGCTGATGGAGCTGTGAAAGCCCGAATCTTTCGGCGCTTTCTATTACCATCACCGTTGCGTTCGGAATATCAACGCCTACTTCTATGACGGTCGTTGCTACAAGAATATGTGCATGTCCTTCCTTGAACAACCTCATCGAGGTCTCTTTTTCGGCAGGTGACATTTTACCATGTACTATGCTTATACAATATTTAGGGGCAGGGAAAACCCTGGAGATCATATCCCATCCATCCTGAAGGTTTTTGTAGTCCATCTTCTCCGATTCCCTGATAAGAGGATATACCACGAAAATTTGCCTTCCCTCATTGATCTGGCTTCTCATGAATCCGAATACTTTGTTCCGTTCAGAATCGAAGAAATGCATTGTCTTTATCGGTACCCTTCCCGGCGGTAATTCATCGATGACCGAAACGTCGAGATCACCATAAAGTGTCATTGCGAGTGTTCTCGGGATTGGAGTGGCTGTCATAACAAGTACATGAGGAGGATTCAGGTTTTTTTCCCATAATCTTGCCCTTTGGGCAACACCAAACCTGTGCTGCTCATCGATTATGACAAGCCCCAGGTTTTTGAATTTCACGTTCTCTTCAATTAGAGCATGGGTCCCGATAAGGATATGCAGTGAACTGTCTCTCAGCGTCTCGTCGATGGTCTTTCTCAGGCTTTTGCCTGATGATCCCGTCAGCAGATTTACCCGAACACCTGTTCCTTCGACCAGCTTGCTGATGGTCTGAAAGTGCTGGCTGGCAAGTATTTCGGTGGGAGCCATAAGGCAGGCCTGGTAGCCGTTGTCGATTGCTATCAGCATGCTCATCAGGGCAACAAGGGTCTTTCCGCTTCCAACATCACCCTGCAGAAGCCTGTTCATCTGTTTTCCTGATCCCAGGTCCTTTCTTATCTCTTTCATTACCCTTTTTTGCGCATCGGTGAGTGAAAATGGCAGATTGTTGTAGTAGAAATTGTTGAAATTTTCCCCTACCGACGAGAAAACAAAGCCTTTGTATTTCAACGATCTTTTTGTTTTGAACCTAAGAAGGTTCAACTGTATGTAAAACAGCTCCTCGAATTTCAGCCTGTACCTTGCTTTTTCCATCTCGGCGGGGCTGGCCGGAAAATGAACTTTGAACAGGGTCTCATGGAGATCCATCAGATGATATCCTGAGACAATGTATGACGGAAGTGTTTCAGGGATCCTGAACTTTATCTTTTTCAGGAGATTGCCTATCAGTCTGCTAATCGTTTTTGATGTTATGAACTGGTTTTTTAGCTTTTCGGTTGTACTGTACTGGGCCTGAAGGGCTGATGATATCCTTTGTTCTGCTTTTGCAGCCTCCTCGATCTCGGGATGGATCATGTTTATGATCCCGTTGAAAACTCCAGGTTTTCCAAAGACTATGAATTCGACTCCCGGGGGATAATTTCCTGTTATCCACTTTGAGCCGCGGAACCATACAAGCTTTATGGTTCCTGTTTCGTCATGAAAATCAGCCACCAGTCTTTTCCCCTGGCCTTGACCTTCAGTATAATAACCTTTGATAAATCCCTTTATCTGTACATGCGGAAGATCGGGATCCAGTTCGGAGATCCTGTAAAATTTCGTCCGGTCGATATATTTATATGGGAAATAGTATAACAGGTCACGGTACGTGACAATATTGAGCTCTTTAGCAAGGAGTTCGGCCCTTTTGGGACCTACTCCCGGAAGATAGGCAATACCTGTATCGAGAAATTCCTGCATCACTAAGCCTCCTGTGGGTATTAAAAAGATACCCGAAATTAGTTATTTTTGACAATCTGACCTAAAACGCGGGAGGGCTTTCCCATGAACATGTTCACTGCACGGCGCTTCATACGTTACATGCTTCTTTCCGGGCATAAAAAGGGGCATGGCATCCATAGTCCTTTTGTATTTGATGTTGTTTCAAAAGTCTTCCGGAATAAAATCGATCCCCGCGTTGTCTTTACAATTGAACAGATCAGAAGAAAACTGATCACCTGTCAGGAAGTTCTTGAAGTGAATGACCTGGGAGCGGGGTCAGCCAGAATGAAAACCAGGTCAAGAAAAGTGTCGGATATTGTAAAATATTCATCGGTTCCGGAAAAATACGGAATATTGCTTGCAAACATGTCAGTGGCGTTCGGGGGCAGTATGATCCTTGAATTTGGGACATCACTTGGAATAAGCACCATGTATCTTGCATCAGCCGTTCCTGGTGTGCCGGTGATAACAATGGAAGGATGCAGCCTGACAGCGGGTTTGGCAGCCAGATCTTTCAAGGAAGCCGGGATGGAAAATATCAGGGTGATGACTGGTTCTTTTGATGACCTCCTGCCGCAGGTGGAAGGGGAAGGGAATATACCCGGGCTGGTCTTTATCGACGGTGATCATCGCAGTGGTTCCGTTCTCAGGTATTTTGACAGGGTGGCCCGGATGTCAGACAGCAAGACAGTTGTGATAATTGATGATATTAATTTATCACGCGGTATGGCAGAAGCCTGGAATGAGATACGGAACGACCGCAGAGTGACTGCTACAATCGACATTTTCAGAATGGGAATTGTGTTTTTCAGGGAAGGTATTAACAGGTACGATTATGTAATCAGGTATTAACAAAAATTAAGTTTGAATTTATTTCTTATTTAAGATAATTAGTCTAATTTCGAAACTTCTAATAAAGAATGTTATGGATAAAGTAATTGAAATTCAGAATATTGTAAAGAATTACCAGGTAGGGTCAGTTGTTGTGAGAGCTTTAAGATCTGTATCGATAAATATAGAAAGGAATGAATATGTTGCAATTATGGGGCCATCAGGATCGGGAAAATCGACTCTGATGAACCTTCTGGGATGCCTTGACACTCCCACAAGCGGTTCCTATATCCTTAACGGAACAGACGTAAGCAAAATGGAAGATGACTATCTTGCTGAAATAAGGAACAAGGAGATAGGCTTCGTCTTTCAGACCTTTAACCTTCTTCCCCGTTACACCGCACTTGAAAATGTTACCCTGCCGCTTATTTACGCAGGGGTTGCAAAGGCTGACAGGGAAAAACTTGCAGTCGAAACTCTTGAACAGGTGGGACTTCAGAACAGGATGACACACAAGCCGAATGAGCTTTCGGGCGGACAGAGGCAGCGTGTCGCCATTGCCAGGGCCCTCGTTAACAAACCTTCAATAATACTTGCCGACGAGCCGACAGGAAACCTCGACAGCAAGACATCGATCGACATCATGAACCTCCTTGATGATATTCATAAAAAGGGGAACACTGTTATTGTCGTAACACATGAGGAGGATATTGCCAAACACGCTGCAAGGATCATCCGACTGTTTGACGGTGAGGTGGCACAGGATTATGTGAACAAGGACAGGATTGTATACAATTGATTTTTATTCTGCGTTCCGGTTTTAACTTCAATTACTGATTTTCCAGTATATGAAAATCTACACCCGTGCAGGAGATGACGGTATTACTTCATTGGCAGGAGGTGAAAGGGTTCCAAAATACCATCGGCGAGTTGAAGCATATGGTTCAGTGGATGAGTTGATTGCGTGGGTCGGCCTCTTGAGGGGCTTCCCTGAAACAACAGAAAAAAATGAAATCCTGATAAATATTCAGGATCAGCTGATGAGATCCGCCTGCATTCTTGCACAGAGTGGAAAAGACCAGGAACCGGCAGTCTGCCTGCCTGATGGACAGGCTGTAAAACTCCTTGAAGATGAGATAGACAAGATGGAAGCCGGCCTTCCTTCCCTGAACAGTTTTATACTTCCGGGAGGAAACCTGCTTGTATCTTATTGTAATGTGGCAAGATGTGTTTGCCGCAGAGCCGAAAGATCCGTGCTTCGGCTCAGGGCAGAAGAGCAGGTCCCTGAAATAATTTGCAGATTTTTAAACCGTTTATCTGACTATTTATTCGTACTTACACGTTATCTGGGTTTTAAGCTTGATATTGAACAGGTAAAATGGCCCATGCCATGAAAATAAAAAGATAAAAGCCGGTTTTATTGATTTTTCAAAATCAATATATATATTTGCAAACTTTGTTAAATCTAACCTTAAGCATAAAAAATGTACTGGACACTTGAATTAGCATCAAAACTTGAAGATGCCCCATGGCCTGCAACCAAGGATGAGCTGATTGATTTCGCCATTAGGTCAGGTGCCCCGATGGAAGTCATTGAGAATTTGCAGGAGATTGAGGATGAAGGTGACATCTACGAAAGCATCGAGGATATCTGGCCCGACTATCCAAGCAAGGATGACTTCTTCTTTAATGAGGATGAATACTAAAGCAAAGGCTGAAACAAAACATCAACCTTTAATTTTTATTTAAATATATCTCCATAACTCTTAGGCCTTAACTTATCGAGCCAGGAAAAGCCTTCAAGCCTCAGTTGAGAAGATATGTCACCCGATGGCGGATCGATGACTCCCTCAGGATTCTGGAATTCGGTTATCTGGGTTATCTTCCCGTCGTTTACAAGGATCTCAAGCCTTGAACATTTAGCATTGTTTACACCGACAACATCTTCTCCGTCAAGAAGAAAGTAAATTGTCTCGCCGTTTCCGTCGATCATTATCCTGTAAAGCTCATTGTCGCGGAAAAATCCCGTCAGAGATCTGCCCTTTATTTGGTTGAACCTGATCTGGTCGACCTGGCTTGTCACAAACGCGGAATTATATAATTCAAGCCTTTCAGCCTGCCTGTTTTTTGTGAAAAGGGCAACAGAATCTGATACGAGCTGGTTTTCTTCTGACCAGATGACAGGTTCGTAATAAAACCTTATTACCGAATCCCTGAATGAATAGGAGAGGGAATCACATTTTGCCTGGAGCTTCCTGCTGTAGATCCTGCATTTGTGGTATGCCCTCATGAGCCTGTAGTCGCCTATCGTGGGATCGGTCCTTGTTATGGCAGAAATGGTGTCGGAGTGAAGGAATAAAGAATCCTCTTTTGATACCTGGATGAACACTGCCTTATCCGTTACAAGGAACCTTTCGGGCTTTTTATAGTACCAGGCATAGTCACCCTTTACAATTATGTTGTTCGTTGTATCAGTAATCACTGTGTTGCGATATCCGATACCATGTCCGGCCACGTTGTCGTAATAGAGTGAATCGCCGGTTATTACCTGTTGTCTGTTATTTATCACTGCATTTTTCCATATCCTGGATACATCATTTTTGGTATCGTACCACCCTCTTTCGCAAAACAGGTAAATGCTGTCGCCTTTCATTTCTGAAGGACCGTTGAAGTAAGCCGTTTCAGTTTTTGTATTGTAATCCATAGTATCGGCATTCATTACATAATCGGGATTTACGATCCTGACACTGTCCTTGAAATTGAACAGGTTGCGCGATACATAATAAATGCCTATTATGCTCGTAAGTGTATTCTTGCCGTTGGTTATTCTGCCGCCATTGCTGTAACGGGCTATTTCGTTGGCAACATCATATTTTACAGAAGAAGTGTACAGGTGAGTTTCCTTGTCTATCATCTCAACATTACCGTCGACAGATGCATTTTCACTCATTCCGTCATAATAAAGGCTGTCGCCTCTGAGATGAAGGGTATCGCCCTGGTGCATATTGATCCTGCCGTATGCCCTGAGCTGGTTCAGAACAGGGTAAAAATGGGCGCTGTCGCAATACATATAAACTTCCTTGTGGCGCAGACCTACATTTCCCAGAAGGCGAGTTATCCTGGTACCGGTTGCCGGATCGGCAAGGTCAATTCCCTCGTCGGCATTAAGGACCTCTATCATCCTCTTGCCTGGCCGGGGCTGCGGGGCTTCCTGGGCAGAAAGGCATGTATTTATGAACAGCGGCAAAATCCCTGACAAAAGCAGGAAAACTGATAATTTCCGTTTTTGGAATCGGTAATTTCTGTCTGCTATTTCAGCCATCCTTCCTCAAGAAATTTGCATGATTTGAACTCATCACTGATCTTAATGTAGGTGGTTTCAATTTTTTTCTTTATCCAGTCCCTGTAAAGTTTCTGCCTTTCCGACATCATTGCTGCATTATACATGAACTGGTAATCATCCTTCAGGTTTGCCCTGTGAGCAGGCATCTCATTGTCAAGTTTTACTATCCTGAAAACAGTATTGCCTATCTCATCAGTTGTCTGGAAAGGATCGGAAATCTCGCCAGGTTTCAGATCCCTTACCTTCATGTACATCTCCTTGTTAAGTTCATCAAGTGAGAACCATGTTATCCTTTCCGACGGGTTTGTACTTACAAACAATCCACCGTTTATCCTGCTGTCGGAATGAGTGGAGAACCTCACAGCGGCGTCTGTAAACTTAAGGCTGTCTTTTCTTATTTGCCTGGCAATGCTGTCGAGCTTTGAAATGGCCCTTTGAATCTGTTCGGGCTTCACCTTTGGCCTTATCAGAATATGTCGTGTATTGACCAGATCACCCTTTCGGTCGATCATCTGTATCAGGTGGAAGCCATACTTTGTTTCAACAATTTTAGAAACAGTGTTTTTTGCAAGGCTCCATGCCGCATCTGCATATTCCTTTTCAAGTTCTCCCCTCATTTTATATCCAATTTCTCCGCCGTTTGCTGCTGAACCATCCTCTGAATAGAGTATGGCAAGCATATTGAAAGGCTTCCCGGCAAGGATCTGGCTCCTTATGTCAAGAAGTTTCTGTCGGGCCTCTGCTTTATTTTCCTCATTGTCGGGGGGATCGATCTGTATGATGCTTATCTGGACCCTGGCGGGAACAACAGGGAGGCTGTCTTTCGGAATGGAGTTAAAATATCGCCTGACGTCTGACGGAGTTATTGCAAGGTTCTTTGCAATATTGTTCTGAACTTCCTGTACAAGCTGGTTTTCCAGCATCGATTTTCGGATGTCCATCTTTATCTCGACCATGCTTTTTTTGAAATAGTCTTCAAGCGCCTTTTCACTTCCAGCCTGTCTTATTGCATTGTTGATCTGCATATTAAGATCAGAATCAACCATGTCGTTTGTAACCTGAATACTGTCCAGTCTTGCCTGATCAACAAACAGCTTGGATGTGAGCAGTTCATGGAAAGAATTGCATCGTATCTGGTCGATCGGCAGTCTTGAACCCTGTCTTCTGATTTCAAGAACTGCATTCTCAACGTCCGAGAGATAGATCACCTCATTGCCAACTATTCCCGCCACCGATTCAACAAGGGTTTGTGATGCGGCCGGGAAAACTATCCACATAAGCCCTGATGCAACCAATAAACCCAGTCTGTTTCTTCTTTTCATCATAATATAATTTTGATTTTTATGAAATGATGCCTGCCTGTCGGCAGACAGGGAGCCCGTAATTCATATTTATACTTGTCCGTTTATTCATTACCTGCGGGTTTCATTCTCAATAAATCTTTAATCCGTTATCCTGAAGCGCTTCATTATATATTCCGTTCTCAAGTGACTGAATGAATTGAATACGGCGAGTGTTCCAGATCATCCTTTTTATGTCGTCTCTTACATATTCATACGGGGCAATTGTACCTCTCAGCCTGTAATCATTAATGACAATCATCGATACTGATGAGGAATCGCTTTTTTCGTAGAAATTTGATCTTTTAAGGAACTCTTCCCTGCCAGGGAGATCTCCGTTTAGTTCAAGCGATAACCTGTCGAGGGTTATCCAGTTGTCCTGGAAATAATCGAATTTCTCGGCAAACTGAAAACAAAGGCCTTCCAGTTCCTGAAAATCCTTTGGATTCTTTGATCTTGCAAGATTTCTTATCTTCCAGATATTTGGAGTCTCAGAAGGAAGTCTGATAAAGACCGCTTTTACAATGTTTGTAGAGAGAATGAAGCTGTTCTGGTTATTTTTATAATATTCTTCCATTTCATTTTCGCTGATCGTCGTATCCATTTTTTCAAGCATCATCATCCTCTGATATTCATATACCACAAGATTGTGCCTTGTTTCATCCAGCTGTTCGCTGATCCTGTTCATTAGTTCTGGAGGCAGGTTGGCCTCAGCTCTCTGGTACAGAAGCTCGCGCCTGGCCCACTTGTTAACATAATTTTTTATCACTGCCGCACTATCGGCGCCTGCAAAAGAATCCCTGACCATAGCCGGTATTTCGTCATAATACAGAACTGAATTCCCGGCTTTTGCCACCTCGACTCTTTTAAGCTGGCTTTTGCCACTGTTGCAGCCTGTAAAAATCAGGGGCAACAAAGCTAATATCACCAGCCTAATCATCTGCAAGTTCTTTTCTGACCTCTTCATAAACAGCACTGTCAACTTTAACATAGTATTTTTCCTTTAATTGCTTTACCCAGTTGTCGGTCAGCCAGTCCTGATAACCTGAAATTACCTCGGCCTGTACCTCGTTAAACGTAAGTGAAACAGGTTCATTTACTTTTTCAATTCTCATGACTGAAGGAAATCCCCCCCTGACAAAATGATGGATCCCGGGTGTCCAAGGCAATGCATCTATATCAGGATCATTTCCGGCAGACCATTTCCCCTCGGAGATTCGCAGCAGTGTATCTTTTGCCGTATTGAATGCTTTCTGCATTCGTTCATCGCAGTCAGGCAGGTTGCCAAATTTCCTGAAGGCTGAAGCCAGTCTCTTCTTTCCCGATTTATCCGTAAACGTATACAGCCGGCCCTCAATACTTTTCAGGGAGAGGAATTTGCCCCTGTTCGACATATAATAATTCCTTAGTCCTGCAGTATCATCCTGAATCCTGTTCCAAATCTTTTCTGAGGAAATATCGAAAAGCAATATTCCGTCATGAAATTCTGCCATAAGATACCTGAAATCGGGATATTTGTTTTCAAGCACGGAGTCTTCATATTTCTCAATTTCTTCAGAAGAAGCGGCGTCAATTGATGAATCAATATAGTAACCGGGGTTTTTTGAATTATACCGCGCGGGCCTGTTTTCAAGAAAGGATGCAAAGTCCTTAGCTGTAAAAGATCTGCAGGCGAATGTAAAAATATTTCCTTCAGGTATTTTCCCTGAATAAAAACGGGCTTTACCTGACATTATTGATGAATCAGCATTTTTCACAAACCAGTCGCGTATCTCCTGATTTATTGAAAATCCGTATTCCTTTTTCAGCTTTGAAATAAATGATCTCTTCCCCAGGGCATCAATATCCGACTGGTTTATTCTTGCTTCAAAGATTGGCTTGATCTCAGCCCAGGGTGTCAGTGGCTTTCTTTCGAGAAGTTTTATTATATGAAAGCCATATGGCGTCCTTACTGGTTTTGTAAAATCGCCTGTATCCTTTAAGGCGAATGCAGGTTCGGCAAAATCAGAAATAATTTCACCTGTTCCGAACCAGTTCATTTCACCTCCCTTTTTTGCAGATTCCTTGTGATCCGAAAGTTCTGCTGCAAGTCTGCTGAAGGATTCTCCTGCCTTAAGTCTTGAATAAATATCATTTATTTCCGTTTCTGCCTTAATGACATTCTGTTCATCTGATCCCTGAGGGATAGCTTTCATAATATGAGCTACCCTGATTTTGCCCTTTGCCGGTCTTTTGTTGTTGACCCTTATGATATGGTATCCATATGATGTCCTTACAGGCATTGAGACTGATCCCGGGGGAAGTGTAAACGCTGTATCCTCAAAAGGTCTTACCATTTGAAAGACTGTGAAATAGCCTATATTGCCGCCATTAATCCGAACCGATCTGTCGTCTGATACCTCCATGGCAACCTTTTCAAAAGGCTCCCCGTTCATTATTCTTTCCCTGGTTTCAAGAGCCTTTTTCCACGCTTTAAGGGTGTCTTCAGGCGATGCGTCAGTACGGCAGCTGAAAAATATGTGGGATGCGCTCACTTCCATAGAATATCTTTCCCCGGCTTTGGCAAGCAGGTCTTCCCTGATACCGGGGTCGGTCAGATAACTCCTGGCAAGCTGTCTTCTGTAACCACTTAATTCATCATGGAAAGCTTTTGTCGTATCATAGCCTTTTTCTAAAGCCTCCGCCACTTTAAGCTTGAATGCAATGAACTGGTCGAGATATTCCTTGATGCCTGTCTTATATGAAGGATCAAAGCTTTTCCTGTACATCCTGACAAATTCTCCTGCCTCCACGTCTCTTCCGGCTACTGTCATAAGCACTTTCTTGTCGTCATACTGGGCCGGACATTTATAGAAGGATGAAATGACTGCAATGATTGTCAGGATGAACCTTATTTTCATAAACTCAGCCCCGGTCTGTTATTCAAAAGATTTCCTGCTGTAGTTAGGTGATTCCCTTGTTATAGTGACGTCGTGAGGATGGCTTTCAATTATTCCCGAATGAGTTATCCTGACGAATCTGGCTTCTTTTTTCAGAATTTCGATATTTCTGGCACCGACGTAACCCATTCCTGCCCTTAGACCGCCTGTCATCTGATATATTACTTCCGACAACGTACCTTTATACGGAACCCTGGCAGCTATTCCTTCGGGAACAAGTTTACGGATATCATCTTCCACATCCTGGAAATACCTGTCCTTTGAGCCCATCTGCATGGCTTCAATAGATCCCATTCCCCTGTAAGCTTTGAATTTGCGTCCGTTGTAAATTATTGTGTCGCCAGGAGATTCCTCAACGCCTGCAAAAAGCGAACCCGCCATTATTGAATCGGCCCCCGATGCAAGGGCTTTTATTATGTCGCCTGAATATCTTATTCCGCCATCCGCGATCACGGGAATTCCTGAACCTTCAACAGCTTTTGCAACGTTATAAATTGCGGAAAGTTGCGGAATGCCTACGCCGGCTACAACTCTTGTTGTACAAATGGAACCAGGGCCTATACCGACCTTAAGGCCGTCGGCTCCTTCGCGTGCGAGGATCTTTGCAGCTTCGGCGGTTCCAATGTTTCCGGCAACCACTTCGGCCGAAGGAAATGTTTTCTTTATTTCTCTTAGTATTCTTATCACGCTTTTTGTATGGGCATGAGCCGTATCTATTACAATGGCATCAACACCGGCACTAATAAGAGCCTCGGCTCTCATGAGAGTATCATTGGCAATGCCTACGGCAGCTGCGACCCTCAGGCGCCCCTTTTCATCCTTGCACGAAGTGGGCCTGTCTTTAGCCTTGGTTATATCCTTGTAAGTGATTAGCCCGATGAGCTTTCCGTTGTCATCTATCATCGGGAGTTTTTCGATCTTGTGTTTCTGCAGAATTCGTGCGGCAGCTTCGAGATCAGTCTGGTGGTTTGTTGTGATAAGCCTGGTCGTCATCACCTCGGTGATCTTTTTCGCACGATTGTTCTCAAACCTCAGATCCCTGTTTGTGACAATCCCTTTCAGGATTCCGTTGGTGTCGACCACAGGGATTCCCCCGATCCTGTATTCGGTCATCAGGTTGATGGCTTCCGCCACCGTGGCATCGGGCCCTATCGTGATCGGGTCAAAAATCATAACGTTTTCCGCCCTTTTAACCTTTCTGACCTGTGAGGCCTGTTTTTCGACAGACATATTCTTATGGATCACTCCTATGCCGCCTTCCCTTGCAATTGCTATTGCAAGTTCTTCTTCGGTAACAGTATCCATTGCAGCTGATACCACCGGAGCATTGAGCCTTATGTTGCGGCTGAACATCGTGCTTATATCAACCTCCCTTGGCAATACTTCGGAATATGAAGGAACAAGAAGAACATCGTCAAATGTCAGTCCTTCGTAGAGTATTTTATCTTTAATGAACGACATGGTATGATCCCTTTGGTTTTTGCTGGCGCAAATTAGTAAAAAAAACAGCACTCTGAAAACAAGTTGTTACATTTGTATATGTTTCAGCAGAATGTAAATATTGAACATTGCCGAAAGATCCTTACAAAATACTGGGGTTTCACCACCTTCCGGCCGCTCCAGGAAGACATCATCACTTCGGTTCTGCAGGGCCGCGACACTCTGGCCCTGATGCCTACCGGAGGCGGAAAATCGATGACCTTCCAGGTACCTGCAATTGCAAGGGAAGGAACCTGTCTGGTGATCACTCCCCTGATTGCCCTGATGAAAGAACAGGTCGCCCGCCTAAATGCTCTTGAAATAAAGTCTGTTGCAATTCATTCTGCAATGTCAGGTGAAGAGATAGACATAGCCATCGAAAATTGTATTTACGGTGATTATAAATTCCTCTATATTTCTCCCGAACGTATTTCCACCCCACTTTTTCAGGGAAGAGCCGGACGCCTTAACCTGTCGCTTGTAGCGATTGATGAGGCACATTGCATTTCACAATGGGGCTATGACTTCAGGCCTTCGTACCTTAAAATAGCATCACTGAGGGATATCATAGATCCGGAAATACCATTTCTTGCCCTTACGGCAACCGCCACTGCCCAGGTTGCTGAGGATATAATGGACAAGCTGAAATTCAGGGAAAAGAATGTCCTTAAAACAAGTTTTGCCAGGAAGAATATTTCATATCTGGTCCGCCACGTTGAAGAAAAGGGAACTTACCTGGTGAAAACCCTTAAAAATGCAGGAGGAAGCGGTATTGTATATGTCAGAAGCAGAAAGCGTTGCAGGGAGGTTGCTGAAATGCTTGCCGAAAACGGGATAAGCGCTGATTATTACCATGCTGGTCTGCCCGATGAAGTAAGGGACAACAAGCAGGCATCGTGGTCGACGGGCCGGAGCAGGATAATTGTAGCCACAAATGCCTTTGGAATGGGAATTGACAAGGCTGATGTCAGATTCGTGATCCACTGGGATGTTCCCGACTCAATTGAAAATTATTTCCAGGAAAGCGGAAGGGCAGGGCGCGATGGTAAACCTGCATTTGCTGTCCTGCTATATTCTTCTGCCGACAAAACGAGGCTTTCCGACACTCTGCGACAGAAATTTCCTCCCGTGGAGAAGATAAAGGATGTATATGAGGCTTTGTGTAATTATCTCCAGATCCCCCTGGGATCTGGAAAGGATTCCGTATTCGATTTCAATATGGCTGAATTCGTTTCCCGGTTCAGACTGCCTGTAATTGAAACCTATAACAGCCTTACATTTCTTCAGAGGGAAGGTTACGTGGAATTCACCGAGGAGATAAACAATCCCTCAAGGGTTCACTTTGTTGTCGGGCGCGACGACCTTTACAAGTTCCAGGTCGCAAATGAGTCATTCGATGGCTTCATAAAGCTTCTGCTGAGGTCATATACCGGGATGTTCTCCGAATTTGTTCCTGTTAACGAGGAATCCCTTTCCAGGAAGTCAGGAATTTCCAGAGATACCATATACAATTTTCTGGTAAGGTTATCTTCGATGAATATCATCAGGTACATACCCGGCAAAAAAACTGCGCTTGCTATTTTTACCGAGGAGCGCCTTGAACGGAAGGCATTGATGATTTCTCCCGATAATTACCTTCACGTCAGGGAGAAATATGAAGCCCGTCTCGGCAAAATGATCGATTATGCCGAATCTGTCAACAGGTGCAGGTCAGTCATGCTTCTTGATTATTTCGGGGAAGAATCGGATCGATGCGGCATATGTGACGTGTGCCGGGAAAGGAATGAGCTTGAATTAAGCAAATATGAATTTGATCTGATACTTGACGGGATAAAATCCATTCTGGCTGAAAAACATCCTGATGCTGAAGAACTTATCCGGATGATGGATTATCCTTCCGAAAAAGTGACAAAGGTACTCCGCTGGCTTCTCGACCATAATAAAATTGTTCAGGATAAGGAGAGAAGGCTTGCCTGGAAATGATTCAGTAATTCAGGTGATATAAAAAGAAAAGAGGAGGTTGAATCAAAAAGCAGATACTTCAGCCTGTTTTTACTTTGCGTCCTTTGTGCCAGCCTTTGAGGTCCATTGTGGTTTATTGTATTTAGGTTTGCCACAAAGTTTCACAAAGGGAGGCACAAAGTACTCAAAGTATTTCTGTTAAAACCTCTTACAGTTGTTCAGTGTTTTGAAATGCCATTAATGATCATGGCCGGAGATTAAAGCTCTGTAAGGTTGAAATTTCTCCAGCGAACCTTTATACCTCCCCCGCTGTGGATCTGAAGGAGTATTCGTCCTTTTCCCAGGCCGATTTTCGCATCGGTCATATCTGTCATCACCTCACCGTTGAGCCATGTGGTTATTTTGTCGCCCACAACTTTGATCCTCATGGTGTTCCAGTCACCCTCCTTCAGGATTTTCTCCTTTTCATCGGGGATCTGCCAGATCCAGCCCCTTCCGTATGATTCATATATGCCGCCTGTATCATGGTCGCGCGGTGCAACTTCCACCTGCCATCCGGATATCTGAACGCCGGTTTTGATATACGATCTGATGAATACACCGCTGTTTCCGTTTGCTTCCTGTTTGAATTCAAGGCTCAGGTCGAAATCGTTGTAGTATTTATTGGTTCCAAGGTATCCGTATTCCTTATCAGGACCGCTTTCGCAGACAAGCTCGCCATTTTCAACATACCAGAGCTCTGTTCCGTATACATCCCAGCCTGTAAGGTCTTTTCCGTTAAAAAGTGATTCCTGCTTTGGTTTGCGCGGAAGCTCTTTAATTTTCATGTTTTTGAACCAGATCCGGCTTCCGTGGTCCTGAAGAGCTATTACACCGCTGCGTGCCAGACCATATTCCGGAGCATTGTCCCATTTGCCACTGTTCTTGCGGCTAAACCAGTCTGGTGTCCAGGCTTCAAATTCAAGAACTTTCTGACCGTTCAGCCAGTGTTCGACATGTCCGTTATCGAAGACAATCTTTGAGTTGTTCCATTCGCCGGCTTTGTTAAGGACTTTTTTTGTCGTATCGCAGGTGTACATTGCATAATCTGCTCCGGCTTTCTGCCAGTCTTCGATTTTTTCAGGGAACCCTGCATCATCAATCAACTGGTACTCGGGCCCTGTTACATAAGGTACCTTGAGCTCCGGCCTTTCAACAACATGATAAAGGAATCCGCTGTTTCCTCCCTTTGAAATCTTCCAGTCGAACGACACGATAAAGTTTTCGTATTCTTTAGTCGTTACAATATACCCTGTACTGTCACTGCCAAGACCGAGCGAAGTAAGAGTCCCTTTTTCAGCTTTCCAGGGTGCAATCGAAACACTGTCACCCTTGAAATCACGCCAGCCGCTTAGTGTCTTTCCGTCAAAAAGAAGCGACCACCCGTCTTTAATCTCCTCATCTGTAAGACTGTTGCCTGACTGCCGGCAGCTGTTTAAAAAAGGTACTGCAAGCGCGATAAGTAACCATAAAGTAATTCTCTGCTTCATACTGTTTAAATAAATTAAAGTGTTATTAAGATTGGTCTGGTTTAATCTCCGCAAGATAATCAAAAATGAAAACAGAAACTGGAAATATATGGAAATACATCGGAAACCATGGAAAAATGATGCACACAGTCGGTGGTACGAACTTTAAACGGGCATTTTTTTTTCATGATTCACAATAAAAATGCCTAATTTTGCGCGGTACTTTTACAAACATCATGGATTCAAAAACCGATCCTGTTTATTCAAGAAGTGTTGTTGAGTTTACCGCAGCGGCCAACGAATTCTGTAAATATGCCGAACGTGCGGGAGAACTTAAAGGTGATGAACTTCTTAAAATACTTCAGAGGCTTCTGCCTTATCTTTATCTTAAGGCGTCACTTCTGCCTTCGCTTGAACCTTATTTCGAAGATGGCAATGAGAAATTTGTGACCGAAGACGACTGGTTCAGGATTCATGACAGCCTGCGTGGAAAATTCGGAACTGCCGATGATTACCCCGAGGTTTTCGATGATAAATTCAATTATTCAGAAGGACCCGTTGCTTCCAGCTTGTCGGAGAATCTTGCCGATATTTACCAGGATCTTAAAGATTTTCTTCTTCTTTATCAGACAGGAACACAGGAGGTTATGAATGATGCCATATGGGAATGCAGGCAGAATTTTGAGAATTTCTGGGGTCAGAAACTTACAAATGCCCTCAGGGCAATTCATAAATTCATTTATTCAGGAGAAGAAATCGGGGAACTTGATGAAGATGACCAGGCAGGAAAAAACAGAGATACTTCAGACTGGTTTGTGACCAGACGTCAAAAGGATTTAAGGGGAGATGGAAAATAAGAGATATCCTGCAACAATTACTCCTGAGGAGATCGAAAAATATGAATTATCCTGGTTCAGAGGTGAGATTGTCCTTGTTGATGATTTCCCCGGATTTTACGACGTTCTTCCTCGTCTTCTGAAATCGGAGATACTTGGTTTCGATACTGAAACAAAACCCTCATTCAGGAAAGGAAGAAAAAACAATGTTTCGCTTATTCAGCTGGCGACTGAAGATCTCGCATGCCTCATCAGGATCAACAAGATTGGAATCCCTTCAGAACTTGCTGCTATCCTTGCTGATCCTGGAATTATTAAGGCAGGCGTTGCTGTTCACGATGACATCAAATACCTGAGAAAGGTAAAGGGTTTTTCCCCTTCCGGATTTATCGATCTCCAGAAATTGGTAAGGGAGTATGGAATAGAAAACTCGGGGCTCAAGAAGCTTACAGCGATAATACTTGGCTTCAGGATTTCAAAGCGCCAGCAGGTGACCGACTGGGAAGCGGAAGAATTGTCAGAAGCCCAGATGATATATGCCGCAACAGATGCCTGGGTTTGTCAGAAAATATATAAAACGCTGATAAACGGGAATATAAGGCCCATCCCTGAATTTCAGCAAAGATAAAATGAGTTTTTTCTTCCGGTTTGCAACCGGGAGCCAACCTAATCTTCCACTTTATGCCTTTAAATAAAATCAAGATAGTGCTCAAGTCGGGCAAAGACCAGTCGGCAAGACGCTTTCATCCATGGGTGTTTTCTGGCGCAATAAAAAAGATATATGGCGAACCTGCCGAAGGCGATATAGTTTATGTTTACGATAACAAGGATGAGTTCCTTGCCGTGGGACATTATCAGCCCGGATCAATAGCTGTCAGGATACTCTCATTTAATGATATAACTCCTGACAAGGCCTTTTTCCGCGAAAGAATAACGAACGCCATTGAATACAGGAAAAAGCTTGGACTCTTAGATAATGATTCCGTAAATGTTTTCAGGCTGGTACATGCCGAAGGCGACAACCTTCCAGGGCTGATAGCCGATTTTTACAATGGTACTGTCGTTATCCAGATGCATTCAGTGGGAATGTACAGGATCAGAAACGAAATTGCCTCACTGATAGCAGAAGTGATGGATGGACGGGTTAAGGCTGTCTATGACAAGAGCGAGTCGACCATCCCCTTCAAATCAGGAGTCGGGGGTGCAAACGGGTTCCTTTACGGAAAGTCGGATCCCGTAATAGTAACGGAAAACGGATTCAAATTTAAAATAGACTGGGCCACCGGTCAGAAGACAGGTTTTTTCATCGATCAGCGGGAAAACAGGATGCTTCTTGGGAAGTATACAAATGGCAGAAGTGTACTGAATATGTTCGGCTACACCGGTGGTTTTTCCGTTTATGCGATGAAAGATGCTGTCTCGGTGCACAGTGTCGACAGTTCGGCTTCAGCTACCGAGATGGCTAACGAAAATGTGCGTCTTAACTTTGGTGACGACAAACGGCATACCGGCTTCCAGGTCGATGCATTTGAATTCCTCGACGATATTAAGAACAAATATGATCTTATAATACTCGATCCTCCTGCCTTTGCAAAACACAATAACGTCCTCTCCAACGCGCTTCAGGGATACAAGCGGCTGAACATGAAGGCCATCGAACAGATCAGACCTGGCGGAATAATATTTACATTTTCATGCTCACAGGTTGTTAGCAGGGAAAATTTCAGAAAATCCGTTTTTGCCGCAGCTGCCAATACCGGAAGAAATGTGAGAATACTTCACCAGATGAGCCAGCCGCCTGATCATCCTGTTAATATTTACCATCCTGAAAGTGAATATCTGAAAGGGTTGGTGCTTTATGTGGAGTAGTGAAGGAATCATGGAGCGAATAGGCGAATGCTCAGAGAATCTGGCAGGGCAGGAGGGAATGGGGTGAATTGATGATGTCGGAATATTTTAAAAAAAATGAAATATGAGCCTTGAGAAAAATCTTGTTTTGATAGCTGAACGTATGGGATTGCATAAGTGGCAGGTTGAGAATGTTATACGGCTTCTTGACGATGGGGCGACCATACCATTCATAAGCAGGTACAGGAAGGAAATGACAGGTTCGCTTGATGAGGTTAAGCTTCTTCAGATAAAAGATGAATATACGAGGCTGAAGGAACTTGATGCACGCCGGGAGAGTGTGATAAAATCTGTTGAGGAACAGGAGAAAATGACTCCCGAACTTCGTTTGAAGATCGACTCGGCAGCCACGATGGCCGAGCTTGAGGATATTTATCTGCCTTTCCGTCCAAAAAGGAGGACAAGGGCAACAATAGCCAAAGAAAGAGGCCTTGAACCTCTGGCTGTGATTATTATGGAACAGAAGGAGACGGATCCGGAGGCCCGTGCAGGTGAATTTCTGAACGAAGAAGTTGCGACCGCGGCAGATGCAGTTGCCGGAGCATCGGATATCATTGCCGAATGGATAAGCGAGGATGAAAGGGCCCGCCGCCAGCTCAGACGTCTTTTTGAAAAGGAAGCTGTCATTTATTCAAAAGTTATAAAGGGAAAGGAAACAGAGGGCATTAAGTTCAGTGATTATTTCGACTGGTCGGAACCACTCAGGAAATGCCCTTCACACAGGCTTCTTGCCATGAGAAGGGGGGAGGAGGAAGGATTCCTGCGCCTTTCTGTCGAACCTGACCAAAAGAATGCACTTGAAATTCTGGAGAAACTTTTCGTTAGGGGCAAAAACAGGTCGTCATATATTGTCAGTGAAGCTGCAAAAGACAGCTGGAAGAGGCTTCTTTCTTCATCTTTGGAAACTGAATTCCGGAATATTTCGAAGGAAAAAGCAGATGATGAGGCAATTGCAGTTTTTGCGGACAATCTCCGGCAGCTTCTTCTGGCACCTCCACTTGGTGAGAAAAATGTTCTGGCAATAGATCCCGGATACAGAACAGGCTGCAAGGTCGTATGCCTCGACAGGCAGGGAAACCTTGTTCATAACGAGACAATTTATCCGCATCCGCCCCAGAACGAGACTGCCATGTCGGTGAAAAAGATACTTTCACTTGTAAATGCCTATAAGATTGAAGCGATAGCTATCGGAAATGGCACTGCCAGCCGCGAAACGGAAGATTTTATAAAATGGATCAAGTTCGACCGTGACATCCAGGTGTTTGTTGTAAGTGAAGCCGGTGCATCGGTTTACTCGGCATCAAAAGTGGCCAGGGAGGAATTCCCCGACTTCGATGTTACTGTCAGAGGTGCCGTATCGATAGGACGAAGGCTCATGGACCCGCTTGCCGAACTTGTTAAGATCGACCCAAAATCGATAGGAGTAGGACAGTACCAGCATGATGTTGACCAGCAGAAACTTCAGAATTCGCTCGACGAAGTAGTTTCAAGCTGTGTGAATGCCGTTGGCGTCGAGGTCAACACCGCCAGCAGTCATCTGCTGACATATGTCTCGGGACTCGGTCCTCAGCTTGCCCGCAATATAATCGAATACCGTACCGAAAACGGTCCCTTCATGTCGCGGATGGAACTGAAAAAAGTCAAAAGGATGGGCGAGAAGGCTTTTGAGCAAAGCGCAGGATTCCTTAGGATAAGGAACGCTGAAAATCCTCTCGATTCGAGCGCTGTCCACCCTGAAAGCTATCATATTGTCGAAAGGATGGCGGCTGACCTTAACTGCGGGATCATGGAACTCATTGCCAATGAAGAAAAGAGAAGGGAGATAAAACTTGAAAAGTACATAACCCCTTCAGTCGGGCTTCCAACCCTTAAGGACATTGTTCAGGAGCTTGCAAAACCAGGCAGGGATCCGCGTTCAAAGATTAAGGAATTCAGTTTCGCTGATATTCATTCAATGGAAGATCTTGTACCCGGAATGGTAGTCCCCGGAATTGTAACAAATGTTACAAAATTCGGAGCATTTGTCGATATTGGTATAAAACAGGACGGACTTGTTCATATTTCCAACATGAGCAACAGCTATGTGAGTGATCCGTCAAAAATAGTCAAGCTCCATCAGCATGTTATGGTAAAGATACTGGACGTTGATATAGAGAGAAAAAGGGTCCAGCTCTCGATGAAGGGGGTCGGCCAGAATTAATTCATAACAGGCATCCTTCTATCCTGTGGTACGTTAGTTGCAGGCTTCATTGCAGGTTTTCCCGGCAGTTTTGAATCCCTCATGGCTGCATTATATGCGAATGATGCCGTGACAACTGCATTATGTTTAAGATCGGCCATCACAAGTCTTTCATATGTATCCATTACCGTATGATAGCCCCTGTCATATTCAATTTCATCCTGGATGAACTGGAAGCCTGGCAGTCCGACAGCATCGAATGACAAATGGTCGGTTCCTCCGGTATTTCTTGGTGTAATGGTTGTAACTCCCATGTCTTCAAACGGTTTTATCCATGCCTCGAATATCGGCCTGACCATGTCATTTTCCTGGATATAAATTCCCCTGTATTTTCCGCTGCCATTGTCCATATTGAAATAGGCAGCGAACCTGTCATAGTCGGGTTTGTGTTCCCTGGTTTTTGGATCAACGAGGTACCTTTCGACATAACCGCGAGATCCGTTTAAGCCCTGCTCTTCTCCTCCCCAGAGAGCAACTCTTATTGTCCTTCTGGGTGCCACATCGAGGTTTTTCAATATCCTCAGGGCTTCCATCATTACTATGCAGCCCGAGGCATTATCGGCAGCTCCGGTTCCGCCGTGCCACGAATCAATGTGAGCTCCGAGCAGAACTACTTCATTTTTAAGTAACTTGTCGGTTCCGGGGATTTCACCTATTACATTGTATATTTTGTTGCTTTCGAAAAACCTGTTCCTGACCTCAATCTCCATTTCAACAGGAACATTGTGTTTCAGTATCCTTTCCATTCTCCCGTGTGCTTCAATGGGAAGATTTAGTTCAGCGACAGGCTCGGGATTACCTGCCGTATAGGAATTTCCGGTCGATCGCGGAACATTGAAAGTGCCTGAGCTGTTCAAAATTACTGACACGCCTTCCGATTTAACAAACTCGGCTATTTTTGTCCTTAATGCCCTCTGGGCGGCAAAGGCTGCAAAATCACCCATTGGCCTCCGGGCCTGCTGCTGGGAGGCCATTGAAAGCTGCCTGAGCTCTTCGTCTGTGTATCTGCTTGCAAGAGGTTCAAAACTAACCTCGTATGTGGTTGCCGAAGGCATGAGGACTATTTTCCCGTTTAGTTTGCCTTTGTATTTTTCAAGATCAGCTTCAGTTTTCACATCCATCAGAATAACTTCTCCTTTTATCAGACCATTCGTGCTGCCTGTCCAGGCAACCGGGTTGCATGCAAAGTTGCAGTAATACGGAGCTGTCATGGCGGCATATGTTTTAAGGTTATCCCATCCTCCTCTCGTGAAATCCCTGGCCTCTTCGATACGCACATTCTGGAATCCGAGTTCTTCCATCTTCTTTTTAGCCCATTCATATCCTCTTGTACTTCCCGTTGATCCGGTCAGCCTGGGCCCTGTAAGGTCAGTAAGACCAAAGGCAAGTTCCTCAATGGCCGAGTTTTTTAAGCCTTCCTGTTTAATTTTATAAATCATATTCAGGTCGATCTTTTCAGTCTGCGACATCAGAACAGATGGAATAAACAGGCATAACCATGCACCGACAATAATTCTCTTGATTTTCATTTGTTTAAAGTTAAATTCCTGAAGTGAAATCAAAATTAGAAAAAAATGGATACCGCAGATGAGAATAATTCTCTTTTAACATTTATTATCATTTGGAGCCTGTTCCTTTTATCTGATATAATTTGAGGCTTGTTCCTTTTATCTTTTTACTTTTGTCCTGTATCTACTTTCACCTTGTATGATCTACCCTCATAATTTTGAAGCCAAGACAGGTTTTGACACCATCAGGAATCTTCTTTCTGACCTTTGCCTCAGCCCGATGGGGCGGGCAATGGTCGGGAATATTGCGGTTCTTCATGACCCTGAAGAAATAAATTTCAGGCTTTCAGCCACATATGAATTCCAGAAGATATTAAGGTTTGAAGATTCGTTCCCGGCCGATCATTATTACGATATTTCAGTTTCACTTAATAAAATAAGGATCGAAGGTGCCTTCCCTGAGGTTCATGAGGTGTTCGATCTCAAGCGTTCCCTTGAAACTATCAGGGCTGTTGTCAGTTTTTTCAGGAAAAAGGACGAAAAGGAATATCCCTTTTTGAAATCATGTAGTGCGCATGTTAATTTATATCCTTATGTTACCGATGCGGCCGACAGGATTATCGACAAAGACGGCAGAATAAAAGACGGTGCTTCGCCCAGGCTTAAGGAGATAAGGTCGGAAATACTCCAAAAAGGCATGCTGGCATCACGACGGCTGAATTCCATACTGAAACAGGCGCAGAACGACGGGATAGTTGACAGCGATACCGCTGCCTCGGTTCGTAACGGAAGAGGAGTGATCCCTGTCCTCGCTTCCGACAAAAGGAAAATAAAAGGGCTTATTCATGATCAGTCAGCATCGGGAAAAACTGTTTTTATTGAGCCTGCCGAAATAGTTGAGATAAACAATGAAATTGTCGAACTCGAGTATGAGGAAAGAAGGGAGATTGTCAGGATACTTACGGCATTTGCAGATGATATACGGCCCTATATTGATGATCTTATCCGTGCAAATGAATTTCTTGGAGAGATCGACTTCATAAGGGCAAAGGCCATCCTGGGCAACCAGATGGGATCCGTAAAACCGGCCATTTCGCCCGAACCGGGGATCCGCTGGAGAAAAGCTGTCCATCCCCTGCTGTTTCTTGCCTTCAAAAAACTGAAGGACAGAAAGGTTGTCCCGCTCGACATAGTCCTTGAAGAAAAAAACAGGATACTGCTTATTTCAGGCCCCAATGCAGGAGGCAAGTCGGTGTGCCTGAAGACTGTAGGGCTGCTTCAGTACATGCTCCAGTGCGGACTGACCATACCTGTGGGCGAAGGATCAGAATCGGGAATTTTTAAAAATATCTTTATTGACATCGGGGATGAGCAAAGTATTGAAAATGATCTCAGCACTTATAGTTCGCACCTGATAAACATGAAGTATTTTGTCAGAAATGCATCAGTTTCAACTCTTGTGCTTATTGATGAGTTAGGGACCGGCACCGAACCGATGATAGGCGGTGCAATTGCCGAGGCCATTCTCGCGGAACTTAACAACTTGGGGTGTTTTGGCGTTATAACAACTCATTATACGAACCTCAAGCATTTTGCTTCACTCACCGACGGTGTCATAAATGGCGCCATGCTTTTCGATCATCATCTGATGCAGCCGCTTTTCCAACTGAGCATAGGAAAACCCGGAAGCTCGTTTGCTTTTGAAATAGCCAGGAAGATAGGACTGCCGGAAGAAATCCTCAGACGCGCCGGAGAAAAAGCAGGCGTCAAAAATGTAAATTATGACCGTAACCTGAAAGATATTGCAAGAGACAAGAGATACTGGGAGACAAAAAGGCAAAAGATAAGGCAGGATGAAAAGCGCCTCGAAGAGCTTATTGAACAATATGAGAAAGAGATCTCAGGAGCAAAAAGCTTAAGGAAGGAAATAATATCGAAAGCAAAGTCAGAGGCTGAAGCAATGCTGAACGAAACAAACCGCAGGATAGAGAATACAATTCGTCTTATCAGGGAGTCGCGGGCCGAAAAGGAACGTACAAAGGAACTCCGCAGGGAGCTGGATGAGCTTAAACAGTCAATTACCGGGGAAATAAAGCCTGAGGAGACTGAATCGGAAGAAAAAATAGCGAAGCTGAATGAGAAAATAAGGAAGATAAAGCCGGAAATTGCAGTTCAGGCAGAGAAGGCGCCTCCGAAATCTAATAAGCCCCTTGGTAAAGGCGATGCGGTGAGGGTTACTGATACGATGGCACTGGGAGAAATAATTAAGATTGAGGGTACGGTTGCACAGGTTGAGACAGGGAACCTGAGGTTCTTTGTCAATGTTGACCGTATTGAAAGGATAAGCAAAGCCGAGCTGAGGAAAAGTCTGAGATCAGAAAATACTGTGCCGGAAAGTGATCCGGTGATAACTCAAAGGAAACTTAATTTCACGCCCGAACTTGATATCCGGGGTTACAGGGGAGAAGAGGCTCTGAATCTTGTGCGGGATTTTATTGACAATGCCCTGATGGTACAGCATCGCAATCTCAGGATACTTCATGGTAAAGGCAACGGGATCCTCAGGCAACTGGTGAGGGAATACCTTGCCACAATGAATATTGTAAAGTCGTTCCGTGATGAAAGCGTCGATCTTGGGGGATCAGGAATAACTGTAGTGGAAATGGATATATAAAGAAAATCCCGCAGACAAGTGGGATCAGGGATTTTTCCGCGCCCCCGGCCCGTGTTATCTGCGGGATTTTTTCCGCAACAGGTTAATACAGCCTTACGCTGCCGTACGATGATGTTATTCTCACGCTTGATGAAGGAGAAGTTTCTTTTCCTACAACACCCGAAATCTCTGTGGAGTTGTTCTGTATTATTCTTCTTTCATTGCGAAAATTATCCTCATCGAATTTAAGATCTCCGTATGAAAGGTTTGCGTTGAGCCTGTAACTTGCATCCGGATCAACACCCAGTTTGACGCCGATATATTTTGATTGCGACTCTATTGATTCAAATCCTTTTAATATCCTGTCGACAGTGATTGAGCCATAGCCTCCGTCAAATTTGAGTTTTCTGGATAGTTCTCCGATGTTTATATCAGCGTATCCGGCATCAAGGACAAGGTTATTTATCTTTTCAATGCGTATGTTATCATATTTGCTTTCACCCACCACCGAACTGATATCCCTTATCTGTATCTTTGAGTATTTGCTGTCAAGAAGAATAGCCTGAGCCCTTTCGACTGCAAAGTTGCCCGAGTACCTCAGAACGATATCAAGCCATCCGGCAGATATTATATCAGCCTTACCATAGGCAAGGTTGATGCGGTTCAACGGTTTGTCGTTTCCGCGGGAAAGGTTATCAGCCTTAAGGTTGCCATATTTAATATCAAGATTTACAAGGCCTTTTATCTCTTCAAGGTCCGAATCGCCATACCTGTTTGCAAGGGTGAAGTTTATATCAGCAGGCATTTTGACATTGTAATCAATGCTGAAACGTCTTGATCCGCCTCCCCAGCCCGAGAAATTGAACCTGTCATCAATGAATGTTTTGGCGCTTACAACACTGCCTGATTCGGCGAACTGAACATCAATATAGCTGATAAGTTTTTCTGCCCGTTCCCTGCTTGGAAGATCAACCGTTACCTTGACATCAATTTGTATCTGATCGGTGTTTGATGTTTCAACAATAACGTGTCCGTACCTGTTGTTAATGTCAAGAGTAGTGCCGGGTCCGGCCTTATACTGTTTGTGAAACTCTTTTGTTACCTCCTCTGCTGTCAGTGCCGTAGCCGACAGAAATACGGCAGCCAGGAGAATTAATCCTGATTTATAGGTTCGTCTGTCCATTGTCTGTTTTGTTTTGGTTTTCATTCCTGATGGCTCTCAGCTGGTCAAGGATGTAGTTCATTACATCGACCTTTGTCTGGTAATGTTCTATCATTGCATTAATGATCCTTTCGTCGTTGGGATTTGCCTTAAGTTCTTTCTGAAGCTGTACATAAACTGAATCCATGCTTCTCATTTCCTTTTTCAGTATTTCTTTCTGTTCAGGGCTGTTGTTCAGATCCAGGTTCACAATCTCATTTTCCATAAACTTTACCTGGTGAACATAGTAGTTCTCGACTTCCCTGTATTCAGGGGAGACGTCACCGAGAGCCATTCTGTTCCTGTCGGGCCTGAGAAAATGGTCCCATGTCCAGAGTGATGACAATGTCACAAGCAGGGTAACTACAGCAGCTTTTAGCAGATACGGGACAATGCTTCTCCTGATTGCTCTCTCGCTGCATCTGATTTCAAGTTTCCTGCTGAACCGCTCAAAATGTCCATCTGATGGTTCCTCTCCATCAAAAAACTGCTTATTGCTCCTGATAAAATCTTCAATGTTCTCCATCGCTGTCAGTTTTTCATTTTTTCTTCAATTCCGAAATCAGTTTCTGTTTGGCCCTTGAAAGTTGTGATCTTGAAGTGCTGCTCGATATTTTAAGGATTTCCGCGATTTCATCATGGTCGTATCCTTCCAGAAGGTAGAGTGAGAGTATTATTCTGTAACCGTCAGGAAGGCGGTCTATGGCTCCCTTTATCTCTTCAACCCTAAGATCAACTTCTTCCTTCCTTATCTGGTCATCAGGGCTGTCATCCCTAATGCCGATGTGAGGTTCAATATCTTCAAAGATTGCTTTCTTTTTGCTCAGGGCGTCGAGTGAGCGGTTTATGACAATTCTTTTAAGCCATGCACCGAAACTCACGGTACCCGAGTATGTATCAATCTTTTCAAAGGCCGACAGGAAAGATTCCTGCATGATATCTTCGGCTTCCATCGTGTCATTCACAATTCTCAGACTTGTGTTGTACATAGCTTTATAGTACAATTTGTAAATCTGAAACTGGGCTCTCTGGTCACCTGCTTTACACCCGTCTAAAAGATCCTGGTGCAAGTTCTTGAATGCCGCTTCTACATTTGCCATCTTTATATTATAAAGGCTGGTTCTTATCTGAGATGCTGCACCCACTGTCTTTTTACTTTTTCATTTAAAAGACGGGGGTTGAATAAAAATGCTGCACTCAATTTAAGAATTTTTAAAAATTCTGAATGAAAAAATGAAGATTAAGCCCTGAGTCACCTCTCCCGACACATAATCAAGTTCCGAACCAAAGACACTGTGAGGAATAGAGAAGACCAGAAGCAATACAACAGATGCAAGAATCACATACGCGGGACGCTCTTTTTTTCTGTTCATAATTACAGCTATGATCCAGAAAACAAATGCAATAAGAGTTTTATTGTCAGTAAGGTCCCAGCCGAAGGGAACTCCTGTCCAAAATTCACCGAATGCATATTTCTGCACAAGCGGGCCAAGGATCATTCCACCCAGAAACAGGGTTGCCAGTGTCCATAAAGAATATTTTCTGAACTTCGGATGCCTGAAAACACTCATAAGTCCGGCAAGCGTTGAGAAAAGCATGGCAAGGAACATTAATATAATATGGGGTGAAAGGATCGACGCAGGAACGGCACCCTTGAAACGGATAACCACCGGATTTTCCTTAAGGTATGTTGTGGTGCCCTTTGAATCGGTTATTTCGAAATAGTACTGAATTTTACCGGCAGGAGGCTGACGGGGAACTTCCGCATAAAAGCCTTTTTCTTCGGTGATATTGAAAATCCTGTTCATTATGAACGATTTTACAGGGTAAGTTCTATAAGTGAACTCTGATGCCTGATAATCGTCGGTCGTTTTGTACCTCTTGTAATATAGTGTTGCCTTCATGGTCGTGTCGTCGGTCCGCAGCCTCACCTCCGGCCGTTCATCCAGGCCCAGGCTTCTGACAAGATTCACTTCACGGGCAGAATCATTCACTTCAATTATGCAGCTTTTCGGATAGGTCGGTCCTGTCTTCCGCTGATAATATGCTGCTGCAATTGTTATTATGAAGGCAGAAAACCACGTTAAGAAATTTCTCATGGGGGTTAGTTTTCAGTATTAGACGCATAAACCTTACAATTGTATCAGAAGAACCTCTTTTTTCCCGTTCCTTATGACCTCCACACTTATGGTTTCCCCATGCTTAAGCTGGCCCATTCTGTACATATAGTCTTGTATGTTGTTGATAGTCTTTCCGTTAATTGATGTGATTATATCTCCTTTTTTCATTCCTCCAAGGGCGGCAGGTTTTCCGGGGGTGACCAGGTCGGCCCGTAAACCGTTTTTGACATTCCCTGCAAAATCAGGCATGATGCCAAGTGTTACCCCCCTTCTTCGCATGGCCCTGTTTATTTCGACCCTGGGTCCTGATTCCCTGAATTTCAACCTCTCAGGGGTGTTGGCAAGCTCTTCTGTTATTTTGAAAACAAGATCAGAAATTTCTTTCATGCCTTCATAGTTAATCTTGTCCCAGGTATCGCCAGGTGTATGATAATCGAGATGGGCACCTGTGGAAAAGAAAAGAACAGGGATGTTCTTGCCATAGAATGATGAATGGTCCGACGGACCATAACCTTCCTCCGAGAATGAGAGACTGAACAGATTTGTATCTGCATGTGAACTGACCAGGGCCTTTAATCCCTCGGCAGTGCCAATTCCGCCTATTTGCAGAGTGCTTGAATCACGAAGCCTTCCAACCATGTCGAGATTGATCATCGCGTTGACATTTGTGAGATCAATAAGCGGATTATCGGCAAAATACTTTGATCCGAGAAGGCCTGATTCCTCCCCTGAAAATGCAATGAAAACCATACTTCGTTTATGGCTGCCTGGAGTGAGAGCAAACCTTTCAGCCAGTTCGATCATTCCGCTTATACCCGATGCGTTGTCATCCGCGCCGGGATGGACGGCAACGGTGTCTCCGGCCCTGCTTGATGATCCTCCCATTCCAAGATGGTCGAAATGTGCACCTATTAACACGTATTCTTTTTTTAATGATTCATCTTCACCGGGAAGGAACATGACAACGTTTCTTGTGATTGAAGCCTGCCTGATTACTTCAGATCCGGCCTTTACTATTGTCTTTGCGTCAAAAGTTACGGTTTTTTTTGTTGTATTTATCTTCTTTTCAAGAGCCTCGATTGTATTGTTTGTTTTATTAAGAATGGAATTGGCCACATTGCGTTTTATCCTAAGTACCGGGATCTCAACTGAATAATCTCCCTGTGCAAGCGGATCGAAAGTGTCTTCGGCATCGTTGGCAGGGCCTGAAACCAGCAAGACACCGGAGGCTCCCATGTCTTTGGCTGTCATTGCCTTGTCGCGATCGCTGTTGAAGGGAATAAATCCACTTAAAGATTTTTCCGGTTCCGGGTCTCCCCTGAGAACAAGCACCCATTTGCCTTTAACAACTGAATTTCCATAATCGTTCCATTTAATTGAATCGTTGTCTATAGTGAATCCATAGCCGGCAAATACGACAGGAGCTTCAAGCGATGAGTTTCCGCTGAAGGAAAGCGGCATAAAATCCTCAGAAGGTTTGAAAGTCTGATTATCAAATGACAGATAATTCCTGTCTCCTGAAACCACCTTATCAGTGACAGAGTATTTCTGGAACCCGTCGCCGGTAAGATATTCAAGACCAGCTTTTTTGAATTGCTCCCTTATATAAACCGCTGCCAGGCTGTCGCCCCTGGTTCCTGTCATCCTTCCTTTAAGGGAGTCGGATGAAAGATATTTAACATGATCTTTTAACTCATCCGGCGCAATTTCCCTTGTAACCTGTCCGGTACATGAAAGGGGAACATATACTGCCAGGAGAATAACGGGCAATGCTAATCTCATTCTTATATGGTTGGTTATATGAATAATACCTTTTTCCCCTCCCGGAGACAAGTTTTGTTAATACATTAACAATCTGCTATTCAAAAAGTTTAAATGCCTTTTTGATCAATTCTATCGCTTCGCGCAGCTGTGGTTCGGTAATGACAAGGGGAGGTGCAAACCGGATGATATGTTCATGTGTCGGTTTGGCTATAAGACCAAGATCTTTCATGGCAAGGCATACATCCCAAGCTGTTTTACCGTTCTTTGGCCTGACTACAACTGCATTGAGAAGTCCTTTTCCCCTAACAAGCTCTATCATCTCCGACTTGAAGCTTTTAAGTTCGTTTCTGAAGATTTCCCCGAGACAGGCAGCATTTTCGGCAAGCTTTTCATCCTTTATCACTTTCAGTGACTCAATTGCCACTTTACAGGCCAGAGGATTGCCTCCGAATGTCGACCCGTGTTCGCCGGGCTTGATAGTGAGCATAATGTCGTCATCGGCCAGAACCGCTGACACCGGCAGAATACCGCCCGACAATGCCTTGCCCAGTATAAGGATATCAGGCCGGACCCCTTCATGATCGCATGCAAGGAGCTTCCCCGTACGTGCTATGCCCGTTTGAACCTCATCGGCAATGAACAGAACATTGTTCTTTTTGCAGAGGTCATAAGCTTTTTTCAGATATCCTTCGTCTGGAACATAGACTCCGGCTTCTCCCTGGATCGGTTCAACAAGAAAACCTGCAACATCCGGATCCTGAAGGGCATTTTCAAGAGCTGCCAGGTCATTGTAAGGTACGGTGATAAATCCCGGGGTGAACGGGCCATAATGGTTACGTGCGTCGGGATCTGTCGACATCGATATTATTGTGATCGTCCTTCCATGGAAATTTCCTTCACAGCAGATGATTTTGGCATTGTTTTCCTTGATCCCCTTTTTCTTGTACGCCCATTTGCGGCAAAGTTTAAGAGCTGTCTCATCACCCTCGGCTCCCGAGTTCATCGGCAATACCTTGTCGTATCCGAAATATTTCGTTACATACTCTTCATATTCACCAAGAACAGAATTATAAAAAGCCCTTGATGTAAGAGTAAGCTTCTGAGCCTGATCAATCAGAGCCTTAACGATCCTTGGATGGCAATGACCCTGGTTTACAGCTGAATAAGCCGAAAGAAAGTCGAAATACCTCTTGCCCTCAACATCCCATACAAACGGACCTTCACCTCTTTCAAGTACTACCGGAAGTGGATGGTAATTATGTGCACCATACCGGTCTTCACGTGCAATATAATCCTGTGCATTCATTTTATTGAAAATTAAATAGTTAGTAAAAAACGAAAAAATGAGCTACAATTTTACAAAAGCTTTTTGTCATTTCCAAAACATTGCAACCATATCGGATTCATTATGTCTGATACCCGGCTCGGAGCCTCGTGCAGGCGGGGCTCCTCAAGTCTAACTTCTCACGTCTTTTTTTGCACCGGCAACCACTTTTTGCCAACTCCTTTTCATCATTCCTTAAAAAGGTCCGGTCTGAGCTTCCGCGTTCTTTCGACCGACTGTTCATGCCTCCATTTGTCTATTTCTGCGGCGTGCCCCGACAACAGTATATCCGGAACTTTCCATCCCATAAAATCGGCCGGACGCGTGTAGACAGGCGGGGCCAGAAGGTCGTCCTGAAATGAGTCTGAAAGGGCAGACTGTTCATCCGACATGGCGCCGGGGATAAGCCTGACTATGGCATCGGTAATGACTGCGGCGGGGATCTCTCCTCCCGAAAGCACATAATCGCCGATTGATATCTCCATGGTTATCAGGTTTTCCCGTATCCTCTGGTCAACCCCCTTGTAATGACCTGCCAGAATTATCAGGTTCTCCCTCAGCGAAAGCTCATTTGCCAGTTTCTGGCTGAACTTTTCCCCGTCAGGTGATGTATAAATTATCTCATCATATTTTCTTTCACTCTTCAGCTTCTCGAGAGCCTTGTAAACAGGTTCTATCATCATCACCATTCCGGCACCGCCGCCAAAAGCATAGTCATCGACACTTTTGTATTTGTCCTTTGCAAAGTCATGGAGATTGACAATGTTTATTTCAACCAGCCCTTTGTCACGGGCGCGTCTGACTATTGAATAATTCAAAGGGCTTACCAGAAGTTCGGGCAATACAGTCAAGATATCAATCCTCATAAACGTCAGTTTGCCCAAAATTAATAAAAAGAGGCTTTGCTGAAAGTTTATTTTTTAGATCTTTAATTCTTTGGGCTCTTCGTGCACACTTTGTGATCCTTTGTGGTTCAGTAACTTATAATTAGACACAAAGGCAAAGCATGGGTAACACAAAGATGAACAAAGGATTTTAATATAGCTCCGTGTATATTATTCTGAGGGCATTGCAGGGTTGGAATCAGCCGCCCTGACAGGCTCTGCCAGCTTATCCGTGTATATTATTCTGAGGGCATTGCAGGGTTGGAATCAGCCGCCCTGACAGGCTCTGCCAGCTTATCCATAACCACCCGAAAAAAATGGCAGTCAGAGATGCAGTAATAAATATTCCGATGCAATCATTCAATTCTTATTGCGTTTGCCGGATTCATTGCCGAAGCCTGGTATGCCTTATAACTGACTGTAATGAAGGTGATGGCCAGTGTAAGTCCTGCCGCAAGCAAAAGAAGAGGAACACTGACGGATGTCCTGTAAACATAATTCTCGAGCCAGTCTGAGATTATCAGATATGCAGCAGGAACGGCAATGATGATTGAAACTGCTACAAGAATGAGGAACTCTCTTGATATAAGCGTTATGACAACACTTTCGCTTGCGCCGTATACCTTTCTGATGCCAATCTCTTTTGTCCTTTGCTCCACCATATAGGAGGCAAGTCCGAACAGACCAAGACATGCGATAAGTATTGCAAGAATTGTAAACATTGTAAAGATCAGCACTCTTTTTTCATCAGACTCAAACTGCAGGTTAAACCTTTCTGAAAGATATGTGTATGTAAACGGCTGATCGGGAAAAACTTCCTTCCATTTAGATTCAATGTATGCAATAGTCTGTTCTGTGTTTCTGCCGCTCAGTTTTATGTTCAATATATTATTGAATTCCCTATAGGCGGGGAGCAGCGATTCAATCTCGTTATACATTCCGGTCTGGTGATAATCAGCAATTACTCCTGCAACCCTTGCCCGCAGCGTGTTTTCATCACCTGCCTCGATCTTCCTGCCAATGGGATCACTCCATCCCATTCTTTTCACAAAGGTCTCATTGACCAGTACTCCGTTAAGGGTATCTGAAGGCATATCCTGCCTGAAATCAAGGCCCTGAACAATCATGATGCCTAGTGTTTCAACATAATCATGGTCGACAACTGAAAAATTGATTCCCCTTTGCGACATGCCCTGATCGGTTTCAACATTGAAGACCAGTTGTCCCGAGCCCTCACCCATTGGCGTATTTGTTGAGGTCACATGTTTGATATCCTGATTTTCAAGGAGCATCTGTTTCAGCAGTGGGTATTTCCTTGTCATAGTCCTGTCGTTAAGCTGCAGACTCAGAACATTTTTCTGATCAAACCCCTGATCCTTGTTCCTGAAGTAATTCAACTGTCTGAATACAACCAGTGTGCAGACTATCATTGCCACGGAGATCGAGAACTGGATGACTACAAGTATTTTGCGGAATAAACTCCCGGCGGATCCATGTGTGATATTACCTTTCAGTACTGTTGCGGGACTGAACCTTGAAAGGAAGAGGGCAGGATAGCTGCCGCAGAAGATGCCTGTTTTTATCACGATACCAGGTATTGAAATCAACACCACAGGGCTGTACAGGATGCCGGGACTAAATGATTTTCCGGCAAGGAGGTTGAATTTTGGCAAAAGAACTATCACCAATTGGCATATTTATGAAACGCGTGAACGACTCGATCTCGGGGTAGTCCTACGCTGCCTGTGGACCAAAAGGTATCTGGGCCACTATCCATGTAAACTGGTCGTCAGTTTCGGTTATCTTTGATGAAACCCTGTAAATTCGGTCACCTTTTTCATGATAACGGTCGTAACTTAATTCATCGGATACATAGATAACAAGGAACAGAGCGCTTGAAATCCCAAGCGTCAGCCCGAGGATATTTAAAAGGCTGTATCCGGCATGTTTGCGGATATGCCTCAATGTAGTTTTAAGCAGGTTTTTGAACATGATTGCAAGTGTGTTATCGATTTAAGATAAAGCTGTCAACAGTGTCCGGTTAAAAGGATGAGATTCTGAGCGCAATGAAGTTAAGCGAAGAATCTCATCCCCGATTTTTGAAATTATCCGTTTAATAACATAAATCTAAAGCCTTTTACATCATAAATCAAAGATTGTTAATTAATTAACAGTACATTAACATTAAGAGTCCATCCTGGTCACTTCTGTTCTCTTACTGTAAAAGACTGTTTTTTTAAAGGTGCAACACTTTGGGGATGGAACCGTCTTTATAAAAAATTCAGTTGCACTAGCTAACCTTACAAAAGGCATTTTACCTTAAAACTTAATTTTACTTATATGCTTCGAAATCTGATTACTTACAGCCTGCGATCGTTGAAACGGCAAAGATCTTATCTGATGATTAATATATTAGGCCTGTCGGTTGGCATCGCATGCAGCCTGCTGATCGCAATTTATGTCATAAACGAGGCAAGCTACGACAGGTTTAACGTTAAGAAAGACAGAATCTACAGGCTTGTGCTTAACGGGAAAATCGGAGGACAGGAAATTCTTGGGGCCTATACCTGTGCTCCAATCGGGCCCACAATGGTAAGAGAGTTCCCCGAAGTTGAGGACTGTCTCAGGCTTTCAGGCCGGGGCCCTACAGTGGTTGAATACAATGACCTTTCTTTCACTGATGATCACATACTTGAATCGGATTCAGCTTTCTTTAACTTCTTTTCGATCCCTTTACTTAAAGGAGACCCGAAAAATGTCCTTAATGCTCCGCGAAGGGCAGTACTGTCGGAATCTACTGCAAAAAAGATTTTTGGAAACGAGAACCCTGTCGACAAAGCAATTAAGATAGGAGATGACACAGCCCGGTATATTGTGTCGGGTGTAATGGCAGACGTACCAGGTAATTGTCATTTTGAAGCAAGCATCCTTACATCGTTCATGACAAACCCGGGCTCGAAGAACCCGGTTTGGTTAAGCAACTCTTACAGCACCTATCTCCTGTTAAAACCAAATACAAGCTCTGAAACCGTGGATGCCAAGATCCCGGTTATGCTTGAAAAATATGTTGGTCCTGAAATACAGCGGTTTATGGGTATTTCAATCGACGATTTCATGGCTCAGGGCAACCAGTACGGGTATTTTCTTCAGAATCTGAAGGATATCCATCTCGATCCCTCAATTCAGCAGGAATTCAGTCCGGCAAGCGACCCTAAATACCTGTGGATCTTTGGAAGCATTTCTTTACTGATAATTATTATCGCGGCAATTAATTTCATGAACCTTGCAACCGCCCAGGCAACCAGGAGGTCAAGGGAAGTAGGCGTTAAGAAAGTGGCAGGATCAACAAGGGGGATGCTCATCTCACAGTTTATTGCCGAGTCGTGCATTCTTGCATTTATTTCGTTAATAATAGCACTCATACTGATTTGGGTTGCACTTCCCTATTTCAACAATCTTCTTGGTGCAAACCTTAACCTCAGACTTACCGACAACTGGTTTAAAATTCCGGTTCTTCTGCTCTTTACTCTTGTTGTAGGGATTTTTGCAGGCAGTTATCCGGCATTTTTTCTTTCTTCATTCAATCCGGTCGAAGTTTTAAAAGGCAGTGCCAAAGGAAGCATGCGTAATGGTAATATAAGGAGAATCCTGGTTGTATTTCAGTTTGCAATATCAATATTGCTTATTACCGGAACGCTCGTAATGTACAGGCAGATATTCTTTATGCTCAATAAGGATGTCGGTTTTGACAAGGAACAGCTTGTGGTAATAAACATGGCGCACTCCCTTCATAACCGTGTTGAAGCTTTCAAGGAGTCTGTATTGGAGATTCCCGGAGTAATTAATATTGCAAGTTCGACTGCCGTCCCTGGAAGAAACAATAACCTTAATGGCTACGGCATTGAAGGAAGAAAGGACGAATCATTCCTGCTGCAAACCAACTGGGTCGATCCCGACTACCTTGACACTTACCGGATGGAACTGGTTTCAGGCCGTAAATTTGACCGTTCATTTACTTCCGACAGGGATGCCTGTATAATCAACGAGACTGCCGCAAAGAATTTCAATATAACAGACATTTCCAATACAAGATTCCTCCTGCCGCTTGATTCAGGAAAATACCAGTATTTACAGGTAATTGGTATTGTAAAAAACTTCAACTTTGAATCATTAAGAAATCCGATCCAGCCATATATTTTTGTTTACAAGACAGAACGGTTCAACTGGGGTTATGTAACGGTTAAGCTTTCTGCCCAAAATTACCAGCAGACAATCAGCGAAATAGAAAAAAGGTGGAAACAATTTACGTCAAATAATCCGCTTCAGTATTATTTTGTTGATCAGGATTTTGAGCAGATGTATCTGCAGGAGAAGCAGAATGCGCAGCTTGCAGTTATATTCTCGGTTCTTGCAATATTTATCGCAGCACTTGGATTATTTGGTCTTACTTCCTTTACCGTTGAACAGCGCACCAAGGAGATAGGAGTCAGAAAGGCCATGGGATCGTCAGTCTCAGGAATATACTATGTAATATCGAGGGAAATACTTGTTCTGGTTACAATCTCTGCATTGATAGCGTGGCCACTGATATATTTTATAGCCAAAAAATGGCTCGAGAATTTCTATTTCAGGATCGATCCGGGAGCATTCAGTTTTCTTGCCGGGCTTGGAATTGCACTAATGGTGGCAACGATAACAATAAGCTACAGGATTCTGAAGGCAGCAGCGGTAAATCCGGCTCAATCACTTAAATACGAATAAAAACGACTACATGTAATACTGATTTCCAAAACATTGTCTGTTCTGATCAGTTTGCTTTGCAATGATAAGATTCTCGGGCTTACTTGCGCATGACTTTGTGACTTTTGCGGTCAAGCACCGGATGCAATATGCCTTTTTTATAATTCCGACGAATCAAAGTGAAAAAAAGGGGGTTAGTACATCTTATTTATAAGCTGTCCTATCTCGTCCCGTTTTTTCAGAGGGAACATGTAACTCTTTCCGTCCCTGGTAACAATATTCAGTCCCTTGGTCATGAAAAATCCCCTGCTGTAAAAGATGACTTCAAGTATATTTTCGAACAGGATTTCAAGATTGAACCTGTCAGATTCTTCCGACATGGGTCTGAAATATATCCGTTGGTTGGTGACTATAAGCTTGCCGTCAACGGTTGTGTTGTCTATTACCTGGCTTGTATCTCCGGCTTTCAGAACTACTTCGTTTGGATAAAGTTTGACTGTCATCTTAACCTTTTTGTATAAAGACGTCGGGAGTTACCGAATGTTGCAAAAAAAACAAAAATGGGCTTGTGTCAAAAAATTAGACAAAAAAGCATTATTTTTCAGGATTGAATCTGCAGCGTATGGCAAAAGAACTTCAGAAACTGGTTCATGGCCCGTCACCCACGATGATCAATGTACTAAACATTGTCCAGAAAGTTGCGGCCACAGATGCCAATATTTTAATTACCGGTGAGAACGGGACCGGGAAAGAACTTCTGGCAGCTGAAATACATAAAAGATCGGGAAGGGCAGGGGAGCTGATGATAAGTGTAGATATGGGATCTGTTCCGGAGACATTATTTGAAAGTGAACTGTTCGGGCATGTCAAAGGTGCTTTTACTGATGCCCGGGAAGACCGTAAGGGAAAATTTGAACTGGCATCGGGAGGGACACTTTTTTTAGACGAGATCGGCAATCTGCCACTTCATTTGCAGTCGAAACTGCTGAGCGTATTGCAGAGCAGGGAGATCTCACGTATCGGTTCAAACAGTAAAATTCCTGTCGATATCCGTCTTATCAGTGCGACGAACAGGGACCTTAACCGCATGGTTCTTGAAGGGAAATTCAGGGAAGATCTTCTTTACAGGATCAATACAATAGTTATCGAAGTACCGCCGTTGCGCGACAGGGTTGATGATATCCCCATACTTGCAAATTATTTTCTGAAGGCCTATTGTGAAAAATATAACAGGGATCCGATGAGGTTAAACACTCATGCCATGGAAAAGCTTTCGAACCATACCTGGCCCGGGAACGTGAGGGAGCTTCAGCATGCAATCGAAAAAGCAGTTATTATGAGCGACTCTGCCGTTTTGCTTCCTTCAGATTTTGAATTCAGGCCTGTGGCATCAAAAAGCCTCCATCACCATGAGCTTACCCTTGCTGAGATGGAGGCGAAATATATTCTTGACTGTCTGCGGCGTAACGGGAATAACATAAGCGTTACGGCATCGAAGCTGGGTATAACACGCCAGACCCTATACAATAAAATGAGGAGACATAATATATAAGGAAATAAAAGCTGTATCAAAAGTGATTTGTGTACCATAGAGCTTGCCTTTGTGCGGATTGGTGGTCAAATATGAAACACTGAACCACAAAGGATCACAAAGGTCAGCTCAAAGATATCAAAGAGTTTATCAAAAGAAATATCTGCTTTTAGTACAGCCTCTTATTATACGATTTGTCCGTCGAAGAGGTTAACAACCCTGTGTGCATAACCGGCATCCCTTTCGGAGTGGGTAACCATGATAATGGTTGTACCTTCCCTGTTAAGATCAGAAAGCAGGTTGATCACCTCAATACCGTTTTTTGAATCGAGGTTTCCCGTTGGTTCATCGGCAAGAATAAGCCGGGGGTTGGCCACGACGGCCCTTGCAATTGCCACCCTTTGCTGCTGCCCTCCTGAAAGCTGTTGCGGGAAGTGTTTTGCCCGGTGCGTGATCTTCATCCTTTCAAGGGCTTCTTCGACTTTCTTTTTCCTTTCACCGGTCTTCATCTTCAGATAGATCAGAGGAAGCTCGACATTTTCGAACACATTGAGTTCGTCAATAAGATTGAAACTCTGGAATACGAAACCAATGTTGCCTTTCCTGAAGACGGTTCTGTCGCGTTCTCTCAGGTTGGCGACTTCTGTCCCGTTGAAGAGATAGCTGCCTGATGTGGGATTGTCGAGCAACCCGAGGATATTCAGAAGGGTCGATTTTCCGCATCCTGATGGCCCCATCACTGCAACGTACTCGCCCTCTTTCACCTCAAGGTTGATTTTATTCAGAGCGGTGGTTTCAACTTCTTCTGTTCTGAAGATCTTTGTTAAATTGTTGGTTTTGATCATGGCCTGATTATTAAAAGTTGTTATTTATTTCGACTTTTTAAATACAAGTTTTTCATTTTTCCCGAAAGTTTCATATCCTGATATTATAACCTTTTCTCCGGGAGTAAGCCCTTCAAGAACTTCATAGTATTTGGGATTCTTTCTTCCAAGGGATATTGCCCGTTTTGTTGCGAATGATTCTGAAGGATCAAGGACGAATATCCACTGTCCGCCTGTTTCCTGGAAGAAGCCGCCTATCGGCACCAACACTGATACTTTGGGCTGCCCAAGCTGAAGACTTGTATAGTAAGTCTGGCCTGTTCTTATATTATCAGGCATGCTGTCGGCAAACACCATGTCTATTTCAAAGGTTCCGTTGCGGACTTCCGGATAAACTCTTTTAACCTCAAGGTCATACTCTTTGCCCTGCCTGTCGAGCGTTGCGGTGAGCTGTGTCCTTACCCTGTCGATATAATGCTCATCAATCTGCGCTGTAACCTTGTAGGATGTGAGGACGTTTATCTGGCCCATATTGGCACCCCTGGATATCGACTGCCCGATCTCGGGAACCAGAAGGCCGAGCTGACCGTCAACAGTGGCTCTCACGTTCAGGTTCTCCACTCTCTGACGTACCAGTGCCAGGTTCTTCCTCATGTTGTCGAGGTTAGCTTTAAGCGTCTCGACCTGAACCGACCTGAAGACAGAATCCTGTTTCTGCCTCTCAATAAAAAGATCTCTCGACTGGATAGCCATGTCGAGATCCTCCTTCGATCTCAGAAATTCCTCCTGTGAAATGAGGTTGTCTTTGATAAGACGTGCGTTCTGTTCGAAATTTCTTTTTTTCCTTTCTATGTCGTATTTCAGGCTGATAAGTTCACGCTTTATTGAGATCCTTTCCTGTTCCATAGTAACCTGTGTGTTTCTCAGGAAGTTCTCTTTTTCGGCGAGCTGGGCTTCGCTGTCGAGGATATTTAGATAAAGGTCGGGGTTGCTGAGCCGGAGAATGATATCGCCCTTTTTTACCATGGCTCCCTCTTCAATAAGTATCTCTTCAACACGGCCGCCTTCCTGAGCATCAAGGAAAATGGTGCTTATTGGCTCAACGGTTCCCGGAACAGTTATGTAATCGTTGAACTGGCCTTCCGTGACTGTTTCAATTATCAGTTTGTCTTTCTCGACCTTATAGGTTGAAGTGCGGTCGGAGAAAAATGCCATATAAAAAAGTACAAGAATTATAATACCAAAAACTATATAGCCAATGTGTTTCTTCTGAAGACCTTTCTTCTTTGGCAGCACTTTATCCATTTTTTCCAGGGGAGTATCCATTGCAGTTGACGTTTATTTAGTTATTAATAAGATTTTCGTAATCTCCTGTTGTATAGAATTCTATTGTCAGCTTTCTTATCAGGAGCTGAAGCTTTGTCCGTAAGGCTTCCGTTTCTGCCCTGAAAAGGGTTGTTCTTGCGGCGGAATAGTCTGTGACATCAATCAGTCCGGCCTCAAATTTCTTTTCCATGGCATCGAACGATTTTCTGTTGAACTCAAGGTTCGCGGCTGCAGCAGCAAATTCACTTTTGCCTCGGTTGTAGTTCAGGCATGCATTTTCAATATCCGAATAAAGGTTGTTCTTTTCCTGCTCCAGCCTTAGCTCTGCATCCGTTTTGCGAAGTTTAGCAAGCCTTATGTTTCTTCCGACAGTATAGTTGTTGAAAAGGGGGATATCAAGACTGAGATAAATGGCCTGGCTGTTGTTGTTCTTAAGCTGGGTGGTGAAAGGATCCTGTGCTGGAGCATCCTTGCTTGTGATCTTGTAAAAACCGGTATAAACTGCCCCTCCGCCTGTAAGCCTTGGCGAAATGCTGCCCTTTGCCGCTGCCACCTGCCTTTTGGCTGCCATCAGTTCGTAATTTATGGCTTTTAACCTGGGAAGGGCCTCAGATGCAATGGCATAAACACTGTCGACAAGGAACTCGTCATCGGCGATAAGTATTTTGTCAAGATCGGGCATAAGTACTTCAAAACCGGGATCCGGTCCAAGCTGAAGCATCTGTCTTAATGTTGTAAGAGCCTGGTTTGAAGTGTTGCGTGCGATTGTAAGGGAGAGCCTGTCTTCTGATGCCCTGCTTTCCATTTCAAACTGTTTTGAGAGCGCTTCCCTGCCTGTTTCAACAAGCTTCTGTATCCTGAAAAGTTGTCTGGCCGACTGTTCTGCCTGCTGGTTTGCTGCTTCTTCAAGACCCTTTGCATAAAGAACCTGATAATAGGCCCCGAGGATATTTACAACCAGAGTGTTCCTGTATACTTTCTCGGTTTCAATCCCGGCTCTGAACATAAACCTGCTTGCCGACTTGGTATTCAGTGCCGCAAAACCAGTGAATAATTTGAATGCCGTGTTTATTGAATATGAGTTACTTATGTTCTGTTCAAAGGTAATGAGGTTTGTCACCGGGTCGATCGACCTTCCGAAGCCCATCTGCGCATTTGATCCGATATTGAGCGAGGGCAGCATATCCATCCTCGATTTGATAAGATCGGTCTGAGCCGATTCTGTCTGAAGCATTTGCCTCTGCAGTCCAAGGTTGTTCTCAACAGCGTAGTTGATGCAATCCTGCAACGTCCATTTCTTTAACTCCTGGGCAGATGATTCCGCAAATCCTGTTATAAGCAGCAATATCACCAGATTTCTTATCCTGTTCATTTTTCTAATAATATTTATGTTCAATGACCAAATGTCGTGCCATTGATGATAAGTATCAGTTATACAATTATATACATTAATATCATGATAATTCAGTGTGTAGAAAAGAGACAGCTTGCTGTCTAAAAAATATACAGATTTACCAAATAGTCGCTGGGAAAAGGACTCGGTACCAGGCTCTTCCCCCTTGGGGGAAACGGGAAAGCCCCTTGGGGGAAACGGGAAAGGGGGTATAAACATAACCCGAAAAACAAAGTAATGCCTTGGTAATATGAATATTACCCTCTTCCCGGCCTTCCCCCAAAGGGGGAAGGATGCGAGCCCCAAAATTCAAATAACTCCATCCCGGAATTTACGATTCATGATAATATTGTATATTGTTAAAAAAATAACATATGGAATGCAGGCCAGGATGCGGTGCATGCTGCATTGCAGCATCAATATCAACACCCCTACCCGGCATGCCTGAGGGCAAACCGGCAGGAGTCAGGTGTATACATCTTACTGATGATGCCAGATGTGCCATATTTGGTTCACCGGACCGGCCAAAAGTCTGCTCCGGCTTTCAGCCTGAGCCTGAATTCTGCGGAAGCAACAGGGAAGAAGCCCTGAGCATACTTTATAAGCTAAGCAGGTAGAAGAAAAGTCTTCTGGTTGCAGGTTGCTGATTGGTGGTGTTTTCTTGTTTGCCAACTTCCTTTTGCCCCTGCCACTCATTATACCAGTAGACCATCAGACCTATTCCTCTCTTGAAAAGACTATTTTGCCCCCCGCGATTGTGTAATCTACTTTAGTCTTCATAATCTGGTCTTCAGGTATTGTTAGCAGATCCCTGTCGGTGATGACTATATCGGCCAGGTATCCTGGCTTTATCATTCCCTTCCTGTCGTCCATGAACTGGGCATAGGCTGAGCCAAGGGTATAGTATTTAATTGCTTCTTCCATCGACAGCCTTTGTTCCGGGAACCAGCCTTCACCTTCCTCCCCGAGCCTGTCTTTTCTCGTAACTGCCGCATACAGGCCTTCCATCGGATTGAGCGGCTCAACCTGGTAGTCGGTCCCGAAGGCGAGTGTTGCTCCTGAATCAATAAAGCTTCTCCAGGCATATGTGCCTTTGCATCTTTCGTACCCGACTCTTTTCTCATAAAACAGCTTATCCGAAATACAATGTGTGGGTTGCATGGAAGGAATAACGCCAAGCTGCGCGAAACGCGGGATATCCGTAAGACTAACAGTCTGTGAATGTTCAATTCGGTGTCTGCTGTTTCGTTTGCCGTTTGACCTTATGGCTTTCTCATAGGCGTTAAGCACCCAGTTATTTGCCTTGTCGCCAATGGCATGGACACCGATCTGGAATCCCATTTTATCTGCCGTCACAATCATCTTCTCAAGCTCTTCATAAGGCCACATTGCTAATCCTGAAGTCGAGGGATTATCGGAATATGGTTCGAACATAAGAGCCGTCGATGAACCTATCGATCCGTCGGCAAATGCTTTTAGGTATCCGAATCTTATCCAGTCGCCGGTTTTTGGATATTTCTTTTCCGTTTCCCTGTATTTAAGCAGTATTGCAGTATCGGCAGTAAGCGGTTCTCCGATATCGATCCTAGAAGTGAGCATTCCTTCCTTCTGCAGCTTTTCATAAGCCTGAAAATCTGCTGCTCCGGCATTCTGAAGACTGGTAACTCCAAGTTCCCGCGCCTCTTTCATTGCAAGCAGGTATCCCTGCCATCTTCTTTCATTTTCTTCAACCACGCTTCTGCTGACTTTCGAATTGCCTGTTCTGATAAGATCCATGGCAGCATCCTTGAGTATACCTGTCGGCTCGCCTGTAACAGGGTCCTTCTGGATCTCACCCCCGAACGGGGCTTTTGTATCCTTAGTGATCCCCGACATCCTCAGGACATAGCTGTTCACGAGCGTGGAATGTCCGTCGGCACGGTCGAGTATAACAGGATTATCGGGCGAAACCTTGTCTATAAGCTCCTTCGCCGGCCATTTTTTGTCGGTGAAAAGCTCATGTACCCAGTGCCCGCCCCTGATCAGCTCTCCGGGTTTCGATAAGGCAACCTGTGCAGCCACTTTTTGAGTCATCACGGAAGGGTCGGTTATATAGCGCAATTCTATGAAATCGGGATCGAGAGGCCCGAAATGGACATGGGCATCATTGAATCCGGGGATTACAAGGCGTCCTTTAGCATCGATCACCTTAGTGTTACCTTCAGATATATATGAGGATATCTTTTTTGTGCTTCCCACTGCGATTATTTTCCCGCCGTCTATTGCCACTGCTTCGGCTATAGGAAAGTTTTCGTCAATTGTCAGGATTTTACCGTTGATTATTACAAGTCCGGCTTTGCTGTCTTTAGTGCATGATATTGTTGCTGACATAAATAGCATCATAAGTAATAAGTATTGTGTTTTCATCATAATATAATTTTGATTTTAATGGAATGATGGAACCCGCCAGTTATATTTATACGTGTTTGTGTATACATTACATGCGAGTTTCATAAAAAGAAAATTTCGGATTCGAAATATATGAAATTTTAACTTCTACCAGCAATTGAGCAGTAGAAGATTGTTTATGAGACTTTATAAAAATTCCTTTGATTTGTTTAATCCTAAAAACCCTTAAGTACCTATTACATCATTGTTTATTTATCTTTTAAACAACGTATTGACATTCCTGCTTGTTTATACCAATCTACTGGACTTACTGAGCAACCCATTAGACCGATATAGTATTCAATATCTGATGCCCAGAAACCACCAAGTGATTTAATCATTTGAAATGATCCATCATAAAAGTATCTAAATCCACCAGGTAATGCTGTAAAACCACTTTCATTAGTTCCACTGTTAGTTGGGGCCCAATGCTGTAATCCTGCTTCCTTCAATTTACATCCAGCCTCATATTCACCACCACAATAATCGATCAGAATGTTCCATTCAGCAATTGTAGGCACATGCCATCCATCAGGACATAAAGCTTGTGTATGCGCTGCATGCCAATTATAAAGAGCGCCATATATATCTTTATATTCTGGATTATTGTCGTACCAGCAATATGCTCCTTGTTGCCATGTAGTCCATTCAGTATTATCTGTTATTAACCTGACAGGATTTCCAAATCGATATTTTGTTGTTTTTAAATTCTCTTTTAACCAGGTCTGAGTACCAATAACAACTGTATCATATTCATTACCATCTCCATCAACCGGTGAACCCTTATGACCATTGTCTTTTTCACAACTGAATAAAATAGACATTAAAAACAGTATGACAAATGGAATTATTATATTTTTCCAGTACATAGATTTATAAATTTAAAATTTTAAGATTTTTCTGATTCCAATATATTTTGTTATAGAACTTTGAATCCCTTTTATCCGGCCTGAGAATAAATCGGATAGGAAATATTATTTACTGTAAATTACCTGGGTTTTATCACCAGTGGAAAAGTAGATGTTTTCCCATTAAGCTGAATATTAACAAAGTAAAGGCCTTCCTTTAAATTGCTTGTATCCAATGTATAGGGAAATCCTTTGAATTTGACATTGTTTTTACTTGTTCCCGCTTTGTCCAGTACAATTACAGTGCAATCTTCATCATAGGATATTTTCTCGGATGTAAATTTATCCTTTAAAACATCTATTACGACAAAGGATTCTGCAGGATTTGGATACAGAATAAAATAATCGCCACAGTCTGCAGCCCCAAAATACGGTTCAAGAACCTGAATATCTTGATTACAATACGAGGCTATTGCTGATATCCTGAGAAAACCAGATGGATTATCATTTGTATTTATTGAGACCTGATAATTGTAATCCCAGTTCTTTGACCACCCATAGGGTAATCCCCAGGTAAAATCTGAAGTTTGACAAGCATTGTCATAGTTATTATAAGTGATAGTATAATTTGTATTTGGACACAAGTAATATGTATCACCATATTTAGTCGGCGATCCTCCATAGGAGTCCAGGGTAGAGATTGATACAAGATCTTCCCGGGGGCCATTAATATAAAAGTCAAATTTATATTTAGTAACAAGAGTATCACCCTTGTGAAGACTATATTCTATTTTGCATTTCTTACCATAATAAGACGAATATGGTGTTACAACAGCAGTTTTTGTATCACCATGGTAACTCGAAAAATAATAAGCAGGAGTTAAATCCCAGCTTACAGTAAATCCTTTTTGAGCTAGGGGATCGAAGTTTTGTAATGTAAATGTCTTTCCATTCGAACATATATATTTGGAACTTGTTGTATCTGAGATATATGGCCCTGTCATGATATTATATCCATCACGAAAAATTATCGATTTCCTCCCATCGTCGACATCCATTTTGTTAATTCCCGGGCAATTAGCTGGTTTCGGTCCCATCCCCCAATTGTAAAATCCGTCTTTATCAAAGTCTTCAAAATACCTGCTACCAAAGACATCATTACAATAGTCTCCCTGACAGGAGATTTCCATAGAATTATAAACTGGTCTAACTCGATAAAAGATTGGTTGGTAATTAAATATATCGACATTGTTTGTCGATACATAATTCATAGATGGGCTTCCGGGCCAACTATCTTTAATATGCCATTGTAATTCAGGGTCTTCCCTCCATCCAATAATTAAAACAGTATGATTAAAAGAGCAATCATTTCCAGGATGAAGTGCACATCCAATGAATTGATTACTGGTGTTAGTTGACATTGTAACTATAATTGGACCATAATCCATTATAGCTTTTTTTAATTTATTACTGTTAGTAAGTACCAATGTATCCCATTTTGGGATTTTTATTAAAGTTTTGTAATTATTAAAGATATTTTGACAATCACTTCTACATATATTACCAGTTAATGGGTATGGATAGCTGTCATTATCAATAACTCCAGTGTTTTTTATAAAGTTTAATGCTGTCTGTACATCTGATCCTCCATTACACGCAATTCCAATGCAGGACAAATCAATACCCCTATTGTAAATACTGCTTTCAGATAAAAATAGGTTTGATGCATTTTTATTAAAATATATCGCGGAAATGGCTTCCACTGCCGCAACTGATGCAAAAACCGAACATGGACCTTGATCTCTCTGATCTTTTGGATCAGAAATAGGATTAATTCTTCCATAATGCTTATTGAACCATGTAAAGGCATCGGGTTGAGAATACAAAAAATTAAATAAGGAAGCCAATACTAAAGTCACCAATATCCTTTTAATGATTCGGATTCTTTGAAGAAAAAGGTTATTTTTTTTCATCCGAAGATAATTGATTTCTAAGGTCGGATGGAACTCGCATGAAATATTTTCATACTTGTTTGTGTTTGTTAAACATGCTCGTTTCATGATAAATTTTTCTTTGGTTAGTGGGTTCTATCAAGTCCCATGTATCAAATAATTTCTTAAAGGATTATCTGCAACTAATTATAAATGATTTTTACTATTTTTTCTTGATCTACAGTAATTTAAAATAGCTCAACATATTGTGCCTAACAATAAATAAACAGATATTTGTTTTTGTAAACAAAAAATATGCTTATTAGCTTATTGCTGAGGTACAGAACTCATCGAAAATGGAACAGGTAAATTAACAACATATTGATAATTTAGACTAAAGTAATTGTCATTCTAGTAAGATTATTCTTTCATAATTTGTTCCTCAACGAATATTTCATTGGACTCATCTTCCTTTGAAGCTGACTTTTACGGTAACAATTTTTTGTCATCCCCGAAACACCTTTCCCCCAAAATCACGATTGACTTTCTTTTAACAAGATCACCTTGAAGATAAAAAAATGGATTTATAATATCAATGATAGGATTCATATTTTTTGTTTTTTAAATAGAACCAATTAAAATAATAAAAATGAGCATAAGGATTCTTCAACTCCTACTCCATTATATGAATTGGGTAATATGTAGCAAAGCCAATCTGAGTTATAATGCACAGGACTTAAGACGCACGGAAAACCAAAAAGCAGGCAGTTGGTAGCAGGCAGTAGGTAGCAGGCAGTAGGTAGCAGGCAGTAGGTAGTAGGTAGTAGGTAGTAGGTAGTAGGTAGTGGGTAGTAGGTAGTAGGTAAGTTTTAACTTCTTGTTAA